>NC_011420.2:1592500-2192500 GCF_000016185.1 Rhodospirillum centenum SW
CCCTGCCGGAGACGGTGGGCGCGGTCATGCTGGTCGGGCACAACCCCGATTTCCAGGAACTGGCGCTGACCCTTGCCGGCACGGGCGATCCGGCGGCCCTGGCCGCAGTGCGGGAGAAGCTGCCCACCGGCGGCTTCATCGCTCTGGAACTGCCGGACGGTCCCTGGTCCGGCCTGTCGCCCCGCGGTGGCCGGCTGGTCGAGTTCACCCCGCCCCGCAGCCTCACCGGCCCCCTCGAATGATCCTGGCCGGGCGGCCCTGCCGATTTGGACTTAACGCGCTGCCGGCGCTAGGCTATCTGAGCGCGGGTTCCCCAGCGAAACGGATACCGTGACAGGCCAGCCGACGCCTTCCCAGCCCCGCCCCCAGCCGACACCGTCCGCGGCGTCGCCGGCACCGACGCGCGAGATCGAGCTGAAGCTCTGCGCCCCTGCCGCGGACCTGCTGCGCCTGCCGGATCTGCCGGAGGTGACCGCGATCGCCACGGGGCCGGCGCGGCGCACGCGCCAGCGCACCACCTATTTCGACACTCCCGACCTCCAGCTCGCCCGCGGCGGCATCGCCCTGCGGGTCCGGCGGGTCGGCAGCAGCCGGGTGCAGGCCGTGAAGACCACGGGCAGCGCCCCCGGCGGACCGGGCAAGACCGGCGACGGCGGCGCCGTGGCGGTCCGGCGCGAATGGGAATGGCCGATCCCGACGGACACGCCCGATCTGCGACTCCTTTCGGAGCTGGAGCTGGACGCCGCCCTGCCCGACGGGGCGCTGGACAACCTCGCCCCGGTCTTCGTCACCGATGTTCAGCGCACCGTCGTGCTGCTGCGTCCCGGCCCGCGGGTCGAGGTGGAGATGGCGATCGACATCGGGCAGGTCACCGCCTCGCCGGCCGGCGCCGCCCAGCGCCACCAGCCGATCAGCGAGGTCGAGCTGGAACTGAAGGCCGGACGGATGTCCGATCTGCTGACGCTGGCGGCGGTGCTGCACCGGCGCGTGCCGCTGCATCTCTCCACCCGCAGCAAGGCGGACGAGGGTTTCGGGCTGCTGACCGGCCGGCGGCCGCGGGCGAAGCCGGCCGGCCCCATCGGGCTCTCGCCGGCGACCACGGTGGCGGAGGCGTTCCGTCATATCGGCCGCAACGCGCTGGGCCAGCTTCTGGACAACGCCCCCGCCTTCCAGGCCGATGGCGACCCCGAGGCGCTGCGGGAGATGGCGGCGGCGACACGGCGGCTGGAGTCGGCCTTCGTCCTGTTCAGGAACGTGGTCGTGCATCCGCGCGGGGACGGGCTGCGCCACGAGTTGCGGGGGCTGGCCGAGCCACTGGCGCTGGCGCGGGCCTGGGACCGGGTCGCGGCCAGCGTCTCCGGCCATGGTGGCGGGGCGGCGACCGGGGCGCTGGCCGCGGCCGTCGCCACGGCCCGCCGCACGGCACGGCTGCAGGCGCTGGAGACGCTGAACGGGCCGGCCTGGACCGGCTGGGCCCTGGGCTTCGCCGGCTGGCTGGAGGACGGCGCCTGGGCCGACGGGGAGGCCTTCGCCGGCACGATGCGGGAGATCGCCCCGACCCTGCTGGCGAAGCGGCTGGCGAAGCTGGAGAAGAGTGCGCGGAAGCTGCCCGACGGGCCGACGGCGAAGCTCTGGCGCCGGTTGCAGCGTCTGCGCTACGGCATCGACTTCTTCCGCTCCCTGTTCCCGGCCGACCGGGTGCGGCCCGTGCTGGCCGCCGTGGACTCGCTGCGCGGCCCGTGCAAGACGCTGATGGACGGGCACGAGGCGGAAACGCTGCTGGCGGACATGCGCGACCGGCTGCCCAGGGAGGCGCGGGCCGAACTGCGCTCCCTGCTGGAAGCGATCGCCGCGCACCGGGCGGAAGCGCGCGCCGCCCTGCCCGCCGCCTGGGCCGATCTGCACGCGACGCCGGTGTTCTGGGACTGACGCCCCGGTCAGGGCTGTCCGGCCGCCGGCTCCGCCTCCTCCGCGTCCTGCTCCAGTACGGCCTTGCAGAACGGCACGGTGATCGGCTTCTTCGCCTCCAGCGCGGCCCGGTCCAGCGCCTCCACCACCCGGCGGGCATTGGCGAAGGAGCGCTCGGTCCGGGTCATCAGCCAGCGGATGACATCCTCGCCCACGCGGATCTGGCGGTCGGCGAACAGCTTCACCAGCACCGCCATCAGCAGCGCATCATCCGGCGCCGCCATGCCCACGGCGGGCGCAGCCAGCAGGCGGGAGCGCAGATCGGGCAGCCGCAGCACCCAGTTGACGGGTGCGTTGTCGGCCAGCAGCAGCAGCGAGCCGCCGATCTCCTTCGCCGCGTTGTAGAGGTGGAACAGGACCCGCTCCCGCGCCGGGTCGCCCGCCACCTCGTGGGCGCGGTCCAGCACGACGGTCCGCATGGGCCGCAGCAGGTCCGGAACCGAGTCGAGGTGCAGGTCGTCGGGCTCCACCAGCACGGCCCGGCTGCGGGCGCGCCAGATCTGGGCCAGATGGCTCTTGCCGCTGCCCGGCGGCCCGAACAGCACCAGGGCCGGCGCCGGCCAGTCGGGCCAGGCATCCAGCCAGGCCACCGCGTCCGCATTGCCGGGCGCGACCAGGAAGTCGGCCTCGCCCATGGCGGAGCGGTGCCCGAGATCGAGGGACAGCTGCTTGTTCTCGGCGACCATCAGGACCGGCCTCAACGACGTGCTCAAGGGGCCGGCGGCGCATCCGCCGGGGCGTGGCCGCCCGCCCCTTCCGCCGCCGGATGCGCCAGCACCGGCTCGGGCGGGAAGACGGGCGGGCCGGACGGCTCCGGATCAACCCCCATGTAGTAGGTACTGGAGAGATACTGCCTGAGGCCGAAGCGCACCAGCACTCCGATCACGGCCGCCACCGGCACGGCCAGCAGCACGCCCACGAAGCCGAACAGACTGCCGCCCGCCAGCAGCGCGAACATGACCCAGACCGGGTGTAGCCCGACCCGCTCGCCCACCAGCTTCGGCGTCAGGAAATAGCCCTCGATGGTCTGGCCGACGACGAAGATGCCGGCCACGAGCGCGATCCGCCAGAGGTCGTCGTACTGGAAGACCGCGATACCGACGCTGAGACCGAAACCGACCAGCGAACCGACATAGGGGATGAAGGAGAGCAGCCCCGCGATCAGCCCGACGATGAGCCCGAAATTCAGCCCCGTGAGGGACAGGGCCGCGGCGTAGAGCAGCCCGAGCGCGATGCAGACGGTCGCCTGACCCCGCACGAAGCCGGCCAGCGTCCGGTCCACCTCGCGCACTTGGCCGCGGATCGTCGGTGCATGCGGACGCGGCAGCCAGCCGTCCACCGTCCGGACCAGCCGGTCCCAGTCGCGCAGCAGATAGAAGGCCACGACCGGCGTGATCAGCAGCACCGAGAGCACGTCCACCAGGGCGACGCCCTGCACCAGCAGGCCGCGCAGCAGGGCCGCCGTCCAGCTCACCACCGTGCCGGCATACTCGCCCACCGCCTGCCGCAGCCGCTCCACATCCTCTGGCGACAGGCGGGCGACGATCGCCTCCAGGTCCGGCAGGAACTCCTCCTTGACCCAGGCGATCCAGCCTGGCGCGCTCTCGGCGATCTGCACGATCTGCGCCTGCATCAGGGGGAAGAGCAGCACCGCAGCCACCGTGGCGCCCAGCATGAAGGCCAGCAGCACCAGGGTCGCCGCCAGCCAGCGGGGCAGGCCCGTGCGTTCCATCCGGTCGGCCAGAGGGTCGAGCAGATAGGCCACCGCCATGCCGGCCACGAAGGGCAGCAGCATCTCGTGCAGCAGCCAGATCAGCGTGATGAAGACGCCGAGCCCGACCATCCAGAAACGCAGCGGCCGCCTGTCGTTCATGTCGGACCCGCCTCCCGTTCCTCCTCCCGCGTGCGCAGGATCAGCAGACCGCGCAGGAAATAGCCGAGCAGCGACCAGCCGGTGGTGATCGCCACCAGCCAGACCAGAGGCTCGATCCAGGATTCCGGCGCCAGGGCCGGGCCGTAGACAGCCAGCACCAGCGCCGCCAGCGCGATCTGGGCGAAGGTGTTGACCTTGCTGATCCACAGGGGCTGCATCGCCAGCCGCTCCTTCATCAGGGTCAGGACCGAGACCCCGCCCACGATGATGATATCCCGCAGGACGATCAGGACCACAAGCCAGAGCGGGACCAGCGCCTCGTACCCCAGCACCAGGAACACCGCGACCAGCATCGCCTTGTCGGCGATGGGGTCGAGGTAGCCGCCGAGCTTCGTGCGGGCGCGGAAGGTGCGGGCGATGAAGCCGTCCATGGCATCGGAGACGCCAGCGGCGACGAACAGCCAGAACGCCTCGTGGAAACGCTCCTCCGCGATCAGCCAGACCAGGAGCGGCACCGCCAGGATGCGCGCGACGGTGATGATGTTCGGCAGGCTTACGATGAACATGCGGACCGATCAGGGCGACGGGGCGACCGCTCCGGGAACGGTCGGCTGGGGGGAACGGGCCGGGTCCGCTGCAGGGGTCGCCGCGGCGAGCGGAGAGCCCCGCCAGACCAGCCGCCAGACAGGCGCAGGTGCGGCCCCTGCCGGCATCGCCGCCCCGGGTTCCGCCACCGGAGGCCCGCCGTAGGACGACGGAGCATCGAAGGGGCCGGTCGCCGGCTCCTCGGTCAGCAGCAGGTCCTGCTGCGCCAGGGCCGTGCGCAGCCGGGCCGTGTCGCCGAGACAGGTCAGTTCAAGCTCCGCCCGGTCGCGGGCCAGCGAGACGATGCGGACATGCGTGATCGTCGGCACCCCGCCCAGCCGACGCCGGGTCTCGGCCCAGTCCTGCAACCCGGACAGCGGCACCGTCACGGCGAGCCGGTTCTCGTGCCCCGTCTCCACCAGATTGGCCTGGACCCAGGCCTGCTCCAGACGCTCCACGACCTGACGGACGGCCTCGGGCATCGCCTCGGCGATGCCGGGCGGCGGTGCGGCGGCGGGGGACTCCGCGGACGCGGAAGCGGCCGGCGCGTCGGGATGGTGGACCGGGGCCGGGGGCAGATCCAGGACGCTGATCTCAGGCGCGCCGTCGAAATGATGGAGGGTGACGATCACCCGCAGATCGTGCGCGCCGGCCGGTGGAGCGCCCGCCGTGGTGGATGCCGGCGGCAGGGCCGGAACCGGGGCCGGACGTGCCCCGGGATCGGCCGGCGGCAGCCCGGCCGGTGGCGGCATCTCCAGAATCCCCTTCAGCCCGGCCTGGACCACGGCGACGGAGCCGGCGCCGTAGCGGTCGGCGATCCGGCGCAGGGCCGTAACGTCGCCGGCCAGGGCCTCGCTCACCCCGATGTCGGTCACGTCCTGAAGCTCGCCATAGGGAATGACGATGGGCAGCAGTCCGTCGGGCAGCGGCAGATCGGCCCAGGCGCGGCGCCATGCCGTCTCCTGCTGCCAGAGGATCGGATCGCCCAGCGTGTGGTCCACCGCCAGCACCAGCAGCGGCTTCGCCTGCACCTCGGCATAGGGGATGCCGGCACCGATCATCAGGGTGCGGACGGCGGAGGGGCGGAAGCGGACCGTGTAGGTCCCGACATAGCGCACGGCGGAGGTCCGCTCCTCCTGCACCTCGAAGGCTTCGACCAGCGCTTCGATCTCCGCCGGCCCGAGCGTCGGCAGCCGGTTCGCGTCCCGCGGCAGGGTCAGGCGCTCGTACAGCGTCCGGAACGCCTTGCGCTGCGCCTCCGGGATCGCCTCGTCGCGGGCGGCCGCGGCGTTGCCGGCGGTGATGTCCACGACCACGTCGCGCACCGTGAAGACATCGTGCGGCGCCTGCGCCCGGGCGGGGGTCCAGAGGCACAGCAGCGCCAGGACGACGAGGGCGGGACGCAGGGCGGAAATGCAGCGGACCAGCATTGCAATGGGTTCCGATCTTGCTATGTTCGGCGCCGGTTGAAACGCCCGGACGGCCGCATCGGCGCCGCAGGCTACCCCAGACCCCGAGTTGAGCGCCACACCGTCCGGCGCCAAAGCGAGGACGCCATTACCAGCTACTCCTACAAGGATGCCGGTGTCGATATCGACGCAGGCAACGCCCTCGTCGAGGCGATCAAGCCGCTGGCGAAGTCCACGGCCCGTCCCGGCTCCGACGCCGGTCTGGGCGGCTTCGGGGCGCTGTTCGATCTGAAGGCCGCCGGGTACTCCGATCCGCTGCTCGTCGCCACCACCGACGGCGTCGGCACCAAGCTGAAGGTCGCCATCGAGGCCGACCGCCACGATACCGTGGGCATCGACCTTGTCGCCATGTGCGTCAATGACCTGGTGGTGCAGGGGGCCGAGCCGCTGCTGTTCCTGGACTACTTCGCCACGGGACGGCTGGAGGTCGCGGCCGGCCGCGCCATCGTCCAGGGCATCGCGGAGGGCTGCCGGCAGGCGGGCTGCGCGCTGGTGGGCGGAGAGACGGCCGAGATGCCGGGCATGTACGCCCGGGGCGACTACGATCTGGCCGGCTTCGCCGTCGGTGCGGTGGAGCGCAGCCGGGTCCTGACCGGCGATGCCGTGGCCGAGGGCGACGTGGTCCTGGGCCTCGCCTCCTCCGGCGTGCATTCCAACGGCTATTCCCTGGTGCGCAAGCTGGTCGGCGTCGCCGGCCTCTCCTATGCCGATCCCTGCCCGTGGGACGCCGGCTGCACCCTGGGCGAAGCGCTGCTGACCCCGACCCGCATCTATGTGAAGCCGCTGCTGGCGGCGGTGCGGGCCGGCGCAGTCCATGCCATGGCCCACATCACCGGCGGCGGCCTGATCGAGAACATTCCGCGCGTCCTGCCCGCCGGGCTGGGCGTGGCGCTGGACGCCGGCGCCTGGACCCTGCCGCCGGTGTTCGGCTGGCTGATGCGGACCGGCGGCATCGACGCGCACGAGATGGCGCGCACCTTCAACTGCGGCATCGGCATGGTGGCCCTCTGCCCGGCCGACCGGGCGGATGAGGCGGCCCGGCTCCTGACCGCGGGCGGCGAGACGGTGACCCGTATCGGCCGCGTCGTCCGCGTGGACGAGGGCGCCGAGCGGGTGGCGATCGCGGGACTGGACGGATGGCGCGCCTGAAGCTTGGCGTGCTGATCTCGGGCCGCGGCAGCAATCTCCAGGCCCTGATCGACGCCTGCGCCGAGCCGGGTTTCCCGGCGTCGGTCGCGCTGGTGCTCTCGAACAGGGCGGACGCCGCCGGCCTGGAGCGCGCCGATGCGGCCGGCATCGCCACCGCCGTCGTCAGCCACCGCGACCATGCCGGCAAGCAGGCCTTCGAGGAGGCCATGAGCACGGCGCTGGAGGCGGCGGGAGTCGACCTCGTCTGCCTTGCCGGCTTCATGCGCCTGCTGTCGCCCTGGTTCGTGGAGCGCTGGCGCGACCGACTGATCAACATCCACCCGTCGCTGCTGCCTGCCTTCCCCGGGCTGGACACGCACCGCCGCGCCCTGGAAGCGGGTGTCCGCTTCCACGGCTGCACCGTGCATCTGGTCCGCCAGGACATGGATGCCGGCCCCATCCTCGTACAGGCGGCCGTCCCCGTGCGCCCCGACGACACGGAGGAGAGCCTCGCCGCCCGCGTGCTGGAGCAGGAGCACCGCTGCTATCCGCTGGCGGTACGGCTGCTGGCGGAAAGGCGCGCCCGCATCGTGGGCGAGCGGGTGCTGCTGGATGCGGACGCGACCGCACCGGAACCGCTGCTGAACCCGGCCCCCTGAGGCGCCCCCCCTGATGACCCCTGCCCCGGCCTCCACCGAAAGGAAGGGGCGGGGCGGCCTTGCCAACGGGTACGACAGCCCGTAAATCGTTTTCCGTTGGAACAGTTCGGAAAACGGGAGGGTTTGACATGGCCGCCAACTCCGGGCCCGCTGCCGTCAGCGAGGATCTGGTCCGCGAGCATGCCGCGGGCTGGACGCGGTTCACCCGTCTGCTGACGATCGCCGTCGTCTGCGTCGCCGTCGTGATGCTGATGTTCGTGCTTCAGTTCGCAACCGGCTGGGGCTTCGCCGTCTTTGTGATGCTGGCGGGCTTCGCCACCGTCGGCATTCTGGTCGCCCGCGGCAGGCTCTGAGCGCGGGGGCACGCGCCGGGTCTTCCGGCGGACAGGCCGGGCATGAAAAAAGGGCCGCCGGATCGCTCCGACGGCCCTGATCCGTTGTCGCCGGGCTGGATCAGCCGACGATCTCGGTCCCGCTGAAGAAGTAGGCGATCTCGGTCGCCGCATTCTCCAGGCTGTCCGAGCCGTGCACGCTGTTGGCTTCGATGCTCTCGGCGAAATCCTTGCGGATCGTGCCCGGAGCGGCGTTGGCCGGGTTGGTGGCGCCCATGATCTCGCGGTTACGGGCGACGGCGTTCTCGCCCTCCAGGACCTGCACGACCACGGGGCCGGAGATCATGAAGGAGACCAGTTCGCCGTAGAACGGGCGCTCGGCATGGACGATGTAGAACTGCTCGGCCTGCTCGCGGGTCAGGCGGATGCGCTTCTGGGCGACGATGCGCAGACCGGCCTCCTCGAAGCGGGCATTGATCTTGCCGGTGAGGTTGCGGCGGGTCGCATCGGGCTTGACGATCGAGAGCGTCCGTTCGACGGCCATGTTTGTTCTCCTGGGCCTTCCAAAAATCCGCGGCGTTATATCCGCCCGATGTCCCCACGGCAACGCCCTTGTGGCGCGCGGACGGCCACGCAGCCCGCACCTTCTGCAAGCCGGCCCTGCGTGGTATGAGGCGGCATGCTGCATATCAACGACCTGACATACCGCATCGCCGGCCGTGTCCTGCTGGACAGGGCGACGGTCGCCATCCCGGACGGGCACAAGGTGGCGCTGGTCGGCCGCAACGGCACCGGCAAGTCCACCCTGCTGAAGCTGATCGCCGGCGAGCTGGCGCCCGACGCGGGCGAGATCACGCTGCCTGTCGGCACCCGCATGGGCTGGGTGCGGCAGGAGGCACCGGCCGGCGCCGCCAGCCTGCTGGAAACGGTGCTGGCCGCCGACGAGGAGCGCACGGCCCTGCTGCGCGAGGCGGAGCAGACCGGCGATCCCGTGCGCATCGCGGAGATCCACACGCGCCTTGCCGACATCGGCGCCCACGCGGCGGAGGCGCGGGCCGCCCGCATCCTCTCCGGCCTGGGCTTCGATGCCGAGGCGCAGCGGCGACCGTGCAGCGACTTCTCCGGCGGCTGGCGGATGCGCGTGGCGCTGGCCGGGGTGCTGTTCACGGAACCCGACCTGCTGCTGCTGGACGAGCCGACCAACCACCTGGACCTGGAGGCGACCCTCTGGCTGGAGGACTTCCTGAAGTCCTATCCGCACACGGTGCTGATCGTCAGCCACGACCGCAACCTGCTGAACCGGGTGCCGACAACCATCGTGCATCTGGACCAGCTCAGGCTGACCGCCTATGGCGGCAACTACGACGCCTTCGTGCGCACCCGCGCCATGAAGCTGGACCTGATGCGGGCGCAGGCGGCGAAGCAGGAGGTGCAGCGCCAGAACCTCCAGGCCTTCGTGGACCGCTTCCGCTTCAAGGCGTCGAAGGCGCGGCAGGCGCAGAGCAAGCTGAAGGCCATCGAGCGCCTGGGGCCGCGCATCCAGGTGATCGACGACACCCCGGTGCGTTTCGACTTCCCCTCCCCCGAGGAGCTGGCGCCGCCCCTGATGACGCTCGACGGGGCGGAGGTCGGCTATGACGGCCGCCCGGTGCTGCGCCGGCTGGACCTGCGAATCGACCAGGACGACCGCATCGCGCTGCTGGGCGCCAATGGCAACGGCAAGTCCACCCTGGTCAAGCTGCTGGCCGGGCGGCTGAAGCCCCTGACGGGCGAGGTCCGCCGCTCCTCCAAGGTGCGGATCGGCTACTTCGCGCAGCATCAGGCGGACGAACTGACCCTGGAGTGGACGGCGCTGCGCCAGATGCAGTCCTCCATGCCCGGCATCGCAGAGGAGAAGGTGCGCGCCCATCTGGGCCGCTTCGGCTTCAACCAGGCCAAGGCGGAGACGCGGATCGGCGACCTGTCCGGTGGCGAGAAGGCGAAGCTGCTGCTCGCCATCATGACCAAGGACGCGCCGCACATCCTGATGCTGGACGAGCCGACGAACCACCTGGACATCGACAGCCGCGAGGCCCTGGTGGAAGCACTGAACGACTATCAGGGCGCCGTCATCCTCATCAGCCATGATCCGCACCTGATCGAACTGACGGCCGACCGGCTCTGGCTCGTTGCGGCGGGCACAGTGCAGCCCTACGAAGGGGACATGGACGACTACCGCCGGCTGCTGCTGGACCAGCGCCGGGCGGAGGCGCGTGAAACCCGCGTGGACAGCGGTGCAGCCCTGCGCGGCCGCGATGCCCGCAAGGAAGAACGCCGCGCCGCGGCCGAGCTGCGGGCCCAGCTCGCCCCCCTGCGCCGCAAGGTGGACGAGGTGGAGAAGCGTCTGGCCCGGTTGACGGAGCGCCGCAACAAACTGGAAATGCAGCTTGCGGATCCCAAACTGTACGAGGGTCCGGCCGACAAGGTATCGAAGCTCCAGATCGAACTCGGCACGGTCGTCAAGGAAGTGGACTCAGCGGAACTGGAATGGCTGGATCTGTCCGAACAACTGGAACAGGCGCAGGCTGCCGGTTCCGCATAGGGCGGGTCGGCGTTTCCCCTCGCACGGATGCCGCCGGTCCCCGCTTCGCCTCGGGGAACCATCGGTGTTGTTCCGGGTTTGCGAGACCGTGCATGCGACGGTCAAACGATTGCATTGCAGCGGACACCGTGCCATCTCTCCTCACCGTCTTCACCCAATAACCCATCGGAAGGGCATCTCCCCAAATGCCGCTCGATCGTGCTGAGGCCGCCACGGCCGGCAAGGCGCCGCATCCCGCTTGGCTGTTCTTCAAGCGCTGGATGGCCAACCCGCTCACCATGGCGTCCATCACCCCGTCCTCCCCGGCCCTGGGGCGCCTGATCGCCAGGAACGTGCGTCGGGAACCCGACGAGGTGGTGGTGGAGTATGGCGGCGGAACCGGCCCCATCACGCGCTGCCTGCTGGAAGCCGGGATCCCGGCGTCGCGGCTGTTCACGGCGGAGATCGACCCGAACCTCGCCAACTACCTGCGTCGGCAGTTCCCCGACGTGACGATCCTGGAAGGCGATGTCCGCAACATCCGCCAGATGCTGCCGGAGCAGCACATCGGCAAGGTCGGCACCGTCGTCGTCGGCATCCCGATGATCCTGATCCCGCTGTCGGCGCAGCAGGTGATCGTGGACGAGATCTTCAAGATCATGCCGGAAGGCCGTTACTTCCTGGCCTACACCTACTCGACCGGCTCGCCGCTGAAGCACAAGGAACTGGGCATGAAGGCCCGGCGCGTCGGCTTCACCCTGGCGAACATCCCCCCGGCCCACGTCTGGGCCTATTCGCGCTGAGCCTGTTCCCGCTGACGGGCGGTCCCGTTCCCCGTGGCAGAAGGCGCCGGCTCCGGCGCCTTCTGCGTTTCGGGATCTTCCCGCACCTCATCAGCGCCCCGGCCCCGCAGCAGGTCAGCCCTTGCGGGGCGCCCGCGCCAGCAGCGCGTCGGTCAGCCCCGGCGGCAGCAGCGACAGGAACCACACCGCCGCCCAGGTCGGCCAGGGAAAGGCGATCCGCGCCCGGTTGCGCTCCAGCCCGCGGCGGATCAGCCGGGCCGCCCGCCCCGTCTCCATCAGGAACGGCATGGGGAAGCGGTTCACCGCCGTCATCCGGCTGACGACGAAACCGGGGCAGACGACGCTGACCTCCACCCCCGCCGCCGCGAGCGCACCGCGCAGCGACTCGCCGTAGAGCCGCACCGCCGCCTTCGAGGCACAGTAGGCCGGGGCACCGGGAAAGCCGCGGAAGCCGGCCAGCGAACTCATGAGCGCGATCTGCCCCCGCCGCCGCGCGACGAAGCGCGGGATCAGCGGTTGCACCGTGTTCAGCACGCCGTCCAGGTTGACCGCGAAGATGGCGCGGGCCTGGTCGTCGCTCTCCCCGCCGCTGCCGGTGCCGGCGGAGATGCCGGCATTGGCGATGGCGAGATCGACCGGCCGTTCCCCGTCCTGCGCCAGCAGCCAGTCCGCCAGCCCCTGCCGGTCGGTCACGTCGATCACGGCGGCGGCCACGTCCGCACCGCGGGTCCGGCAGGCCTCCGCCACCGCCTCCAGCCGGGTCCTGTCCCGCCCGGTCAGCAGCAGACGCCGCCCCGGTGCCGCGTAGTCCAGCGCCAGCGCCTCCCCGATGCCGCTGGACGCGCCGGTGATCAGGATGCATCCCGGGTCACGCATGGAACCTCCCGCTCCGTCCGATGATCGCCGCCATAAGCCCCATGCGCGGCTGCCAGCGCCCCAGGGCTTCGAATCCAAGTTAAGGGATGGCGGGGTTGAGGAGAGAGGCGAGGTAGTCGTCCGACCATCCGGCCATTTTTCGGCGCGTCTTGAGCGACTTTCGGTCGTTGGCTGCGCGGATGAGGTTGAGGGCGAAGTGGCGGACGACGGCCATGTTTTTGGCACCGTGGCCGGTTCGCAAGCGCGAGAGATCGTCCTTGAAGAGGACGTCGAGCACCCAGTGCAGCCTGTTCTCGATGCCCCAGTGCCCGCGGACGGCGTCGGCGGCGCGTTCGGCGGTGAGCGGGGCGGAGGAGATGAAGTAGCGGGTGTCGGTCCGCGTCCGGTCGCCGATGTGGGCTGTGGTGTGGACGCGGACGATGGCGGCGACGTCGGGCAGGCGCATCTCCCCAGGAAACCGGCGCGTGCCGGAGAGCCAGTCGACCTCACGGATCACGCTCACGTGGCGTTCTTCGACCCGGCCGTGCCCCTTGTCGAGGTCGTGGTGGTGGTCGGCGCCGTCGCCGACGGCGAACGCCACCTCGAGCTCCGCGCGCAGCGTGGGCTGGTTGGCCTTGACGGCGAGGAGGTAGTCGGCGCCCTGGCCCCGGATCGCGGCGGCGATGGTCGGGTTGGTGGCGATGGCGTCGATGGAGACGAGGGCGCCGGCCAACCCGCCGTTCTCGCCGAGCCGGTCGAGCAGCACCGGAATCGCCGCAAGCTCGTTGGCCTTGTCGGGGACCGCCTCCTGGGCGAGCACCAGGCGGGAGGTCGTCGCGAAGGCGGATACGAGGTGGATCGGCGCGGTCCCGGCGCGGCGGTCGTGGCTACGCCGCGAGGTCTTGCCGTCGATGGCGACGAAGTCGGCCCGCCCCGGAAAGGTCGCACGTACCCACGCGGTGAAGGCGGCCGAGAACAGCGCCGGATCGATCCGGTTCATCAGGATCGTCAGCCACCGCTCGCCGGGAACGCCGTGCGCGTAGGGCAGATGCCGACGCAGGAACGGCAGGTGCGCCGCACCCCAGGCCGCGATGTTCTCGTAGTCGTCGCAGTCCGCCATCGTGCCGCACACCACCAAAAGCAGGATCTCCGGCAGCGGATGCAGGATCCGCCGCTCATCCCGCGGGTCCTCTATCCGGCTGAAATGCTCCAAAAGCACCCGAAGCCGCGACTTCGAACCCCAATCGTCCTCGTCCATGACGCCGATCCCGTGCCGTCCGATAACACCGGCCCACAGAATCAGCAGTTCCGCAATCTGTCACCCGCTGTCACATGAGTTCAGTGCCCTGGCCAGCGCCCGCCGCGGCTTGTTGGCTGCCGACCCGCGGGCTATAACCGCGCCAACCGATGCGCCCGGCGCGTTCCCCGAAAGCAGTATCCCGAGAGACCGTTGCCAGCCAACAGCCCCGCTCCCGCCGCCGCCACGAAGGCTCCCGTGCCGCAGGCTCCCGCCCCGCAGGCGATCGTCAGCATGACCGGCTTCGCCCGGGCCGACGGCGCGCTGGCCGGCACGCACTGGACGGTCGAGGTGAAGAGCGTCAACGGCCGGGCCCTGGATGTCCGCTGCCGCCTGCCGGGCGGCTTCGACGCGCTGGAGGCACCGGCACGGGCGGAGATCACGCGGCAGCTCAAGCGCGGCAACGTCTCGCTGACCCTCAGTGTCGTGCGCGCCCAGGCGGGGGCGCCGATGCGCCTGAACCGGGAGCTTCTGGCCCAGGTCGTCCAGCTTGCCCGCGAGATCGAGGGGGCCGGTGCTGCACCGCCACGGATCGACGCCCTGCTGGCGGTGCGCGGCATCCTGGAGCCGGTCGAGGAGCAGGAGACGGAGGAAGGGCGCGCCGCCCTGGAGGAGGCCGTGGCCGCCAGCATCGCCCAGGCCGTCGCCCGTCTGGCCACGGCCCGCGCCGATGAGGGCCGGCATCTGGCTGGCGTACTGGCAGGGCAGATCGACACCATCGAGACCCTGACCCGTGCCGCCTCGCAGGTCGCCTCGCTGCAACCCGAGGCGCTGCGCTCACGGCTGCGCCAGCAGCTCCAGGCCTTGCTGGAGGCGCTGCCGGCACTGCCGGAGGAACGGCTGGCGCAGGAAGCGGCCCTGCTGATCGCCAAGGCCGACGTGCGCGAGGAACTGGACCGGTTGCGCGCCCATGTCGCCCAGGCGCGCGCGCTGATGAAGGAAGGCGGGGCCGTCGGACGCCGGCTGGACTTCCTCTGTCAGGAGTTCAACCGCGAGGCCAACACCCTCTGTTCCAAGTCCGCCGACGTGGAGCTGACCCGGATCGGGCTGGAACTCAAGGCGACGATCGAGCAGTTCCGCGAACAGGTCCAGAACATCGAATAGGCTGCCGCCGGCGACGGCGCGTGCCCAGGACACCGCACCCCGAGTCCCCGGTCCCCCGGGATTTCCGCTTCCGAGTCCCTGTTCCCAAGACACCGCTTCCGAGACGCCGCCCATGTCCAGCACCGCCCTGACGTCCGACTCGACCGCCGACCGCATCCGGCGTCGCGGCCTGATGCTCGTGCTCTCCTCCCCCTCCGGGGCGGGAAAGACCACCATCTCCCGCCGGCTGCTGGAGCAGAATCCCGATGTCGCCATGTCGGTGTCGGTCACCACGCGGCAGAAGCGGCCGGGCGAGGTGCATGGCCGGGACTACTTCTTCATCGACCCGGCCGAATTCAACCTGATGGTCAACCGCGGGCAGCTTCTGGAATACGCCAAGGTTTTCGACAACTACTACGGCACCCCCCGGGAGGCGGTGGAGCAGTCGCTCCGAGGTGGGCACGACGTGCTGTTCGACATCGACTGGCAGGGCACCCAGCAGCTGCGCGAGACGGCGCGCACGGACCTCGTAAGCGTCTTCATCCTGCCGCCCTCGGCGCACGAGCTGGAGCGGCGGCTCACCACCCGGGCCCAGGACAGCGCCGAGGAGATCGCCCGCCGCATGGCGAAGGCGAACGACGAGATGAGCCACTGGTCGGAATACGACTACGTCATCGTCAACCACGACATCGACGACTCGGTCATCGCCATCCAGGGCATCCTCGACACCGAGCGCCTGAAGCGCGAGCGTCAGGTCGGGCTCAGCGAGTTCGTGCGCGGGCTCCAGGCCGGGTTCTGATCCCGGGAGGGCTGCCCCCTCGCCCCCTCAGCGGCGCAGCGCCTTCGCCAGCGTGACGAAGCCGGCCACGTCCACCTCCTCCGCCCGGGAGGTCGGGGCGATGCCCACCGACTCCAGCAGCGGCTCCGGCTCCCGCACGACGGATTTCAGGCTGGCCCGCAGCATCTTGCGGCGCTGCCCGAAGGCGGCGGCGACCAGGGCCTCCATGGTGCGGAAATCGGGATCGTCCGCCGGCCGCGCGCGCGGGGTCAGGTGCGCGATGGCACTGTCCACCCGCGGCGGCGGCGTGAAGGCCCGCGCCGGCACGTCGAACAGGATGCGGCAGTCGGCCAGCCACTGGCACATCACGGCCAGCCGGCCATAGGCTTCCGTCCGCGGCCGGGCGACGATGCGCTCCGCCACCTCCTTCTGAAACATCAGCGTCAGCGAGCGGTATTCCGCGATCCGCTTCAGCCAGCCGATCAGGAGCGGCGTGCCGACATTGTAGGGCAGATTGGAGATCACGGCCCGCGGCGCCGGCACCAGATCGACCGGATCGACCGTCAGCGCGTCCGCCTCCACCAGCCGCAGCCGGCCGTCCGCCGCGGCCATCACATCGGCCAGGGCCGCGGCGAAGCGGCTGTCCCGCTCCACCGCCACCACTTCGCGGGCGGCACTCTCGACCAGGGCGCGGGTCAGCCCGCCGGGGCCGGGACCGACCTCGACGACAGCGACGCCCGAGAGGTCGCCCGCCTCCCGCACGATGCGGCGGGTCAGGTTCAGATCCAGCAGGAAGTGCTGGCCCAGCGCCTTGCGGGCACCAAGCCCGTGCTCCGCGATCACGTCGCGCAGCGGCGGCAGATGCGACAGGTCCGCCATCACGGCATCTCCCCGTCCTGCCGGGCGGTGCGGCGGGCGGCGATACGCTCTGCCGTGTGCAGCGCCGCGATCAGGCTGGAGGCGCTGGCGGTGCCCGTGCCGGCGATGCCGAGCGCGGTGCCGTGGTCGGGCGAGGTGCGGACGAAGGGCAGCCCGAGCGTGATGTTCACGCCCGTCTCGAAATCCAGGGTCTTCAAGGGAATCAGGGCCTGATCGTGGTACATGCAGACGACCGCGTCATAGCGGCTGCGGGCGGCGGGATGGAACAGGGTGTCGGCCGGGGACGGCCCCTCGACGTGGATGCCGGCGGTCCGCAGCGCGGCGACGGCCGGGGCGATGACCTCGATCTCCTCCCGGCCCAGGCTGCCGGACTCGCCGGCATGCGGGTTCAGGGCGGCGACCGCGAGCCGGGGCCGCGCCACACCGAAGTCTGCCGTGAGCCCGGCCGCCGTGGCCGTCGCCACGCGGACGATGCCCGCGGTGGAAAGCGCCGCCGGCACGTCCTTCAGCGGGATGTGGATGGTCGCCAGCACGACGCGCAGGCCCCCGCCCTCCAGCAGCATCACCGGCTCATCGGCCTGCCCGGCGAGGTGGGCGAGGTATTCGGTGTGGCCGGGCCAGCGGAAACCCGTGGCGTAGAGCGCGCTCTTCTGGATCGGATTGGTGACGACGCCCGCCGCCCGCCCCTCCCGGCAGAGGGCCACGGCACGGTCGATGCTCTCCAGCACCGCCGGCCCGTTCGCCGGGTCCGGCTGGCCGTAGCGGACCGGAACCCGCAGCGCCACGGGCAGCACCGGCAGCGCCGAGCCGAACAGAGCGGGCGCTTCAGCCGGGTCAGCGACCGTGACCAGCGGCACGTCCCAGCCCAGGCTGCCGGCCAGCGCCGCGAGGCGCGCCGGATCGTCGAGCAGGACGAACGGCGGCACGGCCCGGTCGGTGCGGACCCGCCAGGCGGCGAGCGCGATCTCCCCGCCGATCCCGGCCGGCTCCCCCATGGTCAGGGCGAGCGGCCGGCCTGACGGTCGGTCTCCGCTCACAGGCGGTATTCGATGGTCGCGTCGCGGCGCAGATCGCGCAGGTAGCGCCGCTGCAGCATCTCGATCCGCTCGCCGGCGATGGCGTCGCGCACCTGGTCGGCGGGCGGGATGCTGCCCTCCGGAACCATCCGGTCGCAGACCATGAGGATCATGATGCCGCGGTCGGTAAGGAAGGGCTGCGTCGGGGTACCGACACCCAGGGCGCCGACGATACTGGAAATCTCAGCCGGCAGGTCGCCGAGCCGGGTCAGGGGCGCCTGTCCCTGCTGGGCGCCGGGGATGCGCTGCGCCGCAGCCGACAGGGCGTCGCAGCTCGCCGCTTCCTGCGCGATCTGGCGGGCGGCCTCCAGGCCGGCCTCCGGGTTGGCCGGGTCCGCCGGCAGGACAAGCTGGCCGACCGCCACCTGGATATCCGCCGGGTTGCCGGCGGCCACGGCGCGCTGATCGCGGAGCCAGAGGATGTGGTAGCCGTTCACGCCGCGGATCGGGCGGGAGAACTGGCCGGGCTGGAGCTGCTGCACCGCCGTGTCCAGCGCCTGTTCGAGCTGGCCCTGCTGGAGCCAGCCCAGGTCGCCGCCGGTGAAGGCGCCGGCCGACTGGCTGAACTGGCGGGCGACGGCCCCGAAATTGGCGCCGCCGGCGATCTGCTCGACCAGCCGGTCGGCCAGACGGCTGACCTCGGCCTCGTTGGCGTCGTCGTCCACGGCGAGGAAGATTTCCGACACCAGATATTCGGGCTTGCCGGCGTTGGCCTTGATGCGTTCGAGCTGGGCCTGGACCTCGTCGTCGCTGACGCTGACGGTGGGGCGGATGCGCCGCTGCACCAGACGGCTCCAGGCGACGCTGGCCAGCAACTGCTGGCGCAGCGAGGCGACAGGGACGCCCGACGCATCAAGAAGGCGCTGGAACTCCCCCAGCGACAGGCGGTTCTGCTGCGCCAGATTCTCCAGCGCGCGGTCGATGTCCTGTTCGGTGACGCGGATCTCCAGCCGCCGCGCCTCCTGGATCTGAAGCACCTCGTCGATCAGCAGACGCAGCACCTGCGGCAGCAGGCGCTGCCGCGTCTCCGGCGTGTCGGGCAGGCCGGAGGAGGAGAGCGCCATCTGCAGGCGGTTCATCAGGTCCGACATCGAGATGACCTCCTCGTTCACGAGGGCGGCCGCTCGTTCCACCGGCCCCTGCCCCTGCGCCGCGGCCGGCCGGCCCGCGAGGAGCACGCCGGCGCACAGCAGGACGCCGCAGAGGGCAGCGGCGGTCGGGAGATGCCGGACAAGGGACTGCCGGAGGGTGCGGATCATGGCGTATCGGCTCAGCGCTGGTGTCGTGGGGGACTTATAGACGGTTGCGCCCGCGCGGCAAAGCGCGCCGGGTCGGGCCGGACGGGATCATCCGTCCTCCAGATGCAACAGTGCCGCCGCCCCCAGCATGACGCTCACCCCGGCCGGGGCCCAGGCCGCCAGCAGCACCGGAATGGTGCCGGACATGCCGAGGGCCAGCACGATGTCCTGCATCACGAACAGGAGCAGGGCCGCGGCAATGCCCAGCGCGATCAGCGTCAGCGCGCCGCCGCGCCGGACCTGGCGCATGGCGAAGGCCGCGGCCAGCAGGATCATGGCGCAGAGCAGCACCGGCTGCGCCAGCAGCGAATGCCAGTGCAGGCGGTGCCGGACGGAGGACAGGCCCGTCGCCTCAAGCGTGGCGATGAAGCCCGGCAGTTCCCAGAAGGACAGGGTGTCGGGCGAGGCGAAGGCTTCCTGGATCTTCTGTTCCGTCAGCTCGGTCGGCAGGCGGTAGGCGGGCAGGAACTCCCCCACCCGGCCGGGCCGGTTGAACCAGGCGTCGCGCAACTCCCAGAAGCCATCGCGCAGGGTGGCCGAGGCAGCGTCGAAACGGCCGGACACCTGTCCGTCGCTTTCGTTCAGCAACACCATCACCTGCCGCAGTTCCAGCGTGCCGGGCACGATCGCATCGGCATGGATCAGGTAGGCCTGGGGCTCCCCGACCTGACGCAGCCAGATCCCGGATTCCGCCACGTCCAGCGAGGATTTCATGCCGCGCAGATAGCGGTTCTCCAACTGCTCGTAGCGGCCCAGCATGGCCGAGAAGATCGGGTTCAGCACCCCGACCAGGGTCATGCCGATCAGGAACGTGGCCGTCAGCACGGGCGCCATGAACTGCCAGACGGAGATGCCGGAGGCACGCACCACCACCAGCTCCTGCGTCCGGGTCAGACGCCAGAAGGTGTACATGCCGCCGAACAGCACGACGAAGGGCACGATTTCCTGCCCGATCTCCGGCAGCTTCAGCAGGCCCATGGTCAGCACGATCTGGAAGGCCGCATCCGGCTTGTTCGCGGCACGGCGCAGCAGCTCGACCGTGTCCAGCAGGTAGACGATCGCCAGCATGCCGCCCAGGATCGCCAGGAACCAGAGCACGAACTGACGGCCGATGTAGAGGGAAAGGGTCGCGGACAGACGCATCCGGGTCACTCCGCCGGAACGGTGCGGGTCAGGGCCCGGCGGACCGCCCGCCAGCGGACCATGTACCAGAGGGCAGCCGCGGCGGGCAGAAGCACCGCCCCGTAGAGCAACGGCGTCAGGGCCGGATTCTTGCCCACGAGGTTGGAGATGCCGAGCACGGCACTCTGCAGCACCAGCGCCCCGACCGCCGCCAGGGCGATGCGGCGCCCCTGACCGCGGCGGGAGAACTCGCCCGGCAGCAGTGCCGCCAGCCCGACCGCCGTGAAGGCCAGCGGCAGCAGCGGCGTGGCCAGCCGTGAATGCAGCTCGGCCCGCAGGCGGCCGAAGAACTGGCGGTCCAGCGGATCGTCGGTCAGGTTGACGAGGTCGCGCAGGCTGCGTTCCCGCGGCTCGATCCAGCGGGGGCCCAGCTCCTTGCGCAGGGCCTGGAGGTCTACGGTGTAGCGGGCGAACTCCAGCCATTCCGTCCGGCCGTCGTCCTGGTGGAACTTGATCTGGGTGCCGTTGAAGACGACAACGTGGGGCACGTCGTCCACCTCGACCAGACGCCCCCGCTCCGCCACCACGGTGGTGGCGACGCCCGGGCTGCGCAGATCGTGGATCAGCAGGCCCGACAGCGCCCCCTCGCGGCCGCGCTCGCGGACATAGACGGTCAGGCCGGTGCCGACATCGTTGAAGGTGCCTTCCCGGAGCAGCACGGCCGAGACATCGCTGCGCACGGCCTGCCGCAGCCGCACCAGCTCGCGCTGGGCCGCAGGGCCGGCGAACAGGGTCAGGGTGTAGCAGAGCAGCGCGACGACGGCCGCCAGGATCAGGGCCGGCCGGGCCAACGCCATGGGGCTGAGCCCGGCGGCGCGCATCACCACAAGCTCGCTGTCCATGATCAGCCGGTTGTAGGTGAACAGCACCGCGGCCAGCAGCCCGACCGGCAGGATCAGCGACAGGAAGGTGGGGAAGGTCAGCAGCGCCAGCCGGAAGAAGATTCCCAGCGAAGCGCCCCCTTCCACCACCATCTCCACCAGCCGCAGCGACTGGGTCAGCCAGATGGCGGCCGACAGGCCCGCCGTGACGAACACGGTGGCGACAGCCAGATTGCGCAGGAGGTATCGGTCGATCTGATTCATGGCTCCTGCGGGGACCGGCTTCGCGCCGGCCGGCGGAGGGTTCCGGTGGACGGCATCCGGGGCGATGACGGCCGCTCTATCCGACGATTGGGACGGCATCGTGGCGCGCCGGCGTGCTGCCGCCGCGCCTGCTGCCGCTGCCCGTTCCGGCGTGCCGCTTCCCCGGGCCCTCTTGCTTGACACCGCTCGGAGGGTGTTCTTTATCGACTCCCACGGCATGAGACAACAGCGGGGCAAGCAGGTCCCCCATCCGGCCCGGCGCCCCCTCCCCGATCCGTTTCGAGAGGCACGATGAAGATCTCCTTTTCCCAGCTCGCCCTGCCCAAGTCCGGGGCGATCGCACTGACCGTCGCACAGGACGCCGGGCTCGGACGCTTCGGCGCGGAACTGGACGAGCGGACCGGGGGCCTCATCACCCGTGCCATGCAGGCCGGGCGCTTCACCGGCAAGGCGGAGGAGACGCTGACGCTGCTGGCGCCCACCGGCGTGGAAGCCGGGCGCATCCTGCTGGTCGGTATCGGGAACCCGGCCGAGGCCACGCTGCTGACGGCGGCGAACGCCGGCGGCGCCGCGCTGGGCGCCCTGCTGACCTCCGGCGAGACGGAGGTGGCGATCGCCGTGGACTCGCATGACGGCCTGTCCGTCGGGGCCGGCGAGATGGCTGCCGAAGCGGCGTTCGGCGCCGTGCTGCGCGGCTACCGCTTCGACAGGTACCGCACCAAGGAGCCGAAGGAGAAGAAGCCGTCGGTCCGCAAGGTGGCGGTGCTGAGCGACGAGCCGACCGTGGCCAAGAAGGCCTGGGCGCGGCTGGAGAAGATCGCGGACGGGGTCTGCCTGACCCGCGACGTCGTCTCCGAGCCCGGCAACGTCATCTATCCGGAGACGCTCGCCGAGCGCTGCCAGTCGCTGAAGGACCTCGGCGTCGAGGTCGAGGTGCTGGACGAGAAGAAGATGAAGAAGCTGGGCATGGGCGCCCTGCTCGGAGTCGGCCAGGGCAGCGCCCGGCCGCCCCGGCTGGTGGTCATGCGCTGGAACGGTGCCGCCGACGCCAAGGAGGCGCCGGTCGCCTTCGTCGGCAAGGGCATCACCTTCGACACCGGTGGCATCTCCATCAAGCCGGCGGGCGGCATGGAGGAGATGAAGTGGGACATGGCCGGTGCGGGCGCCGTGATCGGCCTGATGGCGGCGGTGGCTGGCCGCAAGGCCCGCGCCAACGTGGTCGGCGTCGTGGCGCTGGCGGAGAACATGCCCGACGGCAATGCGCAGCGCCCGGGGGACATCGTCACCTCCCTGTCCGGCCAGACCATCGAGGTGCTGAACACCGATGCCGAGGGCCGGCTGGTCCTGGCCGATGCCCTCTGGTACACGCAGGAGCAGTTCAAGCCGAAGGCCATGATCGATCTGGCGACCCTGACCGGCGCCATCATCGTCAGCCTGGGCCACGAACATGCCGGCCTGTTCAGCAACAATGACGAGCTGGCCGACAAGCTGGCCGGTGCCGGCCGCAAGGCGGGCGAGCTGCTCTGGCGCATGCCGCTGGCCGCGGCCTACGACAAGGACATCGACAGCGACGCCGCGGACATGAAGAACATCGGCTCGCCGGGCAAGGCCGGGTCGATCACCGCGGCCCAGTTCCTCCAGCGTTTCGTGAACGGCACGCCCTGGGCGCACCTGGACATCGCCGGCACGGCTTGGTCGAAGGCCGACAAGGCCGTCTGCGCCAAGGGGGCGACGGGCTTCGGCGTGCGCCTGCTGGACCGCTTCGTGGCCGAGAACTACGAGGTCTGATCCGGCGGCCGACGCTGCCGCGACGGGTATCCCGCGCATGGAGGGGCCGGAGCGATCCGGCCCCTTTTCCATGTCCGACTGCCCTGTGCCCGTCTGCTATGATCGTGCCATGACGGATGTCCGCTTCTACCACCTGACGCGCAAGACCCTGGAACAGAGCCTGCCGGAGCTTCTGGAGAAGACCCTGGAGCGCGGCTGGCGCGCCGTCGTGCTGGCCGCGAGCGAGGAGCGGGCGGAGGCGCTGGCGCAGCATCTCTGGACCTGGAAGCCCGACAGCTTCCTGCCGCACGGGACCGCCCGGGACGGCCATCCCGCGCGTCAGCCGGTGTTCCTCAGCGCGACGGACGAACGGCCGAACGACGCCAATGTCCTGTTCCTGGTGGACGGGGCGGAAACCGCCCGCGCCCCGGAGTATGAGCGGGTCTGCGACCTGTTCGACGGCAACGATCCCGACGCCCTGGCCGCGGCACGGCAGCGCTGGCGCACCGCCAAGGCCGCCGGGCACGCGCTCCAGTACTGGCAGCAGGGGGACCGCGGCGGCTGGGAACAGAAGGCCTGAGGCCGGACGGACAGGCGGGGCGGCGATGCAGCCGGCGCCCCGCCCCTCACTTCTGCGGTGCCGTCTCGGTCGGGCCGTCGCCCTGGTCGCCCCGCTCCTGCCGGAGACGGCGCCAGGCGGCGACGTTGCGGTTGTGCTGCTCCAGCGTCTCCGCGAAGGCATGGCCGCCGCTGCCGTCCGCGACGAAGTAGACGAACCCGTGCTTCTCCGGGTTCAGGGCCGCCGCCAGCGACTCCCGCCCCGGATTGGCGATGGGACCGGGCGGCAGTCCGTCGATCACATAGGTGTTGTAGGCCGAGTCGTGCTGCCAGTCGGCCCGGGTCAGCAGCCGGTCCAGCGCCCCCTTCCCCCCCGTCAGGCCATAGATCACCGTCGGGTCGGACTGCAACCGCATGCCGGCGCGCAGGCGGTTGACGAAGACGCCGGCGACCTTCGCCCGCTCCGCCGCCACGCCCGTCTCCTTCTCCACGATGGAGGCGAGGATCACCGCCTGCTGCGGCGTCTCCAGCGGCAGGTCCGGCGCCCGCGCCACCCAGAGGTCGGCCAGCGTGCGCTCCATGGCGGACTGCATCCGGCGCAGCAGGTCGCCGCGGTCGTCACCCCAGGAGAAGTGGTAGGTCTCCGGCAGCAGGCTCCCCTCCGCCGGAACGTCCGCGACCTCGCCGGCCAGCGCCGGCTCGGCGCGCAGCAGGTCCACGATCTGGTCGGAGGTCAGCCCCTCCGGCACGGTCAGGCGCCGGACCACCGTCCGGCCGCTCTCCAGCAGGTCCAGCGCCCCCTGGAGGCTGATCCCGGCGGGGAAGGCGTATTCGCCCGCCTTCAGCCGCCGCGCGGACTCGCGGTAGCGGGCGGCGGCCAGCACCTCCCACTCCGTTCGCACGATGCCCGCCGCGGCGAGCTGGCCGGCGATGGCCTGCACCCCGCTGCCGCGGGGGATCACCAGGGTGGTGTCCGCCGCCAGGGGACCGGGTCCCGTGTAGCGGTCCTGCACCCAGGACAGCGCCCCCGCCGCCAGCACCGCCAGCAGCAGAAGCAGCAACGCCGCCGCGGGCAGGACCCGGCGGCGGCGTTTCTCTGAAGGATCGGGCGTCACGCTCAAGCGACCGGCGCTCAATCGACCTGCTTGAAGACCAGCGAGGCGTTGGTGCCGCCGAAACCGAAGGAGTTGGAGAGCGCGGCGCGGACCTTGCGCTGCTTCGCCTGCTTCGGCACCAGATCGGCCCCCTCCGTGCCCTCGGACGGGTTGTCGAGGTTGAGGGTGGGCGGCACGACCTGGTCGCGGATCGCCAGGACGGAGTAGATCGCCTCCACCGCGCCGGCGGCCCCCAGCAGGTGGCCGATGGCGGACTTGGTGGAGGACATGGACGCCCCGGCCAGATCGTTGCCGAACAGGCGGCGGACGGCCCCCAGCTCGATCATGTCACCGACCGGCGTGGAGGTGCCGTGGGCGTTGATGTAGTCGATCCCGTCCACGCCAAGGCCGGCACGCTTCAGCGCCATCCGCATGGAGCGGAAGCCGCCGTTACCGTCCTCCGCCGGGGCGGTGATGTGGTAGGCGTCGCCCGACATGCCGTAGCCGATGACCTCGGCATAGATGGTGGCGCCGCGCTTCTTCGCGTGCTCGTACTCCTCCAGCACCACGACGCCGGACCCTTCGCCCATGACGAAGCCGTCACGGTCGCGGTCATACGGGCGCGAGGCCTGCTCCGGCGTGTCGTTGAAGCCGGTGGAGAGGGCGCGGGCGGCGGCGAAGCCGGCCATGCCCAGGCGGTTGACGGCCGCCTCGGCGCCGCCGGCGACCATGACGTCGGCGTCGTCCAGCGCGATCAGGCGGGCCGCGTCGCCGATGGCGTGCGCACCGGTCGAGCAGGCCGTCACCACCGAGTGGTTCGGGCCCTTGAAGCCGTGGATGATGGAGACGTGGCCCGAGGCCAGATTGATCAGGGCCGAGGGGATGAAGAACGGCGACACGCGCCGCGCCCCCTTCTCGGCCAGCAGCAGGGACGTCTCGTAGATGGCCGGCAGGCCGCCGATACCGGAACCGATCATCACGCCGGTACGCTCGGCCTGCTCCTCGGTCTCGGCCTTCCAGCCGCTGTCCTTGATGGCCTCATCCGCCGCCGCGATGGCGAACTGGATGAAGTCGTCCATCTTCTTCTGTTCCTTGGGCGGAACATAGTCGTCGGGGTTGAAGAGGCCGTCGGCGGTGGCGCCGCGCGGCACCTGGCCCGCGATCTTCGCGGTGAGGTCCGAGACGTCGAAGCGGGTGATTGCCGAGATGCCGGACTGACCGTCCAGCAGCCGCGACCAGTTCTGCTTCACGCCCACGCCGAGGGGCGTGACGAGCCCCATACCGGTTATGACGACACGACGCATGGAGATGCCCACCCCTGGATCAGGATGCTCTTGTACGGGGCGACCCGAAGACCCGTCGAGGCCAGCCGCAGCTGGCCCCGGCGTCGTCCGATCCGGTCAGGCCGCGGTCTTCTGATTGATGAAGTCGATCGCGTCCTTCACGGTCAGGATCTTCTCG
Organism: Rhodospirillum centenum SW; assembly: GCF_000016185.1. NCBI lineage: Bacteria > Pseudomonadati > Pseudomonadota > Alphaproteobacteria > Rhodospirillales > Rhodospirillaceae > Rhodospirillum > Rhodospirillum centenum. The sequence continues at coordinate 1,618,291 of NC_011420.2, forward strand.
GCCGCATCGTCCGGAATCTCGATCCCGAACTCCTCCTCGAAGGCCATGACCAGCTCGACGGTGTCGAGCGAGTCCGCACCCAGATCGTCGATGAAGCTGGCGCTCTCCGTCACCTTGGACTCTTCCACGCCCAGGTGCTCGATGACGATCTTCTTCACGCGCTCGGCGGTATCACTCATGTCTTTCGACCTTTCCAGGATCGTTTGGTGGCTAGGATTAAAGGACGTGGCTTGCGACGGACGGTCAAGGCCAGTCAAGTGCGGCGCCAGTCTTCAAAAAAGTGCCGTCAGATAGCACAGACGGCGGCCCGTTGACCAGCGCCGACGAACGGGCCGAAGCGAGCGGGCTCCGGTCAGATCATGGCCATGCCGCCGTTGATGTGCAACGTCTGCCCGGTGACATAGGCCGCCTCCTCGCTGGCGAGATAGACCACGCCGGCGGCGATCTCCTCCGGCGTGCCCAGCCGCCCGGCGGGGATGCGCGACTGCATCGCCTCCTTCTGGGCGTCCGTCAGCACGTCGGTCATGGCGGTCTGGATCATGCCCGGGGCGACGCAGTTCACCGTGATGTTGCGGCTGGCGACCTCCTGGGCCAGGGCCTTGGTCAGGCCGATCATGCCGGCCTTGGACGCCGCATAGTTCACCTGCCCCGGATTGCCGGTGACGCCGACGACGGAGGTGATGCCGACGATGCGCCCCCAGCGGCGCTTCATCATGCCCTTCACCACCGCGCGGGCGAGGCGGAAACCGGCCGTCAGGTTGACGTCCAGGACCGTCTGCCAGTCCTCGTCCTTCATCCGCAGCACCAGCGTGTCGCGGGTCAGGCCGGCATTGTTGACCAGGATGTCCACCTGCCCCAGCGCCGCCTCGGCATCCTTGGCAAGCTGCTCCACCGCGGCGGCGTCGGCCAGATTGGCCGGGACGATGCGGGTGCGCTCGCCCAGCTCGGCGGCCAGAGCCTCCAGCGAGGCGACCTTGGTGCCGTGCAGGGCGACGGTGGCGCCGCGGGCGTGCAGCGCCCGGGCGATGGCGGCGCCGATGCCGCCCGAGGCGCCGGTGACCAGGGCGGACTTGCCGGTCAGGTCGAACATGGGGGTCTCCTCGCGGTTCGGCGGATCAGGCGTTCAGAAAGGTCTCGACGTCGGCCGGGGTGCCGACGGAGGTGGCGGCGATCTCCTTGTCGATGCGCTTGACGAGCCCGGCCAGCACCTTGCCCGCGCCCAGCTCGACCGCCTCGGTCACGCCCTGCTGCTTCATGTAGGCGACGCTCTCGCGCCAGCGGACCATGCCGGTGACCTGCTGCACCAGCAGCCCGCGGATCGCCTCCGGATCGGTCACCGCGGCGGCGGTCACGTTGGCGACCAGCGGCACGCGCGGCGCCTTCAGGGTCACACCGGCCAGCGCCTCGGCCATGGCGTCCGCTGCCGGCTGCATCAGCGGGCAGTGGAAGGGGGCGGACACCGGCAGCAGCACGGCGCGCTTGAAGCCGCGCTCGGCCGCCAGTCGGATGGCGCGCTCCACGGCACCCTTGTGGCCGCTGACGACCACCTGTCCGGGAGCATTGTCGTTGGCGGTGGTGCAGACCTCGCCCTCTGCCGCCGCGGCCGCGATCTCCTGTGCCGCCTCCAGATCGGCTCCCAGGATGGCGGCCATGGCGCCGACACCGACCGGCACCGCCTTCTGCATGGACCGGCCGCGCAGCTTCAGAAGGCGCGCGGTATCGGCGAGGCTCAGCGTTCCGGCGGCACACAGGGCGGAGTATTCGCCGAGCGAATGGCCGGCCACGAAGGCGGCGGAGCGGGCCAGATCGACCCCGCCGGCCTCCAGCACCCGCAGCACCGCGACCGACACGGCCATCAGCGCCGGCTGGGCGTTCTCGGTCAGGGTGAGCTGGTCCTCCGGCCCCTCGAACATCAGGGCGGAGAGCTTCTGGCCCAGGGCCTCGTCCACCTCCTGGAAGGTGTCGCGGGCAATCTCGAAGGCGCCGGCAAGCTCGCGGCCCATGCCGACGGCCTGGCTGCCCTGTCCGGGGAAGACGAACGCGCGGGTCATCTGGCTTCCGTTCCTCTGGGCTTTCGGGATCGGGCCCATGGCAGTTGCAGACGGGGCCGGTGCGCTGGCACCGGCCCTCGGAAAGTCGCGCCCTTGATAGCGTCTCGGACCGCCAAGTCAAGCCGCGTCGGCCGACACTGTCTCTTGTGCCCTGCGGCGATTTGTGTATAGTCGCCGGCTTCCGTAACCCCGCCGACGCCCGCCAAGCGCCGGCTAGGTCCGTGCGGCCGCAGGTTCCCCCGGTAACGGTCCGGAGCCGGGCGGCGGACCGTGAACAGCCAAGGGGAGTCACATGGCACTCTACGAGACGATCCTGATCGCGCGTCAGGACATCACCGCCTCGCAGGTGGAGGGTCTGACCGAGACCTTCACCGGCATTCTCAAGGAGAATGGCGGCGAGGTGAAGAAGGTGGAGCAGTGGGGTCTCAAGACCCTCACCTACCGGATCAAGAAGAACCGCAAGGCCCACTACGTCTATATCGGCCACGAGGCGCCGGCTGCCGCCGTCGCCGAGATGGAGCGCAACATGTCCATCAACGAGGACGTGCTGCGGTTCATGACCGTGAAGGTCGAGAAGATCGAAGAAGGCCAGACGGCCATGCTCACCAACAAGGGCGAGCGCAGCGAGCGCGGCCCCCGTGGTGGCTTCGGCGACCGTGGTCCGCGCCGCGACTTCGGCGACCGCGGCCCGCGCCGCGACTTCGGTGACCGCGGTCCGCGCCGTGACGGCGACGGTCCCCGCGCCGAGGGTGGCCGCAACGAAGGTGAAGGAGACCGCGCATGAACGCCGAACGTACCCCCGGCGCCGGCCCCCGTGGTGGTGGCGGTCGCCGCCCCTTCTTCCGCCGTCGGAAGACCTGCCCCTTCTCCGGCCCCAACGCGCCGGCGATCGACTACAAGGACGTGAAGCTGCTGTCGCGCTTCATCTCCGAGCGGGGCAAGATCGTCCCGTCCCGCATCACCGCCGTGTCGGCCAAGAAGCAGCGTGAACTCGCGCGCGCCATCAAGCGCGCCCGTTTCCTCGCTCTCCTGCCGTACGTGGTGAAGTGAGCGGCTCTGGCAAAGGAGAACTGACATGGACGTGATCCTGCTGGAGCGGGTCGAGAAGCTGGGCCAGATGGGCCAGGTCGTGAAGGTGAAGCCCGGCTTCGCCCGCAACTTCCTGCTGCCGCAGAAGAAGGCCCTGCGCGCCACCAAGGAGAATCTCGCCTACTTCGAGACCCAGAAGGCCCGCCTTGAGGCGCGCAATCTGGAGCTGCGCAAGGAGGCCGAGCAGGTCGCCGGCTCGATGGGGAACGTCTCCGTCGTCATCACCCGGCAGTCGGGCGAAACGGGCCAGCTCTATGGCTCCGTCTCCTCGCGCGACATCGCCGACGCGCTGGCCGAGAAGCAGATCCAGGTCGAACGTCGTCAGGTCGCCATCGACCAGCCGATCAAGACCCTGGGCCTGTTCCCGGTCCGCATCGTTCTGCACCCGGAAGTCTTCGTGACGATCACCGTCAACGTCGCCCGGTCGGCCGACGAGGCCGAGCTGCAGGCGCAGCGCGGCGGCATGGTGACCGGCCTCCGCGAGGAGGACGAGGAGGAAGAGGTGGAGGAGACGGCCACGGAGGAAGGCGGCGAGGAAACCGCCGCCTGATCCAGGCCCGACCTCGGTCGGTTCGACCCCTGTCGATCTGACCTCTGTCGAAAAGACGGCGCGTCCCCCGGGGCGCGCCGTTTTCGTTCGGGTTACCCCTTCCGCGCCGGCTCCGGCACGTGACGGCCGTTGATCCCCGCCGGACGGCTCCCTACCTGGAAACGCGGATGCGTGGCGAGCCTGCGTCCGCCGCTGACCGTCGCCTGCCGCGCGTCCGCCGAAAGTCCGATGGACCGATGCCGGAGGTCGCCCGTGCTGCTCGCCCGCATGTTCGACGCCCTGATCGTCACCGGCCGCCTGACGCTGATCGACGCCGACGGCCGCCGCTGGGAGTTCGGTGACGGCGACACGCCGCCGGCATCCCCAGACGCCCCTCCCCCCGAGAGCCATCCTGTCGTCCGCCTGCACGACCGCGCGCTGCACTGGAAGCTGGCGCTGAATCCGGGCCTGTATGCCGGCGAAGCCTACATGGATGGCGCGCTGACCCTGGACCGGGGCGGCATCCACGATCTGATCGCGCTCGTCCTGCGCAATGCCGGCGGCGGCGGCTACGGCCGCTGGGACGCGCTGCGCGACCGTGTCCGCCCCCTGCTGCGGTGGCTGCGCCAGATCAACCCGGCCGCCCGCTCCCGGCGCAACGTGGCCCACCACTATGACCTGTCGGAACAGCTCTACGCCCTCTTCCTCGACCCCGATCTCCAGTACTCCTGCGCCTACTTCACCGAGCCCGGCCTGAGCCTGGAGGAAGCGCAGGCAGCGAAGAAGCGGCACATCGCCGCCAAGCTGCTGCTGCGCCCCGGCCAGCGCGTGCTGGACATCGGCTGTGGCTGGGGCGGGCTGGCGCTCCATCTCGCCCGCGCGGCCGACGTGGAGGTGACGGGCGTGACCCTCTCGCAGGAACAGCTTGCCATCGCCCGCCGCCGGGCGGAGGAGGCGGGTCTGTCCGACCGGGTGCGCTTCGAGCTGGCGGACTACCGCCGGCTCAAGGGGCGCTTCGATCGCATCGTTTCGGTCGGCATGTTCGAGCATGTCGGGCTGCCGCACTACGACACCTTCTTCGCCACGGCCCGGGACCTGCTGAGCGAGGACGGGGTCATGCTGCTGCATGCCATCGGCCGGCTGGAGGGGCCGGGCAGCACCAGCCCCTGGCTGCGCCGCTACATCTTCCCCGGCGGCTACTCCCCCGCCCTGTCGGAGGTGCTGCCGGCGATCGAACGCTCCGGTCTCTACCTCACCGACATGGAGATCCTGCGCCTGCACTATGCCGAGACGCTGCGCCACTGGCGGGAGCGGTTCCTGGCGAACCGGGACAAGGCGGCGCGGCTCTACGACGAGCGGTTCTGCCGGATGTGGGAGTTCTACCTGGCCGGCTGCGAAGGGGCTTTCCGTTACCAGGGCCACATGGTCTGGCAGGCGCAGCTCGCCCGCCGCCTGGACGCGGTGCCGCTGACGCGCGACTATGTCCAGCAAACGGAGACCGCGACGATCCCTGCCAAGGGCCTTGCCGCCTGAGGCGGTTGCGGCGCTTATCCACAATATTGTCCACCTGCTGTGCACGGTTTGCACGGGCGGTTTCCTGCGGACGGGTTAGTCTCCCCGGCCCGCCCGCTGTTACACTGGCACCATGGAAACCAGACTGCTCGATCCGCCCGCCGACGCCGGCGACCGGCACCTGTCCTACCGCGTTCCGCCCCACAACGAGGAGGCGGAACAGGCACTGCTGGGCGCCATCCTGGTCAACAACAAGGCCTACGAGAAGGTCGGGGAGTTCCTCCGCCCCGAACACTTCTTCTTTCCCGAGAACCAGAAGATCTTCCGGGCCTGCGCGACCCTGGTCGACCGCGGCCAGGTGGCGAACCCGATCACGCTGAAGTCCTATTTCGAGCAGGACGCCGATATCCGGGAGATCGGCGGCACCGAGTATCTGGCGCGCCTCGCCGCGGCCATCGTCACGGTGCCGAACGCCGAGGATTACGGCCGCATCATCCACGAATCCTATCTGCGCCGGCAGCTCATCGAGGTCGGCGAGGAGATGGTGAACACCGCCTACAAGCACGAACTGGACATCTCCGCCGGAGACCAGATCGAGGAGGCGGAGAAGAAGCTGTTCGAGCTGGCGTCCTTCGGCGACGTGCGCGGCGACTTCATCCCGTTCGAGCGCGCCCTGGCCGCCGCGATCAACACGGCGGAGGCCGCGTTCCGCCGCTCCAGCCACGTCACCGGCGTGACCACCGGCCTGCGCGACATCGACATCAAGCTGGGCGGCCTGCATCCGTCGGACCTGCTGATCCTCGCCGGCCGCCCCTCCATGGGCAAGACCGCGCTGGCCACCAACATCGCCTTCAACTCGGCCAAGGCCTGGATGACCAGCGGCGGCAAGGAGGGGGCGCCGGTCGGCTTCTTCTCCCTGGAAATGAGCGCCGAGCAGCTCGCCATGCGTATCCTCGCCGACCAGGCGGAGGTGAGCGGCGACAAGATCCGGCGCGGCGAGATCGCGGCCAGCGACTTCCCGAAGTTCGTCGAGGCGAGCCAGTATCTCAGCCGCGTCCCCTTCTTCGTGGACGACACGCCGGCGCTCAGCATCTCCGCCGTGCGGACGCGCTGCCGCCGGCTGAAGCGGACCCAGGGCCTGGGCCTGATCGTGGTGGACTACCTCCAGCTCCTGCGCGGCAGCGGCTCCGCCCGGTCCGAGCAGAACCGCGTGCAGGAGATCTCCGAGATCACCCGCGGCCTGAAGGCCATCGCCAAGGAACTGGACGTGCCGGTGCTGGCCCTGTCGCAGCTCTCCCGCTCGGTCGAGCAGCGCGAGGACAAGCGGCCCCAGCTTTCGGACCTGCGCGAATCGGGCTCCATCGAGCAGGACGCCGACGTCGTGATGTTCGTCTTCCGCGAACAGTACTACCTGGAGCGCGCCGAGCCGTCCCGCCGTCCGGACGAATCCGACGACAAGTACAACGACCGTTACCAGCGCTGGCAGGAGCGGCTGGGGCAGGTCCACAACACCGCCGAAGTCATCATCGGCAAGCAGCGCCACGGCCCTGTCGGCACCGTGAGGCTGTACTTCGACGGCAACTTCACCCGCTTCGGCGATCTGGATACGCATCACAGCAACTACGATGACTGACCCGGTGATCCCGGCGCTGGACGGTGTTCCGTCCCGCGCCGGCGCCGTCCTGGTGATCGACCTGGGCGCGCTCGCGGCAAACTGGCGGGACCTCGCGGCCCGCGTCGCTCCCGCCGAATGCGGTGCCGTCGTCAAGGCCGACGCCTACGGCCTGGGCGCCGGCCCGGTGGCCCGGCGGCTCCTGGCGGAAGGGGCGCACACCTTCTTCGTGGCGGATACGGAGGCCGGCATGGCGCTGCGCACCGTGCTCCCGGCCATGCAGCCGGAGCCGCGCATCGTCGTGCTGCACGGGGTCCCGCCGGGAGCGGCGCCCGACCTTGCCGCGGCCCGCCTGCTGCCGGCCCTGAACACGTTGGGCGACCTGGAACGCTGGCGGGCGGAAGGGCAGCGGCGCGGCGCCCCCCTGCCCTGCTTCGTGCACATCGACACCGGGATGAACCGGCTGGGCCTGACCGCGGCCGAGCTGGACACCCTGGCCGGCGACGCCGACCGGCTGCTGGCCGGTGTCCGGGTTGAGAGCTGGATGAGCCATCTGGCCTGCGCCGACCATCCGGCCGATCCCATGACGAAGACGCAGCTCGGCCGGTTCCGCGCGGCGCTGGCCCGGCTGCCCGCGGCGCGCGCCAGCCTCGCCAACTCGGCCGGCATCTTCCACGGGCGCGACTACCATTTCGATCTGGTGCGGCCGGGCATCGCCCTGTACGGCCCGAACCCGGCCCCCTGGACGGAGAACCCGATGCGACCCGTCGTGCGGGTCTTCGCCCGTATCCACCAGGTCCGGCCGGTATCGGCGGGCGACACGGTGGGCTACGACGCCACGCACCGGATCGGGCGCCCGGGCCGCATCGCCGCCCTGGGCATGGGCTATGCCGACGGCTATCCCTGGGCGCTGTCCGGCCGGGGGGCGGCGCTGTTCGGCGGCGCCTACCGCGCGCCCCTGGTCGGCCGCGTCTCCATGGACCTGCTGACGGCCGACGTGACGGACGTGCCCGAACAGTTCCTCGCGGAGGGCGGCTGGGCCGAGGTGATCGGCCCGCACCGGCCGGTGGACACGGCGGCGACGGAGGCCGGCACCATCGGCTACGAGGTGCTGACCCGGCTCGGCAGCCGTTACCACCGGGTCCATCTGGACGGTCCGGGCGGCTGACCGGACAGGGAAAGGCAGGCCGGGCCGTCCGAATCGGTGCGGACCGGGCGGAATCCGGCCCCCCGATATTGACACCCGCGGTCACGGCGATTAGCCGTACCCTCGACTTCCCGGCAGACAGGGCACGACGGATGGGTTTCATCGCCGGTATCGGCCGCGCAACGCTGGTCTTCATGGAGGCGACGGGGCGTCTGGCCCTGTTCACCGCCATCGCCCTGTCGCACTGCCTGCGCCCGCCCTTCTATCTGCGGCACATCGGCCGGCAGATGATCGACATCGGCTACTATTCGCTGCCGGTGGTGGGGCTGACGGCGCTGTTCACCGGCATGGTGCTGGCGTTGCAGAGCTACAGCGGCTTCAGCCGCTTCGAGGCGGAGAGCGCCATCGCCACGGTGGTGGTGCTGTCCATCACCCGTGAGCTGGGGCCCGTGCTGGCCGGCCTGATGGTGGCCGGCCGCATCGGCGCCGCCATGGCGGCCGAACTGGGCACCATGCGGGTGACCGAACAGGTGGACGCGCTGACCACCCTGTCCACCAACCCGTTCAAGTATCTGGTGGTGCCCCGCCTGCTGGCCGGCACGCTGATGCTGCCGCTTCTGGTGCTGGTGGCCGACATCATCGGCGTGTTCGGCGGTTTCCTGGTCGGGGTCTACCGCCTGAACTTCAATGCCGGCGGCTACATCACCAGCACCTGGAAGTACCTGGAGGTGATGGACGTCGTGTCGGGCCTCGTGAAGGCGGGCGCCTTCGGCTTCGCCATCTCGCTGATGGGCTGCTACCACGGCTACCATTCGCGGGGTGGCGCGCAGGGAGTGGGTGCGGCGACGACCAACGCCGTCGTCTCCGCCTCCATCCTGATCCTGGTCCTGAACTACCTGCTCACGGGGATCTTCTTCTCATGACGGCGGCTGACCTGCGCGGGCCCGGCAACGGCGCCACCCCGAAGATCTCCCTGCGCGGCGTGAAGAAGCGCTTCGGGCCGAAGGTGGTGCTGGACGGCATCGACCTGGACATCGCCGCCGGCGAGTCCATCGTCATCATCGGCGGCTCGGGCACCGGCAAGTCGGTGCTGCTGAAGTGCATCCTGGGCATCCTCCAGCCCGACGAGGGCACCATCCTGATCGACGGGGAGGACACGACCCACGCCTCCGGCCGCGAGCGCGAGGCGGTGCTGCGCAAGTTCGGCATGCTTTTCCAGGGGTCCGCCCTGTTCGACAGCCTGCCCGTCTGGGAGAACGTCGCCTTCGGGCTGATCCAGGGCCAGCGGATGCCCCGCCGGGCCGCGAAGGAGCGGGCGGTCGCCACCCTGGGCGCCGTCGGGCTGGGACCGGAGGTGGCCGACCTCTACCCGGCAGAGCTGTCCGGCGGCATGCAGAAGCGCGTCGGCCTCGCCCGCGCCATCGCCACCCGGCCGGAGGTCATCTTCTTCGACGAGCCGACGACGGGGCTGGACCCCATCATGGCCGACGTCATCAACGACCTGATCGTGAAGTGCGTGCGCGATCTGGGGGCCACCGCGCTGTCGATCACCCACGACATGGCGAGCGCGCGCAAGATCGCCGACCGCGTCGCCATGCTGTACCAGGGCCGCCTGATCTGGGTCGGCCCGGTGTCGGAGATCGACACTTCCGGCAACCCGTATGTGGACCAGTTCATCCACGGCCGCGCCGACGGCCCGATCCGGATGCAGATCCGGGCACTCTGAGGAAGCCCGCGGGAGTGGAGCGTCAGAGCCGGCCGCTCAGCATCAGGTCGAGCGGCCCCAGCGTCACCGATCCCAGCGCCACCGGCTGATCGAGCCGGCCCTGGACCTGGAACTCCCGGCTGGCCGGGGTGAAGCCCACGGAGACGCCCCCCGGCGGGCCGTCCGCCGTCGCCACCGCCAGCGTCACCGGCTGCTCCGGCGAGGCCGGCACCCGCAGCGCCGCCGTCAGCGTCTGGCCCTTCACGGCGAAGCTCATGCTCATGGAGCCGGTGAGCGAGAAGCGGCGCCCCCCGCCCGCCCCGGTCCCGCCTGCCTCCCCCTGCCCTGCCTGACCGCCGCCGGCTTCCGCCGCGCCGGCCGGGACGAGCGCGCCGCCCGTTCCGGACGGGGAATCCGCGGAACCGGGGGCGGCCGTGACCGCGGCGGGATCGGAATCGTCGGTCATCGGGGGCTCCTGCCGGGACAGCCCTGTCGGGCATATGACCTGTATGCTAGGACCGGCACGGAACCGGGTCAACACGCACCCGCCAGGGATGCAGATCCTTCAGGTCGTGTGGCCTGAAGGTCCGCGTATGTTGCAAACGTGTTATGATGGCCCTCCGAAGCATGGACGGCAGGGGCCATATCAGCGAAACACTCCCTGACCGGACATCGTGATCCGCCCGCAGGAGCCCTGTTGCCTTGGCCCGCGCCTCCACCCGTTTCGTCTGCCAGTCCTGCGGCGCCTCGTTTCCGAAATGGGGCGGGCGCTGTGACGCCTGCGGTGCGTGGAACACCCTGGTCGAAGAGCAGGTGCCCGAGTCGGCGCCGAAGGGGCTGGGGGCCGCCCGGCATTCCGGCCGCCGGATCGAGTTCGTGGCGCTCTCCGGCGTCTCCAGCGATGCGCCGCGCCGGCTGACCCGCAACGCGGAGTTCGACCGGGTCTGCGGCGGCGGGCTGGTCCATGGCTCGGCCCTGCTGGTCGGCGGCGATCCCGGCATCGGCAAGTCCACCCTGCTGCTCCAGATCTGCTGCACGCTGGCGGTGGGGGAGAAGGTCGCCTACATCTCCGGCGAGGAGGCGGTGGACCAGGTGCGCATGCGCGCCGCCCGCCTCGGCCTCGCCGCGGCGCCGGTGGAACTGGCGGCGGCCACCAGCGTGCGCGACATCGTCGCCTCGCTGGACGCGGCGGACGGGCCGCGGGTCGCCGTGATCGATTCGATCCAGACCATGTATGTCGATACGCTCGACAGCGCCCCCGGCACGGTGGCCCAGGTGCGCGCCAGCGCGGCCGAGCTGATCCGCGTCGCCAAGCGTCGCGGCATCACGCTGCTGATCGTCGGCCATGTCACCAAGGACGGCCAGATCGCCGGCCCGCGCGTGCTGGAGCACATGGTGGACACGGTGCTCTACTTCGAAGGGGAGCGCGGCCACCAGTTCCGCATCCTGCGCGCCGTGAAGAACCGCTTCGGCCCGACCGACGAGATCGGCGTCTTCGAGATGGGCGAGGAAGGGCTGGTCGAAGTACCCAATCCGTCCGAGCTGTTCCTTGCCGACCGTCGGGGGGATATAACCGGGACGGCGGTGTTCGCGGGGCTTGAGGGCAGCCGCCCCGTGCTGGTTGAGGTGCAGGCGCTGGTGGCGCCGTCGCCCCTGGGCACGCCGCGCCGCGCCGTCGTCGGCTGGGATACCGCACGGCTGGCGATGGTCCTGGCCGTACTGGAGGCGCGCTGCGGTCTGGCGATCGGCGCCAACGACGTGTACCTCAACGTGGCGGGCGGCCTCCGGGTGACGGAGCCGGCCGCCGATCTGGCCGTCGCGGCGGCGCTCGTCTCCTCCCTGACGGGGGAGCCGGTGCCGGCCGATGCGGTGGTGTTCGGAGAGATCGGCCTGTCGGGGGAGATCCGGGCGGTGAGCCAGACCGACCAGAGGCTGAAGGAAGCGGCGAAACTGGGATTCGGACGGGCGCTGATGCCCACCCCGCGACGGACACGGTCCGGCGGGCGGGGGGACGACGGGCTGAAGCGGATCGAACTGGACCAGCTTGCCGACCTGCTGCCCCTGTTCCAGGCATCGCAGCCCCCCGCACGGCCCAGGAGCTGAAGCGATGGACGGCAGCAGTCTCAATCCCGTGGATCTCGTCGTTCTCGCCGTGGTCCTGCTGTCGGCCCTGCTGGCCTTCGCCCGCGGCTTCGTGCGCGAGGTGCTGTCGATCGCGGCCTGGATCGGGGCAGCGCTGGTCACCCTCTGGGGCTTCAACGCCGCGGCGCCCATCGCCCGCGCCTATGTCGAGCAGCGCTACCTCGCCGACATCGCCACGGGCCTCGCCCTCTTCACTCTGGCGCTGATCGCCTTCTCGATCCTGACGCACTCCCTGTCCGCGCGGGTGCAGGACAGTTCGCTGTCCGCCATCGACCGCTCCCTGGGCTTCGCCTTCGGCGTGGTGCGCGGGGCCGCGGTCGTCTGCCTCGCCTTCCTCTTCACCACCTGGCTCTGGCGGCCGGAAGAAGAACCGGAGTGGCTGCGTTCCGCACACACCCGCCCCATGCTCGCCAGCGGGGCGGAGATGCTGCGCACCCTGCTGCCGGTACGGCCGGGCGATGGAACACCTTTGCCGCCTGCCCCCGGCCGCGACATCGGGGTGCAGCGCGCGCTGGAGCTGGAGCGCCTGTCCAATCCCGTGCCGGCAGCCGGCCCCGCGGCCCCCGAGACCAGCCGCGGTTACAGCCAGCAGGAACGCGGACAGCTCAATCAGCTGTTGGAGAACACAGGCGGCCCGGAGGCTCCCCCGGATGGCCGCTGACCCTATGCCCTGCCCAGCCCACACCGACCCCGCGAAAGGCGCCCGGACGATGCTCACGACCAATCCCTTCGACCCCGACATGCAGGACGGCGACAAGCTGCGCGAAGAGTGCGGCGTCTTCGGCATCCTGGGGCCGCAGGACGCCGCGGCGCTCGCGGCGCTCGGCCTGCACGCGTTGCAGCACCGCGGGCAGGAGGCTGCCGGCATCGTCAGCCTTGAGGGCGAGACCTTCCACCAGCACCGCGCCCTGGGCCAGGTGGGCGACATCTTCGGCAGCGAGCCGGTGATGCGCAGCCTGCGCGGCAACGCCGCCATCGGCCATGTCCGCTATGCGACCACGGGGGAGACGGCGCTGCGCAACGTGCAGCCGCTGTTCGCGGAGTTCGAGTTCGGCGGCTTCGCCGTGGGCCACAACGGCAACCTGACCAACGCGAACATGCTGCGCCGCCAGCTCGTCCGCCGCGGCTGTCTGTTCCAGTCCACCACCGACACCGAGGTCATCATCCACCTGATGGCGACCGCCCGTGGCGGCAACGTCATCGACCGGCTGGTGGAGGCGCTGCGCCAGATCGAGGGCGCCTACTCCCTGGTCTGCCTCGCCAAGGGGCAGGTGATCGGCGTGCGCGACCCGCTGGGCGTCCGCCCGCTGGTGCTGGGCCGGCTGGGCGAGCACCCGGTGCTGGCGAGCGAGTCCGTGGCGCTGGACATCATCGGCGCCGACTATGTCCGGGACATCGAGCCGGGCGAGATGGTCGTGCTCGACGAGGCCGGCGTGCAGAGCTTCCGCCCCTTCCAGAAGGCACCGTCGAAGTTCTGCATCTTCGAGTACATCTACTTCGCCCGCCCCGACAGCCTGGTGGAAGGGCTGTCCGTCTATCAGGTACGCAAGCGGATCGGCGCCGAACTGGCCGCCGAGAGCCATGTGGACGCCGACCTGATCATTCCGGTGCCGGATTCCGGCGTGCCGGCCGCCCTGGGTTATGCGGAGCAGAGCGGCATCCCCTTCGATCTGGGCATCGTGCGCAACCACTATGTCGGCCGCACCTTCATCCAGCCGACGGACAAGATCCGCCGCCTGGGCGTGAAGCTGAAGCACAACGCCAACCGCCACCACATCGCCGGCAAGCGCGTCGTGCTGGTGGACGATTCCATCGTGCGCGGCACGACCTCGGTGAAGATCGTGGAGATGATGCGCGATGCCGGGGCCAAGGAGGTCCACATGCGCATCTCCAGCCCGCCGACCAGCCATTCCTGCTTCTACGGCATCGACACGCCGGAGAAGGAGAAGCTGCTTGCGCACAAACACTCGGTCGAGGAGATGCGGCAATTCATCAATGCCGACAGTCTCGCCTTCATCAGCCTTGACGGCCTATACAAGGCGCTGGGCCATGCCGCGCGGAACGGCGCCAACGCGCAGTACTGCGACGCCTGCTTCACCGGGGACTATCCGATCCCGCTGACGGATTACGAGACCAGCCCGGTGCCGCTGTTCGCGGAACGGCGGGCCTGACCCGCCGGAGGGGCGCCCCGCCCGGGGAGGCCCCTCCTCCGGCCGCCGCAGAGCCGCTACCGCACGGCTTTCCGTACCGAACCGCCAGCCAGGCAGGAACCATGACCGAACAGTCTTCCACCGGCCGCCTTGCCGGTCGCATCGCCCTGATCACCGGCGCCTCGCGCGGCATCGGGGCCGCCGTTGCAGAGCGTTTCGCCGCCGAGGGGGCGCACGTCGTCCTGGTCGCCCGCACCCAGGGCGGCCTGGAGGAGGTGGACGACCGTATCCGCGCGGCCGGTGGCACGGCGACCCTGATCCCGCAGGATCTCGCCGACCTGGAGAAGCTGGATGTCATCGGCCCGGCCCTGTTCGAGAAGTTCGGACGGCTGGACATCTTCGTCGCCAACGCGGCCCAGCTCGGTTACCACGGCCCGCTGGGCCATGCCGCCCCGAAGGACTGGGACAAGACCTTCACGGTCAACGTCACCGCCAACCACCGGCTGATCCGGACCCTGGACCCGCTGCTGCGGGCCTCCGACGCGGGGCGCGCCATCCTGGTCACCGACCGCGTCGGGCATGTCCCCACCGCCTACTGGAACGCCTATGCGGCATCGAAGGCGGCGGTGGAGATGATGGCCCGTCTCTGGGCGGCGGAGACGCTGCGGACCAACCTGCGGGTGAACCTGCTGGATCCCGGCCCCGTCGCCACGGCCCTGCGCGGCAAGGCCTTCCCGGGGGAAGAGCCGGCCTCCCAGCGGCAGCCGGCCGACGTGGCCGCGGCGTTCGTCGATCTGGCGGCCACGGACTGCACGCGCCACGGGGAACTGGTGACCCTCTGCTGATCCAGGACACGGCCGACGGACGGCGGCCGCATATCTGACCTGTCTCGGACTCATGCCTCAGACTCGCCTGTCGGGTCGGAAATGCAAGCAGGCGTGACCGCCGTCACAGATCGGGGGGCGGGGGCATCTTAGGGTGGGGTCGTTGGTTCCTCGCACTTGGGACGGACGGCACTCCCCCCCCTCCCCACTGCCCGCCTGTCCGATCCCATAGGGCCCGCCGTTTCCCCGACGGCGGGCCCACCTCTTTCCAGGGCCCCCATCCTCCCGTTCCCGTCTGTGCGAAAACCGTCCGCCCTGCGGTCAGGCGCGGGAGCGTTCCCCGGCACGCTTTCCAGGCGGTATCTCCGTAAGGCAGCATGTTTCCAAACAGGGGCCGGGACAACCGGCCACCGGACCGGGAGGAAACATGTTCGACTACGTCGTCGTCGGCGGTGGCTCCGCCGGGTGCGTCATGGCGTCCCGGCTGTCGGAAGACAGGGACGTGAAGGTCTGCCTCCTGGAGGCGGGTCCCCCGGACAAGAGCATGGCGATCCATGTGCCTGCGGGCATGGTCGCCATGATGCGCAGCAAGGATCTCAACTGGAACTACTCGACGGAGCCGCAGAAGCATCTCGGCGGCCGCCGGCTCTACTGGCCGCGCGGCAAGACGCTGGGCGGCTCCAGCGCCTGCAACGCGATGATCTACATCCGCGGCCATGCGCGCGACTACGACGAATGGGCCGAGCTGGGCTGCACCGGCTGGGACCATGCCTCGCTGCTGCCGATGTTCCGCCGGGCGGAGAACAACGAGCGCGGCGGCGACGACCGGCACGGCACCGGCGGGCCATTGAACGTGGCCGATCTGCGCTACACCAACCCGCTGGCCGAGATGTTCCTGCGCTCCGCCGAGGGGCTGGGCTTCCGGCGCAACGAGGATTTCAACGGCCCCGAACAGGAGGGGTTCGGCTACTACCAGGTGACCCAGAAGGGCGGCGAGCGGTGCAGCGCGGCCCGCGCTTACCTGCCGCCGGAGGTGCGCGCCCGGCCGAACCTGACCATCGTCACCGGCGCCCATGCCACCCGTCTGGTGGTGGAGAACGGCCGCGTCGTGTCGGTGGAATATGTGCGCGACGGCGTGCCCGGCTGCGCCATGGCCTACACGGAGGTGATCCTCAGTTCCGGGGCGCTGAACACGCCGCATCTGATGCTGCTGTCGGGCATCGGGCCGGGCGACGAGATCCACCGGCACGGGCTCAAGGTGGTGCATGAGCTGCCGGGGGTTGGCCGCAATCTCCAGGACCATCTGGACATCCGCCCGATGTACCGGGACGGCACCCGGCACTCCTTCTCCTGGAAGCTGTCGGCCCTGCCGCGGAATCTGGTGGAGATCGTGCGCTACATGACCAGCCGGCAGGGGATGCTGACGAGCAACTTCGCGGAATCCGGCGGCTTCGTGAAGAGCGACCCGTCGCTGGAGCGGCCGGACCTCCAGTTCCATTTCCTCGCCTGCATCATCGAGGATCACGGCCGCACCTATGTGACCGAGCACGGCTTCTCCCTGCATGTCTGCCAGCTCCGCCCGACCAGCCGCGGACATGTCGGGCTGCGCTCGGCCGACCCGATGGTCGCGCCGCTGCTGGACCCGAACTATCTGGCGACGGAGGAGGACCGCGCCGCGCTGCGCATCGGGCTGAAGCTGGCGCGGGAGATTGCCAACACCGGCCCGCTGGCCACCGCCAACCAGGGGGAGATCGTGCCGGGGCCGGACGTCACCTCGCCGGAGGCGATCGACGAGGCCATCCGACAGCATTCGGAGACGGTCTACCACCCGGTCGGCACCTGCCGCATGGGCACGGACCCGATGGCGGTGGTGGACCCGGAGCTGCGGGTCCACGGGCTGGACGGGCTGCGGGTGGTGGATGCCTCGATCATGCCGCGGCTGGTCGGCGGCAACACCAATGCCCCCACGATCATGATCGCGGAGAAGGCGGCCGATCTGATCCGCGGCCGGCGCAACCTGCGGCCGGGCGACCTCCAGGCCGCCGAATAGGCTCCCCGGGCAGCCGCGGCGGAGAGCCTTCCCCGGTTCAGTCCTTGCGGTCCGGGGCCTCCGGGTCGGGCGCCTTCGTCCGCATGGTGACGAACTCCTCCGCCGCCGTGGGGTGCAGCCCGATGGTGCGGTCGAAGACCTGCTTGGTGGCGCCGGCATTCATGGCGACGGCCACGCCCTGGATCATCTCCGGCGTGTCGGCGCCGACCATGTGGCAGCCGACCACCCGCTGGCTGGCGCGGTCCACCACCAGCTTCATCAGGGTGCGCTGGTCGCGGCCGGTGAGCTGGTGGCGCATCGGCTTGAAGGTGGTGCGGTAGATGTCCACCGCCCCCAGCCGCTGCCGCGCCTCCTCCTCCGTCAGGCCGCAGGTCGCCACCGGCGGGATGCTGAAGACGGCGGTCGGGATGTTGTCGTAGCAGACATCGCGCGGGTTGCCGCCGAACAGCGTGTCGGCCAGGGCGTGGCCCTCGGCGATGGCGACGGGGGTCAGGTTCACCCGGTTCGTCACGTCGCCCAGCGCATAGATGCTCGGCACGCTGGTGCGGTATCCCCCGTCCACGATGACGGCACCGGCCGCGTCCAGGGCGACGCCCGCCTCCTCCAGCCCGATGCCCCGGCTCATCGGCCGGCGGCCGATGGCATAGACCACGGCGTCGCACTCGACGGCGCTGCCGTCGGACAGTTCCGCCAGCAGGCAGTCGCCTGCCTTCTCGACGCGGTCGATCACCGTGTTGAGCCGAAGATCGATGCCGCTCCGGACCAGTTCCTCCGTCAGCACCTCGCGCACGTCGCGGTCGAAGCCGCGCAGGATCTGCTTGCCGCGGTAGATCTGCGTGACCTTCGCCCCCAACCCGTTGAACATGCAGGCGAATTCGGTAGCGATGTAGCCGCCGCCGGCGACCACGACGCGCTCCGGGAAGCGCTCCAGATGGAACACCTCGTTGGAGGTGATGCCGTATTCCCGCGCCCCCGGCTCGCCGGGCAGTTCCGGCCAGCCGCCGGTGGCGACCAGGATGCGCTCGGCCGTCACCCGCTGGCCGGCCACCTCCACCGTGTGCGGGTCCACGATCCGGGCCCGCCCCTCGAACAGGGTCACCCCCGCGCCTTCCAGCAGCCGGCGGTAGATGCCGTTCAGCCGCGTGATCTCCCTGTCCTTCGCGGCGATCAGGCGGGGCCAGTCATGCGTGCGCTCCCCCACCGTCCAGCCGTAGCCGGCCGCGTCCTCCATGTCGTGGGCGTACTGGGCGGCATAGACCAGCAGCTTCTTCGGCACGCAGCCGACATTGACGCAGGTGCCGCCGAGCCGGCCCTCCTCGGCGAGCCCGACCCGGGCGCCGTGCTGGCTGGCGATACGGGCAGCGCGGACGCCGCCGGAACCGCCGCCGATGGTGAACAGGTCGAAATCGTAGGCTGGCACCGCCGTCCTCCCTCTGCTGCCCGGATCGTCGTCCGCCCCTTGTGCCCCACGCACGGCCCCGGCGTCCACCCCCGCGGCCAGTCCGCGCGGGCGGGCCGCCGGGAGCGACTGGAGGCTGGCCCGCCCCGGCGAAAGGGCCTATCACCCAGGGGAGAAGGGAAGGAAGGAAACCGGTATGGCCATCCATATCGCGGGCGATTTCGCCCTCCGCCGCATGCGTCCGGACGATGCGCCGGGGCTGCTGGCCGTGTGCAGCGACCCGATGGTGATGCGCCATGTCGGCGACGGCACCGTGCTCACCCCGGCCCAGGTGGAGAACTGGATCGCCAACAGTGCGGGCAACTATTCCCGCGTCGGCTATGGCAGCTTCATCGTGGCGGACCCGGTGGACGACCGGGTGATCGGCTGGGGCGGCTTCGTGCCGCCGGGCCGCGAGACGCTGCCGGAGATCATCTACGGGCTGGCGCGCAACCGCTGGGGCCGCGGCATCGGCCGCCGGCTGGCCCGGGCGCTGCTGGATTACGGCTTCCGCGAACAGGGCTTCGCCCGGGTGCTGGCGACCGTGGATGCGGGCAACCAGGCGTCCATCCGCATCCTGGAAGGTGCGGGGATGCGGCACGAGGCGACGAGCCTGGAATCCGGGGTGCCGGTCCGGCGCTACCTGCTGGAGCGCGGGGCCTGGCTGGCCCCGCGGCCCCAGGCCAGCGCCTGACCGGACGGCTCAGCCGCCGCCGGGCCGGGCGTCCTTCCCGGCCCCGTCCGTCTGCGCCCCCTGCGTCTGCGCCCCCTGCGTCTGCGCAGCGTCCTTGCCCTTGCGCGACAGGTCCGCGGCGGGCGAGCCTTCGGGCTGCTCCTGCGTGACCTCCCACATCTCCAGCACGGTGCAGCGCTGCCCGTCGATGATCAGCGCGTCGCCGCCATAGCCGCAGAGCTGGCTGCTGCGGGTGACGACGCCGATCGCCGTCTCGTACTTCGGATCGCCGAAGCAGGCGCCGCTGAAGCGGACCAGATAGCGGTCGCGCACACCGCTGCGGATGATGACATGGTCGCGGTCCACGGGCTGCCAGTCATCCACGTTCCGGGCCCAGGTGCAGGCGGTTCTGTCTCCCCTGACCCGGACCCCGGCGACCGTGTGGATTGCCCCGCCGGGCGGCCCGTCACCCGATGGCGTCGCGGCCGGTTGGCCAGGGTCACCCGGCCGGGCCTGGGCAGGCCCGGACAGCAGAAGCGACAGACCGACGGCCAGCACCGACAGGCCGGCGGCCGGGGACAGCAGCATTTTCATGGTGCCCTCACGACATCGTTCGAACACCCCCTCACGAGCCGGATTATAGAACGGGGCACCCCGTCTGGCGAGAACCGCCGACGGTCCGGCCGCAGTCGTCCGCGGCGACGTCTCAGGTGGCGAAGGATGTCGGCAGCATCAGCAGCCGCGGCGCCCGCGGGGGAAACCCGGCCGGTTCGTCCGTGTATCCCGTCCCCAGGCCGAGCCGGTGGCGGAGCATCTCCCGGATGTCCTCCGCGACGAAGGGTTTGCGCACGAGCGGCAGGTCGGCCGTCAGTTCGTCACCGTCCCCGTCCGGCAGCCAGCCGGAGATCAGCACCACATCCAGCTTGAGCTGGCTGCGGATCTGCCGCGCCGCGTCCAGTCCGTCGGTCCCCTTCGCCAGCCTGACATCCAGCAGCACGAGGTCGGGACGGAGATGGTCGGCCAGGGCGACGCCGCGCGGGCCGGTCGATGCCAGCCCGACGACCCGGCAGCCCGTCTGGGCGGCGAGATTGGACAGTTCCAGCGCCGTGAGCGCGTCGTCCTCGACAATCAGGACCGTCGGCTGCTCGGACATGGCAATACCTCCCGAGGGGTGTCAGCGGGGCGCGCGGAGGCGCGACACCCAGGACAACACCTGTCTCCCCGGAAACGGCCCGCCGCGCGACCTGGGCATTGGGTGGAGCACGGAAGGGGTGCTCCCCCGACGGCACGCACCCGTCCGCGCCGGGGCGGCGCGGACGGGCTGCTTCAGGCGCCGATGCCGCCCATCAGCAGGTATTTGATCTCCAGATACTCGTCGAGCCCGTACTTCGAGCCCTCGCGGCCCAGCCCGCTCTCCTTCATGCCGCCGAAGGGGGCCACCTCGGTGGAGATGATGCCTTCGTTGATGCCGATGATCCCGTATTCCAGCGCCTCCGCTACGCGCCAGACGCGGCCCAGGTCGCGGGCATAGAAATAGGCGGCGAGGCCGTATTCGGTGGCGTTGGCGAGGTGGATCGCCTCCGCCTCGTCCTTGAAGCGGAACAGGGGCGCCACCGGCCCGAACGTCTCCTCCCGCGCCACGGCCATGGCCGGCGTCACGTCGGCCAGCACGGTCGGCTCGAAGAAGCTGCCGCCCAGCGCATGGCGCCGGCCGCCGGTGACGATCCGCGCGCCCTTCGACACGGCGTCGCGGATGTGCTCCTCCACCTTCTCCACGGCGGCCATGTCGATCAGCGGGCCCTGCGTCGCCCCGTCCTCCAGGCCGTTCGCCACCTTCAGCCCGCGCACGGCGTCGGCCAGCCTGGCCGCGAAGGCGTCGTAGACGCCGTCCTGCACCAGCAGGCGGTTGGCACAGACGCAGGTCTGGCCGGTGTTGCGGTACTTGGAAGCGATGGCGCCCTGCACCGCCGCGTCCAGGTCGGCATCGTCGAACACGATGAAGGGGGCGTTGCCGCCCAGTTCCAGGCTCAGCTTCTTCACCGTGCCGGCGCACTGGGCCATCAGCGTCTTGCCGATCTCCGTCGAGCCGGTGAAGGACAGCTTGCGCACGGCGGGGTTGGACGTGAACTCGCCGCCGATGGCGCCGGCCGAGCCGGTGACGACGGAGAGAACCCCCGGCGGCACGCCCGCGCGCTCCGCCAGCACGGCCATGGCGAGCGCGCTGAACGGCGTGTAGCTGGCCGGCTTCACCACCATCGGGCAGCCCGCCGCCAGGGCCGGGCCGGCCTTGCGGGTGATCATCGCGGCGGGGAAGTTCCAGGGCGTGATGGCCGCGGTGACGCCAACCGGCTCCTTGACGACGACGATGCGCGATCCCGGCCGGTGGGTCGGGATCACGTCGCCGTAGACGCGCTTCGCCTCTTCCGCGAACCATTCCAGGAAGTTGGCGGCATAGACGATCTCGCCGCGGCTCTCGGCCAGGGGCTTGCCCTGCTCGGCCGTCATGATGCGCGCCAGATCCTCCTGGTGCGCCAGCATCAGTTCGTACCAGCGGCGCAGCACCTGCGCCCGCTCCTTCGCCGTCTTCGTCCGCCAGGCCGGCCAGGCGCGCTCCGCCGCCGCGATGGCGCGGCGCGCCTCCGCCGCCCCCATGGCGGGGACGCTGCCCAGGGTGCTGCCGTCGGCGGGGTTCGTGACGGCGATGGTCTTGCCGGAGTCGGCGCCGATCCACTGCCCGTCCACGAAGCAGTCCTGCCGGAACAGGCCGGGGTCGGAGAGGCCCAGGCGGGCCGGGGTGCCCGCCGTGGCGGTGTCTCTCGTGGCGGTGTCTCTCGTCGCGGTATCGCTCGTCATGGTGTCGGTCGTCGCGGTGGCCATGGCGTTCCTGTCCCGGCGGGTCTTCTGGCGGCCGCCTCCGGCGGCGGCGTCTTCCACCGACCCTAACAGCCCGCGGCGCCGGATGGGAGCGGCTGCCCGGCCCCCGCGCGCCGAATTCCGCCCGGTCCTGGTTCGGGGGCGCGCCCCCTCAGCCCTTGGCCTTCTCCTTCGCCGCCTTCTCCGCCTGCTTGCGGGCGCGGTAGGAGACGGCCCAGGCTTCCTTGACCACCTGCCGGGTGCGGCCGAAGGCCAGGGCGTCGGCCGGCACCTCCGTCGTGATGACGGAGCCGCCGGCGATGAAGGCGCCGTCCCCGATGCGGAGCGGCGCCACCAGCGTGCTGTTGGAGCCGACGAAGACCCCGGCGCCGATGGCGGTACGGTGCTTCAGGAAGCCGTCGTAGTTGCAGGTGATGGTGCCGGCGCCGATGTTGCTCTTCGCGCCGACGTCGGTGTCGCCCAGATAGGCCAGATGGTTGGCCTTGGCACCGGGGCCGACGCGGCTGCCCTTCACCTCGACGAAGTTGCCGATGTGGGCGCCCTCCCCGATCTCGCTGCCGGGCCGCATCCGGGCGAAGGGGCCGACGATGGCGCCTCTGCGGATGGTGACCCCGGTCAGGTGGCAGAAGGGCAGGATTTCCACCCCGTCCTCCACCGTGACGCCGGGACCGAAGACGACGTTCTGCCCCACCGTCACGTCGCGGCCCAGCCGGGTGTCGGCAGCGAACCAGACGGTGGCGGGATCGACCAGCGTCGCCCCGGCCGCCATGGCGGCACGGCGCAGCCGGTCCTGCATGAGTCCCTCCAGCGCCGCCAGTTCCGCGCGGGAATTGACGCCCAGCGCCTCCTCCGTCGCGCCCTCCACCACGGCGCAGGTCCAGCCGAAGGCGCGCGCCACGGCGACCGCGTCGGTCAGGTAATACTCGCCCTTGGCGTTCTCGTTGCCGATGCGCTCCATGATGGCGCGCAGCCGGCCCCCGTCGAGCGCCATCAGCCCGGCGTTGCACAGATCCAGGGCCCGCTCCTCCGGCGTGGCGTCGAGATATTCCACGATGCGGGCGAGGCCGCCGTCGGCGTCCAGCACCAGCCGGCCATAGGCGCCGGGATCGTCCGGGCGCATCCCCAGCACGACGACGGCCGGATCGGTGCCCGCGGCGCCGACCGGGGTCCGCCGCGCCTCCGCCAGCCGCGCCAGCGTCTCCGCCCGGATCAGCGGGGTGTCGCCGTAGAGCACCAGCACGTCGCCGTCGAAGCCCTCCAGCAGCGGCAACGCCGCGGCCAGGGCGTCGGCCGTCCCCTGCTGGCGCTGCTGCACCACGGTCGGGTGCGGCGCCACCGCCGCGGCGACGCTGTCCATGCCGGGACCGACGACGACGACGATGCGCTCGGGTCCCAGGCTGGCGGCGGCGTCCACGACATGGCGCACCATGGGCACCCCGGCCAGGGGATGCAGCACCTTGGGCAGGTCGGATTTCATCCGCGTGCCCTTTCCGGCGGCGAGCACGACGCAGGCGAGACGGCGGTCGGTCATCCTGTTCTCCTCGTTCCCCGATCGGAGTGCGAAGGATGCGGACGTGCCTTCGCCCCCGCGGTCCCCTATCTTGCAGTCGGGCGGGGTCCCGGGAGGCTTGTGCCACAGGCCACCCGGTCCGCCAAATCCAACTTTCGCGCCGGTCCGCTTCCGGACCGGCCCGTTCCGAGAGGGTGTCATCCGGATGAGAGCCCCGACCCGGTTTCCCGCCCTGCTGTTCGATTTCGACGGCACCCTGATCGACAGCGCACCGGAGATCGGCTTCGCGCTGAACGGCCTGCTGGCCGAGCGCGGCCGCCCGCCCGTGACGGAGGCGCAGATCCGCCAGTTCGTCGGCGACGGCGCGGCGAAGCTGGTCGAGCGCGGCTTCGCCGCCGGCGGCGACCCGCTGCCGGAGGAGGAGCTTCCCGTCGCCGTGCGCCGCTACCTCGCCCTCTATGCCGAGGTGCCGGCCGTTCCCGGCTCGATCTATCCCGGCGTGCCGGAGACTCTGGAACGGCTGGTCGCGGCCGGCCACCGCCTGGGCCTCTGCACCAACAAGCCGGAGGGGATCAGCCGCACCCTGCTGCGCGACCTGGGGCTGGGGCCGCGATTCGCTGCCGTGGTCGGCGGCGATACCCTGCCCCGGCGCAAACCGTCGCCCGACCCGCTGCTGCACGCGCTGGAGACGCTGGGCCATGGCGCCGACCGCGCCGTCATGGTGGGCGACAACGGCAACGACGTGAAGGCGGCCCGAGCCGCCGGGATGCCGGTCATCGCCGTCTCCTACGGCTATCCGCGGATGCCGGTGGTGGAGCTGGGGGCGGACCGGGTCATCGACCTGTTTGCGCATCTGCCGGAGGCGCTGGAGAGCCTGGTGGACTGACCCGCGTTCCTTTCGCGCCGCGCGCCACCCGGACCGCCTCGGCCGGGGACCTGCGGGTCAGAGCGGCGGCAGCCCGGCCGTATCCCCGGGTCCCATCCGCTCCAGTCCGGACAGGTGGATCATCACCGTGCCCAGGGGACTCGACGCCTGCAACCGCACCGGCACCGGCGGCCCCTCCGGCACCGGCCGGCCGACCCAGAAGACGGGCGTGGTGTCGCGCGCCCGGCGGGCATCGTCGTCCCGGTCGCGCCGCTGCGCCTGCCGCTCCTTCCAGCGCCCGGCCAGCGGCTTGAACTCGATGGCGCAGGCCACCGCCTCGCCGGCAAAACTGGAGATGTCGTTGGCCGGAAGGGTCTCCCGGCCCCGGTCGGCGAAGATGAGATCGTAGCGCTGGCGCCCGTCATAGACGGGCACTGCCCCGCCGCAGCCCCGCCCCGCCGCCACCGACTCCAGGGCGGCGACGATGGCGGTCATGGGATCGACGGTCGCCGGCCGGAGATGCTCGGGCACGGGTTCACGGTCCTCCTCCGGCGGCGGCTCCACCAGGGCCAGCCGGGGCGTGCCGTCCTCGTATTCCAGGACCGTGTTGCGCGCCTTGCTCCGCCAGACGCTGAGAGCGCGGTATTCCTGAGGCTGCGGCAGCCCCGCCCCGTCCAGGCGGCCGTGCGAGGTGATGTCCGCCCGCCAGTCGGCCACCCGGCCCAGGAAGCCGTCGGTCGCCGCCCGCATGCCGATCCGGTAGCTGTCCCGCACCAGAGCAAGGTGCGCTTCGGCATCCATGACGTGGATGCCGCCGACATGGACCGCGTAGGACAGCCGGTAGCCACCCGCCGGTCCGGCCGCCGCCGGATCCTCCACTGCGGCCGGCAGGGCTGCAGGCGGGACGGCCAGAAGCACGGTCAGGGCGGAAACGGCGGTGCGAAGGGAACGCATGCGGAACCTCCCGGCGGCGATGCAACGAAGATAGGGCCATGGACCGCACCTGCAACGGCGCATCCGGGACGTCCGGCGGGGACCGACAACAACGGCTGCGATCAGTGGCTGCGATAAGTGGTTGACAGCCCCCGTTCACCCGCCCTATATCACCGGCCCACGACGGATGGGCGCGTAGCTCAGCGGGAGAGCATCGCCTTCACACGGCGGGGGTCGTAGGTTCAATCCCTACCGCGCCCACCATCCGTCCCCTCCTCCGGACAATCTGTATCTTCCACACCATGGGCACCCGCTCAGGGTGTTGCCTGCCGTGCCGCCACGTCGGTGCGCTCCGGCGTCTCCACCGCGACACTGCGGGGCGGCGGCTCGCCCTGGCCCGGCGGCAGGGGGCCCCGGCCCGATGCCGGCCCGCTGCCGCCGCGCGGCGCGCTGGGGACGGCATAACGGTCGTTCAGGCGGCGCACCTCGGCGGACACCTCGGCATGGATCTCGCGCAGGCGCCTGTCCGTGGCCGGCCCCCAGCCGACGGGCGTGCTCCGCGGAATCAGGGGCCGCCGCGTCGCCTCCAGGAAGGCCTCGCGCACCGACAGCCCGAAGGCGCCCAGCTTCGCCGGCAGCGACCGGGCGATTCGGGACGCCGCCGCGCGGGCGGTGACCACGCGCACGGCCAGCACCAGCAGCAGCACGGCCGCGATGGCGATGTAGGGCCACGGCTCCTGTGCCAGCAGCCCGATCCCTCCTGCCCCGACGGCCGCGGCGATGACGGCGGCGACGCCGACGACCAGAGCCGCCAGCGTGGCGATGCCGGTGGCCCGGCGCCAGCGCCGCAGGGCGTCGGTGAGGCGCGGCACGGCCTCGTCCCGCACGTCCTTTGCAACCGATTCCAGCCCGCTGGCGACACGGTAGCCGCGGACGGACGGGATCTGCTGGATGCGCAGCCGGATCTCCGCCATGTCGCGGCGACTGATCTCCTGAAGGCGGGGATGCACCTCGGCACTGCCGGCGGCCCGCTCGCTGTAGATCGCGTAGAAGCGGCCCCCCGTGATGCCGACCCCGGCCAGCGCCCGCTGCCAGGCGCCCACCACCTCCTCAAGATTGTCCTCGCGCGCCGTGGCGTCGATCTGGTTCAGCACGAACAGGAACTTGGTGGCGTCCGGCCGGTCCTTCACGCGCGCCACCAGCTTGTCCAGCGTGTCGCGCATCACTCCCGGTTCGGGCTTGCGCGCGTCGAAGACGACCAGCGCGAGGTCCGAGAGGTCGAGGATGTGGTCGATCAGGCGCAGGGTGGAGGCGCGGTATTCGTCGCTGTCGAAGCCCGGGCTGTCCACCAGGATCAGGCCTTTGACCTCTTCCGCCGGCACCGTCTTCAGCGCCAGGAAGCGGTCCACCATCTTGCCTTCGCCGGGCACCACCTTCTCGATCTCCGCCCCCATCTGGTGGAAGGGGAAGCGCGGGTCCACGTCCAGCGCGGTGCCCGGCAGTTCGCGCAGTTCGTTGCCGTGACAGATCACGGTGAACTTGTCGTCCACCGCCTGATTGCCGGTCCGCTGCACCGGCTGGCCGAGGAAGTCGTTGAGGATCGTGGATTTGCCGGCCGAGTAGAGGCCGACGGCCGAGATCACCGGCCACCAGCCGATGCGGTTCGTCAGCGTCTCCTCCGGGCCGATCAGGCGCAGGCGCCGCAGCACGGCATCCATGCGGCTGTAGGTCTCGACCAGGGGCACAAGGTCCGGATTCTCGGCCCTCAGATGATCCCGGAGGCTGTCGATGCGCGCGTCCGCGGCGGTGCGTGCCATCAGTTCGGTTCCCCGTCAGTTCGGTTCCGGTCGTGTCGGTTTCCACCCGCTGCATGAACGCCCGGGGCGCGGGATCGTGCCGTGGCCGGTGCGCGCAAAACGCCGGAAGCCGGTCCGCAGGCCGTCGGGCGCGTGCCGGAACCGGCCGGCCCGTGCGGGTGTTGCTGCCCCGTGACCGCACTGCGCCATGACCCGAAGGGGGAGAACCCGATGGAAATCCTGTGGACCCTGATCATCGGCCTGCTGGCCGGGATCGTCGCCAAGTTCCTGATGCCCGGCCGCGATCCCGGCGGGTTCATCATCACCACGCTGCTGGGCATCGCCGGCGCCTTCGTCGCCACCTATCTGGGGCAGGCGATCGGCTGGTACAGGGCCGGCGAAGGGGCCGGATTCATCGGTGCCGTCGTCGGCGCCGTCATCCTGCTGGCCGTCTACCGCATGGTCGCCGGACGGCGGAGCACGACGGTCTGAGGCGATGACCGCCTGACGCCACACCCGCGTTTCAGCCGCCGTCCGGGGTCTCCGGTTTGGCGCCGATCCGGCGGGACCGCCACTGCCAGGGCGGTTCCACCCGGCCGGCCCACATGCCCCGGCGGCGGCTGATCGCCTGGGCCTCGATCGCGGCATAGTCCTGGGCGATGCGGCGATAGGCCAGGGCCCAGCCGGCATTCACCATCATGCCCGCCAGATCGCGCCCCTCCACCTTGCAGACGCCCAGCTTGGCGGTTCCAACGCTGGGCTTGATCTCACAGCTCACCTCGCGCCCGCCGATCAGACGCTCCAGCGCGAGCGACGACAGCGCGAAACAGTCGTAGCTCTGGCCGCGGACATTCTCGCAGGTCTGGCCGCGGTCGGGCGCGTCGATCCCGAACAGACGGATCTCCGTGCCGTTGACGCTGACGGTATCGCCTTCGACCGCCTTGGCCGTGCCGGCCACCGTCTCGGCCCGCGCCGGCCCGCAGGGCAGCGCGCTCCCTGCAAGCACCGCACCGGCCAGCAGGGCCGGCACCGCCCTTGCCCGTAGCCCCGTCATAGCAGCCGGGGCTCCCGCGGCCCGCCCCCGTCCGGCCCGTCTTCCGCTTCTCTCTCTTCCGACAGGGGGCGGATGCAGGCGGCATCGTCGTTGCGCACGGCATTGACCCGCGGGGACACGGGCACGGTCCCCAGCAGATCGTCCGCCGCCGGCCGCAGCAGGGCCAGCGCCTCTCCGACCGGCGTCGCCGGGTCCAGCCAGCGGCCGCGGTCCGCCTCTGCCAGGATGACGGGCATGCGCCCGTGCAGCGGCCGCAGGGTGGCATTCGCTTCCGTCGTGACGATGGTCGCGGTCAGCAGCGGCGGGTCCAAGGGCAGCTCCCCCTTCGGGCCGTGCCAGCTCTCCCACAGGCCCGCGAAGGCCAGCAGACCGCCGTCGCGGCGGCGGATGTAGTGCGGCTGTTTCCGCCCCGCCGCGCCCGACCATTCGTAGAAACCGTCCGCCGGGATCAGGCAGCGCCGATGTTTCAGCGCCTCGCGGAAGGCCGGCTTCTCCGCCAGCGTGTCGGCACGGGCGTTGATCAGGCGGGCGCCGATGCCGGCATCCTTCGCCCAGAAGGGCACCAGCCCCCAGCGCATGGGAACGAGCCGGGCCGCGGGACGAGGGTCCGCCCCTGGCTTCCCGGTGCCGTTCGCCCCGTCACACCTGTCGCCCTCCTCCGACGGCGGGCGCGCGCGGATGACGGCGATCTCCTGCGTCGGCGCCACGTTCCAGCGCGGCGCGAGGTTGGGGCGTTCGGGCACGCCGAACAGCCGGGCCAGTTCGGCCACGGGTGTGGCCATGACGAAGCGTCCGCACATGGACGCGATCCTACCAGCCCGTCTGCCGCCCGGCCAGCCGCGGCGGCCCCGTCAAGCGGCCCCGTCAAAACGCTGGACATGCCGGCGGCGCTGGTGATGCTCGGGAGTCCGCCCGCCGCCGCCCCTGCGGCCGGCGCCGTTGCAGGCCGTTTCTTGACAGGCTGACCCGATCGTGACGACAGACGTTCCGCCCCCCGCCCGACTTCTCGGTGCCGTCCGCGCCATCGCCGAGAAGGCCGGCCGGGCCATTCTGGAGGTCTACCGGCGGCGCACGGGCACGGAGGCCGGGGGGGGCACCGGGGACGCGGGAGCCTGGGCCACCGCCACCTGGAAGGCCGACGGCAGCCCGGTGACGGCCGCCGACAAGGCGGCGGAGGCGGCGATCCTGCCGGCCCTGCGGCAGCTCACGCCCGGCATTCCCGTGGTCTCGGAAGAAGCCTTCGCCGCCGGCGACATCCCCGCCGTGGCGGACAGCTTCTGGCTCGTCGATCCGCTGGACGGGACGAAGGAGTTCCTGCGCGGCAACGGGGAATTCACGGTCAACATCGCCCTGATACGGGACAGCACGCCCGTGCTGGGCGTCGTGCATGTCCCGGTCGGCGGGGCGACCTACGCGGCGGCCGGGCCGGGCACGGCCGTTCTCGGCCTGCCCGGGCAGCCGGACGCCGCGATCGCCGTCCGCCCGCCCCCGGCGGAGGGGCTGACCGTGCTGCACTCCCGTTCGCATGCCGATCTGGAGGCCCTGGCCCGTTGCCTGGAACGCCATGCGGTGCGGGAGAAGCTGGTGCTGGGCAGTTCGCTGAAGTTCTGCCGCATCGCGGAAGGGGTGGCCGACCTCTACCCCCGGCTGGGCGGCACGATGGAATGGGACACCGCCGCGGGCCATGCCGTGCTGGCGGCCGCCGGCGGCCGGGTGGAGATGCCCGACGGGAAGCCCCTGACCTACGGCAAGGCGGGCTTCGCCAACCCGCACTTCCTGGCCCGCGGCGGCTGACCCGGACATGCGGCGGACACATTTGCAACATTTTGTGACGGAGCGGACATTCATTTACCGCTTTTGATACCGGACTTGGACATACTCTCGAAACCTTGATTTAAGACATTGCGGCTACTGTCCTCACAGGGACGAACAATGGTGGCCGTCATGCAGACCGCTCAGCTCGACAAGGATCTTCCGACGCCGTTCGGCCGGGTGACCACCGTGCTGATCTGGGTCGTTCTGCTCACCCTCGCCTGGTCGCTGCCGGTGCTGGATTACGTCCGCACGGCGCAGGAGCGGCAGAAGGTCGAGTCCGGCTTCTACTATACGCCGAAGATGCCGGCCGAATGGTACGTGCAGCGCAGCGAGCCCTGACCGGGGCCGGTCGCGCCGACCGGCGCTCCCGCAGCGGACGGACCGCTTGACGCGACGGGGGCGGCCCCCATCTCCCCCGGATGACGGATGATCTTCCCGGAACCCTGTCCGATGCCGCGCTGCGGGTGCTGACCATGTCGGCACCGGCGGAGAAGGTGCGGCTGACCCGCCGTTTCGCCGCCGCCTGGCGGGAGGGGCGGATCGGAACGGTCGGGTCGGTGCCGCCGCCCTTGCGCCCGGCCCGGCCGGAGCGTCCGGTCCTGCTGCCGCCGCGGGAGATGCCGCCGCGCCGCAAGGCGCAGAGCGTTGCCGGGCGGGTCGCCCTGCTGCACGCCCTGGCGCACATCGAACTGAACGCCATCGACCTCGCCTGGGACATCGTCGCCCGCTTCCATGCCCTGCCGGACGGCGCCCCCCTGCCCCGCGCCTTCTACGACGACTGGGTGGGCGTGGCCGACGACGAGGCGAAGCACCACGCCCTGCTGTCGGAACGGCTGGCCGCCCTGGGGGCCGCGTATGGCGATCTGCCGGCCCATGACGGGCTGTGGCAGGCGAGCGAGGCGACGGCGGGGGACCTGCCCGCCCGTCTGGCCATCGTGCCGATGGTGCTGGAGGCGCGTGGCCTGGACGTCACCCCGGGCATGGTGGAAAGCCTGCGGCGGGCCGGGGACGACGCCTCCGCCGACGTGCTCCGGATCATCCATGACGAGGAGATCGGCCATGTCGCCGCCGGGCGGCGCTGGTTCGGGGCCTGTGCCGCGGCACTGGCGCGGGAACCGCAGGCCTTCTGGCAGGATCTGGTGCGGCGGCATTTCGGAGCCGGGCTGAAGCGGCCCTTCAACGAGCCGAGCCGCAGCCGCGCCGACTTCCCCGCCGACTGGTACGAGCCGCTGGCCGTGGACTGATCCGCCCCCGCTTCCAGGCGTCTGATACCGAACAGAAACATTACGGGTATTGGGGCATCGGCGCACGTTCGTTACCATCCCTGCGCCGCGCGGTCCGCGGACCCCCGTTCCAACAGAAGACCAAGGTATCAGATGGCCATCCGCTCCTCCGCCCGTGCCCTGCTGGCCGGTGCCGCCCTGACCGTCCTGCTCGCCCTCCCGCCGGGTCTGCCCGCCGTCGCCGGGACGGCTGCAACGCCCGCTGCCGCTGCCGCCACGCAGAAGACCGCCGAGGACGCGAAGCTGGACGCCTTCCTGGAGGACGCCTGGAACCGGGTGCTGGCGCGCAATCCCGACCTGCGGGTGCAGCTCGGCATGAAGGACACGGAGGGGCGCTGGACCCCGGTGTCTGACGCGTTCGGTGAGGAGAACGAGAAGCTCGCCCGGGGCGATCTGGAGCGGCTGCGCAAGGAGATCGACCGTGACGCGCTCTCCAGCCAGGGCAGGCTGAACTACGACCTGTTCACCTATGTCATGGAGGACGGGCTGTCCTATGCGCCCTTCCGCTACGACAGCTACGCCTTCACCCGGCTGGACGGCGGCCACATCTCCATGCCGTCCTTCCTCATCAGCACGCTCCAGGTCCAGGACAAGGCGGACGCCGAGTCCTACATCCGCCGCCTGCGCGGCATCGGGCAGGTCCTGGCCGACATGGAGGCGGCGGCGCGGGTCCGGCTTGAGCGGGGCATCGCCCCGCCGGCCTTCAACTTCCCCTCCATCGTCTCGGCCTCGCGCGCCGTGGCGGCCGGCAAGCCCTTCGACGACGGCCCGAACGAGAGCCCGCTGTGGCTGGACATCCGGGCCAAGGTGGGCGCGCTCTCCCTCGACGAGGCCGAGAAGACGCGCCTGATCGCCGAGGCGGAAAAGGCCCTGCGCGAGGAGGTGGGGCCCGCCTACCGCCGGTTCGCCGACGCGATGGAGGCGATGGGCGCCAAGGTCAAGGAGAACAACGGCGTCTGGGCCCTGCCCAAGGGAGCCGAACTGTACCGCGTCGCCGTGCGCTCCAGCACGACGGTGGACATGGACCCGGCCGCCATCCACGAGCTGGGCCTGAAGGAAGTCGCCCGCATCCAGGACGAGATGCGCGCGATCATGCGCAAGGTCTCCTTCAAGGGCGATCTGAAGGCCTTCTTCGAGTACCTGAAGACCGACCCGCGGTTCTTCTATCCCGACACCGACGAGGGCCAGAAGGCCTACATGGCGCGCGCCACCGAGGTGATCGGCCGGATGGAGGCACAGCTCGGCCGCTATTTCGGGGTGCTGCCGAAGGCCCGGATGGAGGTGCGCGCGGTCGAGAAGTTCCGCGAGGAATCCTCGCCCGGCGCCTTCTACCAGCAGCCCTCCCTGGACGGCAGCCGGCCCGGCATCTTCTACGCCAACATGGCGGACATGAAGGCGCTGCCGAAGTGGGACCTGGAGACGCTGGCCTATCACGAGGGCATCCCCGGCCACCACATGCAGATCGCCATCGCACAGGAGCTTGAGGGCGTGCCCGCCTTCCGGCGCATCTGGAACACCTCCGCCTATGCCGAGGGCTGGGCGCTCTATGCCGAGCACCTGGGCAAGGAGATGGGCTTCTTCGAGGACCCCTATTCCGATGCCGGTCGCCTGGGGGCGGAGTTGTTCCGCGCCGTGCGCCTGGTCGTCGATACCGGCCTGCACACCAAGAAGTGGACCCGTGAGCAGGCCATCGCCTACATGAACGAGAACACCCCGAACGCGGAGATCGACAATACCCGCGAGGTGGAGCGCTACATGAACTGGCCGGGCCAGGCGCTCAGCTACAAGGTCGGCATGCTGGAGATCCAGCGCCTGCGGGCCAAGGCGGAAGCCACGCTCGGAGACCGTTTCGACATCCGCGGCTTCCATGACACCGTGCTGGCCAACGGCGCCGTGCCGCTGCCGCTGCTCCAGCAGCTCGTGGATTCCTGGGTCGCCAGCCGGGCCAAGGGCTGAACGGCCGGTTCCGCCTGGGGCGCACC
Source organism: Rhodospirillum centenum SW (assembly GCF_000016185.1). Lineage (NCBI taxonomy): Bacteria > Pseudomonadati > Pseudomonadota > Alphaproteobacteria > Rhodospirillales > Rhodospirillaceae > Rhodospirillum > Rhodospirillum centenum. The sequence continues at coordinate 1,651,325 of NC_011420.2, forward strand.
CTGGGGCGCACCCTGGGACGGACGTGAAAAAGGCGGCGGTCCCCCGCGGGACCGCCGCCTTTCATCATCCTGGGGCCGCAGGGCCGGTGGGGAGGTCAGCCCTCCTCCCCGTCCGCGTGGCCCTTGATGCGTTGGGCGAGCGCCGCCTGGAGGAAGCGGTCCAGGTCGCCGTCCAGCACGCCGCCGGAGTCGCTGGTCTCCACCCCGGTGCGCAGGTCCTTGACCATCTGGTAGGGCTGCAGGACGTAGGAGCGGATCTGGTGGCCCCAGCCGATCTCCGTCTTCGTCGCCTCCAGGGCCGCGGCCGCCTCCTCGCGCTTGCGCAGCTCCATCTCGTAGATGCGGGCCCGCAGCATGTCCCAGGCCTTGGCCCGGTTCTTGTGCTGGCTGCGCTCCTGCTGGCAGGCGACGACGATGCCGGTCGGCAGGTGGGTCAGGCGCACCGCCGAGTCGGTCTTGTTGACGTGCTGCCCGCCGGCACCGGACGAGCGGTAGGTGTCCACCTTCACGTCCTTCTCGTTGATCTCGACGACGATCCTGTCGTCGATCACGGGCGTGACGGAGACGGAGGCGAAGCTGGTGTGCCGGCGCGCCTGGCTGTCGAACGGGCTGATGCGGACCAGACGGTGGACGCCGGACTCCGTCTTCAGCCAGCCATAGCCGTTGTGGCCCTTGATCTGGATGGTGGCGGACTTGATGCCGGCCTCTTCGCCCGGCGTCTCGTCCAGCTCATCGACCTTGTAGCCGTGCTGCTCGGCCCAGCGGGTGTACATGCGCAGCAGCATGAGCGCCCAGTCCTGGGACTCGGTGCCGCCGGCGCCGGAGTTCACCTCCAGGAAGCAGTCGTTGGCGTCGGCCTCGCCGGAGAGCAGGCTCTCCAGTTCCATCTTGGCCGCCCGCTCCTTCAGCGCGGCGATCGTCTTCTCGGCGTCGGCGACCATCTCGGCATCGCCTTCGGCCTCGGCCAGCTCGATCAGCTCAAGGCTGTCACGCAGGTCGCGCTCCAGTTCCCTGGTGCCGGTCAGCGCGTTTTCGAGCTGGGTCTTCTCCCGCATCAGCTTCTGGGCGCGATCGGGATCGTTCCAGAGGTTCGGGTCTTCGGTCAGCGCGGTCAGTTCGTCGAGGCGGAAAAGGGATTTATCCCAGTCAAAGATGCCTCCTCAGCAGCGCCAAGGACTGGTTCACAGCCTCGGCGACCGCTTGGATCTCGGCCCGCATGGGGGTCTCCTGTCACCAATGGTCCAAATCAGGGGGCCTTAGATAGCGTGCCCTGCCCGGGATTTGAACCCCTGGTGCCTGCCGCGGCGGAAAAAGGCCCCCAAAAGAGAAGAGCGCGGCGCCACCACGGCGCCACGCCCTCCCCCGTCCGCCTGAACCCGGGGATCAGAAGCGGTAGCCGAAGCCCACGCCGATGATCCACGGATCGAGATCGACATCCGCCTTGATGCGGCTGGGCAGGCCGGCATCAATGGAGACATCGGTGCTCAGCCACAGCTTCTTCACGTCCAGGTTCAGCGACCAGCGCTCGTTCAGCGCGAAGTCCACGCCCGCCTGGAGCGCGAAGCCGAAGCTGTTGTCATAGTCGATGTCGCGCGCCGCGCCCTCATCGACATTGTAGAAGATGGTGTAGTTGACACCCAGGCCGATATAGGGGCTGACCTGCCCCTTGGGGTTGAAATGGTACTGCGCCGTCAGGGTCGGCGGCAGCAGCCAGACATCGCCCAGATCCACCTTGGCGCCCAGCGGCGTACCCGTGGCGTTCACATTGTGCGGGGTCGTGCCGAGGATCAGCTCGATGCCGACATTGTCGTTGAGGAAATAGGTGAAATCGAGTTCGGGGACGAAATGGTTGCCGACGTTCGCCTCGCCGGGAATGCCAGTACCGGCGAGGGACAGCGAGCTGGACTCGTCCGGCACGACGTAGATCCCACGGACCCGGACCAGCAGGTCACCGGCCTCCTTGGCCGAAGCGGCGGGCACGCCGGCGAGCAACGCGACGGCCGCGCAGGACGCCGCGGTAATGGCCAATCCTCTCATACTCAGCTCTCCTCTGCCGGGGGGCCGCCGGACACCGCAGTGCGACCCTCTCCCTTGGTTATCTTTTACAAGGAAAGCGTTAGGCCGCCCCCCCTGGGGCGGCCCTGACCTGGATCAATTCCAAGATATACCCAAGCGTATAGGTCGGTCACCGCTGCAACCCCGCGGAAGCCCGGACGGAACGGGCAGAAAGGCCGCGCAGCAGGACGCGGCAGGCGTCAGTAGACGCCGCCGGTCCCGGTGCCGACATTGGCGGGGGTCTGCGGCGGGCGCTGCGCGTCGGGCTTGCCGATCTGGCTGGCCGGCAGGAACCCCGCCCCCTGGTCGCCGCCGTCCAGCACGGTCTGGTCGCCCGTCGGCTCGGTGCCGGGGACGAATGCCTCCCAGATCGCCTTGCGGTTGCCGGTAGCGGCCGGCCGGCCGGTCTCCGGATCGACGCGGACCAGCCGCAGACCGGGCGGCACCCGGAAGGGCGTGGCCGGCGCATTCTTCAGGGCAACCTGCATGAAGTCGCGGAAGATCGGCACCGCGACGGAGGACCCCGTCTCCCGGTCGCCGAGCGACCGCGGCTGGTCGTACCCGACGAAGACGCCGACGGCGAGGTCGGGGGAGAAGCCGACGAACCAGGCGTCCATGCTGTCGTTGGTGGTGCCGGTCTTGCCCGCCAGCGGCTTGCCCAGTTCGCGCAGGCGGGCGGCAGTGCCCCGCTGCACCACCCCCTCCAGCATGGAGACGACCTGATAGACCGTCCGCGGATCGGCAACCTGCTCCCGCGTGTCGGGCACGACGGGAACCGGCATGGTGACCGGGGCGGCTGCGTCCGTGTCCGCGGTCGGCGCCGCCGCCCGGGCTGCCTGGAGGCGCTGCGCGGCGAAGGCGTCGCCGGTGGGCTCCGCAGCCATCCAGGGCAGACCGGAGCAGCCGGCGCAGGGCCGGTCGTCGTGGCGGAACACGGTGCGGCCGGTATGGTCCTGCACCCGGTCGATGATGCTGGGGGTGATCTTCCGGCCGCCGTTGACCAGCATGGCGTAGGCCGCCGTCAACCGCATCACCGTCGTTTCCCCTGCCCCCAGCGCCATGGAGAGCTGCGGCGGCAGGTTGTCGGTGATGCCGAAGCGGCGGGCCACGTCCACGACAGCATCCATGCCGATATACTGGGCCAGCCGCACCGTCATGACGTTGCGCGACTTCTCGATGCCGATGCGCAGCGGCGTCGGACCGTAGAAGCGGTCGGTGTAGTTGGAGGGGCGCCATTTGCCCAGCCCCGGCCCCTGGTCCAGGGAGAAGGGCGCATCCAGGACCAGCGTGCTGGGCGTGAAGCCGTGATCCAGCGCCGCCAGATAGACGAAGGGCTTGAAGGCCGATCCCGGCTGCCGCTGCGCCTGGGTGGCGCGGTTGAACACGCTGATGTCGGAGCTGAAGCCGCCGACCATGGCGAGCACGCGGCCGGTGTGCGGGTCGATCGCCACCAGCGCCCCCTGCACCTCGGGGATCTGGCGCAGGGCATAAGCGTCCTTCTTCTCCGACAGGCGCTCGACCATCACCACGTCGCCGGGGGCCAGGACGTCCTTGGCGGACTTCACGGCGGGACCGACGATCTCCCCCTTCTCGGCCCTGCGGGCCCAGCGCAGTTCGTCCAGCGGGATGCTGCCATGGCTGCCGTCGGCGAAGCCGAGGCGCGCCTCCGCGTCCACCACCTCCAGCACCGCGGCCAGCGGCCAGTCCTCGGCACCGGCCGGCGGCCTGACCGCGGCCAGCCGGTCGCGCCAGCCCTCGAACCCGTCCAGCCGGGCGACCGGACCGCGCCAGCCGCTGCGGCGGTCCAGCGACTTCAGGCCGTCGCGCAGGGCCTTGCGGGCGGCGCCCTGCAACTCGGGCTCCAGCGTCGTGCGCACGGACAGGCCACCTTTGTAGAGCGTCTCCTCCCCGTACATCCGGGCCAGTTCGCGGCGGACCTCCTCGACGAAGTAGTCCGCCTTCACGAACTCCGCATCGCGTCCGGTGCGGAAGGTCAGCGGCTCCGCCACGGCGGCCTGCGCCTCCTCCGGCGTGATGTAGCCGTCCTCCTGCATGCGCCCGATGACATAGTTGCGCCGGGCGATGGCATCGTCGCGGAAGCGTTCGCGGAAGTAGCGGTCCGGCGCCTTCGGCAGCGAGGCGAGGAAGGCAGCCTCGGCGATGGTCAGCTCGTCCAGCGGCTTGTCGAAATAGTTCAGCGCCGCGGCGGCGACGCCATAGGCGCGGTTACCCAGAAAGATCTCGTTCAGGTACAGCTCAAGGATACGGTCCTTGGACATCGCCTGCTCGATCCGGTAGGCGAGCAGCCATTCCTTGATCTTGCGCTGGTAGCTCAGCTCGTTCGACAGCAGGAAGTGCCGCGTCACCTGCTGCGTGATGGTGGAGGCGCCGATCGGGCGGCGGTCCTCGGCCAGCATGCGCACGTTCGTCACCATGGCGCGGGCCACGGCGACCCAGTCCACCCCCTGGTGCTTGAAGAAGTTCTGGTCCTCGGCGGAGACGAAGGCACGCACCACGCGCTTCGGGATCGCCTCGATCGGCACGAAGACCCGCTTCTCGCTGGCGAATTCGGCCAGCAGCCGGCCGTCGCCGGCATGCACGCGGGTGGCGACCGCCGGCCGGTAGTCGGCAAGCTGGGAATAGTCCGGCAGGTCGCGTCCAAAATAGAGGACGCCCCAGGCGATCAGGCCGGCCGCCGTGACCGCGGCCAGAACGAGGCCGGTGAAGAGAAGTCCCAGAAAGCGCATCGCGTACCACCGCGGAAAGGGGCCTGTACGGGAAAGCCCGTCAGGAACCGGATCGAAGGATGCCGGCGACCGCCCTGCCCCCCACGGGGGCGGGTCACGGTCGGATCAGCGTAGCAGGATGGGGGGAAATGTGTCGTCCTTAAGACCGGCTCAAGACCGTGCCCGTCCGAAATAGCCATCCACCGCCTGAACGAGCCCGGCGGCAAGACGCTTGCGATGGCTGGCGCTGGTCAGCAGCTTTGCGTCCTTCGCATGCGACAGGTAACCCATCTCGATCAGCACGGACGGTACGTCCGGCGCGGTCAGCACCGCGAACCCGGCAGAGCGCAACGGCGACGGCAGCAGCGCCACCTCCCGGCCGAGCCGGTCCACCACGAGACCGGCCAGCCGCAGCGACTGGTTACGGGAGTCGCGTTGCGCAAGGTCGATCAGGATGGCCGCGACCTCCGCCGTCTCGGCCGAGAGATCCAGGCCGACGATGGCGTCGGCGCGGTTCTCGCGCTGGGCCAGCATCTCCGCCTCGCGGTCGGTCGCCTTGTCGGACAGGGTATAGACGGACAGGCCGCGGACACCGGGGCGGCTGATCGAGTCCGCGTGCAGGGAGATGAAGAGGTCCGCCCCCAGCGAGCGCGCCCGGGCCACCCGGTCGCGCAGCTTGATGAAGACGTCCCGGTCGCGGGTCAGGGCCACCCGGTAGCGCCCCGTGGCCTGGAGCTGGCGGCGCATCTCCAGCGCTACGGCCAGGGTGATCTCCTTCTCGTGGACGCCGGTGACGGCGGTCGCCCCGGGGTCCTGGCCGCCATGACCGGGGTCGAGCACGATCAGGGGAAGCTGCGGCAGGGGCGGCTTGCTGCGCGGTACCGGAAAGCTCCGCAGGGCGGCGGGCTGCGACGGAGCCGGCGGTGCTGTGGCCGGTGCGGCGGGCGGCGGGGCCGGCGCCCGCAGCGCCACCGGCTGCACCCCGGGCGCCAAGGGGGACGGCGCCGCGGCCGAGGGCATGGCGGCAGCCTGTGCTGCCAGGAAGCCCAGCGGGTCCATCGGCGCGATGTCCAGCACGAAGCGGGGCGGCCTTCCGTCCAGCGGGCGCAGCATGTCGGCCCAGAGAACCTTCGCCGGCCCCGACGTCTCCAGCTCAAGCCGGACGCGCCCGCCCGCCTCGCTGCGGCGGACGCCGCGCACCAGTCCCTTGGGGGCGGGCAGCTCGGGCACCGCCCAGGCGACACCATCGAACTCCACCACCACGCGCCAGGGATCGGCGGCCGTGACGACGCGGAATTCCGCCGCCCGGCTGAGATCGATGACGAAGCGCGTCTTGTCGGGATGCAGGCCCAGGCGGGCGTCGGTGGCCAGGGCTGCCGCCCCGGCGGCGGGCATCGCAGCGGTCTGAGTCCGCTCCGCCGCGGCCACGGGCGCCACCGGGGACACGACCAGAAGCAGCGCCGCCACGACGGCGGCAGCCCATCCGGACAAGCGTCTTCCCCAAGCGGCCACGTCCCGTCCCTTTCCAGGTCACCCCGTCTTACGGATCATCCTGCCGCCGCCATGCCCCGCCCCTGGCGCAGCGACCGGAGCAGACCCGGGTGCAGCCGGCTGCACCCGGTTATAACGTCGGCAAATCAAGGCATTCAAGGCCGATCATCAGAACCCGTCACATGATCCCGGAGGTGTGCCCGCAGGGCATCAGGCGACGACGGACGGCAGCGGGCGGATGCATCGCCCCGGAATGTTGCAGCCGGGCATCTGTCGAATTCTTTCATTGTGGAATGGGGTAGGGACGTTTATCTTCCCAACTGCGACGAACCGTACCCTGCTTCGCCCCTCCCCGGGGCGCCGGCGTCGCCCCCGGATACGCGCGGCTGCCGCACAGACTGCCGCCCCGCGCCCGCGGGCGTGGCGCTTTCAGAGGTGCGGTGCAGTGAAACCTCGGAGCTGGTTACGGTCCTTGTGGCCGTAGCCCGGCGTCGGTCGCCCGGCCCGTCCTGGCTGCTTTAGGAGAGCGCCGTTCGACGGCTTCAGGGTCCGATCCGCGTGCTTCGCATGAAACGATGGTGCGCCCATCCATCCGTCTGTCGCGCGGACCGGGCGGGAGCGCCATGGGGAAGGCGGAATGGCCAAGCGCATGCTTGTGGACGCCACACACCCGGAGGAGACCCGGGTCGTCGTGGTCAGCGGCAACAGGCTGGAGGAACTCGATTTCGAGATCGCCAGCCGGAAGCAACTCAAGGGCAACATCTATCTGGCGAAGGTCATCCGGGTGGAGCCGTCGCTCCAGGCGGCCTTCGTGGAGTATGGCGGGAACCGGCACGGTTTCCTGGCCTTCTCGGAAATCCACCCGGACTACTACCGTATCCCGGTGGCGGACCGTGAAGCCCTCCTGCGCGAACAGGAGCGCGAGTACGAGGCCGGCGACCGTGAGCCCGCCTCGGTCGAACAGGTCGAGGATGCCGCCGCCGGTATCGAGGAGACCTCGGCCGGCGCGGTGCCGGTGGACGAGATCGGCGGCGCCGCCCCCTCCCTGATGGATGAGGGGACCCCGGACGGCAGCAGCGCCGAGGACGGCCCCGAAGGAGAAAGCCCCCTGTCCGCCGGCGATCCGGAGGATGGCAGCGACTTCGCCGGAGAGGGCGCGGAGGATGCGGGGCCGGACGGCCGCGCGACGGAACTGCGCCACTCCAACGGCCGTGAAGGCCGGCGCGAGCGCCGCGCCGCCGCCGCGGCCGACGGCGGCGAGACCGTCGAGGAGGATACGGAGGAGGAACGCCGCCGGCGCCCCCGCCCGCTGAAGTCCTACAAGATCCAGGAGGTGATCAAGCGCCGGCAGATCCTGCTGGTCCAGGTCACCAAGGAGGAGCGCGGCAACAAGGGTGCCGCCCTGACCACCTACCTGTCGCTGCCCGGCCGCTACTGCGTGCTGATGCCGAACACGCCGCGCGGCGGCGGCATCTCGCGCAAGATCACCAACCCCGCCGACCGCAAGCGCATGAAGGAGCTGCTGGAGGGCCTGGACGTGCCGCAGGGCATGTCGGTCATCCTGCGCACCGCCGGCATCGAACGCTCCAAGCCGGAGATCAAGCGCGACCTGGAATACCTGATGCGCCTGTGGGACAGCATCCGGGAGCTGACCCTGCAGTCGGTCGCCCCGGCGCTGATCTACGAGGAGGCGAACCTCATCAAGCGTTCCATCCGCGACCTCTACGCCTCGGACATCGACGAGGTGATCGTGGAGGGCGAGCAGGGCTACCGCACCGCCAAGGATTTCATGCGGATGCTGATGCCCAGCCACGCCAAGAAGGTGCAGCCCTACAAGGACGACATCCCCCTGTTCCACCGCTTCCAGGTGGAGGGCGCGATCGAGACCATGTTCGACCCGGTCGTGCAGTTGCGCTCGGGCGGCTACATCGTCATCAACCAGACCGAGGCGCTGGTCGCCATCGACGTCAACTCGGGCCGCTCCACCAAGGAGCGCAACATCGAGGAGACGGCGCTGCGCACCAATCTGGAGGCGGCGGAGGAGATCGCCCGCCAGCTCCGCCTGCGCGACCTGGCCGGCCTGATCGTCATCGACTTCATCGACATGGAGGAGGCGCGCAACAACGCCTCCGTCGAGAAGCGGCTGAAGGAGGCGATGAAGGCGGACCGCGCCCGCATCCAGCTCGGCCGCATCTCGCCCTTCGGCCTGCTGGAGCTGTCGCGCCAGCGCCTGCGCCCGTCGTTGCAGGAGATCAACTTCGAGCGCTGCCCGCACTGCGCCGGCACCGGCCTCGTCCGCTCGGTGGAGAGCGCCGCCCTGGCCGTGCTGCGCGCCATCGAGGAGGAGGGCATCCGCCGCCGCTCCGCCGAGATCACGGTGACCGCGGCGGCCTCGCTGGTCCTCTACATCCTGAACCAGAAGCGCGAGAGCCTGACCGCCATCGAACGGCGCTACGGCCTGCGCGTCTATCTGGCCGCCGACGACAGCCTGACCCCGCCGGCCCACCGGCTGGAGCGGCTGCGCGCCCGCCAGCCCGGCGACGACCTGCCGGTGGCGCAGACGACGGTCAGTGCCGAGAAGGTCTATGCCGAGACCGACCGGGCGCTGGAGGTCGAGGAGGCCGAAGAAGCCGAGGAACTGGAGGAGGAGACGGAGGAGAGCGCCGCGACCGCCCCGCAGACCGCCGAGGAGCGGTCGCAGGGTGACCGCGACAGCCGCCGCCGCCGCCGCCGGCGCCGTCGTCGTCCGGGCGAGGCCCGCTTCGGTGACGCCGAGGCAACCACCCTGCCCGCCGATGCGGAAACGGCCGAACGGACCGAGGACGCCGGTGCGGAGGGCGACGAGGACGAGGACGCCGACGACGACGCGGGCGAGGAAGCCGGGGCCGAGGGCTCCGTCTCCGCAACCGGCGACGACGCCCAGTCCCTGCGCAAGAAGCGCCGCCGCGGCAAGCGGGGCGGCCGCCGCCGGGCGCGTCAGCGGATCGACGGTCTGCCGGAGATCCCGGGCGAGACCCTGGCCGAAGGCGAGGAAGCCGAGGGCGACGACACCGAGGATGGCGGGGCCGAGGATGGCGGGGCCGGAGAAGCCGCCGAACCGTCCGGGGCGCTGGCCGTCGCCGGAGAGGGTCCGGCCCTGACCGGGACCGAGACGACTGTCAGCGAACCCGTCGAGCCGTCACCGGACGCCGGAGTCCCGGGCGAAGCGGTGACGACCGGAACCGTCGTCGCAGCCGCCGAACCGGCGACCGCCGGCACGGAACCGACGGCGAAGCCCAAGCGCAGCCGCGCCCCGCGCAAGAAGGCCGCGGAAACGCCGGCAGCGGCGGCCGAGGCAACTCCCGTGGCGGAAGCGGCTCCGGCCGAAGCCGCCGAAGCGGAGGAGAAGCCGAAGGCCAAGCGTACCCGCGCCCCGCGCAAGAAGACCGCGGAAACGCCGGCGGCGGCGGCCGAGGCAACTCCCGTGGCGGAAGCGGCTCCGGCCGAAGCTGCTGCAGCGGAGGAGAAGCCGAAGGCCAAGCGTACCCGCGCCCCGCGCAAGAAGACCGCCGCCGCGGAAACGCCGGCAGCGGACACGGTGACGGAAGCGGTCACGGCAGTGGACACGGACATGGCCACGGCGGTGACGCCGGCCGTGGAGACCCCGGCGGAAACGTCGGCGGCTCCCGCCCCGGTCGAAGCCGCGCCGCAGGCCGTGGTCAACCCGCCGATCGAAGCGCCGAAGAAGGGCTGGTGGCGCCGCTGAGGCGCCACCCCACCTTTGCGGACAGCCGTCCGGAAAAGGGCAGTGCGGAAACGGGCAGTACGGAAACGGGGAGGCTCACGCCTCCCCGTCAGACTGCTGACAAAGGCCTGGCGTGAGCCGGGCCTTTGTGATTCGATTGGTCATGCTGAGGAAACCGACGGCGCAGCAGACTGAAATCGAGATGGTGACGCTCGACGGTCTGGTTCCGCCCGATCACCTGCTTCGCAAGATCGACGCGGTGATCGACTTCTCCTTCATCCATGATCGCGTGTCCGGGCTTTACTGTCCGGACAACGGCCGTCCGGCCCTTGATCCGGTTGTCATGTTCAAGGCGCTGTTCATCGGCTACCTGTTCGGCATCCGCTCCGAACGCCAGCTGGTGCGCGAGATCCAGGTGAACGTGGCGTATCGCTGGTTTCTGGGTCTGCGCCTGACCGATCCGGTGTTCGACGCCTCGACGCTGAGCCAGAACCGGCGCCGGCGTTACCGGGACACCTCCGTGGCGCAGGACATCTTCGACCATGTGGTGGAGCAGGCGATCGGCCACGGGCTGGTGGACGGCACCGTGCTCTACACCGACAGCACCCACCTCAAGGCCAACGCCAACAAGAACCGCTACGACAAGGCGGTGGTCGCCAAGTCGCGGGCGGATTACTGGGACGATCTGGACCGGGCGGTGGAGGCGGACCGCGCCACCCACGGCAAGAAGCCCCTCAAGCCCAAGGACCGGCAGCCGCCCGAGAAGGAGACCAAGATCAGCCGCACCGATCCGGAGAGCGGCTACATGGTGCGCGATGGCAAGCCCACCGGCTTCTTCTACCTTGATCACCGCACCGTGGATGGGCGCCATGGCATCATCACCGACAGCTTCGCCACCCCCGCCAACGTGCACGACAGCATCGTCTATCTCGGCCGGCTCGACCGCCAGCGCGCCCGCTTCGCGCTCGACGTCAAGGCCGTCGGGCTGGACGCCGGCTATGCCACGGCCGGGATCGCAAAGGGGCTGGAGGACCGCGCCATCCTCGGCGTCACCGGCTACAACCGACCGACACCCCCGGCCCCGGGGATGATGCCCAAGAGCGCCTTCACCTACGAGCCCGGGACCGACACCTGGTCATGCCCCGGCGGACAGGCCCTCGCCTACGCCACCACCGACCGCAACGGCTACCGCCACTACAGGAGCGATCCGGCCCTCTGCTTCGCCTGCCCGCTGCTCGCGTCGTGCACCCGCAACCCCAAGGCCGTCCGCACCATCACCCGCCACCTCTGGGCCGACATCCGCGAGCGCACCGACGCCCACCGCAAGACCCCCTGGGGCAAGGCCATCTACAAGCGACGAAAAGAGACGGTCGAACGCTCCTTTGCCGACGCCAAACAGCTCTTCGGGCACCGCTACGCACGCTTCCGCGGCCTCCTCGGCGTCACCTGGCAGTGCCTGCTCGCCGCCGCCGCCCAGAACATCAAGAAAATCGCCCTCGCAATCGCCCCGAAGGCAGCCCTCCGGCCAGCCTGAGACAGAAACCTCCCTGTCTGCCCGATCCACCCAACCAGTTTCGACAGCCGCAATCCCCAAAAATGAAAACCCCGCCGAAAACGACGGGGTTTGTCATCGGTCTGACGGGGAGGCTCACGCCTCCCCGTTTCTGCATTCGGGCACGGGTTCTGAAAGGGCTGCGTCGGCGGCGACGGTCCGGAAGAATCAGTCGCGGAGCGACCAGCCCATCTCCCAGAAGCCGGCTTCCAGCCGGCAGGCGGCATCGAAGCCGCGGGCGAGCGACGCGAAGCGTGCCTCCGCCCCCCGCTCGGCCCCGAGCCGGTCGAGCAGCGCGACAGAAGCCGCGGCCACCGCGCGGTATTCCGGATCGGCATACATGCGGATCCAGTCCGCATAGGGATTGCCGTCCAGCACGGTCGCCGGATCGGCCATCAGGACGGCGGCGATCTCGGCATAGCCGATGATGCAGGGGGAAAGGGCGACGTGCAGGTCCAGCAGGTCGCCGCTCATGCCCCGCTCCAGCACGAAGCGGGTGTAGGCCAGCGTCGCCGTCGCCTCGGGCGTCGCGGCCATCGCCGCCTCGTCAAGGCCCCAGCCCGCGCAATAGCGGACGTGCAGCCCCATCTCCAGGTCCAGGATGGCAGCCATGGAGCGCGACGCGGCCCGCATGTCCTCCAGCCGGTCGGCCTTGTAGGCGGCCAGGGCATAGGCCCGGGCGAAGTGGATCAGGAACAGGTAGTCCTGCACCAGATAATGGCGGAAGCTGGCTTCCGGCAGGGAGCCGTCCCCCAGCCCGCGCACGAAGGGATGGCGGACATAGAGATCCCAGGACGGCCGGCAGGCCGCGCGCAGGCGGTCGAACAGACCGCCCGGCGTGGCGAGATCGGGCAGGGGCGCGGGCGTTGCGTCCGCCATGCCGGATCAGCCCTGGCTGCCGCCGGGCAGGCGCACGACCAGCCCGTCCAGTTCCTCGGTGATGCGGATCTGGCAGCCCAGGCGCGAGGTCTTGGTCAGGCCGAAGGCGAGGTCCAGCATGTCCTCCTCGTCCTCGCTGGCATCGGGCAGCAGATCGTACCACTGCGGATCGACGATCACATGACAGGTCGAGCAGGCGAGCGAACCCTCGCAGGCGCCTTCGAGGTCGATGTCGTGGCGGCGGGCAACTTCCAGGATCGACAGACCAAGCGGGGCTTCGACCTCGCGGCGGGTACCATCGGTTTCGACGAAGACCATCTTCGGCATCGCGCCAAGACTCCCATGACTTGAACGGGCAAGACTTACAATAGGCGGCGGCGCCGGCCGCGAGCCGCCGATGTTGTTACGTAGGCGCGGGCGTCAAGTCCAGTCCTGCGTGCTGCGGCTCTGTCAGCCGCCCTCCGGCGGCGGGGTCAGATCGCGGCGCCGGCGGCGGGCCGCCTCGGCCGCAGCCTGCAGGCGGCGCAGCCGGCCCAGTTGCACGGCGGCCTCCTCCCCCTCCTCCCGGCGGAAGGCGGCGGACAGGGCCCGCAGCACCGCCTCCCGCTCCCGCCCGATCTCGGCGGCGGTGCGGTCCAGCGCGGCGGCATCGCCGGCCGCGGCCACGGCCTGCGCCCAGGGATCGGACAGCGGCTCCGCCGCGACGGGGACGCCGGCCAGCTTCAGCAGCAGGGCTGCCCGCCGCATCGGGTCGCGCAGTTCGGCCAGGGCGTCGTCCAGCGCATCGCGGTGGGCCTGCGCCATCGCCTTCTCCCGCGGGCCGCGGCCCTCGAAGCGGGCGGGATCGAGCACGCGGTGGAAGCCGGCATGCTGGCGCTCCAGTTCCGCCGGCTCCAGGTCGAAGCGCCGCGGCAGGGTCAGCCGGGCAAAGGCGTCCAGAGCCGCGGGCGGCTGGATCGTGCCGCACTGGTGGCAGAACAGGGCGCGGGGCGACACCGCCCGGCCACACAGCCAGCAGGAACCGAGATCACCGTCGATGGGAGCGGCGCGGCGGGGACCGCTGCCGGGGGGCGCCTGGGTCATGGATGATGCCGGTCCGAAGGGCGCCGGCGGCCTCCGCCGGCGGATCGTGCGGGTGATACAGGAGCGGGGGACGGCAACGCAACGACGCGAATCGGCGATGGACCGCCCCTCCTCGTCCGCCCGTCCGACCCGGGCGGCACCCGGACGTCAGGCGGTCTGCGCCAGGATCGGCTGACGCTGCCGGGCGAGAAGAAGCCACGCCTCCGCAAAGCGGTCCAGGTCCGCCTCCGTCGTCAGCCAGCCGGCGCTGACCCGGATGGCACCGGCGGCCAGATCGTCCGCCACGCCCATGGCACGCAGCACATGGGAGGCATGGACCTTGCCGCTGGAGCAGGCGGCCCCCGAACTGACGGCGACGCCGGCCAGATCGAGCGCCATGAGCTGCGTCTCTGCCGGGACGCCGGGCAGCGCGAGGCAGAGCGTGTTGCCAAGGCGGGGAACCCCGCTCCCGAAGCTCCGCGCCTGCGGCACCGAAGCCAGCAGCCGCGCCTCCAGCGCATCGCGCCGGCGCGCCAGGGTATCGTAGAAGCCGAGGTCCTGCCCCGCCGCCTGGGCCGCGGCACCGAAGCCGGCGATGCCGGCCACGTTCTCCGTGCCCGCCCGACGCCGGCGCTCCTGCCCGCCGCCGCGCAGCAGCGGCTCCAGCGGCACGCCGTCGGCCACGACCAGGGCGCCGACGCCCTGCGGCCCGCCGAGCTTGTGCGCCGAGAGCGTCAGCAGATGCGCGCCCAGCGTCCGCAGATCGAGCGGCAGGCGCCCCGCCGCCTGGGCGGCGTCCACATGCAGGAACCCGCCGCGGGCGCGGACCAGGGCGGCGATCTCCCTCACCGGCTGGATCACGCCGGTTTCGTTGTTCGCGGCCTGGACGGAGACGAGAACCGGGCCGGGCGCGGCCTCCAGCAGGGCCGCCAGCGCCGCGGGATCGACACGGCCGTCCGCGTCCACCGGGATGCGACCGGCATCGGGGGCGGCATCGAGGACGGAGACATGCTCCACCGCCGAGACAAGACGGCAGGCGGCAGGCGTGCGCAGGGCCAGGGCATTGGCCTCCGTTCCGCCGCCGGTGAAGACGACCTGTTCCGGCGAGGCACCGACCAGGGCGGCGACGTGCAGTCGCCCCTCCTCCACCCGGCGGCGGGCCCGCCGGCCGAAGCCGTGGACGGAGGACGGATTGCCCGCCTCCTCCAGCGCAGCGAGCATGGCCGCGCGCGCCTCCGGCCGCAGCGGGGCCGTCGCGTTCCAGTCGAGATAGACCCCGGCCGCCATCATCCGCCCGCGGTTTCCGGCACCCGTCCTACTCCGCCGCGACCGGCGCCGGCCGGGCGTCCTGAATCAGCATCTGGCCCGTGCTCAGGATGCGCCGCTCGACCACGTCGGCCAGCGACACGGAGCTGAGATAGAGGTGGATCTGGTTGCCCAGTTCCTCCCACAGGTCATGAGTCAGGCAGCGGGTCTTATTGGCCCGGCAGCCGGCCGGCGAATGGGCGGCGCAGCGGGTGGCGCGGATCGGCTCGTCCACCGCCAGGATGATGTCGGAGATGCGCATCGCCTCCGCCGGACTGGCCAGCAGATAGCCACCGCCGGGCCCGCGCACGCTCTTGACCAGCCCGCCCTTGCGCAGCTTGGCGAAAAGCTGCTCCAGGTAGGAGAGCGAGATTTCCTGCCGGTCGGCGATCTCCGCCAGGGCCACGGGATGGCCCTTGCTGCTCTTGGCGAGATCGACCATCGCCATGACCGCGTAGCGGCCCTTCGTACTCAGTCTCATCTTGTCCCTCCGTAACCGTGACGGGTCCGCCGTCAGGCCGGGCCCGTGCTTTCGCGGTAAGTCCGGCGGTCTTCGCCGCCGTTGGCAGGAACGGGGTCGGCGGCGGGATCGTCCTCCGCCAGCCGGTCCCGTTCCAGTTCCTCCACCCGCTGGCGCAGGCCATGGACCTGGTCCAGCAATCCGTTGAGCGCCCGGGCGACCGGGTCGGGAATGTCACCGCAGGGGGTGCCGTAGGCCAGGAAGTCCTGCGCCACGGCCTTCGCCCGCGGCATCACCTGGCGCGCCGGAATGCCGACGACCGTCACCCCCGCCGGAACATCGGCGACGACCACGGCGTTGGAACCGATGCGCGCACCGGCGCCGACGGTGATGTTGCCCAGGACCTTGGCGCCCGCGCCGATGATCACCCCGTCCTGGATCGTGGGATGGCGCTTGCCCTTCTCCAGCGACGTGCCACCCAGGGTCACGGCATGGTAGAGATGCACATTGTCCCCCACCACCGCCGTCTCACCGATGACCACGCCCATGCCGTGGTCGATGAAGAAATGCCGGCCGATGCGGGCGCCGGGATGGATTTCGATGCCCGTCAGGAAACGTGCCAGATGCGAGATGAACCGCCCGAGAAGACGCCACTCCGCCGTCCAGACCCGATGGGCGATGCGATGCAGGAGGATGGCGTGCAGGCCGGGATAGCACAAAGCGACTTCGAGCCGGGACCGCGCAGCGGGATCACGGGCGATGACGGCATCGATTTCTTCTCGAAGACGCTTGAACACTGATGCTCCCGCTGTGGTATATTCCGCGCCCTGACCGGCTCGCCCCAGCGTGCCGCGGATCTGCGGATAGTACGCCTCCGGGCGCCCATGGGCAGCGATATATGATGACCTACCAGTATGGTCAAGTATTCCCCCGTGAGAATCTCGCCGCCGCCGCCCGTCCGGAGAATGGAATTTCGGCATTCCGCCGTGCGAGCATTGGAAAAGCACTGAACCGGGACCGGTAACAATGCCTGACGTCATCATCAACGGGCCGGCCGGCCGGCTTGAGGGTCGCTATACGCACGGCAAGACGCCGAATGCGCCGATCGCTCTGCTGCTGCATCCGCACCCGCAGCACGGCGGGACGATGAACAACCGCGTCGTCTACACGCTCTTCCATGCCTTCGCCAAACGGGGCTTCTCCGCCCTGCGCTTCAACTTCCGCGGGGTGGGCCGCAGCCAGGGCAGCTACGACCGCGGCGAAGGCGAGCTGTCGGATGCCGCGTCGGCGCTGGACTGGTTGCAGACCTACAACGCCAACGCCAGCGCCTGCTGGATCGGCGGCTTCTCCTTCGGGGCCTGGATCGGCATGCAGCTCCTGATGCGCCGGCCGGAGATCGACGGTTTCATCTCCGTCGCGCCGCCCGCCAACATGTTCGACTTCAGCTTCCTGGCCCCCTGCCCCGCCTCGGGCCTGATCATCCATGGCGAGCGGGACGAGCTGGTGCCGGAAGCCTCGGTGGCACGGCTGGTCACCAAGCTGTCGCATCAGCGCGACATCCGGATCGACTACCGCAAGGTCCCGTCGGCCAACCACTTCTTCGCCAACCAGGCAGACGAGCTGACCCGGCTGGTGGACGACTATCTGGACACGACCCTGGACCGCCGGATGCCGGCGGTCGCGGAGTAAGGCACCGCCGGATGCCGGCGGTCGCGGAACAGGTCAGCCCCGGTCCGGGGCGGGATGGAACCGGCCGCCGGACAGCGGCCGGGGAACCCCCGTCGTTCCCGGCAGGGACAGCGCGAGCCCCAGGCCCGCCCGCACGGCCAGATAGGCGAAGGCCTCCGCCTCCAGCGCGTCGCCGTTCCAGCCCACGGCCTCCACCGGCTCCACCGGCACGCCCAGCCGTGCGGCCAGCATCGCCATGAGGGTGGCGTTGTGCCGCCCGCCCCCCGTTACCAGCCAGCGCGCCGGCGGCGCCGGCAGGTGCGCCAGGGCGGCGTCCACCGCCGCGGCGGTGAAGGCGGTCAGGGTCGCCGCGCCGTCGGCGGGCGACAGCCCCTCCAGCGCCGCGAGGTCCCAGGCGTCGCGGTCCAGCGACTTCGGCGCGGGCCGGGAGAAATAGGGGGTGCCCATCAGCCGCGACAGAACCGCATCGGCCACCTGCCCGGTCGCCGCGACGGCGCCGCCGGCATCCAGCGCACGGCCGGTCCGGGCCAGCATCCAGTCGTCCAGGAGCGCGTTGCCCGGCCCGGTGTCGAAGGCCAGCACCTCCTCCTCCCCCCGCCCCAGCCAGGTGACGTTCGCCACACCGCCCAGATTGAGCACCGCCAGCGGCCGCTCCAGCCCCGCCGCCCGCGCCCGGTGGTAGAGCGGCGCCAGCGGCGCCCCCTGCCCGCCGGCCGCCACGTCCGCACCGCGGAAGTCGTTCACGACGGGGATGCCGGTCAGCGCCGCCAGCCGGGCGCCGTCGCCGATCTGCCAGGTGGTCCCCTGCTCCGGCGCGTGCAGGATCGTCTGGCCGTGGAAGCCGATCAGATCGACCTGCCCGGGCAGCAGTCCCGCCTCGTCCAGCAGGGCCTGGACCGCCGCGGCATGCAGGTCGGTCAGCTCCCGCTCCACCGCTTCCACGTCACCGCGGCCGCCCAGGGTGCCGCGCAGGCGCTCCCGGAAGCCGGGCTCGTAGGGCAGGCTCAGGAACAGGCCGGGGCGCACCCGGTCCTCCCCGTCCGTGGAGAGCAGGGCGGCATCGATGCCGTCGAGGGAGGTGCCGCTCATCAGGCCGATGGCGGTGGCGCTGGGACCGGGCATGGCTGCCTGACGCTGTGAGGGTGCGAGCGATATTGGTCGCCCTTTCCGACCTGTGCTAACACGCGGCGTCAATCCCTTCCATTCAACAAATCCAGGTAAGGCCATGAACACGCCCGTCCCGGCTTCGGTGAAGTCCGACTTCCTCCGGATCATGCTGGAGCGCGGCTATTATCATCAGGCGACGGATCTGGAGGCGCTGGACAAGGCGCTGCTGGCGGGCGGGCTGGTCGGCTACAACGGCTACGACGCCACCGCCGACAGCCTGCATGTCGGCCATCTGCTGCCGACCATGATCCAGCGCTGGCTCCAGAAGACCGGCGGCCGGCCGATCCTGCTGATGGGCGGCGGCACGACCCGGATCGGCGACCCCTCCGGCCGTGACGAGACGCGCCAGCTTCTGACCGACGAGGTCATCGCGGCCAACATCGCCGGCATCCGGACCGTGTTTGACCGGCTGTTCGACTTCGGCCCGTCCGGCGCCAGGCTGGTGAACAATGCCGAGTGGCTGGACCGGCTGGAGTACATCTCCTTCCTGCGCGACATCGGCCGGCACTTCACCATCAACCGCATGCTGACCTTCGACAGCGTGCGGCTGCGGCTGGACCGCGAGCAGCCGCTGACCTTCCTGGAGTTCAACTACATGATCCTCCAGGCCTACGACTTCGTGGAGCTGAGCCGGCGCTACGGCTGCGTCTTGCAGACCGGCGGTTCCGACCAGTGGGGCAACATCGTCAACGGCGTCGATCTGGGCCGCCGCATCGCCAACCGCGACCTGTTCGGCCTGACCTGCCCGCTGCTGACCACGGCCAGCGGCGCCAAGATGGGCAAGACGGCCGCCGGCGCCGTCTGGCTGAACCGCGAGCGGCTGTCCGACTGGGACTTCTGGCAGTACTGGCGCAACACGGAGGATGCGGACGTGGGCCGCTTCCTCAAGCTGTTCACCGAGCTGCCGCTGGACGAGATCGCCCGGCTGGAGGCGCTCCAGGGCGCCGAGATCAACGAGGCGAAGAAGATCCTGGCGACCGAGGTGACGCGGCTGGTGCGCGGCGACGAGGCCGCCGACGCCGCGGCGGAGACGGCGCGGCGCACCTTCGAGCAGGGGGCCCTGGCCGAGGGGCTGCCGACGGTCGAGCTGCCGGCGGACGAGC
Organism: Rhodospirillum centenum SW; assembly: GCF_000016185.1. Lineage (NCBI taxonomy): Bacteria > Pseudomonadati > Pseudomonadota > Alphaproteobacteria > Rhodospirillales > Rhodospirillaceae > Rhodospirillum > Rhodospirillum centenum. Next base: position 1,670,538 of record NC_011420.2, read on the forward strand.
TGGCGGCCGGGGTCGCGGTCTATGGGCTGCTGGCGAAGGCCGGTCTCGTCGCCTCCAACGGCGAGGCGCGGCGACAGATCAAGCAGGCCGCCGTGCGCGTCAACGACCAGCCGGTGACGGACGAGTTCGCCAAGGTCGGCAGCGGCGACCTGACGGCCGACGGCGTGATCAAGCTGTCGGTCGGCAGGAAGCGCCATGCGCTGGTGAAGCCGGCCTGACCGCGAACGGCCGTCACTTCGGCGGGGTGGCCCCGGACCGGGGCGCCCCGCCGTCGCCTGCCTTCTGCGACTCCTGCTTCGACGGCTCCGTATCCTCCCCCGCCGGCTCGGGCAGGAAGAACAGGTTGCGCAGGAAGCCCGGCGCCAGAACGGCCAGCGGGTTGACCCCGATCTGCGGATCGCCCAGCTGCCCCTTGACCGAATAGGTGGCGGCGAACAGTCCCTGCCCCTCGCCGCCGACCAGCAGGCCGCCGACCAGCGGGATGGCGCCGATCAGCCGGTTGACGGTGGAGAAGGGCACGATCGTGCCCTGCAACGCGGCGACCCCGTCCTTGATGTCGATGTCTCCCTCCAGGGTCAGCCCCACGGCCGAGCCCGAGGTCCGCACCTCGCGGAAGCTGATCCCGCGCCGGTGCCAGCGGAAATCCCCGACCAGCCGGCTGAAGGAGATCGGCTGGCCGCCCAGGAAGTCGGCGAAGCCCCGCGGCGAGGCGGCGGAGAGCAGCCGGGCCAGCACCGGGGCGTCCTTCACCTCGTAGTCGCGCAGGTCGATCCGGCCGGCCACCGTCTCCCGCGCATCGCCCGGCGCGCTGTGCCCGGTCACGCTCAGGGTGCCGCCGCGGATCTGGGAGAGGATGCCCAGCTCCCGCAGGGCGGCGCCGGCATCGTCGCTGTCCATTGCCAGGACCAGCCTGTCCCCTTCCGGCGAATAGCGGACCTTCAACGAGCCGGTGTCGCTGACCCGGGCATCCAGCACGGCGCTGCGCCAGCCCGCCTCCGTCCGGCTGGCGCTGCCCTTCGCGGCGCGCAGGGCCTGCCCCTCGTCACCCATGACGATGCGGTCCAGGTCGAAGGTGATGTCCAGGGGACGGACCGGCTCCGCCCCGTCGTCGCCGGCCGCCCCCTCCTTGTCGTCCTCCCGCAGCGGTCGGGCGTCGAAGCTGCGGCCGCGCAGGTCGATGGCAAGCCCGTCCTTCGGCCGCCCCTCCAGCACCAGCCGGGCATCGGTCTCGCCCAGCCGGAAGGTGTCGAGCGCCAGCCGCGCGATGCCGTAATCCTGGGGCCGCAGGTCCAGCCGGCCGGCGGCGGCCAGCTCCGCCGTCTGCACCGTCAGGCGCGGCAGGTGGACCGGCTTGCCGCCGACGAACTCCACCCGCAGGGCGCCGCGCCCCGGCAGCCCGGCGGGCTTGCGCCAGTGCAGCGGGTCGATGCGCAGGACGGACTCCGTCAGGTCCAGGTCCGCCACGATGGATTCGGCGCCCCGGTCCGTCTTCTCATAGGTCATGTCCACGGCGGCCGGGCCGTTGAGCCATTCCGGAAAGTCGAGCCCGAGGGCGGCGCGGCCGCCATCGTCAGGCGCCGCCTTGATGCGGACGCGGGTGCCGACCGGCGCCGCCTTCGGAAAGAACTCCTGCCATTCGATGGCGGAGGGAACGCCGTTCAGCAGCGCCGTCCCGGCGAGGCGGAGGTCCTTGGGCGTGACGACGATGTCGAACCGCCCCTCGGTCCCGGTGATGTCCGGCACGATCCCGGCGACCTTGACGCCGGCCAGGGTGCCGGAGGTCTGCATGCTCACCTCCTCCCACTCCAGGTCGCCCAGCAGCGGGAAGTCGAAGCGCAGGCGCAGGTCGGCCGTGCCGCCCACGGAGCGGGGATCGAGGTTCACCTTCTGCGCATACCGGAGCGGTTCGTGGTCCAGCACCTCCAGCGCAGAGGACACCGGACCCGAGACGGCCACGTCGATGTCGATGAATTCCGGATCGCCCTCCAGGTTGTAGATCTGGAGGGTCGAGGGGCCGAGCGTCATGTCCTTCAGCCGGCCGGAGCCGAGCCGGATGTCGAAGGCCCTGCCGTCGAACACCGCCGTGCCGGAGACGCCCGTCACCGGCGGCAGCGTCTCCATGTAGCGCACGTCGAAGCCGGAAAAGGCGAACCGGCCCTGCATCCGGGTCGGTTCCAGCGCCGCCGGATCGTCGGCGGGGGCCGTGGCCTCCAGTTCGAACTCCGTGCGGTCGTAGCTGCCACGGGTCAGGTTCTCCACCATCCAGCTCCGCGCCTTCGGCTTCAGCGACGGCGGCCAGTAGCGGGCCAGATCCTCGGCGGTGAGCTTCACCAGTTCCGTCCGCAGCGTCAGGGTCAGCGCCTCGTCGCCGCGGCGGACGCTGCCGGCCGCCGTCAGCTTCGGACGGCCGAGGTCCAGCTCGAAGCGGTCCACGTCAAGCCGCCGGCCACCTTCCAGCAGGCGGCCGAGAAGCTGCACATGGTCGAAGGCGAGCGGGGCCGGAAGCTGGTCGGGCAGGATCAGGCGCCCGGCCCCGCCGGTGAGGGCGAGGCTGACATGCAGCGGCTTGAGATCGGCGGAGAAGGCGGCCGCGGCCGTGCCGGAGAAGCTGACGTCGAGCGCCTGCAAGGGCTCCAGCACCGGGGCGATCTGCGCGAAGTCGGCCGGACGCACGGCGTCGAACCGGCTCTGCATCTCCAGATGGCCGTCGGCGAAGGTATAGGCGATGGCGACCTGGAGGTGGTTCGTGCGCCCCGACAGCTCCAGGTCCAGGCCGGCATCGCCCGTGATCCCGCCCGCGTCGCGCAGCAGCGAGAGGTCCAGCCGCGGGGCGGACCAGGTGAGGTTGCGGCGCTGGTCCTCCACCTGGAGCCGCGCCTCGCTGATGCGCAGCTCGGTGATCGCCCCCAGCGGATCGAGCAGGTCGGGCGGCCGGCGCAGACTCGCCAGCAGTTCGGCCGCGATCGCCTCCCCCGCCCCCTCCTCGGCCGCCGGGTCCTCGTTCCGGATGTCCAGGGAGAAGCTTCCGTCCTCGGCCCGCAGCACCTTCAGCCAGGGCCGCACCAGCTCGAACCGGGTCAGGGCGGCACGGCCGCGGAGTGCCGCCGGCAGGGAGAACTGGAGCTTCAGCTCCGGCAGGCTGGCAACGGCGCTGCCCGAACGGCCGTAGGCGACGACATCGACGGCCTTCACCTCCAGCGGCGCGCCGAAGCCGGCCCAGCTCAGCACGGTGCTGCCGATCTCGGTACGGACGGGCGCGTTCTCGTTCAACGCCTGTTCGAGATACGGCGTCAGGGCCGCGACCTCCAGCGGCCCCTGGGTCAGGCGCCAGCCCACCAGCCCGACCCCCAGCATCAGGACCAGCAGCAGTCCGGCCGCGATCTCCAGGACGACGAGCGAAAAGTGGCGGATCATCCGGTGGAACCCGTCAGTCCGGAGGGAGGGGCGGACTTGACCTCTGCGGCGGCAGGGGCGCACCCTCCCGCGGCCCCATCGCTGGCATAGCCCGGTCCGCCGCCCATGTTCAATGCCGATTCCTTCCCCAGGCCCGCCGATCCGCAGCTTGCCGCCGTCGGCCTCGAACGCTGGTTCGAGGCGGCGGAGTCCGCCGGAGCCGAGGCGGTGGCCTTTGCACGCGGGCTGGCGGAGACGCCTGACGGGGCCGCGCTGCTGGCCGCCGTGCTGGGCAACAGCCCCTATCTGGGCCAGGCGCTGGTGCGGGAGCAGGCGTTCCTGAAGGAGCTTCTGGAGAGCGGCTGCGATGCCGCGTTCGCCGGTCTGCTGCGCGACCTGTGGGACGGCTACGCGGACGGGACGGACACCGACCGGCTGATGCGCGGGCTGCGCATCGCCAAGCGCCGGGCCGCCCTGCTGATCGGCATCGCGGACATCGCCGGGCTGTGGCCGCTGGAGCGGGTGACCGGCGCCCTGAGCGAGCTTGCGGAGACCTCCCTGCACCTCGCCTGCCGGCTGCTGCTGCGGCAGGCGGCGGCGTCGGGCCGGATGACCCTGCCCCACCCGGACGACCCGGAGCGCGGGTCCGGCCTGATCGTGCTGGCCATGGGCAAGTTCGGGGCGAAGGAGCTGAACTACTCCAGCGACATCGACCTGATCGTCCTCTACGACGACGGGGTGACGCCCGTGCCCGAAGAGGAGATGACCCGCACCTTCGTCCGGCTGGCGCGCGAACTGGTGCGGATCATGGAGGAGCGCACGGCGGACGGCTACGTCTTCCGCACCGACCTGCGGCTGCGCCCCGACCCCGGCGCGACACCGCTGGCGGTCAGCGTTTCCGCGGCGGAGAGCTATTACGGCAGCCTGGGCCAGAACTGGGAGCGGGCGGCGATGATCAAGGCGCGGCCCGTGGCGGGCGACGCCGAGGCCGCCGAAGGCTTCATGCAGATCATCCGGCATTTCGTCTGGCGCCGCAGCCTGGACTTCGCCGCCATCCAGGACATCCACTCGATCAAGCGCCAGATCGGCAGCCACAAGGGCCACCGCCAGAAGACGGTCAACGGCCACAACATCAAGATCGGCCGCGGCGGCATCCGCGAGATCGAGTTCTTCGCCCAGACCCAGCAGCTCATCTTCGGCGGGCGCGACCCGTCGCTGCGGGTGCCGGCCACGGTGGCCGCCCTGCACGCGCTGGTCGCCGCCGGCCGCGCCGGGCCGCGGGTCGCGGAGGAACTGGAGGAGGCCTACCGCTTCCTGCGCCGGGTCGAGCACCGGGTGCAGATGCTGGAGGACCAGCAGACACACGAACTGCCGAAGAGCGACGAGGGCGTGGCCCGGCTGGCGGTCTTCCTGGGCTACGACGATCCGCAGCGGTTCCGCACCGACCTGCTGGAGACGCTGGGCCGGGTGGAGGACCACTATGCCCGGCTGTTCGAGGAGGCGCCGCCGCTCTCCGGCCCCGGCAATCTGGTCTTCACCGGCACCGAGGACGATCCCGAAACGATCCAGACCCTGCGGAACCTGGGCTACCAGAACCCGTCCGCCGTGGCGGCGCAGGTGCGGGCCTGGCACCATGGACGCTACCGCGCCACCCGCAGCACCCGGGCGCGCGAGCTGCTGACCGAGTTGATCCCGACCCTGCTGGCGGCGTTCGGCACCACGCCCCATCCCGATCAGGCGTTCCTGAGCTTCGACGAGTTCCTGGCGAAGCTGCCGGCGGGGGTGCAGCTCTTCACCCTGTTCTACGCCAACCCGCGCCTGCTGGAGCTGACGGCGGAGATCATGGGCACCGCCCCGCGACTGGCGGAGCAGCTCGCCCGCCGGCCGGTGGTGCTGGACGCCGTGCTGACGCCCGGCTTCTTCGATCCCCTGCCCGGCCGGGAGGAGCTTGAGGCGTCAGCCACGGCGACGCTGGCGGAGGCGCGCGACTTCGAGGACGTGCTGACCCTGACCCGCTGCTGGACGAACGACCAGCGCTTCCGCGCCGGCGTCCACATCCTGCGCAACATCAGCGATGCCGACCGCTGCGGCCCGTTCCTGACCGCCGTGGCGGAGATCGGGCTGGCCCGCATCCAGGCCGCGGTGGAGGAGGATTTCGCCCGCCGCTACGGCCGCTTCCCCGGGGCGGGATTCTGTCTGGTCGCCATGGGCCGGCTGGGGTCGGGAACCCTGTCGCTGCGCTCGGACCTGGACATCATCACGGTCTACGACGTCCCGCCCGCCGGCGACGACGGCCCGCCCCTGTCGGACGGACCGAAGCCGCTCACGCCCACCGACTACTTCATCAAGCTGACGCAGCGGCTGGTCAGCGCCATCACCGCACCGACGGGCGAGGGCCAGCTCTACGACGTGGACATGCGGCTGCGGCCCAGCGGCAATTCCGGGCCGCTGGCGGTGAGCTTCGAGGCCTTCGGCCGCTACCAGCGCGAAAGCGCCTGGACCTGGGAGCACATGGCCCTGACCCGCGCCCGCGTGCTGACCGGCCCGGCGGAGCTGCGCGACCGGCTGGAGGGCACCGTCCGCGCGGTGCTGACGGCGCCGCGCGACCCCGACCGGCTGCTGGCCGACGTGGCGGGCATGCGCGCCCGCATCGACCAGCAGCACCATACGGACGACATCTGGGATGTGAAGTATGTCCGCGGCGGGATGATCGACATCCAGTTCATCGCCCAGTACCTGGCCCTGCGCCATGCCGCGGAGCGTCCCGAGGTACCGCACCCGAACACGACGGAACTGCTCGGCCGGCTGGCCGACAGCGGACACCTGGACCGGCCGACGGCGGACGCGCTGATCCGCACCATGCGGCTGTGGCGCCGGGTGCAGGGCTTCCTGCGGCTGACGACGGAGGGCCGGTTCCGCGCGGCGGAGGCACCGGCGGGCCTGCGCGCGGCGCTGGCGCGGGCGATCCTGAACGACCGGGGCGGCGATCCGACGGCGGCCGGGTCGGAGAGTGCGGAATCCACCGGGCAGGCGGCCGTTGACTTCGCGGCGGTCGAAACCAACCTCAGACGCGCCGCCGCGGAGGTCTACGGACACTTCCGGCGCATCGTCGAAGATCCCGCCGCCGCCCTCACCCCGGCGGCCGCCCGCAACGAGGAGACAAGCCCGCCATGACCGTGGCCGAGAAGACTGTCGATGTCGGTTCCCCCGCCCCCGACTTCACCCTGCCGACGGACGGGGGCGGCTCGGTGACGCTCTCGCAGCTCCGCGGCCGGACCGTCGTCGTCTACTTCTACCCGAAGGACGACACGTCGGGCTGCACCAAGGAGGCCTGCGGCTTCGGGGAGGCGATGCCCGACTTCGGCAAGGTGGACGCCGTCATCATCGGCATCTCCAAGGATTCCGTCGCCAGCCATGACAGGTTCAAGGCCAAGTACAGCCTGCCCTTCATCCTGGCGTCCGACGAGGGCTCGGACGTGACCGAGCGCTACGGCGCCTGGGTCCAGAAGAGCATGTACGGCCGCACCTACATGGGCATCGACCGCTCCACCTTCCTGATCGACAAGGAAGGCGTGGTCCGCGCCGTCTGGCGCAAGGTCAAGGTGCCCGGCCATGTCGAGGCCGTGCTGGCCGCGGCCAAGGGGCTCTGACCCGGCCCTTTCAGGAAGAAGCCTGTCAGGAGGACCCCTGTCAGGAAGCGGCGTCTGCCGGGGGCGGGGTGTCGTGTGGCCGTGCCTCCGGGGGCCGGTCCGCCCGGCGCTGCCCCAGCGCCACGACACCGGCCGCCGGAGTGGCGGGGGTATCCTCCACCACACCACCCGGAGCCTTGCCCGGAGCACTGTCCGGAGTAATGCCCGGAGCACCGCCCGGGGGGGCGCCGAGCAGATCGTCCAGCGACAGGTCCTTGTCCACCGGCACCCCGCCGGCCTGGGCCTGCCGCAGCAGGGCGATGGCGTCCAGCAGCGTCTTGCGCCCGAAGAGTTGCAGGATGTCGATGGCGAGCGCCACCTTGCGGGCGGTCCCCCCGGTCCCGAGCCGTGCCACGAGGCTTGATGCCGCCGCCCCCAGACGCCCCGTCTCCGACGACGGCGGCCGGCGCAGGCCGACCAGGGTCACGGCGATATCCAGCAGCTCCGCCACATCCTCGTCCGGCATCTGCGCGATGGTGTTGACGATCCGCATCTCCCCCTTCGAGGGGCGGGCGAGGTCCGGCTTCAGCGCCTCCACCATCCGGCGCAGCACGTCCTCTCCCAGCAGGCGGAGCAGCAGCAGACCCAGATTGTAGGTCTTGATCTCCTCCTCCACCTGCTCCTGGGCAAGGGTGGCGATGTCCTTGGCGATCCCTGTCTGTTCCTCCAGGCTGACATTCTGCATGAGCTGGAAGGCATGCAGCGGCAGCAGCGAGCGCGCATGTTCGAAGCGCACGTCGCGCATGATCTCCATCACCAGGGTGGAGCGGGACGTCGCCAGCAGCCGGTCGCAGGCACGGTCGGCCGCGGACAGCACCGCCTGGAGCAGGGCCGCCGGGCCGACCGCCACATCCGTCTCCCCCAGCCGGACGGTGAACAGCGCGCTGCGGAAGAAGGCCATGCTGCCCAGCGCCGCCACCAGCACCTGGGACAGCGCCTGCGGCAGGGCACCGTCCGCGAACAGGTCGTTCAGCCGGATCAGGCCGAAGGCCGCCGCCGCGGCGGTGCCGTTGACGACGATGTAGAGCCATCCCGGCTTCGTGCGCAGCGGGGCCAGCGGGTTGTCGCGGTAACGGGAGATCAGTTCGGTCAGGCCGACGAAGCTGCCCAGCCCGGCGGAGACGAGATAGAGTGCGGCCGTCGTCCCCTGCGGGTGCAGAACCGACAGGGCCAGCGCACCGGCATAGAGGACGCCGACCTGGATCAGCGTGGTCGCGGTCATCGGGCGGTCCCCCGCGCCGGGCGCGGAAGCTGCCGACCCTGCACTGCTCTGCCCGTCGGCCGGCATGCCTCCCTCCCCGGCAGGGCCGGAGCCGCGGACATGGCGGCGGCAGAGCCGGTCAGTCCTCGAAGGCCTCGGCGTAACCCTTGGATGTCAGCCCGACCAGATATTGCCCGTTGGACTGGCGCAGGTCGATGGCTTTCTTCGCGCGGAGGTCGTTGACGGTCTTCACCACGACCTCGGGATCCAGGTCCACCCGCCCGGGCAGGTCCACCACCGGCACGAACCCGTCCGTCAGCGCGCCCAGCACCCTGCGCGTCACCGGGTCCTTGCCGGGAGCCGGGGCGCTTTTCTGCATCGCGTCGATCACGAGGGAAAGCCCGCTGAGCGGGCTGCCGGAACCGGGACTGTTCGCCATGCACCATCTCCATCCGCTCTGAGCGGGGATGATACCCCAAGCCGGGAGCGGGCTCCACCGGCATCGGTGGGACACGGCCCGCCTTGCGCCCTCAGGTGGTGATCGCCCGGACCGGGGCCAAGAGGGCTCAGCCGGCGCGGCGCAGGATCTCCGCCGCCAAATCCTCGATCTCCTCCACGCCCTTGGCGCGGCGGTCCGTCTCCATCAGGGTCAGCCCCTCCAGGATGGCGCCGGCGAAGCCGATGCGGTTGCCGATCGCGGCGTCGGCCACCGGCACGCCCAGCTCCTGCGCCCGCGCCGCCACCGCATCGACCAGCTTCCCGCGCGACGGCACCCGGTTCAGCACCAGCAGGGCCGGCCGCTTCTCCGCCCGCGCGACCTCCAGCGTCGGCCGCGTGGCCCAGAGATCCATGGGGCTGGGCTGCACCGGCACGACCACCAGCCCGGCGGCGCGGATGGCGATGCGCGCCTCCGTCTCCGCGTGCGGCGGGCTGTCGATCACGACCATGTCGTGCTCGCGCGCCAGCCGCTCCACCTCCTTCTGCACCCGCCAGCCGGAGACCTGCACATGCGTCAGGGCGGGACCGCTTCCGTTCAGGGCGGCGGCGCGGAGCCGCGCCCATTCGCTGAGGCTGCCCTGCGGGTCGATGTCCACCGTCGCCACCCGCCGGCCGGCAAGGCTCCAGGCGACGGCGAGGTGGATCGCCAGCGTCGTCTTTCCGGCGCCGCCCTTCTGCTGTGCGATGGTGACGACCCGCCCCGCCATGCCCCTCTCCCGCGCTCCGCGCGCCCAGCCTGCCGCGCCCTGCCTGCCGCTGGGGGGCGAGTGTGCGCCGGCCCGGCTGCAACGGCAAGTGTGCGGCGCACAAGAGCCCGCACACCGACCCGATGGCCCGCACCCGTTGGACAGTCCCCGCCCCGGGCGCTAGAACACCGGGGCCGGCCTTCCTGCCCGCTTCCCCGAGGACCAGCCCGTGAGCACCCCCCGCCCGCCCGAGATGTTGCAGCCCACCGCGGCGGCCCAGGCCCGGGCCGCGCAGGCGCTGGCCGAGGGCGGGCTGGTCGCCTTCCCGACGGAGACGGTTTATGGACTGGGGGCGGATGCCGGCAACGACCGCGCCGTCGCCTCCATCTTCGAGGCGAAGGGCCGGCCGCACTTCAATCCGCTGATCGTGCATGTCCCCGACGACGGCGCCGCCGGACGGCTGGTGACGGTGGACGAGCGGGCGCGCCACGCCATGGAGATGTGGTGGCCCGGCCCCCTGACCCTGGTGCTGCCGCGCCGGCCGGATGCGCCCCTGTCGCTGCTGGTCAGCGCCGGGCTGGACACGGTGGCGGTGCGCTGCCCCGGCCATCCGGTGGCGCGCGCCCTGCTGGCCGCGGCCGGGCGGCCGGTGGCGGCGCCGAGCGCCAACCGTTCCGGCCATGTCAGCCCGACGACGCCGCTGCATGTGGCGGAGGAGTTCCCCGACGGCGCCGGCGGAAAGCTGCGCCTGATCCTCGCCGGCGGCCGCTGCCCCATCGGGCTGGAATCCACGGTGCTGGACCTGACGGGGGAGCGGCCGCTGCTGCTGCGCCCCGGCTCGGTGACGCGGGAGGAACTGGAGGCCGTGCTGGGTCCGGTGGACCGGGCCACGGCGGCGGACGGGGTGAAGGCGCCCGGCATGCTGACCAGCCACTACGCCCCCGCCCTGCCCGTCCGCCTGGAGGCGGCGGCGCCGGAGCCGGACGAGGCGTTCCTCGCCTTCGGTCCCGACCAGTTCATCCGCGGCGGGCGGGAGCGGCTGAACCTCTCCCCCACCGGCGACCTGCACGAGGCCGCCGCCAACCTGTTCGCCATGCTGCGGGCGCTGGACAAGCCCGGCGCCCGCGGCATCGCCGTGATGCCGGTCCCGGAGACGGGGCTGGGTGCCGCGATCAACGACCGGCTGCGCCGGGCCGCCGCCCCGCGCTGAGCGTTCCTTCCCGTCCCGCGACCGCAGGGCCCGCCGCCATGACCGACACCGCCTCCGCCCTCGCCCGACTGACTGACCGGCTGGGGCCGGCGGCCGTGCTGACCGGGGCGGAGGCGATGGCGCCCTATGCCTTCGACTGGCGCGGCATCGAGGAGAGCCATCCGCTCGCCGTGCTGCGCCCGGCCGCGACGGAGCAGGTGGCGACCTGCGTCGCGCTCTGCGCCGACGCCGGTCTGGCCGTGATTCCGCAGGGCGGCAACACGGGGCTGGTGGGGGGCACCGTCGCCCGCCGCGAGCGGCCGGCCGTGCTGCTGAATCTGGGCCGCATGGACCGCATCCGCGACGTGGACGCGCTGGACTTCACCCTGGTGGCGGAGGCCGGCTGCACACTGGCAGCGGTGCAGACGGCGGCGGAAGCGGCGGACCGGCTGTTCCCCCTGAGCCTGGGCTCGGAGGGAACCTGCACCCTGGGCGGGGTGCTGTCCACCAATGCCGGCGGCATCCTGACCGTCCGCTACGGCAACGCCCGCGACCTGGTGCTGGGGCTGGAGGTAGTGCTGCCCGACGGCCGCGTCTGGAACGGCCTGCGCCGGCTGCGCAAGGACAACACCGGCTACGACCTGAAGCACCTGTTCCTGGGAGCGGAGGGGACGCTGGGCATCGTCACGGCGGCGAGCGTGAAGCTGTTCCCCCGTCCGCGGCAGGTGGAGACGGCCTTCGCCGCCGTGCCGGACCCGGACGCCGCCATCGACCTGCTGGCGCGGCTGCGCGCCGCCGCGGGCGAGGCGGTGACGGCGTTCGAGCTGATGCCGCGCTTCGCCATCGACGGCGCCGCCGCCTTTCTGGACCGGCGCTTCGACCCGCTGGCCGCCCCGGCACCCTGGTACGTGCTGCTGGAACTGGGCGGCGGCATGCCCGGCCGCGCCCTGCGCGAAGCCGCGGAGGAGGCGCTGGCCGAGGCCGCGGTGGCCGGCACGGTGCTGGACGCGACCTTCGCCGAGACGGGGGAGCGGCGGCGCCAGCTCTGGGCCATCCGCGAGGGGCTGCCGGAGATCGGCCGGAAGCTGGGTGGCGTCGTCCACCACGACGTCTCCGTCCCGGTCAGCCGCATTCCCGCCCTGATCGCCCGCGGCACGGCGGCGCTGGAGGCCCTGATCCCCGGCGTCCGCCCCTACCCGTTCGGCCATGCCGGAGACGGCAACATCCATTTCAACGTGGGCCGTCCGGAGACGATGCCCGGCAAGGATTTCCTGGCCCGTGCCACCGAGGTGACGGCGCTGGTCCACGGCATCGTGCGGGAGCTGGGCGGATCGTTCAGCGCCGAGCACGGCATCGGCGGCCGCAAGGCGGCGGAGCTGGCCGCCACCAAGGACCCGGTGGAACTGGACCTGATGCGCCGGATCAAGCGGACGCTGGACCCGGACGACCTGCTGAACCCGGGCAAGGTGCTGCCACCCTGACCGGGACCGGCAGCGCCGTCAGGCCGGCACGGCGCCGGCCAGCACGTTGGGCGTCCGCCGGTTCTCCTCGTCCTCGTTTCCGTCACCGTTGCGGCCGGCACCGCCTCGCGTGCCCTTCTCTCCGTCCGTCGTCGGCGGCAGCAGGGCGCTGAGCTGCATCACCGTGAAGGTCGAGATCGGTTCCCGGGCCGAGCCGGTGGAGCGGGAGGACAGCCAGGGCTGGGAGGTCGTGTCCTCCGCCAGGCGGGTGCCGAACACGCTGTCGGAGGCCACCTGCGTGCCGCCGCCGAAGCGCCGGTCGAAACGGTCGTAGATCTGCTGCAGCGAGCGCGCCTGACCGTTCTCGTCGTAGAAGACGCTGCGGTTCGCCCGCGCCGCCTCCGGCAGCAGCTTCGCCGCCGGCTGGGACGGGTCCTTCTCCATCGCGGACAGGAATTTGCCGGCACCGCCGGCCCCCAGGAAATGGGCGAGATAGAGGTCGGTGTTGTCCACCGGCCGGTCGAGGTCCGCCTCCAGCGAGCGGCGGTTGTCGTTCGCCAGTTCGCCCGCCAGCAGGGCGGAGACCTTCGGGTCCTTGCGCAGATCCAGGATCTCCTGCTTCAGCGCGGGATCGGCGACGTAGGGATCGCCCGAGGCGTCGCGCCGGACGGCGCTGGCATAGCGGCCCAGCCCGTGCTTGGCGCCGTGCTGCTCCACCATGTCGAGCCAGGTCCTGTCGACGAACTGGTAGAGGCCGGTGGCGCTGCTGGTCCTGGCCTTCACGTCGGTCCGGTAGCCGCTCTCCACGGCAGCTTTTTCCATGAGGTAGGAAAAATCGACCCCTGTCCGGGCGCTGGCCTGCTGCACGGCCGCCAGGACCCGGACCGACGCGCCGGACTGCGCCGGGCGGCTGCCGGACTGGAGTTCCCCAGGGCGGGCGATGGAAAGGGTGCTGGTCACGGTCTGCCTCTCTGGCATCGGTCTGCCGAAAGGGGAAGCAACCGGCGTGCCAACCGCCATCGGCCCCGCTGCCCGCGCCCCCTTGCCCGGCGGCGGGCTTCCGGCCATGTTAGCCGGCGACAGGGCGGGCCGGTCCCGCCCGACGAGAATGTGCCGTGTACCGGCCGGTCACCGCCGGGCCCCTTGCAGTCGGCCCGGCCATCCTTGGGAGGACGCCTGCAACCATGATCCCGTACAACGCACCGATCCAGGACATCCGCTTCACCCTGAACCATGTGGTGGACCTGCCCGCCGTTGCCGCCCTGCCGGGCTACGAGGCGGCCTCGCCCGACCTGGTGGACGCGGTGCTGGAGGAGGCCGGGAAGCTGGCCCGCGACGTGCTGGCGCCGATCAACTGGCAGGGCGACCAGGAAGGGGCCGTGCTGGACAACGGCGTCGTCCGCACCCCGACCGGGTTCAAGGAGGCGTACAGGGCCTATGCCGAGGGCGGCTGGAACAGCGTGCCCTTCGATCCGGAGCATGGCGGCCAGGGCCTGCCCTGGACGCTGGCCATGCCGATCCAGGAGATGTGGAACGCCGCCAACATGAGCTTCGCCCTCTGCCCCATGCTGAACCAGGGGGCGGTGGAGCTGCTGACCGAACACGGCAGCGAGGAGCAGAAACGGCTCTATCTGGAGAAGATGATCTCCGGCGAGTGGACCGGCACCATGAACCTGACCGAGCCGCAGGCCGGGTCGGACGTGGGCGCCGTGCGCAGCCGGGCCGTGCCGGCCGGTGACGGGACCTACCGCATCACCGGGCAGAAGATCTTCATCACCTACGGCGAGCACGATTTCACGTCGAACATCATCCACATGGTGCTGGCGCGCACGCCGGACGCGCCGCCGGGCGTGAAGGGCATCAGCCTGTTCATCGTGCCGAAGTTCCTGGTGAACCCCGACGGATCGCCGGGCGCGCGCAACGACCTGCGCTGCGCCGGGCTGGAGCACAAGCTGGGCATCCACGCCTCCCCCACCGCGGTGATGGCGTTCGGTGACAACGGCGGCGCCACGGGCTTCCTGATCGGGGAGGAGAACCGCGGCATCGAGTACATGTTCACGATGATGAACAACGCCCGCCTGGGCGTGGGCGTGCAGGGCGTCGGCATCGCCGAGCGCGCCTACCAGCAGGCCCGCGACTACGCGAAAACGCGCGTGCAGTCGCGCGCGCTGACCGGCCGCGATCCGGGCCCGGTCGCCATCATCAACCACCCCGACGTGCGCCGCATGCTGCTGACCGCCAAGTCGCAGATCGAGGCGGCACGGGCGCTCTCCTACCTCACCGCGTCGGCCTTCGACCGGGCCAAGCGCCACCCCGACGCCGAGGAACGGCGCCGGGCCAAGGCGCTGAACGACCTGCTGACCCCGATCACCAAGGCGTGGTGCACCGACCTGGGCGTGGAATCCGCCTCGCTGGGCGTGCAGGTCCATGGCGGCATGGGCTTCATCGAAGAGACGGGCGCCGCGCAGCACCTGCGCGATGCCCGCATCGCCCCGATCTACGAGGGCACGAACGGCATCCAGGCGAACGATCTGGTCTTCCGCAAGGTGGCGCGCGACGGCGGCGAGACCGCCCTGCGCCTGCTGGCGGAGATCAGGGACACGGCCGCCGCCGCCAAGGACCGGCCGGGCGACGACATGGCGGTGATCGGCGGCAATCTGGCGGACGCCGCGGCCGCGCTGGAGCAGGCGACCTCCTGGGTGGTGGAGACGGCGAAGAGCGATCCCGCCGCGGTGGCCGCGGGGGCCGTGCCCTATCTGAGGATGTCCGGCATCGTCATCGGCGGCTGGCTGTCGGCCAAGGCGGCGATCGCGGCGCAGGCCCTGATGGCGGCGCCGGGCGAGGACCGGCGTTTCCTGGACGGCAAGCTGATCACCACCCGTTTCTATGCCGACCAGATCCTGCCGCAGGTCCACGGCCTGCTGAAGCCGATCGTCGAGGGCCACCGGGCCGTCATGGCGCTGGACGCCGAGCAGTTCTGAGACCGGAACACCGGGTCCCGCCGATGCGCGGGACCCGGAGCCCCGCCGCGACACGGAGCCCTGCACCGGACCGCGCCGGGGTTGCGTTTACCAATGCTTGAGGCATCATCGGCGGCCCCGCCTGGGGTCAACGCCTGTGACCGGACGCACGTCCGCCCTCCTTCTCCTCTTCTGCCTGCTGCTGCCCGGACCCGTCCGGGCCTCACCGCCCCCGCCCGAGCCGACGGGACGGCCGGACGCCGTGCTGCCGACGGACGCCAGCGGCTGGCTGGCGCTTGAGACGGGGCGCGAGGGGGCGACCGTGAGCGCGGGGATACGCCCCCTGCCCGGGCTGCTTCTCGGTCTGCGGCAGTCGCCCGACGGGGAGGCCGGAACCGACATCACCTGGCAAGTCCTGCCGGCCGGACACACGACGCCCTCGCTCCTGGCCGGGGTCCGCGGGCTGGGTGGCGACGACACGGACCGCGCCGGTTTCCTGGCGACGGGACACGGGATCGGTCCGCTGGACCTGACCCTCGGCGCCGCCTGGACGGACAGCGCCGTCCGGCCCTACGGCACCCTGCGCTGGGCTCCGGCGACGGGCGACCTCGCCCTGTCGGCCGAGGCGGGGCGGGTCGGTCGGCTGCGGCGGCCCCGCCTCGCGGCGCAGTGGCAGGCGCTGCCCTGGCTGACGCTGGGCGCCGGCATGGAAGCCGGAAGCGGCCCGTTCCTGACCCTGCGCCTCACGGCCACGGATGCGACCCTGCCCCGCCCGCCGGCCCGGGCGGCACGCCTCGCGGTCACGGCCCCTGGCCGGGCCGTGATGGATGTCCCGGAGGAGGCGGAGACGGCCGCGGTGGCGGGCCATGCGGCACGGATCGCGGGCGCCGATGCGACCGGCCGGGTGCGCGTGGACCTGACCGCCGGCGGCCTGCCCGGTGCCCGGCTGGATCTGCCGGCCGCCGACCTGGAGCGGGCGCTCCAGGGCCGCGGCAGCGTGGACGAGATCGCCCGGCGGGCGCGGCTGGGCGCGGCGGAAGGACCGCCGCCCCGCCCGCCGCTCCTGCGCCCCCGCCTGGACCTGCTGCTGGAGCAGGGACCGTTGCCGACGGATCAGGGCTGGGGCCGGCGCCTGAGCGCTGACATGGGTGCGCTGCTGCGCCCGCTGCCGGGACTGCGGCTGGAGGGGAGCGCACGCCTGACCCTGACGGCATCGCACGGCGACATGCCGGAGGACGGCAACGCCCCGGACCGGGGCCGTGCCGATGCGGCGGCCTTCGCCGCGCGGCGTCTGTCACCGTCACGGCTGATGGCGTCCTGGGCGCTCGCTCCCGCCCCCGGCTGGTCCGTGCTGGCGGAAGCGGGCCTGCTGGAGGAGATGTATGGCGGGGCCGGTGGCGAGGTGATGCTGCGCCCGCCGCTGGCCCGCTGGCGGCTGGGCGCGGAGCTGCACCAGGTCTGGAAGCGCGAGCCGGAGGCCCTGCGCTTCCTGCCCCGGGGCGGTGTCACCACCGGCTTCGTCACCACTGGCTACGACCTGCCGGGCACCAATGCGGAGGTTGCCCTCCGGGCCGGCCGGTATCTGGACGGCGGCTGGGGGGCTGCGCTGGCACTGGAGCGGCGGCTCGGCAGCGGGGCAAGCCTGTCCGGAGAGGTCGGACTTGCCGGCGGCGTCACCGTCGCGCTGGGCCTGACGCTGCCGCTGGGTGCCGTGGCCGAGCCCGTCGAAGGGCGGGCGGCCCTGAGCCTGCACCCGCTGGCCCGCAGGGCGGGGCAGCGGCTGGACCGCCGCGGCGGGCTGGCCGCCCTGACCGATCCGGCCGGCGCAGGCCGGCTGACGCGCGGCTGGCGGCACCTGCTGGACGGGGTGTCCTGAGAGCCGGACCCGGCCGTCAGCGGCGGGCGACGATGGTCCCGCTGGCCGGGTCCAGCACCACGGTCACCTCCTGCCCGTCGCCGTCCACCGCCTCGGCGACGTAGCTCTCCCCCTCCCGGCGGAACGCGCGCACGTCGGAGAAGCCGAGCTGGCTGAAGCGGTTCAGCAACGTGGTCTGCATCACGGAGAGGCGGCGCTGGGCCGGTCCAAGGCGAGCGTCGTCCACCTCGTCGATCTCGACCAGCACCTCCGTGCCGCCAGTGGCGGGAGCCTCCGCCGCGTCCATCCCGCTCCCGGCCCCGCTCCCAGCGGCGGGATCGCCCGGGTCAGGCGCCCTGCCCTGCTGCCCCGGCTGCTGGACCGAAGGTTCCTGGGCCGGCCAGCCCCCCGGACCGCCGGAAGCACCCGTATCCTGCTCCTGCGCCAGCGCCGGCGCGCTTCCCAGCAGCAGGGCCGCCGCCAGTGCGGTCATGGTGCTCGTCCTCATGGATCGTCCCTCGTCCGTTACGGCTGATGCCGGCACAAACACGGGGGGCGGGCGCCGCGTTCCCGCACCTCTCCCCACCCTCTCCCCTTGCGGACGAAGGACATAGGACCATTTGGGGAGACGTATCACCCTGACCCGCACGCTAGGGTCCGGGGTACAGCGGACCGGGGGTGGGGACGGCCGCAGGAGACGAGCATGAGCGAGACGACGACCCTTGAACTCCGGGAACTGGCCAGCAGGATCGCCACGTCCTACACGAAGGCGAATCCGACCCCCGTCCAGGCTCTGCCGGAGGTTATCCAGCTTGCCTATCAGGGACTGCTGAGCTGCACACGCCCACCCGCCCCGCCGCCGCAGGCCCCGGCCCGCAAGCGGCGTGGCCGGCGTAGCCGCGACACCTGATCCCCCGCGACCTGGCCCGGGTGCCTGAGCCGGTTCTGCCGCACTCCATCCGGTTGCCTGGCCCCCTCCTTTCCGGCCCGCAAGCCCCGCTCCTGTGCCCGGGGCTTGCGGCCGCACCCGACCGGACGGTCCCGTGCCGCCCGGAAAGGGGAACTTTTGTCCTCGCGCCCTCGTTATCCGCTCGAACAAGGCCCGACACCCCGAAGGGATCGGCGGGCCTGCGCGAGATTCGGAGGACGCGATGCTCTATTGGGCCCTGATCTTCTTTGTCGTCGCCCTGGTTGCGGGCGTACTCGGATTCGGCGGTATTTCCTCGGCATCGGCCGGAATCGCCCAGATTCTGTTCTTCATCTTCCTGGTGATCTTCGTCGTGTCCCTGATCATGGGACTGGTCAGGCGCCGCTGACGACGCTGCCGTCCCGGCAGGCCCGTGGGCGGAACAGCCTTCCAGGCGAGGTAGCCTCCACTGCAAGGGCGGCTCCGGTCCGGAGCCGCCCTCTCTTTGTCCGGTCGCCGCGTCTTGTCCGGTCACCGCCGCCCGGGGACCGTCAGTTCCCGAACACGGCCATGCCGGTACCGAGCCGGTGCAGCACCAGCATGCCCAGAAGCGCCGTCCCGACCGACGCCGCCAGGGCCGCCGACCACAGGCCGATCCGGCGGGTCGCACCGGCATGGACCGGGGCGGCGGGCGCCAGTGGGGTCCGGTGGCGGGCATCGCGCACCCGGACAAGGAGCATTTCCGGAATCGGTTCGTCCAGCACGGGATCGTAGAGCGCGTGCAGCCCGTCGATCTGGGCGCGGTAGGCCACCGCCCGGGTCGCCATGTCCGGCAGCGAGGCCAGCCGGAGACCCAGCCGTGCCGCCGCCGACGGGGACAGCGCGCCATCAATCCAGGCGTTGAGGTCATCCTGGAGGCTGTCGGCACCGCCGGCGCCCCCCGCCACGATCTTCAGCCCGGGACCACGGCAGTCTTCCGGCGCGTCAGGCCGTCTCGCGTTCATGCACCGGCTCGTAGGCGGCGTCCGCACCGCCATCCATCAGGATGCGCAGAGCCCGCCGGCCCCGCGAGAGGCGTGACTTCACCGTCCCGATGGAGACCTGGAGGATGTCCGCCGCCTCGGCGTAGCTGATGCCTTCCAGCCCGATCAGCAGCACCACCTCGCGCTGTTCGGTCGGCAGCCGGTCCAGCGCCCGCCGCAGGTCGCGCAGTTCCAGCCGCACGACCTGGGAGCCATGGCTGCCGCCGAGACCCGCCTGGACCTCGCTGTCGATGTCCACGAAGGTCTGCTGCCGGCGGATGCCGTTGATGTGCAGGTTGCGCAGGATGGTGAACAGCCAGGCGCGGAGGTTCGTGCCCGGCTGCCAGAGATGCAGGCGGCTCAAGGCCCGCTCCAGGCATTCCTGCACCAGATCGTCCGCCAGCGCCGCGTCGCGCACCATGGCGCGGGCGAAGCGGCGCAGGCGCGGGATTTCCTGTTCTATCTGGGCGATGACCTCGGCATCGGAGCTGCTGCTGCGAGGCGGGACCGCATCCGTCCGTGCGACGGCCGCTGCCGCCGCCGTGCCTTCGGCCGGGTGAGTCCGGTCCGTCCGGACCGGCAGGTCACCTTCCATCACGGTTCTCCCTGGCCATCACGGTTCTCCCTGGATCGCTCGTGGGTCGCTCTGTCTGTCCCCGGGACATACGGGGCACTGGAAGTATGGACAGCGCTGACAATGATTGCGCGGTCTAAAAAGGTCCGCACCCCGTCAAATCGGGGGGGCTTGAATAGCCAGATGTTCCCGGAAGCGTCTCCGGTCAATATTCGTAAAAAGTGTTATGGCATCGGGCCTAGTTCCGGGTATCGGCCGGACTGCCATCCCTGCTATGACCTCCGGGCCCCCGGAACCTTCGGTCTACCGACACATTCGATCCATACCCCCTGGATTTAACGGGGCTTCGGATAGACTCTTCGGTTATGGCGTCTGGCCCACTTGGTCATGTGGGGGCCGCATGCTAAGCCGACCCCGGGGCTGACCAGAAGAGAACGGGGACCATGCGACGCTTGCGCCGTTATTTGTCTCTCGCCGCGATTACTTTTGTCACAGCGTCTCCGGCCGCCGCGGGGGGATCGCCCGACGCGCAGTACGGGCTGGCGAAACGCTACGAGCGGGCCGACGGGGTGGAGAAGGACACCGCCGCCGCCCTGGACCTCTATTGCGCGGCAGCGCGGCAGGGGCATGCCGACGCCGCCTTCGCCGTGGGCTGGATGTACCTGACCGGGACCGAGGTCGCGGCCGACCGCGCCGTCGCCGCCGCGTGGTTCCGCAAGGCTGCGGCCGCCGGCCATGCCAGTGCCCGGCGGATGGCGGACCGCATGGGCGATGTGCGCCGCGCCCCGGCCGTCTGCCACGGCGCGGAGCTGGCACGGGCGGAGCATCGGGCACCGGCGCACCTGGTCCGTCTGATCGACCGCATGGCGCCGCGCTACGGGCTGGACCCGGCGCTGGTGTTCGCTGTCGTCGCCATCGAATCCGGCTTCCGCACGGATGCCGTCTCGCCGCGCGACGCCATGGGGTTGATGCAGCTCACCCGCGATACCGCCGACCGCTTCGGCGTCGGCGACCCCATGGACCCGGCGGAGAACCTGAAGGGCGGCATGCGCTACCTGCGCTGGCTGCTTGGGCATTTTGACGGCGACGTGACGCTGGCCCTGGCCGCCTACAACGCCGGCGAAGGGGCCGTGCTGCGCCACAAGGGTATCCCGCCCTACAAGGAGACCCGGGCCTATGTCGAGAAGATCCGGCGCTACTACCGGGAGGACCGCCACCCGGTGGCACCGCTGGACGGCCCGGCGGGAGGCACCCCGCACCGACAGCGGCCGGCCGGCATCCTGGTGGTGGATTCCGGTGCCCCGGCCGTGACGACGGACCGGCAGGTCGCACAGAAGGCCGACTGACGCGCCAGGACCGCCCGCCCGGCCCGCCTACTCGAAGCGCAGCGCCTCGATCGGGTCCATGCGGGCGGCGCGGCGGGCCGGCCAGAAGCCGAAGAAGATGCCGATGCCGGCGGAGATGCCGACGCTGAGCAGGATGACGTCCGGCTGGATCAGGACGGGGAAGTGGATCAGCCTGGCGATGGCGATGGACAGGCCGATGCCGAGCGCGATGCCGATGGCCCCGCCGATCAGGCAGAGCGTCACCGCCTCCACCAGGAACTGCAGCAGGATGTCCCGCGGCCGTGCCCCGACGGCGAGGCGCAGCCCGATCTCCCGCGTCCGCTCCGTCACCGACACCAGCATGATGTTCATGATGCCGATGCCGCCCACCAGCAGCGAGATGGAGGCGACGGCCGCCACCAGCAGGCTCATGGTCCGCGCCGTCTCCGCGAAGGTGGTGAGGAACTCCGTCATGTTCCGCACCTCGAAGGACTCGCGCGAATCGGCCGGCACGCGCATGCGCTGGCGCAGCAGCGCCGTGATCTCCGCCCGCGCCGGCTCCAGCCGCTCGGCCGTGTCGGTCTTCACCATGATGAGGTCCACCCGGCGCGGCTGCGAGCGGCTGTTGCCCAGGACCTTGCGGGCGGTGGAGAGCGGGATCATCACGATGCGGTCCTGGTCCTGGCCGAAGGTGGTCTGGCCCTTGGACCGGAGTGTGCCGATGACGGTGACGGGCATGCGGTTGACCCGGATCGACTGCCCCACCGGATCGGAATCGCCGAACAGCTCCGTCGCCACCGTCCGGCCGATCAGGGCCACCTGCCCGGCGGTGCGCACCTCCGACGGGGAGAAGCTGCGGCCCGCCTCGATCTCCCACTCGCGGACCGCCAGATAGTCGATCGTCACCCCCTCCAGGCGGCCGTAGGAGTTGAAGCGGCCGGCGATGTACTGGCCGCTGCCGGTGCGCGAGGGGGCGACATACATCACGCCCGGCACCTCCCGCGCGATGGCCTCGGCATCGTCCTCCGACAGGCTCTCGGAGCCCTGCATCATGACGCCGCCCGCGCGCCGCGCGCCGGGCGTCACCATCAGCAGGTTGGCACCGATGGAGGAGACCTGCTGCTGCACCTGCTCGCTGGCGCCGGAGCCGACCGCCACCATGGTGATGACGGCGGACACGCCGATCACGATGCCCAGCACGGTCAGGAGGCTGCGCAGGGTGTTGGCCCGGATGGCGGACAGAGCGATGACGATCCCGTCGCGCAGCCTCATGGCGCGGCCTCCTCTTCCTCGGCGGGCGGCAGGGCGGCGAGTTCCGCCGCGAGATCGCGCGGCCGCTCGTTGCGGCGGTCGGAGACGATGCGGCCGTCGCGGAAAGTCAGCACCCGCCCGGCCGCCGCCGCCACCTCCGGATCGTGCGTCACCACCATCAGGGTGATGCCCTGGCGGTTCAGGCGCTGGAACAGCTCCAGCACCTCCATGCCGGTGCGGCTGTCGAGCGCCCCGGTCGGCTCGTCCGCCAGCAGGATGGCGGGATCGTTCACCAGCGCGCGGGCGATGGCGACACGCTGCTGCTGGCCGCCGGAAAGCTGCGAGGGCTGGTGGTCCATGCGGCTGGCCAGCCCGACCAGTTCCAGGCAGCGCCGGGCGCGGTCGGAACGGTCGGCCACCGGCAGCGGCGCGTACATCAGCGGCATCATCACGTTGGCCAGGGCCGAGGTGCGGCGCAGCAGGTTGAACTGCTGGAAGACGAAGCCGATGCGGCGCGAGCGGATCTCCGACAGCCGGTCGGCGGAAAGGTGGGAGACATCCTCCCCGTCGATCTCGATGCTGCCGGCGCTGGGGGTGTCCAGGCAGCCGACCATGTTCATCAGGGTGGACTTGCCGGACCCCGACGGCCCCATGACGGCGACGAACTCACCCCGCTCCAGTTCCAGCGTCACGTCGCGCAGGGCATGCACGACACCGCCGCCGAGCGCGTAGTCCTTGGCCAGACCGCAGCAGCGGATGATCGGGCGCGCCGGCATGCTCAGAACCTCAGCCCGGCGGGACGCTGGTCGGCCCCCTGCCGGTCGGCCCGGACGATCAGCCGGTCGCCGGGCTTCAGCGGCCCGTCCAGCACCTCCGCCCAGTCGGCGTTGCCGAGACCCAGCCGGACCCGGACCGGCTGCGGCTGACCGTTCTCGCCCAGGGTCCAGACCGTGGCCACCTGGGGATCGGTCTCGGCCAGCCGTCCCATGGCCCCGCCGGTGGCACCACCGGCGGGTGCGCCGGAAGGGCGGGCCGCCACCCCGTCCTCCGCCCTCGGGCGGAAGCGCAGCGCCTGGGCCGGGACCCGCACCGCCCGCTCCTTCTCCCCGACGACGATGTCCAGCTTGGCCGTCAGCCCCGGCAGCAGACGTTCGTCCGGATTAGGGGCGGAGACGAGGACGGTGTAGGTGATGACGTTCTGGACTTCCTTCGGCGATTTCTGGATCTGCGTCACCCGGCCCTGGAAAGTGCGGCCGGGAAAGGCATCGACGCTGAAGCGCGCCGTCTGGCCGACGGCGACGCGGCCGATGTCCGCCTCATCCACCCGCGCCTGCACCTCCATCTCCGTCAGGTTCGTCACCAGCTCGAACAGGGTCGGCGCCTGGAGGCTGGCGGCGACGGTCTGGCCCGGCTCCACCTCGCGCTTGATGACGACGCCGGTGATCGGCGCCCGGATGCAGGTGCGTTCCAGGTCGATCTCCGCCTGGTTCAGGGTCGCCTCCTGCTGCAACACCGCGGCCCGCGCATTCACGAGCTGGGCGCGGGCGAGGTCCAGGCCGACATCTGCCGTGTCGAGCCGCGTCCGGGCGATGTCGTAGTCCCGTTCCGAGAGATTGCCGCCCTTGCGCAGCGCCTCGCGCCGGCGGAAGTCGCGGCGGGCATCCTCCAGTTCCACCTCGGCGCGGCGCACCTGCGCCTCGGCCTCCGTGACCCGGGCCCGGGCCACGGCCAGCAGCGCCTGGTTCTGGCGCACCCGCGCCTCATAGGTCTTGGGGTCGAGCCGGGCCAGCACGTCGCCCTCCCGGACGACGCTGTTGAAGTCCACCAGCACCTCGCTGATCTGGCCGGAGAGCTGGGAGCCGACGATGACGCTGGCCGCCGGCTGCACCGTGCCGGAGGTGGACACGGCCGAGACGATCGGCCCTTCCGCCACCTCGGCGAAGCTGTAGACGGTGCCCGGCGCGGCGCCGGGCGTGAAGGCGAACCACAGGGCGACCGCCCCGGCCAGGCCGGCGGCGACAAGGACGAGTCTGGACCGCTGCACGCGACATCCCCCGGCATAGGACGATCGGCACCCCGCCGGGGCCGCTCCGGCCCGAAGGTGTAGCAGGGACTGATGCCGAAATCACGTCAGCCCGACCGGGATGACATGCTGGAAGATGGTACGCGGGAAATCCGGACACCCTGCGCGGCGATGCCGCAGGGCGGGACAACCGGACCGACGATGCCATGCGGACGCTGGCAGCCAGACCTGAATCCGGAAAGACCATCACACAGGCCCTGCGGGGAGAGCAGGCCGAGGACAGAAAAAATCAACGCGGTATAGGAGGGAAATTCTGTTCGTGGTGCCCAGGGGCGGAATCGAACCACCGACACGGGGATTTTCAGTCCCCTGCTCTACCAGCTGAGCTACCTGGGCCCACCACGAACGGAGGGTGGCAGCGGCCTGTCCGGACGTACCGGAGCGTTGCCGTGCCGCGCCGTTTCCGGCGCCTCGGCGGCTGCGCTTGTGGGCGCCGTCGGCCGAGGCCGCTGCATATAGACAAGTTCCCGGAGGCTGTCCAGCGGTTTCGAACACACCGCCCGCACGTTTTTTCCACGCCCCCTTCGACCCGGGCGGAAGCGGGCCGGACAGCCCCCCGGCCTCTCCCGCACCGCCACGCCGGTCCGGGCCATCCCGAGCGCCGGCACCCCGGGGGAGAGCTTAAACGATGCCGGACAACGGCACCGGATTCGGGCCCCGCGGCGGGAAGGCCGGACCTGAGTCCGGGCGGAAGGAGGGGTCAGGAAGATGGCGGCGGCGCATCCGTGTCGGGGAAGGCGTCCTCGTCCCGGTCCACCACGGGAACGCGGTAGACCCCGCCCAGCCAGCGGGACAGGTCCACGTCGGCGCAGCGGCGGGAGCAGAAGGGTTTGAGCGCCGGGTCGGCGGGGCGGCCGCAGACGGGGCAGGCGGCACGCCGACGCTGGCGGGCGTCGGTCAGGTTCACGGGATCGTCGGGCATCGGTCGGGACGTATCGTCTTCCGGGGCGGAACAGCGGACGTGAAGGAGATGCTGGAAAGGCGGGGTCAGTCCAGCCCGTCCAGCAGATCGGCCACGGGAGGGCCGCGGCGGGACCGGGTCATCTCCATCAGGCCCAGCTTGGACAGACCATAGACATGGGTGCCCGCCGGGTCCTCGGAAACCGCCTGCGTCAGCGTCAGCAGAAGGTGTTCGCGGTCGGCGGCGGCGGCCATGTTGACGAAGTCCACCACGACGATGCCGCCGACATTGCGCAGCCGGAGCTGGCGCGCGATCTCCCGCGCCGCCTCCAGGTTCGTGGACAGGGGGTTGCCGCGCTCCCCGCCGTTGACGTCGATGACGGTCAGCGCCTCCGTCCGCTCGATCACGAGCGAGCCGCCCTGCGCCAGCGGCACCCGCCGCTCCGCCAGGGCCGCGATGGCGCCGGCGAGGTCGCCCTCTTCGAACAGGGAGAGACGGGCGACATGCGGCCGCACCAGCGGCTCCAGGTCAGGGGCGCGGTCGCGGCACCAGCGGCGGACCTCCGCCAGCGCCTCCGCCCCCTCCACCCGGATGGCGTCGAAACCGGCGCCGCCGAACTCCAGCAGCGCCCGCACAGGCGCCGTGGGCGCGGGCAGCAGCAGCGCCGGCGCCCCCGCCCCGTCGGCGGCCCGCGCCGCCTGCCGCCAGTCGGCCCAGAGCGACTCCGCCTCCAGCGCCAGCAGCCCGGGGTCGGCGCTGGCGGCGTCGGCGCGGACGATCCAGCCGCCCTCCGCCGGCAGCAGGTCGCGCAGGGTGGCCTGCACCCGCGCCCGCTCCGGCCCGCGACCCAGACGGCGCGACAGATGGAGACCCGAACCCAGCGGGGCATGGACGAGGAAGCGGCCGGGCAGCGTCACGTCCATGGTGAGGACCGCCCCCTTGTCGCCATGGGCATCGGCCTTCACCTGCACCAGCACGGCCTGCCCGGTGCGCAGGAGCTGGCCGATGCGCGCCTCGCGCCGGTCCCGGCCCGAGGGCAGCGGCCGCACGTCGGCCGCGTTCAGAAGGCCCGGCAGACGGTCGCCGATCTCCACGAAGGCGGCATCCAGGCCGGCGACGACACGGACCACCCGGCCCAGGCGCAGCGAGCCCAGCCAGGCCGGCCGGTCGAGACGGTCGAGGTGAAGGTCGGACAGCTCGCCGTCCCGCAGCAGGGCGGCACGGGAGAGCGGTCCGGAACGGTCGATGTGGAGGGCACGGCTCATGGCCGGCCGATCATGCCCCGGCGGCGGGCAGGGGCGCCAGCGGATCGAGTCCCGCGGAACGCAGCAGGCCCGCGACCTCGAACAGCGGCAGGCCGACGATGTTGGGATGCGAACCGACGATGCCGCGCACGAACAGCGCGGCCAGCCCCTGTACGGCATAGCCGCCGGCCTTGCCGTGCCATTCGCGGCTGCGCAGATAGGCGTCGATCTCGGAGTCGGAGAGGCGCTTGAACAGCACCGCGGTCTGGACGACGCGGGTCAGGCGGCGGCCGTCGGGGGTGATGACGCAGACGCCGCCGAAGACGCGGTGGCGGCGGCCGGAGAGCAGCCCGAGGCAGCGGCGGGCTTCGGCCTCGTCTTCCGTCTTGGGCAGGATGCGCCGGCCGACGGCGACGACGGTGTCGGCCGCCAGCACGATGGCCCCCGGATGCCGGGCGGCCACGACCGCTGCCTTGCCGCAGGCCAGACGCAGGGCATGCGGGGCCGGCAGCTCGTCCTTCAGCGGAGTCTCGTCGATATCGGCGGGATCGACCGCCGCTGGCACGATTCCGATCTGCGCCAGCAGATCGCGCCGGCGCGGCGAACTGGACGCGAGCACCAGCACGGGGCCGGCGCCGGGAGACGCCATGGTCACGGATACCGCTTACTTGAAGCGGAAGGTGATGCGGCCCTTGGTCAGGTCGTAGGGCGTCATCTCGACGTTGACCCGGTCGCCCGCCAGGACACGGATGCGGTTCTTGCGCATCTTGCCGGAGGTGTGGGCCAGCACTTCATGATTGTTGTCGAGCTTCACGCGGAACATCGCGTTGGGCAACAGCTCGGTGACCGTGCCGGAAAACTCGATCAGGTCCTCTTTGGCCATAACTTCCTTTCGGAGGCTGTGATTTGCGGGCACATAGGTGATTGGCGCCGGGCCGCCGGTCAAGTGTTTTCCCGGAACGCAGCCCTGGCTTGTCCATATGGGGCACGCGGCGAACCGCCACGCCCCTTACAGCGAAGCCGCTGCGGGACTCACCCGCCGCCGGGCGGCGGCGGGAACCGCTCCCCGATCCGGCGGATCAGGCCGTCGCGGACGCTGCGGTAGGCGGCGAGTCGCACGTCCCGCGAGCCCTCCACGACGGAGGGATCGAAGGTATGCCAGAATTCGACCTCGCAGGCCATGGTCCGGGTCATCTCCACCGCCCGGTGCTGCGCCTCCGGCGAGAGCGAGACGACAAGGTCGAAGGAAGTGTCCTCCAACTGGTCGAAGCTCTTGGAGCGGTGGCGGGCGAGGTCGATGCCGATCTCCGCCATCACCGCCACCGCGAAGGGGTCGAGGTCGCCCTCGCGCACGCCCACCGAGTCCACATAGAGGCGCGTCCCCTGCAACCGCTTCAGGATCGCCTCCGCCATGGGGGAGCGGATCGAGTTGTGGGTGCAGGCGAACAGGACGCTGGTGATGCTCGGCGGGAGGATCTCGGCCATGCGCCGCCCTATCCGCGGATGTGCAGGACGCAGATGAGCGTGAACAGGCGGCGGGCGGTCTGCATGTCCAGCTCGATGCGGCCGGCCAGCCGCTCGCGCAGCAGTTCCGATCCCTCGTTGTGGACACCGCGCCGGCCCATGTCGATCGCCTCGATCTGCGAGGGCGACGCGGTGCGGATGGCCTTGTAGTAGCTGTCGCAGATCAGGAAGTAGTCGCGGACGATGGTGCGGAACGGGGTCAGCGGCAGGGTGACCTTGCTCAGCTCGACATCGTCGTCCCCGCGCACGTCGAAGATGAGGCGGTTGTCCTCGATGGCGAGATAGAGCCGGAACGGCCCCTGTTCGGGCTGCTCCACGAGCTGGAAGCGGTTCTCCTCCAGCAGGTCGAACAGGGCCACGGCCCGCTCGTGCTCCACCTCCGGGCTGCGGCGCACGACGTTCTTCTCCACCAGCTCGACATGGATGATGCGCTGGCTGGACGGCTGGCTCACGGTCCCTCCCCTACTCCGCGGCGCGGCCGAGACGGATCGCCACCGACAGGGCGTGCGCCTCCAGCCCCTCGGCCCGCGCCAGCGTCACCGCGGCCGGGCCGATGGCGGCCAAACTGCAGGCGTCGCAGCCGACCAGCGTCGTCCGCTTCATGAAGTCCAGCACGTTCAGCCCGCTGGAGAAACGCGCGCTGCGCGCGGTCGGCAGCACATGGTTCGGCCCGGCCACATAATCGCCGATGGCCTCGGGCGTGTGGCGGCCCAGGAAGATGGCGCCCGCGTTGCGGACACGCGCGGCCAGCGCGTCGGGATCGGCCACGGCCAGTTCCAGATGCTCCGGCGCCAGCCGGTCCACCAGGGCCGGCGCCTCCGCCAGATCGCGCAGCACGACGATGGCGCCGTGCGCCTGCCAGCTTGCCGCCGCGATGCGGGCCCGCGGCAGGGTTGCCAGATGCGCCTCCACCGCCGCCGCGACGGCATCCGCGAAGGCCGCGTCGTCGGTCAGCAGGATGGCCTGGGAGCTTTCGTCGTGCTCCGCCTGCGAGAGCAGGTCGGCGGCGATCCAGGCGGGATCGTTCGCACCATCGGCGACCACCAGGATCTCCGACGGGCCGGCGATCATGTCGATGCCGACGGTGCCGAAGACCTGCCGCTTGGCGGCGGCGACATAGGCGTTGCCGGGGCCGACGATCTTGTCCACCGGGGCGATGGTGTCCGTGCCGTAGGCGAGCGCCGCCACGGCCTGGGCCCCGCCGATCCGGTAGATCTCCGTCACCCCCGCCGCCCGCGCGGCGGCCAGCACCAGCGGGTTCAGCACGCCGTCGGGAGTCGGCACCACCATGGCGATGCGCGGCACGCCCGCGACGCGCGCCGGCATGGCGTTCATCAGGACGGAACTGGGATAGGCCGCCGTGCCGCCGGGAACGTAGATGCCGACGGCGCCCACCGGCGTCCAGCGCGCGCCCAGGCGCACACCCTGCGCATCGGTGAAGGACAGCGCCTCCGGCTGCTGGCGGCGGTGGAACGCCTCGATCCGCGCCGCGGCCTCGTGCAGGGCGGCCAGGGTGCCGGCATCGCAGCGGGCGACGGCGGCGTCGATCTCCGCCGCGGTGATGCGCAGCGTCTCCGGCGTCAGGTCCTGCCGGTCCCAGCGCCGCGTGTACCCGATCACCGCCGTGTCGCCATGCGCCCGCACGTCGGCCAGGACCGTGGCGACGGCGGCGTTCACATCCTCCTGCACCTCGCGCTTGGCGGCGAGCAGGGTGGCGAAACCGGCCTCGAAGCCGGGATCGCGGGTGGAGAGCCTAAGCGGCATGGGCGGCCTCGCGGAAACGGTCGATCCAGCCCTGGATTTCCCCGTGCCGGGTCTTGTAGGCGGCGCGGTTGACGATCAGGCGCGAGGTGATGTCGGCGATGTGCTCGATCTCGACAAGACCGTTGGCCTTCAGGGTGGAGCCGGTGGAGACCAGATCGACGATGCGCTGGGACAGGCCCAGGCTGGGCGCCAGCTCCATCGCCCCGTTCAGCTTGATGCACTCGGCCTGAACGCCGCGGGCGGCGAAATGGCGCCGGGTGATCTCCGGATACTTGGTCGCCACCCGGACATGCGACCAGCGCGAGGGGTCGTCCCCGGTCACCATCTCCACCGGCTCCGCCACGGCGATGCGGCAGCGGCCGATGCCCAGGTCGAGCGGCGCGTAGAGTTCGGGATAGTCGAACTCCATCAGCACGTCGTTGCCGCAGACCCCGAGCTGGGCCGCGCCGAAGGCGACGAAGGTCGCCACGTCGAAGGAGCGGACGCGGATGATCTCGACGTTCGGCAGGCTGGTCGGGAAGCGCAGCGCCCGGCTCTTCGGATTGTCGAAATCGGGGTCCGGCACGATCCCGACCCGCTCCAGGAGGGGCCGCACCTCGTCCAGGATGCGGCCTTTGGGCAGGGCCAGGACGAGCCGGTCGTCGGTCACGGGATCGGGGGAAACGGCAGGGAACGTCACGGCGGCAGCAGCTCCGGCGGAAAACGGAGAAGCCTTTACTTGGCACGGGCCGGCAGCGGCGTCCAGTCGCAGCGGGGAAAGCCAGGGGTGCGCGGCGGCGCGGACGGGGTGACCCGGACGGGATTACGGGAAGAAAGGCGGCGGAGGAACGGCCGCAGCCTACTCCGCCGCCCGGCCCTCGGCCTCGACATGGCGGGGACGGGCGCTGGTCGGCCAGGGCCGGCCGACATCCTCCAGCCGGCAGTCCAGGGTCGGCGCCTCCAGGCGGATGCAGGCCCCGCCGGAGAAATGCAGCAGCACCGCCCCCTCCGTCCGCTCGATGGCGAGCAGCGACAGCATGGCGGTGCGGTCGCTGCGGTCGAGATTGCGGCAGGAGACCTTCGCCACCCCGTCGAAACGGACGGCGCAGTTGGTCCGCTCGTAGGGGCAGTCCTCGTCGGGCGTGGGGCCGACGGCGGTTCGCCGGAGGGCCTTGCCTGCGGGGGCACCGTCTGCGGGGGCAGCGTCCGCCGTCTCCCAGCGGAAGCGGTTGGCGATCAGGACGAAGCGGCGCTCACCGGGCAGGAACGCCGTGTCGCCGATCGGAACGATCGCGTCCTGCAGGAAGGCGGAGACGACCTTCAGGTCCTCCTCGTCGCATGCACGCAGTTTCAGCCCACCAGACATCGTACCCGTCCCTTCAGGCGACCGTTCATCCACGGGGCCACGGCCCCCGCACGGCCTGATTTAGTCAGTCTCCCGCACCCGTTCCATATCCGCGCCGCAGGCGACCAGCTTTTCCTCGATGCGCTCATAGCCGCGGTCGAGGTGGTAGATGCGGTTCACCACCGTCTCCCCCGCCGCGGCGAGGCCGGCGATCACCAGCGAGACGGAGGCGCGCAGGTCCGTCGCCATCACCGGCGCCCCGGTCAGCCGCGGCACCCCGCGCACCAGGGCCGACGCGCCATGCACGGTGATGTTGGCTCCCATGCGCGCCAGCTCGGGCACATGCATGAAGCGGTTCTCGAAGATCGACTCGGTGATCATGGCGGCGCCGGTGCAGGTGCACATGAGCGCCATCATCTGGGCCTGCAGGTCGGTCGGGAAGCCGGGGAACGGCTCCGTCATCACGTCCACCCCGAGCAGCACGCCGTTGCGGCGGCGGACCCGCAGGCCGGCCTCCGTCTCCTCGAAATCGATCTCGGCCCCTGACAGGATCTTGGCCACCGACTTGATGTGCTCCAGCCGGGCGCCCACCAGTTCGACCTCTCCGCCGGTGATGGCGGCGGCCATGGCGAAAGTGCCGGTCTCGATGCGGTCGGGGATGATGGTGTGGTGGGCGCCGGACAGCCGGTCGCGGCCGCGGATGCGGATGCGGTCGGTGCCCGCCCCCTCGATCTCCGCCCCCATGGCGATCAGGCAGTGGGCGAGGTCGGTGATCTCCGGCTCGCGGGCGGCGTTCACCAGCAGCGTTTCGCCCTTCGCCAGAGCCGCGGCCATCATCAGGTTCTCCGTCGCGCCGACGGAGACCTGGGGGAAGACGATCTCCGCCCCGCGCAGGCCGCCCGCGGGCGCGCTGGCGATGACGTAGCCGCCGTCGATCTCGATGCTCGCCCCCATGGCCTGGAGGCCCTTGATGTGCAGGTCCACCGGGCGCGGCCCGATGGCGCAGCCGCCGGGCAGGCTGACCTTCGCCTGACCGCAGCGCGCGAGCAGCGGCCCCAGCACCAGCACCGAGGCGCGCATCTTGCGCACCAGGTCGTAAGGCGCCGTCGTGCTGGCGATGGTGGCGGCCGTCAGTTCGACCACGCGGCCCTGACTGCCCCCGCCGCCCTGGGCGTGGCCGTTCAGCCGGATGTCCACGCCGTGCTGGGCCAGCAGGTTGGCCATCGTCGTGATGTCCGCCAGATGCGGCAGGTTGGCGAGGGTGAGGGTGCCGTCGGTCAGCAGGCAGGCGGCCATGAGCGGCAGGGCCGCGTTCTTGGCGCCGCTGATGGGGATGCTGCCCTTGAGCGGGCGGCCACCGCGAATCCGGAGCTTGTCCATGGCTGTGCGTCGCTGCGGGAATGGCTGGAGGGGAACGGGGCGGGCGGGGTCGGGAGGGCTTCCCTGGACCCGGAGTGTGGCCGCAGCATGGTCAAGAAGCCCCTGCCGCGACCGGGTCCGGATCAGAGGCGCGGCAATGTCACACCGCGCTGGCGCATGTACTTGCCGGCGCGGTCGGCATAGGAGACCTCGCAGGTTCCCTCCCCCTTGAGGAAGAGGAACTGGCACAGCCCCTCGTTGGCATACACCTTGGCGGGCAGCGGCGTGGTGTTGGAGATTTCCAGGGTGACGTGCCCCTCCCACTCCGGCTCCAGCGGCGTGACGTTCACGATCAGGCCGCAGCGGGCATAGGTGGACTTGCCCAGGCAGATCACCAGCACGTCGCGCGGGATGCGGAAATACTCCACCGTCCGCGCCAGGGCGAAACTGTTGGCCGGGATGATGCAGACATCGGTCTTGCGGTCCACGAAACTGGTCGCGTCGAACTGCTTGGGATCGACGATCGCGTTGTCCACGTTCGTGAAGATCTTGAACTCGTCGGCCACCCGGGCGTCGTAGCCGTAGGAGGAGAGGCCGTAGGAGATCACGCCCTCGCGCTTCTGCGCCTCGGTGAACGGCTCGATCATGCCCTTGGTCGTGGCCATCTCGCGGATCCAGGTGTCGGGCATGATCGGCATGGGGGCGGGGTCTCCGGAGTCGCGGATGCGGGAATGAGCGGCCTTGTAGCCCAGCGCCGGGGGGCGCTCAAGCGACAGGGGCGCGCGGCCGGCCTGTCTCAGGAGCCGCCGCGGGCGCGCTCCTGCTCCTTGCGGCGGCGCAGATTGTCCCGCAACGCGCGGGCCAGACGCTCGGCCCGGTCGTCCTTCGGGCCGGCATCCCTTGTCCCGGCGTCCTTGCCCGCGGGCGGGGCTGCCTGACCGTCAGGGGAAGCAGGGGACAGGGTGTGCGGCTGCGGGTCGTCGGTCACGGCGGCGGCTCCCGGGCGGGCGGAAAGGGGATGTCGCCGGGATTCAGGCGACAGCATGCTCCCGGCGTCAAGCGATGCCGTCAGCCCGCGGCGGTATCGGGCGGCGGGACCGCGGTTTTCCGGGCCTCCCGAAAAAAATCCCGACCCGGTGTTCGGAACGCTTGCATCCCCCGCCGCCCTGTGGCACATACCGCCGCCACACGGGGCGCCCCACCGGGGAACGCCGCCAGATGCTGCCGTAGCTCAGTCGGTAGAGCGCGTCCTTGGTAAGGACGAGGTCGTTGGTTCGATTCCAATCGGCAGCACCATTCTCCCCCTTCTCTTCTGAAATCCGTCAGATCGCACCGGACTCCGGGTGCCACAGGTGCGTCAGCGGTCCGTCGCGCCCGTAGAGCGGGTCCGTCGCCGGCACCGGCACGCGGCCGATGCGGGGCGCTGCCCGTGCCGCCTCCGCCTCTCCCGTCCCCTTCATGTCGGGTTCCTGCCCCGGCGGATAGCCGCCCACGGCCAGAAAGTCGGGGCTGCTGTCGAGATTCCTGTGCGCCACGCCGGCCGGAATCAGCACGGCGTCGCCGGCCGCGAGAGCGACCTCGATCCCCTCTTCCCCGCCGAAGCGGACCCGCGCCCGGCCGGCGGCGATTCCCAGCACCTCGTGCGCCGTGGTGTGGAAATGGTGCCAGCCGTAGATGCCGTCGCGCCAGAGTCCGCCCCAGCCGTTGCCGGCGAACAGCGATTCGAAGGTGGCGGCCCGGTCCCCCTCCCCCACCGCGCCACGGTAGACCAGCAGCGGCAGGTGCGGGTTGTTCGGCGCCCCGGCACGGGGCGCCAGCACATGCCGCTCGACCGCGGCCGCAGGGTCGGGAACCGGATGAGCGGGAACCGGATGAGCGGGGCTGCCGCGGCGGGCGGTTCCGTTCTCTGCCATGCTGTCCTCCTGGACTGTGACGGCCGGAATGCGGTTGGCCGGAATGCGGTTGGCGCTCCCCCGCTGCAACGCTAGACAGGGCCGGACGGTCCATCGCGCGCCACAGGCCCGGCGCGTCGAGCTTTGCAGGGGTTACGGCATGCGGGTCCTGGTCACCGGAGCGGGCGGTTTCGTCGGGCGCGCGCTGCTGCCGGCACTGGAGGCGCGCGGGCATGCCGTGGTCGCCGCCGTGCGGCGGCCGCTGGGCCTGCCGGATGTCGCGGAGGTCGTGGTCGGCGACATCGCCACGGTGGCGGACTGGCGGCCCTGGCTGGAGGGAATCGACGCGGTGGCGCATCTGGCCGCCTGGGTCCACCGGCCCGGCCTGCGCGGGGCCGGGGCGGACCGCGCCGCCCATGCCGTGAACGCGGAGGCGACCGGGCGGCTGGCGGCGGCCGCGGCGGCGGCGGGCGTGCGCCGATTCGTCTTCCTGAGCAGCGTGAAGGCCCTGGGCGATGCGAGCCCCGGCCGGCCGCTGACGGACGCCGACCCGCCCGCCCCCACAGACGCCTACGGCCGTTCCAAGCTGGAGGGGGAGCGGCGGCTGGCAGCGGCCGCGGCGGGGACCGGGATGGCGGCGGTCAGCCTGCGCCCGCCGCTGGTCCACGGCCCCGGCGTGACGGCGAACTTCCGGACCCTGCTGCGGGCAGTGGAGCGGGGCCTGCCGCTGCCGCTGGCGGCGGTGCGCAACCGCCGCTCCCTGATCCATGTCGGCACGCTGGCCGACGCCGTGGTGCGGGCGCTGGAGCGGCCGGAAACGGAGCCGGGTCCGTATCTGGTGGCGGACACGCCCGCCCTGTCCACGGCCGACCTGGTCCGCGCGCTGGCGACCGGGATGGGACGGGAGGCGCGGCTGTGGCCCTTGCCGCCGGCCCTGCTGGCCGCGGCGGCGGGGCTGCCGCGCGTCGGGGGCGCCGTGGCGCGGCTGACCGGCGATCTGGAGATCGACGGATCGCGCTTCCGCCGGGTCTACGACTGGCAGCCGCCGCTGCCGCAGGACGAGGCCCTGCGGCGCACGGCGGCGTGGTACGCCGGCGTCAGTGGTCGGAGCCGTGCAGGATCTGGTTCCTGAGCCCTGTGTCGTAGTCGCGCCCGGCCGGGGTCAGCACGAAGCCGTAGGGATAGTCGGAGCGGATCAGGCCCTTGCGCTCCAGCGCCGCCCAGGGGGCGGGGTTGGTCAGGCCGGTGGCGTCGGCCGAGGAGACGACCCAGGGGCCGAGGTGGAAATGGTTGCCGTGGGCATGCGGCAGCTCGTCCACCCGGATGCCGCCGTCCTCCGTCGGGCGGCCGAGCCCGTCCAGCCCGGCGAGCGCCTGGAACAGGGTCAGGGTCTTGAGTTGCAGGGCGTTGAGGTTCAGCGGGTTCTTCCTGGCGGCCATCGGGCACGGGCTCCGGCATCGTCGGACGGGGGTCTGTCCAGCCGCGGGTTGAAGCGCGCGGCGGCGCCGGCGTCAACCCCCGGTGTTTCCCGGCGGCGCTTCCCGCTTGCGCTTCCGGTCAGGCTTGTCATCTTTCCGGGGAGCCTCCCCGACCGGATTCCCATGCCCCGCCGTTCCCGCCCCGCCCTGCTTCCGGCCCTGCTCCTGACCGCCGCCCTGGCGGGCACGGTGCTGCTGCCTGTCCTGGCGCCGGCCGCGCGCGCCGACATGGCGGCGGGCCGGACCGCCTTCCGGGCCGGCGACATGGCGGCGGCCCTGGCGGAATTCCGCAAGGAGGCCGAGGCCGGCGATGCCGAGGCGCAGTACCTGGTGGGGCAGATGACGGCGCTGGGCCAGGGCACCGCGCGCGACGTGCCGGGCGGGCTGGTCTGGCTGGAGCGGGCGGCGGCGGCCGGGAATGTGGAGGCGATGACGGCAGCCGGCTCGCTCTACGCCTCCGGCGACGGGGTGAAGGCCGACTTCGGCCGCGCCTTCGCCCTGCTCCGCCCCGCCGCCGAGGCAGGCGATGCCGAGGCGCAGAACAATCTGGGCGTGCTCTATTATTTCGGGCTGGGCACGGAGCCGGATCCGGTGCAGGCCCTGGTCTGGACGACGAAGGCGGAGCGGCAGGGCATGCTCCAGGCGATCCGCCTGCGCACCGAGATCGAGCGCGACCTGAGCGTGGCGCAGAAGGCCGAGGCAGCGCGCCTGCTGGGGCCGCCACCGGAAACGGCCGCCGCGCAGCCCGCTACGCCGAAGAAGGCGCCGCCCGCGCCCGTCCCGGCGGCTCCGCCGCCAGCGTCCGCCCCCGCGGCTCCGCCCGTGGCGGACGGCTGGTCGGTGCAGCTCGGCGCCCTGCCCGACGAGGCGGAGGCCCGGCGGGAATGGGCGGCGATCCGGCAGCGCCACCCGGATCTGATCCCGGCGGGCGAAGCGCGCTTCGTGCCCGTCGATCTGGGGGCGCGCGGAGTCTACACCCGCATCCTGGCCGGCAGCTTCCCGACCGCGGCAGCGGCAGCGGCGGCCTGCGCCCGGTTCAAGGACGCGGGCCGCGACTGTCTGGTGCGCCGGCGCTGACCCCGCCAGCGCTCCCGGCACCGCCTGCGGCCACCAGCACCAGCAGGAACACCGTCAGCAGCAGGGAACAGATCCACCAGGTCTGCCAGGCGCCATAGGCGAAGTTGGCGATGACGAGGGCAGAGGCGAAGGCGGCCAGCGCGTAAGGCTGCGCCGCCCCCAGCCGGCGGGTGCGGTCGAGCAGGACCAGCAGGAACCAGAGCAGCAGCGCCGACCCCACCACCCCCAGCTCCAGCAGCGACTGCAGGAACAGATTGTGCGGATGCAGCGGCAGGCCATCCATCCCCTCGGCCGGGAAGGAGCGCGACGCGTCCAGCCCCCAGCCGAACAGCGGATTCTCCGCCACCCGGTCGGCGGCGTACTGCCAGATCCTGACCCGGTGGCGGAAGCTCCAGGGCAGCTCCTCCATCTCCGCCACCCCGACGCGGTGGAGCCCGTGCGCGATCGGCACGCCGAAGGCGAAGCCGGCCACCAGCACCGTGCCGATCACCGCCCGCGCCGCCCCCGGCGACCACAGCGCCAGGGCCAGCACGACCAGCCCGGCCGCCACCCCCGCCACCGCGGACGCGCTGGGCGTCGCCAGCGTCAGCAGGAAGTAGCCGGCGGGCAGCAGCCAGGCGGTCCGGACGAAACCCCGCCGATGCAGCAGCAGCGCCGCCGGCCAGACCAGCATGGCCAGGATCACCGCCGGCCGGTTCAGCGCCCGGATGCGCCCGAGATGCGTGGCGTCGCCCAGCTTGCCCAGGGAATAGAGGGGCTGATCGGCCAGCACCTCCACCGCGTAGACCGCAAGCCCGACGGCGATGCCGATCAGCAGCCAGCGTTCGATCCGCTGCCGCCGCTCCGGGTCGAGCCCGGCGGTGAGGGCGATCAGCAGGATGCCGGGCACGAACTCGTAGGCGAAGGTGATCGTCTGGGCGAGGCCGTCGATCGGCACCGGAGTCCAGGCGATGCTGAGCCCGCCCGCCAGCCAGAACAGCAGCAGCGGCAGCAGCAGGCCGCGGTCCAGCGGCGGCAGCCGGCGCAGACGCCAGAGCACCGTGCCGCCGGCCAGCACCGCCCCGGCGATGAAGAGCGGCGCCATGCCCAGGGGCAGCAAGGGGGCGAACAGGGCCGTCCCCAGCGCGACCATGCCCGCCAGGATACCCGGAACGGGACGGACGAAGGGATCGGAAGCGGACGCCCCGCGCAGGTCGCGGGGGCTCATGGCCGGCCTCCGGTGCGGGCGAGCAGGGCGAGCGCCGCCGCCTCGACCACGGCCAGGTCCAGCCCCTGCATCCGCTCCTCCGGCCGTGGCGCATCGGGCGCCAGCACATGGGCCGCGTGCGGCCCCCAGGGGCCGTAGATGTCGGCCGGGGTCGGGCCGAACAGCCCGAGCGTCGGGGTGCCGGCCGCGGCGGCGAGATGCATCAGCCCGGAATCGTTGCCGATGTAGAGCCGGGCGCGGGCGAGGCAGGCCCCGGCGAGCAGCGGGTCGGTGCGGCCGACGAGGTCCACGGCGCGCTCCGGTCCCAGCCGGTCCAGCACCGGGCGGCAGCGCGCCTCCTCCCCGGGGCCGGCGAGGACGAGGGTACGGGCGCCGGGAAGCGGCCCCGACGGTCCGGTGAGTCGGTCCGCGAGCTCGGCGAAGCGGTCGGCGGGCCATTCCTTGCCCGGCCAGTTGGCGGCCGGGCCGACCGCCAGGAACGGGCCGGGGCCGCCGAGCCGGGCCGCGGCCCCTGTCCGGGCCGCGTCGTCGAGCCAGAGCCGCGGTGACGGCGGCGGGGTCAGCCCGGACAGCCGGCCCAGATCCTCGACCTTGTGCAGTCCCTGCCCCGACATGCGGTAGACCACCCGCCGGTCGGCCCGGAGCAGCCGGGAGACGGCGGAGTCGCGCAGATCGACCACCAGCCCCCAGCGGCGGCCGACGGTGCGGCGCCACAGCGCGACCCAGTGTCCGGCCCAGCGCCGCTTCGGCAGGGCGATCAGATCGGTCAGCCGGGGCACGGCACGGAACAGCGGCGCCGGGATCGGACCACAGGCGATGGTGAAGCGGGCTTCCGGGCGGGTGTCCACCAGATGGCCGAGCAGGCCCGTGGTGAGCACCGCATCGCCCAGGCGGTTGGAAGTGATGAAGAGGATGTCCACGCGGATCGTCGTCCTGTCGGAACGCCCGGCCGAGAGGCCCGGCAACGGCTGCCCGTCCCATCCCGCCCAGAGGACGGCAGCCGGCGACCTTATAGCCCCCGCTGCGGCGGATTGCCAAGGCGGCCCGCCCGGCTGCCGCCTGCCCCGCCCTGCGGCCATGCCTCGGCGCAGGCTTGTCCGGTCGGCGCCGCCTGCCTACGTCATCCCGTCGAGAGCCTGACCGGGAGAGAGCGATGACGACCGAGCTGCCCCTTGCCGTTCCCCTGCCGCAGCGGGGTGTGCTGGCCGTCGGCGGGCCGGACCGCGTGAGCTTCCTGCAAGGGCTGGTCTCCAACGACGTGGCCCGGGTAACGGAGGGGCGCGCCGTCTGGGCCGCGCTGCTGACGGCGCAGGGCAAGTACCTGCACGATTTCTGCATCGCCGCCCTGGGCGACGCGCTGCTGCTGGACTGCGAGGCGGCGCGGCGCGACGACCTGCTGCGCCGGCTGCGCCCCTACCGGCTGCGGGCGCAGGTGACGCTGGAGGACCGCACGGACACCCTGGCGGTGTCCGCCCTGGTCGGCACCGCCGCCCCGGCCGCGCTGGAGCTTCCGGCCGAGCCCGGCGCCGCCCGGACGGTCGCCGGCGGCACCGCCTTCGTCGATCCCCGCCATGCCGCCCTGGGGCTGCGCCTGATCCTGCCGCGGGAGGGCGGCGCGACCGCCCTGGCCGGTTTCCGCCAGGGCGGCGAGGCCGACTGGGACTCGGCGCGGCTGGCGCTGGGCATCCCCGACGGCAGCCGAGACCTGGTGCCGGAGAAGTCCATCCTGCTGGAGAACGGCTTCGACGAGCTGCAAGGCGTGGCCTGGGACAAGGGCTGCTGGATGGGCCAGGAGCTGACCGCCCGCACCCGCTACCGCGGCCTGATCCGCAAGCGCCTGCTGCCGGTCGAGGTCTGCGGCCCGCTGCCCGAACCGGGCACGCCCGTCTTCCTGGGCGAGCGCGAGGCCGGGGAGATGCGCAGCGGGCACGGCGGCCAGGGCCTGGCCCTGCTGCGCCTGGAGGAGGTGGAGCGGGCCGCGGCGGAGGGGCTGTCCTTCCGCGCCGGCGAGGCGACGCTGTCGCCGCGCCGCCCGTCCTGGATGGGCTGACGCGGCGGACGCTGCGGATGGGTGTATTTGGCAACCTGTTTGGGTAACCTTACCCCGGACGGAACCGGGGTGAAGGAAGGGCGGCATGCCGCTGATCCGGGCAGGATGGACGGTGCGCGGGCTGAGCGCGGCGCTGGCGCTGGCCGCCGTGCTGGGCGGCGGCGGGATTCTGGCGGCAGGCGCCTTCAATCTGGCCCGGTTCGGGCAGGTGTCGGCCAGCCTTGCGGCACTGCCCGCCGATACCGCGGCCAAGGAGGCCAGCCTGGAGTCGTTCCGCGAGCGGCTGGGGCAGAGCGGCTTCCTCCAGAGCCTGTGGCTCTACCAGAGCAGCCGCGCCGCGGAACCCCGCGCCGCCATGGACGCGGCCCTGGACTCGGCCGAGCGCGACCTGCGCGCCTTCGAGTCCCGCCGTCTGGATGCCTCCGAAACCGCGCTGGCCCGCGATCTGCGCAAGCTGCTGGAGGGCTACCGGCAGGCCCTGGCCGCCGGCCCCGAGGCGCTGGCCGGCCCCGCCGGCACGCTGCTGGCCCTGCGCCATGCCGAACTGGCCGACCGCATCGCCGCCTTCCACGGTGAGCGCGAGGCCGAGGCCGCGGCCCGGCTGACCCCGCTGGCGATGCAGGGCTTCTGGCTGGGGTTGGCGGCGGCCGCGGTGGCGGTGCTGCTGGCGCTCGCGCTGCTGCTGCTGCTGCGGGTGCGGGTGCTGGCGCCGCTGGCGGAACTGCGCCGGTCGGTGGA
Source organism: Rhodospirillum centenum SW (assembly GCF_000016185.1). Classification (NCBI taxonomy): domain Bacteria; kingdom Pseudomonadati; phylum Pseudomonadota; class Alphaproteobacteria; order Rhodospirillales; family Rhodospirillaceae; genus Rhodospirillum; species Rhodospirillum centenum. The sequence goes on from NC_011420.2 coordinate 1,711,189, forward strand.
GGCTCTGTCCCGCGGCGACTGGCGCGGTGGCCTGTGGGGCACGGAGCGGACGGACGAGTTCGGCGCGCTGGCCCGGAGCCTGGAGGGGTTCCGCCGGCAGGTGGCGGACCTGCCCGACATCTCCGTCCTGACGGAGGAGGGCCGGGTCCGGCTGAAGTTCGACGGCGGGGCCGGTGATCTGTTCCAGGCCGTGCAGGACCGCCTGCGCGACGCCGGCACGGCCCTGGCCGCCAGCGGCACGGAGGCCGAACAGACCCTGGCCCGGATGAAGGACGAGCTGGAGGTGGCGCTGGCCCAGGTGCAGAGCCTGTGCGCCGCCGTCGCCCGCAGCGCCGGCGACAGCAACCGCGAGATCAGACAGTCGGGCGACCTGCTGGCCCAGGCCGCCGCCCAGGTCCGCGCCTTCGACGCCCGCGGTCCCGGCGGCGGGCTGGACGGGCTGGTGGACAATCTCCGCCGCAACGCCGAGCGGCTGGCCGAGACCCTGGCCGATACCGGGCAGGAGGTCGGGCACACCCTGCGCGACCTGACCGGCAGCGCCGCGGACATCCGCGACAGCTCCGAGCAGGCCCGCACCGCCACCCGCACCCTGTCCGAGACCATCGCCGACGTGCAGACGAAGATGCTGGCGGCCGTCAAGGTCATGCGGGCGGCGGGAGAGCTTCTCACCGGCACGGCCGGCACCGCCGGCGCGGATGTCGGCCGCATCGTGGCCGCCGTGGGCGACGCCGAGCACGCCCTGGCCGCCGCCCTGGCGGAGGCGACCAGCCGGCTGGACGGGGCCATGGGTGCGGCCACCCGGCGGCTGGACGGCGTCATGGAGGACGCGGCCCAGCGCCTGGATCTGGCCCTGGACGGCGCGACGGGCCGGCTGGACGGGGCGCTGGACGCCGCCACCCGGCGCATGGACGACGCCACCGGACAGATCGCCCGCACCGCCGGCCTCCTGGAGGAGCGCGGCCGCAGCAACGGCGACCGCATGGACGCGGCCATCGAGGAGCTGAACACGGCCGCGCGGACGGTGGAGCAGTCGGCCCGGGTGCAGGAGGACCGGCTGGCCCCGGTGGTGGACCGGATCGGCCGGATCGAGGATGCGCTGGGCGCCACCGCGGCCGAACTGGCGTCGCGCACCGGGCTGCTGTCCAAGGCGGTGGCGGAGATCCACGGGCTGGCGGACGGGCTGGCCGGGGAAATGGAGCGCCGCCGCGCCGAGCCGGTGCAGGCCCAGCTCGCCGAGCAGGTGCTGGACCGGCTGCACGAGACGACGGCGCTCCTGACCCAGCGGGCGGAGGCGGCCGGCGGTACGGCGGAGCGGCTGAGCCGGATGCTGGCCGACGGGCTGGACACGGTGACCCTGCGCCTGCGCGACGCCGCGGCCGAGCTGCACCAGCAGAGCCGCGCCGTGGCGACGGAAGCCGCCGCCGCGACCACCGCCCTGGAGACGAGCCTGACGGCGGCGCTGGCCCGACAGGAAGCCACGACGGAGAGCCTGCGCGGCGTCGCCGACGGGCTGGCCCCGCTGGCCGGACTGCCCGGACGGAGCGACGCCGCCACCGCCGCCCTGGCGGCCCTGGCCGGGGACCTGGGCACCCGGCTGGCCGGGCTGGAGCGGGTGGCTGCCGCCCTGGGCGAGACGACGGCGACCCTGCAGGCGCTGGCCGAGCGCAGCGACACGGCCGGGGCGGAGCGCGCCGCGGCCGAGCGCGCCGCCGCCGAAGCGGCCGAGGCGGCCGCGGCCGACGCGGCGGAGAAGGCCGCCGCCGCGGAAGCCGCCGCCGCCGCGGCCACCGCGACCCAGGCGGCAACCCGCGAACTGGGCCTGCGGCTGGCGGAGATCGCCGATCAGCTCCGCGCCACGGCGACCGGGATGCAGGGGACGAGCGGCCTGGCGGGGACGGCCGGCCTGCCGGGAGCGGGCGCTGCCGCGGCCCCCCGTGCAGCCCTTCTGCCGGAACCGGCGGCGGACTGATGCGGGACGGGACGGGCGACGGATGCCGCCCTGTCCCTTTTTTGTCCCGACCGGGCCGGGAATAGGCGGTGGGGGAGCGTGTTCGTCGGGGTGCAGGTGCGCGAAACGGCGCACTGAAAGAGACCATCCAGACGGAGGAAGACCACATGCGTAAGGAACTGATCGGCGCCGCTTCGGCCGCCGCGCTGCTGGTTTGTGGCACCGCCTGGGCGCAGGGCACCGCGACCCAGTCCGACCGGACCACCACCCAGAGCACGACCCAGGGGTCCACCGCGCCGGGCGCCATGGGTCAGGGCACGACCTCGACCTCGCCGGGCATGACCTCTCCCTCGACGCAGGGCACCACGGCCCAGGGCACCACGTCCGGCAGCACCATGGGCAGCGCCGGCTCCACGGCGGGCAGCGCGACCGCCGACCGCACCTCGGCCGAGAAGCTGATGGGCAAGACCGTCGTGGACGCCTCCGGCGAGGAGCTGGGCGAGGTGAAGGACGTCGTCATGGACGCCAACACCGGCGAGGCCCGGCAGATCGTCATCTCCAGCGGCGGCTTCCTGGGCATCGGCGCCAAGGACATCGCCGTGCCGTTCCAGCAGGCCCAGATCCAGCAGGGCAGCGAGGAGCTCACCGTCAGCGGCCTGACCCGCAACCAGGTCGAGCAGCTGCCGGAGTTCGAGTATGACGATAACACCGTCTCCCTGAGCCGCGACCGCGGCCAGAGCGAGACGAACACCACCACGACCACCACCCGCTCGGGCAGCGGTCAGTAACGCCCCCCCGCGGTTCCGACCGCGGACATGGAAGGCCCCCGGGCAGCCGCCCGGGGGCCTTTTCCGTGCCCGCCCTGCGCCCCCAGGCAGACATGGAAAAGGGGGCCGGCGGGCCCCCTTTTCCCGAGCCGTCCCCGCGGGGATCAGGCCTCGCTGGCCGCCTTCTCCCCCAGGATCGCGGCCTGGGCGGCGGCAAGGCGGGCGATGGGCACGCGGTAGGGCGAACAGGACACGTAGTCGAGCCCGACCTTCTCACAGAAGTAGATGGACGACGGGTCGCCGCCATGCTCGCCGCAGATGCCGAGCTTGATGCCGGGGCGGGCACCACGGCCCCGCTCGGCGGCGATCTGCACCAGTTCGCCAACGCCGTCGGTGTCCAGGGTCACGAACGGGTCCTGCTCGAAGATGCCGGTGCGCTGGTAGTCGGGCAGGAAGGAGGCCGCGTCGTCGCGGCTGATGCCGAAGGTGGTCTGGGTCAGGTCGTTGGTGCCGAAGCTGAAGAATTCGGCCGTGCGCGCGATCTCCGCCGCGCGCAGGGCGGCGCGGGGCAGCTCGATCATGGTGCCGACCAGATAGTCCAGCGGCCGGTTGCTGCGCTGCGACACCTCCGTCGCCACGCGGTCGATCACGGCCTTGAGGATGTCCAGCTCCTTCCGGGTGCCGACCAGCGGGATCATGATCTCGGGCGTCACGGTCTCGCCCGTCTCCTGGAAGACCACCACCGCCGCCTCGAAGATGGCGCGGGCCTGCATCTCGTAGATCTCCGGATAGGAGATGCCGAGACGGCAGCCGCGATGGCCCAGCATCGGGTTCGCCTCATGGAGCTGGTGCGCACGCTGCTGCACCTTCTGGAGGTCGGTGCCGGTCGAAGCCGCCACCTCCTCCATCTCCGCTTCCGACGCCGGCAGGAATTCGTGCAGCGGCGGGTCGAGCAGACGGATGGTGACCGGCAGGCCGGTCATGATCTTGAACAGCTCCACGAAATCCTGGCGCTGCATCGGCTCGATCCGGGCGAGTGCGGCGCGGCGGCCGGCCTCGGTGTCCGCCAGGATCATGCCGCGCACGGCGACGATGCGGTCCGCGTCGAAGAACATGTGCTCGGTGCGGGAGAGGCCGATGCCCTCCGCCCCGAACTTGCGCGCCGTGCGGGCGTCCAGCGGCGTCTCCGCGTTGGTGCGCACCTTCATCCGGCGGAAGCGGTCGGCCCAGCCCATGAGCAGGGCGAAGTCGCCGGACAGCTCGGGCTGGATGGTCGGCACCTCGCCCAGCATCACCTCGCCCGTGGAGCCGTCGATGGTGAGGATGTCGCCCGCCTTCACCTCAACCCCGCGCACCAGCATGGTGCCGCGCTTGTAGTCGATGCGCAGCTCCCCCGCCCCGGCGACGCAGGCGCGGCCCATGCCGCGCGCCACCACGGCGGCGTGGCTGGTCATGCCGCCGCGGGTGGTGAGGATGCCGCGGGCGGCGTGCATGCCGTGGATGTCCTCCGGCGAGGTCTCCACCCGGCAGAGGATGACGCTCTCCCCCAGTTCGGAGAGGCGCTCCGCCTCCTCCGCCGTGAAGACGACCTTGCCCGAGGCGGCCCCCGGCGAGGCCGGCAGGCCCTTGGCGATGATCTGCTTCTTCGCCTTGGGGTCGAGCGTGGGGTGCAGGAGCTGGTCGAGCGACTTCGGCTCGATCCGCAGCACCGCCGTGCGCTCGTCGATCAGCCCCTCGCGCGCCATGTCCACGGCGATCTTCAGCGCCGCCGCGGCGGTGCGCTTGCCGGTGCGGGTCTGCAGCATGTAGAGCTTCGACTGCTGCACCGTGAACTCGATGTCCTGCATGTCGCGGTAGTGCCGCTCCAGCTTCAGGCGCACCGCGTCGAGCTGGCGGAAGACCTCCGGCATGCTCTCCTCCATGGAGGGGAGCGTGGAACCGTTGGCTTCCTTTCCGGCGATGGTCAGGTGCTGCGGCGTGCGGATGCCGGCCACCACGTCCTCGCCCTGGGCGTTGATCAGGTACTCGCCGTAGAACCTGTTCTCGCCCGTCGAGGGATTGCGGGTGAAGGCCACGCCCGTGGCGCAGTCGTCGCCCATGTTGCCGAACACCATGGCCTGGACGTTGACGGCCGTGCCCCAGTCGGCGGGAATGTCGTGCAGCTTGCGGTAGGTGATGGCGCGCTGGTTCATCCAGCTTCCGAAGACGGCGCCGATGGCACCCCAGAGCTGCTCCACCGGGTCCTGCGGGAAGGGCCGGCCCAGGGTGCGGTCCACCACCGCCTTGTAGCCGGCGATGACGGCCTGCCAGTCCTCTGCCTTCAGCTCGGTGTCGAAGGTGTAGTCGCGCTCGCGCTTCACCTCCTCCAGCACCTCCTCGAAATGGTGGTGCTCCACGCCCAGAACGACGTTGCCGTACATCTGGATGAAGCGGCGGTAGCTGTCATAGGCGAAGCGGGCGTCGCCGGAACGGTCGGCAAGCCCCTGCACCGTGGCATCCGTCAGGCCCAGGTTCAGCACCGTGTCCATCATGCCCGGCATGGAGGCGCGGGCGCCGGAGCGGACGGAGACCAGCAGCGGGTTCCGGGCATCGCCGAAGCGCATGCCGACGACCGCCTCCACCGCCGCCAGGGCCGCGTCCACCTGGGCGCGCAGGTCGGCCGGGTAGCTGCGGCCGTTGGCGTAGAACCAGGTGCAGACCTCGGTCGTGATGGTGAAGCCCGGCGGGACCGGCAGGCCGAGATTGCTCATCTCCGCCAGGTTGGCGCCCTTGCCGCCGAGCAGGTTCTTCATCTCCGCCCGGCCCTCGGCCCTGCCTTCGCCGAAGCTGTACACCCACTTGCTGCTCATGGTCCGTACCGATCCTGGTTCAGTGGTGGGGAAAGTTATCCACAGGATACGCAACACTGCGCAACAGATCGACCGCTTGTGTTGCGTCGGCCGCTGTCGCGCGCATACTCCGACCGGCGGGGGGAACGGACGGAGCCCGCGCGGGGTTCCGCCCCCGCCCCGGACCGGCCGCCGCCCACGCCGGCACCCTCGTCAACCCGTGCCCATCCTCAGCCCTCGATCCGGGAGAAGTCCGCGACGCCGTTCAGGGTATCGCGGATGCGGGCGAGCAGGCGCAGGCGGTTGGCGCGCAGGACGGCGTCCGGCGCGTTCACCGTGACCTTGTCGAAGAAGGCGTCCACCGGCCCGCGCAGGGCGGACAGCAGGCGCATGGCGCCCGTGAAGTCCTCCGCCGCCAGCAGCGGCGCCAGATCGGCGGCGGTGGCGTCCAGCGCCGCGGCCAGCGCGCGCTCCTCCGCCTGCTCCAGCCGGCCGGCGTCGATGCCGCCGCCGCTGTAGCTGACCCCGTCCTTCTTTTCTTCGATGCGCAGGATGTTGGCGGCGCGGCGGTAGGCGACCAGCAGGTTCGCCCCGTCCTCCGACGCCACGAAGCCGGCCAGCGCGTCCACCCGCTTCAGCAGCAGCACCAGATCGTCCTGCCCGCCCAGCCCGAACACCGCGTCGATCAGATCGTGCCGGACGCCCTTCTCCTTCAGCGCCACCTTGAGGCGGTCGGCGAAGAAGGAGAGGAGGTCGCCGCCGACGGTCTCCCCGGCCGCCGCGGGAACGGCGACGGCGGCCCTGCCGAACAGGGGCAGCAGGCTGGCGCGCAGCCCGTTCTCCACGATCAGCCGGATCACCCCCAGGGCGGCGCGGCGCAGCGCGAAGGGGTCGCGGCTGCCGGTCGGCTTCTCGTCGATGGCGAAGAAGGCGACCAGGGTGTCGATCTTGTCGGCCAGCGCCACGGCCACGGCCACCGGATCGGCGGGCACCCGGTCGGAGGGGCCGAGCGGCCGGTAATGGTCGGCGATGGCGTCGGCCACGTCCGCCGGCAGATCCTGGGCGCGGGCGACATGGCCGCCGAGGATGCCCTGCACCTCCGGGAACTCGCCCACCACGCCGGTCACGAGGTCGGCCTTGCACAGCCGCGCGGCGATGCGGACCCGCTCCAGCGCGCCGGTGTCGAGGCCGAGGGTGCGGGCGATCTCCACCGCCAGGGCCTCGATCCGCTCCGCCCGCTCCAGCATGGTGCCGAGCTTCTCGTGGAACTTGATGTCGGCCAGCGCCTGCCGCCGCGTCTCCAGCGGGGTGGCGAGGTCCTGGTCCCAGAAGAACTTGGCGTCGGAGAGACGCGCGCGCAGCACCCGCTCATTGCCCGCGACGACGGCGGCACCGCCGTCCACGGTCGGCCGGTTCGCCACGACGACGAAGCGCGGGGCAAGCTTTCCCTGGGTCGTTTCGAGAGCGAAATAACGCTGGTGGGTGCGCATGGAGGTGGTCAGCACCTCCGCCGGCACGTCCATGAACTGTTCGTCGATGCCGCCGACCAGGACGACCGGCCATTCGACCAGACCCGCCACCTCTTCCAGCAGGCCCGGATCGTCCTTCAGCACCAGCCCCTCGGCCTCCGCCGCGGCGCGGGCGCCGGCCAGGATGAGCTGCTTGCGCTCCTCCCGGTCCAGGATGACATGGGCGCCGCGCAGCTTCGCCTTGTAGTCCTCGAACGAGGTGACGGTCAGCGTGTCCGGCGACAGGAAGCGGTGCCCCTTCGTTTCGTTGCCGTAACGGATGACCCTCGCCGTCGCCTCCCCCGCAAGGCAGGCGTTGCCCTCCGAGGTCTCCGGCGGCGGTTCCGCCGTGCCGATGGTGAGCCCGCCCGGCACCACCTGCCCGTCGAACAGCGCGAGGATGCCGTGCAGGGGGCGCACCCAGCGGAACTGGTTGGTTCCCCAGCGCATGGATTTCGGCCAGGGCAAGTCCCGGATGGCGCCGTCGATCAGGGCCGGCAGCGCGTCGATGGTGGCCCCGCCCGGCTTCTCGATCACCGCGAAGTAGAACACGCCCTTGCCGGTGTCGCGTTGTTCCGCCTGCGAAATGTCCGTCAGGCCGGCGGCGCGGAGGAAGCCCTGAAGGGCCTGCTCGGGGCTGCCGACACGGGGACCCTTGCGTTCCTCCCGCACATCGGCCTGCCGGGCGGGGATGCCCTCCACCACCAGCGCGATGCGGCGCGGCGTGGTGTGGACCTCGGCCCGCTGGAACTGGATGCCGGCGGCGGCCAGCCGGTCGGTGACAAGGCGCCTGAAGTCCTCCCCGGCACGCACCTGCATGCGGGCGGGGATTTCCTCCATGAAGAGTTCGATCAGCAGCTCGGCCATGGTCAGGCGGCCTTCGTCCGGGACGTGCGGTAGGCGTCCGCGAGCCATGCCTCGCAGCAGCGGCGGGCCATCTCGCGGACACGCAGGATGTAGCTCTGGCGCTCGACGACGGAGATGACGCCGCGCGCGTCCAGCAGGTTGAAGCGGTGGCTGGCCTTGATGCACTGGTCATAGGCCGGCAGCGCCAGCCCCTTCTCCAGCAGCGCCCGGCACTCCGTCTCCGCATCCTGGAAGTGGCGGAACAGCATCTCCGTGTCGGCGTATTCGAAGTTATGGGCGCTGTATTCGATCTCCGCCCGCTTGAACACGTCGCCGTACTTCACGCCGTGGTCGTTGAAGGCGAGGTCGTAGACGTTCTCCACGCCCTGGAGGTACATGCACAGCCGCTCCAGCCCGTAGGTCAGCTCGGCCGCCACGGGATCGCACTCGATGCCGCCGACCTGCTGGAAGTAGGTGAACTGCGTCACCTCCATGCCGTCGCACCAGACCTCCCAGCCGAGGCCCCAGGCGCCCAGCGTCGGGCTTTCCCAGTCATCCTCGACGAAGCGGATGTCGTGCAGGTCCGGGTCGATGCCGATGGTGCGCAGGGACTCCAGGTAGAGATCCTGGATGTCCGCCGGCGACGGCTTCATCATCACCTGGAACTGGTAGTAGTGCTGCAGGCGGTTCGGGTTCTCGCCGTAGCGGCCGTCCTTCGGCCGGCGCGAGGGCTGCACATAGGCCGCGTTCCAGGGATCGGGACCCAGCGCGCGCAGGGTGGTGGCCGGATGGAAGGTCCCCGCCCCCACTTCCATGTCGTAGGGCTGGAGGATCAGGCAGCCCTGGCGGGACCAGAACTGCTGAAGAGTGAGGATGAGCCCCTGGAAACTGAGGGGTTTCCTGCCGTCGCCGGTGGCCGCCATGCCTGGTGCTTTAAGTTTTCGTTGCGGTGCGGCGCACCTTAGTGGCCGCAACCGACGGAATCAAGGCAGGGCCAGGAAAGGCCGGGGCGCGCTCCTGGCATGCACGCCCTGGACGGGCGATGGACGGCATGCACGCCCGGAACGGGCGATGGACGGCTTGCGCGCCCGGAACGGGCGATGGCGGACCCGCGTCAGCCGCGGCGCGGGCAACCGGGCCGGCCGCAGGCGCCCGTGCCTTCCGCCACATAGACACCGCAGACGGGGCATTCCACCACGTCCTCCGTCACCGGACCGGGCGGGGACGCACGGCCGCGGCCCCGCCGGGACGGGCGCTCCGGCCGGTCGCGTCCCTGCTCGCGCAGCAGCCCGTCGCGCCGGCGCTGGAGCGCCGTCACCAGCCTGAAGCCGTACCAGACGGCGGCGACCAGGGCCGCGAGGGTGAGGAGCTTGGCGAAGGAGAGCATGGGCGGAGACCGGAAGGACCGAACGGGCGGAGGGGACGGCGGCGGGCCAGACTTGGGGATGACGCGCCGCGGCGCAAGGCGGAAAGTCGGGGCCGCCGGCCCCTGTACGCCCCCCTGTGCGCCCCCTGCCGTTCCCGGTGCCCCCTTCCCCGGCCGCTTATTCCGGCTGCAGCGGCGTCGGCCGGAAGCTGCCGCGACCTTCCGCCGCCAGCCAGCCGAAGGTGGCGAAGGCGGCCGTGCTCTGTGCCAGCTTCTTCGGGTCCACCTTGTCCAGCGTGTCGTCGGGCGTGTGGTGGACGTCGAAATAGTCCGAACCGTCCTGGGCGAGGCTGACCACCGGCACGCCCAGCCGGCGCAACGGCCCCATGTCCGGCCCGCCCGAGGCGTTGTTCGGGCCGGGCAGCACGCCGATCGGCGCCAGCGCCGCCTGGATCGCCTCCCCCGCGGCCTTGGCTTCCGGGGAGAAGAAGGTGGCGAAGCGGTAGACCGGGCCGGCGCCGAAATCGGCCTCCGTGCCGACGACATGGTTCGCCAGCTCGGCCTTGTGCGCCTCGGCATAGGCCTTGGCGCCGACCAGCCCGACCTCCTCCGCCGCGAACAGGACGATGCGCAGGGTGCGGCGCGGCTTCTGCGGCAGCTCCCCGATCAGCTTGGCCGCCCCCATGACGATGCCGACGCCGGCCCCGTCGTCGATGGCGCCGGTGCCGAGATCCCAACTGTCCAGATGCGCGCCGAGCAGGACGATCTCCTCCGGCGCCTCGCGGCCCGGGATCTCCCCGATCACGTTGTGGCTGGTCACCTGCCCCGGCAGGGTCGGCGTCAGCTCCAGCCGGATGCGGACCGGCCCCAGCTTCAGCAGCCGTTCGAGCTGGTCGGCGTCGGGGTTGGAGACGGCCGCCGCCGGCAGCGGCGGCAGCCCGCCCTCGATGCTGACCATGCCGGTATGGGCCAGCCGGTGCGACTCCGTGCCGATCGAGCGGATGATGAGGCCGACCGCCCCCTTCTTCGCGGCTTCCGCCGGCCCGCGCGAGCGCGCCACGACGGCGGCGCCATAGCCCGCCCCGTCCTGGGTACGGACGGTGCGGCCGGAGATGAAGGCGATCTTGCCCTCCAGGCTGCCCGGCAGGGCTGCGCGCAGATCGGCGAAACTGTCGAACTGCACGATCTCCGCCGTGATGCCGCCCGGCGGGGTCGCCGCGCTGTAGCCCAGGGCGGTGACGACCAGCGGCTGCGGCGCGGGCGCCAGCACCTCCGCCTTCTCCCCGCCGCGCAGCCAGCCGACCACCGGCACCTCCTCGGTGCGGACGTTCTTCAGGCCGATGTCCTTCATGGCCTGCACCGCCCAGGCCACGGCCGCACGGTCGCCCGGCGTGCCGGGCAGGCGGGGACCGACCCGGGTGGTCAGCGATTCGACGAGCGCATAGGAGGTCGGATCGGTCAGCGCCTTCTGCTGAAGCTGACGGGCGATGGCGATGGCCGACTCCGGAATGCTGGCGGGTTCGACCGCCGCCGGGGCCTGGGGCGCCGGGGCGGGGGGCGCCGGCTGCTGGGCGAGCGCACCGCCCGCCATCGCTCCCCCGAGAAAGACGGTCCCCAGGACCGCCGCCAAGACCTGCCGCGCTGTCGCCATTGCCCTGTTCCTTGTTCCCTGTTCATTGCCCCGCAGCGCCTGTGCCCTGCGCCGCGCCACAGGGTCCTGTGCCCTGTGAGGGCCGGAGGCTAGCGCGCTTCCGCCGCGACGGGAAGCGCGCCGCGTGCGCCGCGGCAGGGCTTCACCGCGGTGCGGCAGGAACCGGCGGAGCGAAGAAGGGCGTCAGAGGCCGTAGCGCTGCCAGAGCGCCCGCTCCTCCGCGGCGGAGAGCAGGCCGGCCGCGATGCCGGCGCCGAGATCGGCCGACGCCGGCAGGCCGGAGAGGCGGGACTCGCCGCCGCCCAGGCGCTGAAAAAGGGACCGGCGCTGGCCGACCATGCGGAGCTTCACCTCGGTGCCGTAGCGCTCGCGCAGGACGGTGCGGGCATCGCCCAGCCGGTCCACCAGCCCGAGCGTGAGGCCGCGCGTGCCGGTCCAGAACTCGCCGGTGAAGAGATCCGCCTCCGGCACCGTCAGCTTCGGGCCGCGGCGGCGGCGCACCCAGTCCTTGAAGGACTCATGGACCTCCTCCTGGAGGGACTTCAGGCGCTCCACATCCTCGGCCCGCTCCGGCTGGAAGGGATCGAGCATGTTCTTGTTGGTGCCCGAGGTGTGGACCCGGCGCTCGATCCCCAGCCGGCGCAGTGCCTCGGGGAAGCCGAAGCCGCGGGAGACAACTCCGATGGAGCCGACGACGGAGCTGGGATCGGCCACGATCTCGTCCGCCGCACAGGCCAGCCAGTAGCCGCCGGACGCCGCCACATCCTCCACGAAGGCGATGACGGGGAGCTTCTTCTCCTCCGCCAGCGCCCGGATGCGGCCGCCGATCAGGGCCGACTGCACCGGCGAGCCGCCGGGCGAATTGATGATGAGGGCGACGGCCACCTGGTCCTTGGGGGCGAAGGCCCGCTCCAGCAGGGGGGCGGTGGCGGCGATGGTCAGTCCCGGCCGGAATCCGCCCACGCCCCCGATGATGCCGGAGAGGCGGACGACGGAAACGATGGGGGGCGGGGTCTGGCCGAGCAGGCGGCGGAGGCGGCGGATCAGCATGGTCGCCATATGGGAAGGCGGACCCTACAGCTCCAGGGGGGCGGCGTGCAGCAGCACGGCGTCGGCCGCCGGGGTGAAGCGTCCCTCCTCCCCGTGCAGGACAAGCCCGGCGGCCAGCCGCAGCGGGCCGCGGCCGTCGCGCACGGCCTGGACGAGCACCCGCTTCGCCGGCTGCCCGGCGCGCGGCCAGAGCGGAAAGACGACGATGCCGCCGAAACGGCCGTGCAGGGCGGCCAGGATGGCGTCCAGCCGGTCGGCCCGGTGGACGAGCGTCAGGATGCCGCGCCCCTTGAGGTGGCGCAGGGCCGCCCGCACCCAGTCGGCCAGGGTCGCCTCCCCCTCCCCGTGGCTGGCGGCCTTGCCGGGCGCGGGCGAGGGCGTGTGGCGTCCCTCCTCGTAGAAGGGCGGGTTCATCAGCACCCGGTCGAATCCGTTCAGCGGCAGCCCCGGTGGCGGCGCCCGCAGGTCGCCCTCCAGCACGCTGATCCTGTCCTGCCAGCCGTTCAGGGCGACGCCCTGCCGCAGGGCGGCGGCGGCGGCCGGCTGCCGCTCCAGCGCCGTCAGGCGGCAGCCGGGCGCGCGCGCCGCAAGGCAGAGGGTGGCGGCGCCGGCCCCCGCACCCAGCTCCAGCACCGCCTCGCCGGCCCGCGCGGGGACCGCGGCGGCCAGCAGCACCGGGTCGATGGCGGCGCGGTAGCCGCGCTGCGGTTGCAGCAGCCGCACCCGGCCGCCCAGCAGCGCCTCCTCCGCCCAGCCGTCCAGCGGGACGGCCCTGTCACCGTCCGTCATCGTCCCGCCCCTGGTCCCGCCCCTGGTCCCGCCCCTGGTCCCACCGCCTGGATCCCGGCAGCGCGCAGCAAGTCCCGCGCCGCGGCGATGTCCGCCTCCGCCACCATGATCCGGCGCGGAATGGCGCCGATCGAGCCTTCCATGCCGGCGGTGAAGTCGTCGAGCAGGAGGGCCTCGATCCCGGCATCGGCCAGGAGGGCGCGGACGAAGGAGATCTCCACCATGTCGTTGCTTGCCAGAAGCGCCTTCATGCCACCCCGTTGCAGGCCGTGCGGGGGCCGCGCCGGCTGTGATGTGCGTCACTGCGATCGAGCCCGTCCCTGCGGCGAAGGATGGGCGGATGGTTGCCGTGGAATTGCGGAGACCGGCGCGAAAGGTTATGCGACGCTTCGACCGGCGGCCCTTGACCCCTCGGGACCGGAGATTATGCTCGCGGACACGGTCCGGACCGTCAACGGACGCCGTGCGGATACCCTGCAGACACCCTGCGGACACCGCCCGGTCCCCCGCTGCGTAGCCCGTCGAAGCGTTCAACGCCAGTAGAACAACACCAGTAGAACAACAGGAGTATCCGGCAGTGGCCGTCGTCGCCAATCTCGACCCCAAGCGCAGCAACGCAGGCTCGGATGCCCTGGAGGCGCTGATCGCGCTGGTGGCCGACGATCTGAACGCCGTCAACGAGCAGATCCTCTCGCGGATGCACTCCTCTGTCGAGCTGATCCCGCAGCTCGGCGGCTACATCGTGGCCGGCGGCGGCAAGCGCCTGCGCCCGGTGCTGACGCTGGCCGCGGCCCAGCTCTGCGGCTACCAGGGCACGCGCCAGACGGCCCTGGCCGCCTGCGTCGAGTTCCTGCACACGGCGACGCTGCTGCACGACGACGTGGTGGACGAAAGCGACCTGCGCCGCGGCCAGGCCAGCGCCAACGCCGTGTTCGGCAACAAGGCCAGCGTGCTGGTCGGCGACTTCCTGTTCGCCCGCGCCTTCCAGATCATGGTGGAGGACGGCTCGCTGGACGTGCTGCGCATCCTCTGCACGGCTTCGGCCGTGATCGCCGAGGGCGAGGTGCTCCAGCTCACCACGACGAACGACACCGACACCACCGAGGAAGCCTATCTGGAGGTGATCAAGGCGAAGACGGCGGAGCTGTTCGCCGCCGCCTGCGAACTCGGCGGAATCGTCGCAGACCGGCCGGCGGTGGAGCAGGCCGCGCTGCGCAGCTACGGCATGAACCTGGGGATCGCCTTCCAGCTCGTGGACGACGTGCTGGACTATTCCGCGGTGCAGGCGCGCCTGGGCAAGACCATCGGCGACGATTTCCGCGAGGGCAAGATCAACCTGCCCGTCGTCCTGGCCTTCCGCCGCGGCGACGAGGAGGAGCGGCAGTTCTGGCGCCGCACCATGGAGGATCTGGACCAGCGCGACGGCGACCTGGAGCACGCCATCGCGCTGATGACCCGGCACAACGCCCTGCATGATTCGGTCGAGCGCGCCCGCCACTACGGCGCGGTCGCCCGCGATGCGCTGGAGATGTTCCCGAACAGCCGGATCAAGCACGCCCTGCTGGACGTGATCGACTTCGTCGTGAGCCGGGATTTCTGACGGGAAAGGCAGGGGCACGGCCCCCCGGCGCGGAAACCGCTCCGGGGGTGCAACAGAACCCTTGCAGTGGCGGCTTACCTTCGTTATATACGCCGCCACCCCGGCGATGCCGGGGCCGACACCTCTCCGGCGCTGCCGGGGAGATCGACCGGAGAGTAGCTCAGCCTGGTAGAGCACTGCTTTCGGGAGGCAGGGGCCGGAGGTTCGAATCCTCTCTCTCCGACCAGTTGAAAAGCCCGGCGGGAAACCGCCGGGCTTTTCGCATTCCGGCCCTTATCAATCTGCCCCTAACATCCTGTCCGTACCCTCCGGCCGCCGCGTGACGGCCGACACGGAAGCGCCGCACGGCCGTTGTATGCTGCGCCGGAGGAACAGTCCGACGCCGCCACGGAGGGCCGTCATGTCCCGTATCCGTTTCGCCCCCATCGCTGCCGCCCTGCTGATGACTGCCGGCCCCGCCGCAGCACAGCCGCCGGAGCCCGTCATGCCGTCCGCCAGCCCGGAGACCTGCGTCGAGGTGGACGAGGTGAACGGCTGGTCGGTCACGGGCGACCGCGTCATCGAGTTGCGGGTCGGCGCCAACCGGCTCTACCGCGTGGAGCTGGGCGCCTCGGCCGAGGTGGCCGCCCTGGGCTCCCGCGCCAGGATCAAGCTGGTAGGCAACAGCCTGGGCGATCTCTGCCGCACCAGCGGCGCCGTGGTCGCCGACGGGCGGCGCCTGACCGTGGTGTCGATCACCCGGGTGGACGCCGACGACGGCAGGCAGGCCGCCCCCCGCTGAGTCGCCCGGCCGCGCCTCGCGGCCGCTGCCCCCGCCCTGCCCCCGGCATCCCGCCGGGGCCCTGACCGGAGACATCTGCCCGTGCCCGCCTTCGCGCCCTTCCGGATCACCGTCTGCGGCCTTGAGGAACTGGACTCCCACTGCGAGCGGGGCGTCAGCCATGTCCTCTCCATCCTGGACCCGGACCTGCCGCCGCCCCCCGCCTTCGGCCGATTCGGCGAGCACGCCCGGCTGGACCTGCGCTTCGACGATGTGATCGAGGAGATGCCGGGCAAGCAGGCGCCGCAGCCCGGGCATGTGGCCGCCATCCTGGATTTCGGCCGCGGGCTGGCGGCGGAGGCCGCCGCCGGAACCCAGAGGCCGCACCTGCTGGTCCACTGCCATGCCGGGGTCTCCCGCTTCCACCGCGTCGATGAGCCTGATCCTGGCCCAGGCCCGGCCCGACCGGCCCCCGGGCCGAGGCGCTGGCGGAGGTGGTGCGGATCAGGCCGCAGACCTGCCGAACCTGCGCCTGCTGGAGATGGGCGACGCTCTGCTGGGCCTGGACGGCCGGCTGGTCGCCGCCGCGATGGAGCGCTACCGCGACTACGGCCGTGACAACCCCGAGCATGTCCGCTTCATGCGGCTGGCCGGCCGCGGGCGCGAGGTGGCGCACCTGGAGACGCGCTGACGGGACCAGCGCCCCGTATCTTCCCCGTACCGCCCGCCTGCGCCGGCGAAATCGCGCCACTCAGGCGGGAACCCGGCCCCGTGGAGGCCGTTGACCCGGCGCGTGCCCGCACGCGGACGCCGCCCGAGATGCCGGGACGACCGTCGGCGGGCACCGTCCGAAGGGGAGGATCGACCGCGCATGGCAGCGCAGGACCCGTCAGGCCCGCGGCCGGGAGCCGCCATCCCGGGACCCGCCCCCGGCTGCCGCTTCCGGCTGGACCTGGAACTGGCCATCCGGCGGACCGGCGAGGCCGACCTGGATCGGCTGGAATGGTTCGGGCTCTACAGCGACCACCGGGAGATCATCCGCGCCGCGTTCGAGCGGCAGCGGCTGGGTGAGGTCGCCATGCTGGTCGCGGACCTGGACGGTTTCCCGGTCGGACAGGTCTGGATCGACTTCCGCCGCAGCGGGGAGGCGGACTCCGCCTCGCTCTGGGCCGTGCGCGTGCTGCCCCCCCTGCAAGGCCAGGGGATCGGCGCCCGCCTGATGCGGGCGGCCGAACGGCTGGCCGCCGCCCGCGGACGGGAGATGCTGACCCTGACGGTCGAGCGCAGCAACCCCGATGCCCGCCGCTTCTACGAGCGCCTGGGCTACCGGACCAGCGGCGCGGCGCAGGACTGCTACAGCTACCGCACCCCGCGGGGCGAGCTGCGCCAGATTCCGCTGGACCAGTGGGTGATGACGAAGCGGCTGGCCCCGGAGCACGCCGAATCCCCCTGCGAGGCGGCGACGCGCGGGGGTGGCCGTGCATGATCTGGTGCCGCCCGCGGCGGTGACGGCAGCCGGAACGGCGGCGACCAGAGCGGAGGCCGGCGACGATGCAGCGGCGGACCTGCTGCGCGAGGGGATGCGGCTGGTCGGCAGCGGCCGGCTGCCGGAGGCGATGCTGCTGGCCCGCCGGATGTCGGGAGCGGCCCCCGCCGACTGGCGCGGCTGGCTGCTGCGCGGGCTGGCCGAGCTGCGCGCCCGCACCGTGCCCGCGACGGCCCGCAGCTTCGCGCGCGCCCTGGCCCTGGGCATGGACCCGCTGGAAGCGGTGGAGGCGCGCTGGAAGACCCACATGCTGCTGGGCGACCATGCCCGTGCCTGGGCCCTGTCCGATGCCGTGCTGGCCGGCCGCGCCCCGGAAGAGTTCAACCGGCCCTGGACGCCCTATCACACCCGCTGCGTCTGGAACGGCAGCCCGCTGGAGAACCGGCGGGTGCTGGTGCGCTGCTATCACGGGCTGGGCGACAGCGTGCAGTTCATCCGCTACGCCGCCGTGCTGAAGGCGCGCGGCTGCACCGTCCTGGTCGAGGCGCAGCCGGAGCTGCTGCCGCTGCTGGCCCGGCACCCGGCGATCGACAGGGCGGTGCCGCTGGGCGAGGGCGACGGTCTGGACCGGGATGCCGAGGTGGAGAGCATGGAGCTGTTCCATGCCTGCCGCTGCGGTCCCGATGCGGCGGCGCCCGTGCCCTATCTGGACCCCGGCGACGCATGCCCCGCCCCCCTGCCCCCGGCCGACGGACGGATGCGGGTGGGGCTGGTCTGGCGGGCGGGAGACTGGGACCCGCGGCGGTCCCTGACCGCGGCGGAGCTGGCCCCCGTGCTGGCCGTGCCCGGCGTCCGCTTCGTCAGCCTGCAACGGGGGGCGGAGGAGGACCGGCCGCCGACGACGCTGGCGAGCGATGCGTCCGACGCAGGAATCGACACCCTGGCCGCCACGCTGCGGTGCCTGGACCTGCTGCTGACGGTGGATACCATGGCGGCGCACCTGGCCGGCGCCCTGGGCGTGCCGGCCTGGGTGCTGCTGCATGCGGAAGCCGACTGGCGCTGGGGCTGGCAGGGCACGCGCACGCCCTGGTATCCGGGCCTGCGCCTGTTCCGCCAGCGCCGCCCCGGCCTGTGGGACGGCCCGGTGGCGGATGTGGTGCGGCGGCTGACGGCCACGGCGCGACGGACCGGCGGCCGCTGGACGGGGACAGGCCGGGAGGGCCTGGCCGGGAGGAGCTGACGATGTTCCTGAACCGGGACGAGGCCGGGCGGCGGCTGGCAGAGAGACTGCGGGCAGAGCCCCCGGCCGATCCGGTGGTGCTGGCCCTGCCGCGCGGCGGGCTGCCGGTGGCGGCCCCGGTGGCAGCGGCGCTGGGGGCGCCGCTGGACTTCATGAACGTGCGCAAGATCGGCGCCCCCCAGGACCCCGAACTGGGGCTGGGGGCCGTGGTCGGCGGCGGCGGCGAGCGGCCGGTGACCGTGCTGGACGAGCGGCTGATCCGGCTGCTGCGGGTGGCGCCGGACCATCTGGCCGCCGAGGAGCAGCGGCAACTGGCCGAGATCGAGCGCCGTGCCGCGCACTACCGCGAGGGCCGGCCCGCCATCCCCATCGCCGGCAGGACCGTCATCGTGGTGGATGACGGCATCGCCACCGGCGGCACCCTGCGCGCCGCCCTGCGCGCCCTGCGCCGGCACCGGCCGGCCCGGCTGATCGTGGCCGTGCCGGTGGCCCCGCCCGACGTGCTGGCCGGGCTGGCCGACGCCGCGGACGGGATCGTCTGCCTGGAGAGCCCGGCCGACTTCGGCGCCGTGGGCGCGCATTACGTGGACTTCGACCAGGTTTCCGACGCGGAAGCCATGGCCATCCTGCGCCACGCCGCCCGCCGGACCTGACACGCGGGACCTGACACGCCGGGCAGGCAGGGCCGGGACCGACCCGCGGTCGCCGGCAGCGGAAGCATCACCGGGATTGACGCCGGGACCGCAGGGCGCGACGGTGCGCGGCCCGGGGGCATCCCCCGCGAGAGGGCGAGGAAGAGAGCATGACCGACCGCTTCGTTCCGGCCGAGACCGACATGCTGGTGCTGGTGGACATCCAGCGCGACTTCTGCCCCGGCGGCGCCCTGGCCGTGCCGGACGGCGATGCCGTGGTGCCGGTGGCGAACCGGCTGGCCCGGCGCTTCGCCCATGTGATCCTGACCCAGGACTGGCACGCGCCCGGCCACCGCTCCTTCGCCAGCGCCCATCCCGGCCGGGTGCCGTTCGAGGCGGTGGCGATGCCCTACGGCACCCAGGTGCTGTGGCCTGACCACTGCGTGCAGGGGACGGAAGGGGCGGAGTTCCACCCCGGCCTGGACGTGCCGATGGCGCAGGCGGTGATCCGCAAGGGCTTCCGCCCGGAGATCGACAGCTATTCCGCCTTCTCCGAGAACGACGGCCGGACGCCGACCGGGCTGGCCGGCCTGTTGCGCGAGCGCGGCGTGCGGCGCTGCGTCTTCGCCGGGCTGGCGCTGGATTTCTGCGTCGCCTTCTCGGCCGAGGACGCGGTGCGCTGCGGCTTCGAGGCGCTGGTCGTGGAGGACGGCTGCCGCGCCATCGACACCGGCGGCTCGCTGGCGTCCGCGCGGGCGCGGCTGGCGACGGCCGGCGTTCGCCTGATCCGCAGCGACGGGATCGGAGACTGAGGAGCGGTCAGTAGGGCACGCGGTCAGGCTTCTCCGCCCACGCCCGGAAGACCGTCTGCGCCTCTGCCAGCGGATGGTGATGGCAGGGCAGCCGGCGCTGGGCCGGGGGCAGCGGGATCTGGTCGTAGATCAGGGCGTCATCGAAGCCGATGGCCGCCGCCTCGTCCCGGGTGTTGGCATAGACCAGCCGGTCCAGCCGGGCCCAGTGGATGGCCGCGAGGCACATGGGACAGGGCTCGCAACTGGAATAGACGGTGGCGCCGCGCAGGTCGAACCGGCCCAGCCGGGCGCACGCCTCCCGGATGGCGACGATCTCGGCATGCGCGGTCGGGTCGTTGCTGGAGGTGACGCGGTTCCAGCCTTCCCCCACCACGGTGCCGTCCAGCACGATCACGGCCCCGAACGGGCCGCCCGCCCCGGCGTCCATGCCGTGGCGGGCCAGTTCCGCCGCCCGGCGGAGAAAAAGGGCGTCCTGCGCCTGCATGGGGCTCATCCGAATTTCAACAGCGACGGTGCCTTGTGGATGATCTCTTCCAGGATCATCTCCGCCGTGTCCAGGTCCTGGGTCAGGGCCGCGTCAAGCTTGTCGGCATAGTCCGGCCGGGACAGCTTCTCGTGCGCCTCGTGCAGGCTGCGCAGCTCGGCGATGAAGATGTCCCGCGCCCCCACCGGCAGCATGGTCTTGGCCGACAGCACGAAGAAGAAGCGCATGGAGGCGCGGACCAGAAGGCCCAGCATCAGCATGTCCAGCCGGGCGTACTCCTCCCGCAGTTCCTGGAGACGGGGCGAGGAGAGGTGCTTCAGCCGCCCTTCGATCAGGATGCAGAGCGCCTTGAACTCCCCCACCTTGTTACGGAAGTCGTTGTAGGCGAGGAAACTGTCCTTCGCCGCCTCCTCCTCCGCGTTCTTCGCCAGCCGCACGGCCTCGCGGGCCTGCCCCTCCAGGGCGGCGAGGAGATCCTTCACTTCCTTGTCGGTGTAGGTGCGCTGCTGGGCCACGGCCGATCCATCCTGCCGCCGCGGCCTCCGGAGGCGGGCCATGCCGGCGGCCCCCTGTATAGCCCCGGCTCGGCCGGCGATAAAGCGGTCCTGCTCGCTGCCATCCGGCCGGACCTTGCCGCTGGTCGCAGATCGCGTATAGGCTCCGGCACAATACAACCCAGGCCCGCAGGACACCGGGCCGGACCACGACAGGGAACCCGGATGCTGACGATCACCGGCCTTTGCCACACCTACCCGAACGGTGTGCGCGCCCTCGACGGAATCAACCTGGAGGTGCCGCGCGGCATGTTCGGCCTGCTGGGGCCGAACGGGGCGGGCAAGTCCACGCTGATGCGGACCATCGCCACCCTGCAGACGCCGACCGCCGGCAGCATCCGCTTCGACGGGATGGACGTGCTGGCCGAGCCGATGCGGCTGCGCCAGACGCTGGGCTACCTGCCGCAGGAGTTCGGCGTCTATCCCCGCGTCTCCGCCGAGGACATGCTGGACCATCTGGCGATGCTGAAGGGCATCGTGAACAAGGGCGAGCGCAGGGAGCTGGTGGCCGCCCTGTTGCAGCAGACGAACCTGTACGACGTGCGGAAGAAGGCGCTGACCGGCTTCTCCGGCGGCATGCGCCAGCGCTTCGGCATCGCCCAGGCGCTGATCGGCAACCCCGCCCTGATCATCGTGGACGAGCCGACGGCCGGGCTGGACCCGGAGGAGCGGAACCGCTTCCACAACCTGCTGGCGGAGATCGGCGAGCACGTCGTGGTCATCCTGTCCACCCACATCGTGGAGGACGTGTCCGACCTCTGCCCGCGCATGGCGATCATCGTCGGCGGCCGCATCGTCGCCGAGGGCGAACCGCATGCCCTGGTGGAGGCCTTGCACGGGCGCGTCTGGCGCAAGGTCGTGGCGCGCCAGGAGGTGGAGGCCTACCGCAGCGGCTTCCGCGTCATCGCCACCCGGCTGGTGGCCGGCCGCACCGTGCTGCATGTCCTGGCCGACACGCATCCGGGCGAGGGCTTCGAGCCGGTGCCGGGCGACCTGGAGGACGTCTACTTCGCCACGCTGGCCGAAACCCGGGCCGCGGGCCCGGCCCGCGCCGCGGCCTGATCCGCAGCCGACACCGGGGGTCCATCCATGTTCGGCCGCATCGCCGCCTTCGAGCTGCGCTACCAGCTCCGCCAGCCCGCCTTCTGGGTCAGCTTCCTGAGCTTCTTCCTGCTGACCTTCCTGTCGATGGTGATCGACAACGTGCAGATCGGATCGGGCGGGGGCACGCATGCCAACTCGCCCTTCGCCGTGGTCCAGACCATGCTGATCATGAGCCTGATCGGCATGTTCATTCCCGTCTCGATCATCCCCGGCACGGTCCTGCGCGACCCGGAGTCGGGGATGGCGGGCATCGTCTATTCCTATCCGCTCCGGCCCCTGCCCTTCCTGATGGGGCGCTTCACCGGCGCCTACATCGCCGTGATCCTGGGCTTCCTGGGAGCGCCCCTGGGCACCGCCCTGGGCAGCTTCATGTGGTGGCTGGACCCGGAGACGCTGGGGCCGTTCCGCCCCGGCGACTATCTCTATGCCCTGGGCGTGATGGTGATGCCCAACCTGCTGGTGACCAGCGGGCTGTTCTTCGCCGTGGCCGCCGCGACGCGCAGCCAGTTCGCCGTCTACAGCAGCCTGATCGCGCTGCTGGTGCTCTGGGTCACCTCCCGCCAGCTCATCGACGGGCCGGAGACGCAGACGCTGGAGGCCATGCTGGACCCGTTCGGCATCGTCGCCAGCGGCCAGGTGATGCGCTACTGGACGGTGTTCGAGCGCAACGGGATGCTGGTGCCGTTCGACGGGCTCCTGCTCTGGAACCGGGTGCTCTGGCTGGGCATCGCCGTCGTGCTGGTCGGCCTCGCGCTGGCGCTGTTCCGCTTCAGGACGCAGCCGCGCAGCGAAGGCCGGCGGCGCCGGCTGGCAGAGAAGGCGGAAGCGGCCCCGGTCGCTCCCGCCCGTCGTCCGCCGGCGGCAGCCCGCCGTGCCGCTCCCGGTGCCGCGGCGTGGCGCCAGCTTGCCGCCCGCACCCGGCTGGAGGCCGTGGGCGTGATGAAGAGCCCCGGCTTCCTGGTGATCCTGGCCCTGGGCATCTTCAACACGACCGGCGCCCTGATCGGGATGGACCAGCTCTACGGCACCGAGGTCTATCCGGTGACGCGGGTGGTGACGAACCTGATCATGGGGGCGTTCAGCATCGTGCCCCTGATCGTGCTGGTCTACTACTCGGCCGAACTGGTCTGGCGTGACCGGCAGCAGAAGACGCATGAGATCGTCACCGCCTGCCCGGTGCCGGGCTGGGTCTTCGTGCTGTCCAAGCTGACGGCGATGACCGTGGTGGTGGCCGCGCTGTTCACGGTGGCGACGCTGGTCGGCATCGTCAGCCAGCTCCTGCGCGGCTTCACCGCCATCGAGCTGGACCTGTATCTCGGGCAGCTTTTCTTCTTCTTCGGCGTGCCGCTGATGTTCATCGGCGTGCTGTCGATCCTGGTGCAGGCCCTGTCGCCGAACAAGTTCGTCGGCATGCTGCTGGTGGTCGGCTTCTTCCTGCTGACCATCGTCGCCGCCCAGATGGGGCTGTCGGACAACCTGCTGATCTATGGCAGCACGCCGTCGGTGCCGCTGTCGGACATGAACGGCTGGGGCCACTTCGCCAAGGCCGCGCTGTGGTTCATGCTGTACTGGGGCTTCGCCGCGGGGCTGCTGATGGTGCTGGCCCACCGGCTCTGGCCGGGGGCCGTGCCGGCGCCGCTGGGGCAGCGGCTGAGGGGGCTGGGCCGCGGCTGGACGCCCGCCTCCGCCACGCTGGCGGCGGCCTGCCTGACCGGCTTCGTCGGGACCGGCGGCTGGATCGCCTACAACACGCACGTCCTGAACGAGGTCGTCTCCAACGACGCGCAGCTCGACCGGCAGGCGGTGTTCGAGCGGACCTACCGCCAGTACGAGGACGTGCCGCAGCCGATCATCACCGACGTGAAGGTCGATATCGACCTCTATCCTGAGATCCGCCGCTACGAGGCGCGCGGCCGCTACGTGCTGGAGAACCGCACCGGCCAGCCGCTGGGCGAGGTCCATGTCCTCTACAGCCCCGATGTGGACGTGGTGGACCAGGCCATCCCCGGCGCCCGGACGACGCACGAGGACCGCGACTTCAACTACTTCATCTTCGCGCTGGACACGCCGCTGGAGCCCGGCGGGACCCTGGACCTTTCCTTCACCACGCGGCAGGAGAATCCGGGCTTCAAGAACGACGGGGACGTGACCAGCATCCTCTACAACGGGTCGTTCCTGAACAACATGGAGGTGGCGCCCTTCATCGGCTTCTCCCGCGACATGCTGCTGAAGGACCGCAACGAGCGGCGCAAGCGCGGGCTGGAGCCGCTGGACCGCATGGCGAAGCTGGAGGACGAGGAGGCGCGGCGGCACAACTATCTGCGCCGGGACAGCCACTGGGTCGGTTTCGAGACCACCGTCTCCACCAGCCCGGACCAGATCGCCATCGCCCCCGGCTACCTGCAACGGGAGTGGATGGAGAACGGCCGGCGCTACTTCCATTACAGGATGGATGCGCCGATCCTGAACTTCTATTCCTGGCTGTCGGCGCGCTACACGGTGGCGACGGACAAATGGAAGGACGTGGACCTGTCCGTCTACTACCATGCGCCGCACGCCTACAACGTGCCGCGCATGCTGGATGCGATGAAGAAGTCGCTGGACTACTTCACGGCCGCCTTCTCGCCCTACCAGCACCGGCAGCTCCGCATCCTGGAGTTCCCGGCCTACCAGAGCTTCGCCCAGTCCTTCCCCAACACGGTGCCCTATTCCGAGTCCATCGGCTTCATCGCCGACAACCGCGATCCGGAGGACATCGACTATGTCTTCTATGTCACGGCGCATGAGGTGGCGCATCAGTGGTGGGCGCACCAGGTGATGGGCGGCGACGTGCAGGGATCGACCCTGCTGTCGGAGACGCTGGCCCAGTATTCCGCCCTGATGGTCATGGAGAAGGAATACGGACCGGACAAGATCCGCCGCTTCCTGAAGTACGAGCTTGACCGCTACCTGCGCGGTCGCGGGGGCGAGGAGCGCGAGGAACTGCCGATCTACCGGGTGGAGAACCAGCAGTACATCCATTACCGCAAGGGGTCGCTGGTGATGTACGCGCTGAAGGACCAGATCGGGGAGGACATGGTGAACCGCGCCCTGGCCCGGCTGGTGAAGGAGACCGGCTACAGGTCCGATCCCTACCCGACCAGCCTGGACCTGCTGCGCATCCTGCGCGAGGAGGCGGGGCCGGAGCACCAGCAGCTCATCACCGACCTGTTCGAGCGGATCGTGCTCTACGACCTGAAGGTGGCCTCGCACACGGTGGAGCGGACCCCAGACGGCAAGTTCAAGGTCCGGCTGACGCTGGCCGCCGGCAAGGCGGAGGCCGATGGCGAGGGCCGAGAGACGCCGCTGCCGCTGGACGACCGCATCGACATCGGTGTGTTCGCCAAGGACCCGGCGGACCCCGGCTTCTCCGCAGCCGACGTGATCTATCTCCAGAAGCACCGGATCGACAGTGCCGATCCCGTGATCGAGCTGGTGGTGGACCGCGAGCCGGCGGCGGTGGGCGTCGATCCGTACAACAAGCTGATCGACCGCAACTCCGACGACAACCTGGCCCGCCATGCGCCGGCCGCCACCCTGCCTGCGGGCGGCGGTGGCGGCGCCCAGCCGGTGAGCCGGTGAGCCGCTGGCCGGTGAGCCGCTGACCGGGGGCGCGGATGAGTCGTTGAGGGGACCCGCTGCGGCGGGGGATGCGGGGGGCCTCCGGGTCGCGTAGAGTGCGGCCCGGAACCCGACCCGCCATCCCCTGCCGGCCTCCCCCTCTCCCAGCAGCATCGGGGGGCCGGGGCCTGGAGACGACCCCGCCTTGTCCGCCCACCGCGCCGCCGCCCCCTTCATCCTTGTCACCCTGCTGCTCGACGTGCTGGCCTTCGGCCTGGCCATCCCGGTGATGCCGGAGCTGGTGCGCCGGCTGGTCGGCGGCGATCTGGACGTGGCGGCGACCTGGACCGGCATCCTGCTGGCCGGCTTTTCGCTCATGCAGTTCCTGTTCGCGCCGGTGCTGGGGGCGCTGAGCGACCGTTTCGGGCGGCGGCCGGTGCTGCTGGCCTCCGCCATCGGGACGGCGGTGGACCATCTGATCGTCGCCTTCTCCCCCACCATCTGGTGGCTGCTGGCCGGACGCCTGTTGAGCGGGGTGACGGCAGCCAGCTTCACCACCTGCAACGCCTACATCGCCGACGTGACCCCGCCGGAGAAGCGGGCCAAGGCGTTCGGCATGCTGGGAGCGGCCTTCGGCATCGGCTTCGTGCTGGGGCCGCTGGCCGGCGGTCTGCTGGGCTCGATCGACCCACGCCTGCCCTTCCTGGCGGCGGCGGGCCTTTCTTTCCTGAGCTTCCTCTACGGCCTGTTCGTCCTGCCGGAGTCGCTGCGGGCGGAGCACCGCCGCGCCTTCTCCTGGCGGCGCGCCAACCCGGCCGGGTCGCTGAAGGCCCTGGCCCGGCATCCGGTGGTGAAGGGACTGGCCGCAGCGAACGTCTGCAACTTCCTGGCCTTCGGGGCGCTGCACTCGGTCTGGGTGCTCTCCACCACGGCCCGCTTCGGCTGGGGCAGCTTCGAGAACGGCCTGTCGCTGACGACCGTCGGGCTGGCGACCGCCTTCGTGCAGGGGGCGCTGGTCGGGCCGCTGGTGGCGAAGCTGGGCGACAAGCGCGCGCTCATTGCCGGGGCGATGACCAACGCCGCGGCCTATGCCGTCTACGCCCTGGCGCCCGCGGGCTGGGTGTTCCTGTCGGGGATCGCGCTGGGCGCGCTGGGCGGCATCGCCGGACCGGCGCTGCAGGGCATCATCAGCCGCATCGTCGGCGCCGACGAACAGGGCTCCATCCAGGGCGCCATGGCCAGCCTGAACAGCCTGACCATGATCGTGGCACCGATGATCGGCAGCACCCTGCTGGCGGTCTTCTCCGCCCCCGGGGCGCCGCTGCACCTGCCCGGCATGCCGTTCCTGTTCGGCGCCGCCATGCTGGTGAGCGCGGCGGGCATCGCCGCCCTCACCCTGCGCCGCGGCGGCGGGCTGCCGGCGGACGACCGGGACGGCGGGAGCGGCCCCCTGCCCGTGCCCGACGCGGTGCCCGCCACGGCAACCGCGCGGGAGTGAGGGGGAAGCACCGGACGTCGGGTATCGGGCGTGAAACCGGCGAGCGGAGCCGCTGACTCACTGAGAGGGATTCCCAAGGCCGGCAATCCGTGATTCGATTCCCCATCGCGATGGGGAGGAGCGAATGCCAGCGGCGTTGCCGATCCGGGAAGACCTGAGCGCCAGCGAATTGCGTGCCCTGGCGCGTCGGGAGAGCAAAGGGCGGGTGGCGGCGCGGATGTTCGCCATCGCCCATGCGCTCGATGGGGTGAGCCGGGCGGAAGCGGCGCGGCTGGCCGGCATGGACCGCCAGGCCCTGCGCGACGCGGTTGTGCGCTACAACGCGGAAGGCGTAGCCGGGCTCTACGACCGCCCGCTGCCCGGCCGGCCGGAGTGGCTGAGCGAAGGCGAGCAGGCGACGCTCAAGGCCATCATCCTCGCCGGCCCCGATCCCAAGCGGCATGGCTGCGTGGAATGGACCCTGCCGATCCTGTGCGAGGTGATCGCCGAACGCTTCGCCAAGACGCTGCATCCGGCCAGCCTCTCGCGCATCGTGCGCCGGCTCAACCTGTCGAAGCAGAAGACGCGGCCCCGCCACCCGCAGTCCGACGCCAAGGCCCAGGCCGCCTTCCAAAAAAGGGGCTGCGCGAAGCGCTGAAGGCCGCAGGTACCGCGCATCCGGAGCGTCGCCTTCAACTCTGGTTCCAGGACGAAGCCCGCATCGGCCAGAAGGGCCGCACCGCACACCGCTGGTGGGAGCGCGGGCAGCGCCCACTCGGGTTGTGCGACAAGCGTTTCACCTCGGCCTGGCTCTACGCCGCCGTCTGCCCGGCCAGCGGCGCCGACTTCGCGCTGGTGATGCCGACCGTCTCCACTGCCGTCATGAGCCTGTTCCTGGACGGCTTCTCCCGGAGCCTGGAACCGGACATCCAGGCGGTGCTCGTGCTCGATCAGGCCGGCTGGCACGGCTCACGGGCGCTGGTCGTCCCGGACAACATCACGCTGGTCCCGCTCCCGCCCTACAGCCCCGAACTCAACCCGGTCGAGCGCGTCTGGCTGTACCTGCGCGAGCGCTTTCTGTCCCACCAGATCCTGGACGACTACGACGCCGTCGTCCAAGCCTGCTGCGACGCCTGGAACGCCCTCACCGCCACACCAGAACGTCTACGCTCCCTCACCAGCTATCCGTGGCTCCCATGTGTCAATGCTTAGGCGCGGCGGTATGAAACCGTCAGCCCCGCCTTATGCCAAGGGGGGGCCGGGCCTGCCGGGATTCCGGTTGATCGAACAGAACAGGCCCCGGGATCGCTCCCGGGGCCTGTCGTGAAGGCGGTCCTGGTGACGCGCGTCACTCGACCATTTCGGGGACCTTCTCCTCCTCCCGGCCGGGCTTGGGCTCGATGTAGGTGAAGTCGAGCTTGTCGTCCTTCACCACCACCTTCACCCCACCGCCCTTGGCGAGGCGGCCGAACAGCAGTTCCTCGGCCAGCGGCTTCTTGACGTGCTCCTGGATGGTGCGGGCCAGCGGGCGGGCGCCCATCACCGGGTCGTAGCCCTTGCGGGCCAGCCAGTCGCGCGCCTCGTCCGACAGCTCGATGGTGACACCGCGGTCGCTGAGCTGGGCCTCCAGCTCCATCACGAACTTGTCCACGACGCGGGCGACCGTCTCCTGGGTCAGGCCGGCGAAGGCGACGATGGCGTCAAGCCGGTTGCGGAATTCCGGCGTGAACATCTTCTTGATCGCTTCCTCGTCCTCCCCGACCCGGACCTCGCGGCCGAAGCCGATGGCGGCCTTGGCCATGTCGGCGGCGCCGGCATTGGTGGTCATGATCAGGATGACGTTGCGGAAATCGACCGTCTTGCCGTTATGGTCGGTCAGCTTGCCGTGGTCCATGACCTGCAACAGGATGTTGTACAGGTCCGGATGGGCCTTCTCGATCTCGTCCAGCAGCAGGACGCAGTGCGGGTGCTGGTCCACGGCGTCCGTCAGCAGGCCGCCCTGGTCGAAGCCGACATAGCCCGGCGGGGCGCCGATCAGACGGCTGACCGTGTGCCGCTCCATGTATTCCGACATGTCGAAGCGGGTCAGCTCGATGCCCAGGGTGCGGGCGAGCTGCTTCGCCACCTCGGTCTTGCCGACGCCGGTCGGGCCGGAGAAGAGATAGTTGCCGATCGGCTTCTCCGCATCGCGCAGGCCGGCACGGGCCAGCTTGATGGCGGAGACGAGGGTGTCGATCGCCTGGTCCTGGCCGAAGACCATGGTCTTCAGGTCGCGCTCCAGGTTCTGCAACACCTCCTTGTCGTCGCGGCTGACCGACTTGGGCGGGATGCGCGCGATCTTGGCGACCACGGCCTCCACATCCTTCTGGGTGATGGTCTTCTTCCGCCTGGACTCCGGCACCAGGGCCTGGGCGGCGCCGACCTCGTCGATCACGTCGATCGCCTTGTCGGGCAGCTTGCGGTCCCCGATGTACTTGGCCGACAGCTCCACCGCCGAGCGGATGGCGTCGCGCGTGTAGCGGACGCGGTGGTACTTCTCGTAGTAGGGCTTGATCCCTTCCAGGATCTTCACCGCGTCGTCGATCGACGGCTCGTTGACATCGATCTTCTGGAAGCGGCGGACCAGCGCCCGGTCCTTCTCGAAGTAGTTGCGGTATTCCTTGTAGGTGGTCGAGCCGATGCAGCGCAGCGCGCCGCTGGCCAGGGCCGGCTTCAGCAGGTTCGAGGCGTCCATCGCCCCGCCGGAGGTGGCGCCGGCGCCGATCACCGTATGGATCTCGTCGATGAAGAGGATCGAGCCTTCCAGCGCCTCCAGCTCAGAGATGACGCTCTTCAGCCGCTCCTCGAAGTCGCCGCGGTAGCGGGTGCCGGCCAGCAGCGCGCCCATGTCGAGCGCGAAGATGGTGGCATTCTTCAGGATCTCCGGCACCTCGCCATGGACGATGCGGCGGGCCAGACCCTCGGCGATGGCGGTCTTGCCCACGCCGGGATCGCCGACATAGAGCGGATTGTTCTTGGAGCGGCGGCAGAGGATCTGGATGGTCCGCTCCACCTCCTGCTCCCGGCCGATCAGCGGGTCGATCTTGCCGCTGGCCGCCTTCTTGTTGAGGTTGACGCAGTACGCTTCGAGGGCCTCGGTGCCTTTCTTCACGACCTTCTCCGCCTGGGCGTCATCGTCCGCCCCCGAGGCGCGCTTCGTTTCGGAGCGGCCGGGAGCCTTGGCGATGCCGTGAGAGATGTAATTCACCGCGTCGAACCGGGTCATCTCCTGCTCCTGCAGGAAATAGACCGCGTGGCTCTCGCGCTCGGAGAACAAGGCAACCAGCACATTGGCTCCCGTCACCTCTTCACGGCCGGAACTCTGGACGTGGATCGCCGCCCGTTGCAGGACGCGCTGGAAGCCTGCGGTCGGTTTGGCGTCATCCGGACGGTTGGTGATCAGGTTGGAGAGTTCGTTGTCGAGATATTCGACAAGGTCGGCGCGGATCTTCTGCATGTCCACGCCGCAGGCGCGCAGGACGGCGACCGCGTCCTGATCTTCTGTCAGGGCAAGGAGGAGATGTTCGAGGGTGGCGTACTCGTGGCGGCGCTCATTGGCGAAGGCCAGGGCTCGGTGGAGCGTCTGCTCGAGGTTACGCGACAGCATTCCGGGCTAATCCTTCTCCAGGGTGCATTGCAGAGGGTGCTGATGCTGGCGGGCGAAATCCATCACCTGCGTGACCTTCGTTTCCGCCACCTCGTAGGTGAAGACACCGCAGACCCCCACGCCACGGCGGTGGACGTGCAGCATGATCCGCGTGGCCTCCTCCCGGTTCTTGTTGAAAAAACGCTCCAGAACGTGAACGACGAACTCCATCGGGGTGTAGTCGTCGTTCAACATCAGAACCTTGTACATCGAGGGCTTCTTGGTCTTGGGCTTGGCCTTGACGACCACACCCGTCGAAGGTCCCTCGTCCCCGTGCTTGTCACTGTCGGCCATGGCTTTCTGGGGTCGCGGTCACGAACGGTCTTCCTACGTCCAATCATATGAAATCCGAGGCGCCGGTTGGAAGGGGCGACTTGCGCCGCAGACCGGACAACCCTTGCAATATCCTTACGGACAGCCCCGGGCCGTCCGTCCGGACACCCGCCCCGGACCCGGAAACAGAAAACCCGGCGGTTGATTGCCGCCGGGTTTCCCTGGAGGCGGCACGGCGCACCGTCCCGCAGATGTCACGCCGTCCGGCGGTCAGGCGGCGAGCTTGGGCTTCGCCATCTGCTCCACCGCGGCGTTGACGCGGGCGGAGAGCGGCTCCAGCGCCTCGTTCGTCACCTTCACCGACATCTCGGAGACCTTCGTCGCCTCGGCGATCAGGCTGTCGAAGCTGGCGCGGGCGAATTCGGTCTGGAGATCGACCAGCTCGCGCAGGGTCTTCACCCCCAGCATGGCCTTGGCGGCGGAGACGTTCTGCTCCACCTGGGTCTGGGTGAAGGCGAGCATGGCCTTGGACAGGTTCTCGAAGCCGCGGGCCATGATGGTGCCGGACCGCATCAGCGCGTCGATGTTGTCCTTCTGGAAGCCGGCGGCGTCGTCATAGACCTGGAACGCCTGACGGGTGGCCTTCTCGACCTGCCCCTTGGTGTAGGTCAGGGCCTCTTCGACCTTCCGGGTCGCGGCGTCCTGCATGCCCTGCGCGGTTGCTTCAGTGGTGCCGGTGGTCTGCTCCACAGCCGCGTCGGCGGCCTTCCTCGTGCGCGTCGTCATCGCTGATCTCCTCCGGACGCCGGTCCCGTCGCGGGCCCCGGGGTCCCCTGGTTGCGTCCTGCCGGCCGCGGCGGTTCCGCCGGCCGGCAGCGTGCCGACTGCGCGTCGGACCCCAGGCCGGAGGCGCCGGCCCGGACAGCGCCGGGCGGAACCAGGGCGGGCCGGACCGTGGCGGACACGGGACCGGGCGGGATCATGTTGCAGTGCAGCACAACCCTTATATCGGCGATCCGCAGGCATGGTCAACCAGGTTTTTGTGCAATGCAATATACCCTTATGGGGAGAGTGGCTGCTTGAGCCCCGGACGGAGGCGTGACAGCCGGACGGAGGCGTGACAGGATGTCCGCCGTGCGGAACGACCGGCCCCAGCCATGACCTACTGCCTCGGCATCAAGATCCGCGACGGGCTGATCGGCCTGTCCGACGGGCGCATCACCAGCGGCACGCAGGTCTCGGCCGCCCGCAAGATCGTCATGATGGGTGACGGCATGGCGGGCGACAGGATGGTGGGCGACAGGATGGTGGGCGACGGCGACCATCGCTTCTTCGTCATGACCTCGGGCCTGCGCAGCGTGCGCGACAAGACCCTGGCCTATCTCCGCCGCGACATGGCCCGGCCGGGCGCGCGCCCGCTGACGACGATGCTGGAGGCGGTGGGCGCCTTCACCACCTGCCTGCGCGCCGTGGCGAAGGAGGACAAGGCCAGCCTGGAGGAGTCCAAGCTGGCCTTCAACCTGCACGCCATCATCGGCGGCCGGCTGCGCGACGATGCCGAGCCGACCATGTACCTGGTCTATCCCGAGGGGAACTGGATCGAGGTGGACGAGCGCACCCCCTATCTCAGCATCGGCGCCACCACCTACGGCAAGCCGATCCTGGACCGGGCGCTGCGCACCGACACGCCGATGGCGACGGCACTGAAGATCGCCTACCTGTCCTTCGACAGCAGCCGCTTCAGCTCGGCCGACGTGGGCTATCCGGTCGATCTGGTCACCCTGCACGCCCGCGACCGGCGCTGGCGCGAGGCGCAGTTCGACTATGATGACCTGATCGAACAGCGGCACTGGTGGAACCGGCACATCACCGATCTGGCCAACGCCCTGCCGGACACGCCCTGGGTGGACCGGCTGCTGCCGGAAACGGGGACCGGCCCGTCCTGACGGCGGCCCGGGCCGGACCGCCGGAGCGGAGGACGGCCCCCGGACGGAAGCCCACACCGGGACGGAAGCCCGCACCGGGACGGAAGCCCACCTCGTCCGCCTGCCCCGGCCCGGTGGTGTAGGCCGCCAGGAAGTAGAACCCCCCGTGGCAGCCGGTGGCGAACCAGCGCAGCCTGCTGGCGCTGAGGTCGAGGTGGGACGCCTCGCCGCGGAAGGCCCCGCCGAGGGCGAGGCGCAGCACCACCGCCTGGAACTGCTCCGCCGTCAGGTCCAGCCGGTGGACATCGCCCCCGGCCGCGGTGAAGGGATCGCCCGGCCCGATGGCGGCGACGCTGGGCACGGCCAGCTCCCGCGCCTCGAAGACGCCGCCCGCCTCCGGCAGCCCGGCCAGATCGAAGACCCGCACCGGCTCGCCCGGACGGGCAGCGTTGAAGACCATGCGGTAACGGTCCGTCGTGCCGGCGCGGCAGTCCTGCCGCAGATCCTCGCCATGCAGGTAGCCGCCCCAGGTCAGCCCGGCAGGCGGCCGGGCCGGGGACGGCGGAGCGGCTGCGGTACCGCACCCCGCCAGCGATGCGGCCAGCAGGACCGCCAGAACCGCGGACGTCTGGGACTGTCGCATGGGGACAACATGGGAACGCCGGCCGCAGACGGCGAGGTGCTTGTCACAGGCCGGCAGCGGCCCGGGATGGTACATGCGGATGTCACAGTGGAGGGCGGAAATGTGACCGAAGTCGAAACCCGCTCTCAACGAATCTCTGGTAGACACTGATTTGCTTCGCATTTACCCTGACCGACAAAGGTTGGGGGCGGCTTCGGCGAGGGGGCATTCCATCGTGACGACGACGAGCGAGAACCGACCGTTGGCGGCAACGGTCCGATTGGGGCGGCTGTTCCTGCTGCTTCCCCTTCTGGCGCTCCTGCTCGCGGCCCCCGGCACGGCCCTGGCCAAGTACGCCTCCATCGTCATCGACGCCGAAACCGGCGAGATTCTGCATGCGGCCAGCGCCGACACGCGGAACTTTCCCGCCTCGATGACGAAGATGATGACTCTCTACATGACCTTCGACGCGCTCGACGCGCGCAAGCTGACGCTGGACCAGCGGCTGAAGGTGTCGTCCCGTGCCGCCGGCATGGCGCCGTCGAAGCTGGGGCTGAAGCCGGGCGAGACCATCCGCACCGAGGACTGCATCCTGTCCCTGGTCACCAAGTCGGCCAACGACTGCGCCGTCGTGCTGGCCGAGGCGATCGGCGGGACGGAGACCGAATTCGCCCGCATGATGACGGACCGGGCGCGGGCGCTGGGCATGCGCCGCACCACCTTCCGCAACGCCTCGGGCCTGCCCAATGCCGGCCAGCTCTCCACCGCGCGGGACATGGCACGGCTGGCGCAGGCGCTGATCCAGGACCATGCGAAGTACTATCCGTACTTCAGCACCCGCCAGTTCACCTACAAGGGCGTCACCCACGGCAACCATAACCGGCTGATGGCGCGCTACCGCGGGATGGACGGGCTGAAGACCGGCTTCATCCGCGCCTCGGGCTTCAATCTCGCGGCCTCGGCCGTGCGCGACGGGCGCCGCCTGATCGGCGTCGTCTTCGGCGGCGAGACGGCCGTCTGGCGTGACAACCACATGGCCGACCTGCTGGACAAGGCCTTCGAGGGCCGCGCGACGCCGATGCTGGTCGCCTCGGCCGAGCGGGTGCAGGCCCCCGGAAAGGCGTCGCGCCGGACCCCGGCCAGCCCCACGCCCGGCCGCAAGCCGGACGAGAGCGGCTCGGTCGTCACCGCCATGGCGAACGCGGCAGAAGCCGTGGCCCGCAGTGCCGGCGACCTGCAACTGGTCAGCTCCGCCATCGCCGCACCGGCCGCTCCGGCAGCGAAGAAGGCACCCGGCGGCTGGGGCATCCAGGTCGGTGCCTTCAATGACCGCAGTGCCAGCCAGCGTGCCGTCGCCAATGCCACGCAGCGCGCCCCAGCCCTGCTGGACCGCGCCATCCCGCACGTCATGGAGGTCAGTACCGGCAAGGGCAGCCTGTACCGTGCCCGGTTGATGGGGCTGGACGAAAAGACCGCCCGCCGGGCCTGCGCCCAGCTTGCCAAGGCCGGCCAGGGCTGCCTGACCGTGCCGCCGCAGCAGGGCCTGTGACCCCCGGCGGCACCCCCGCTCCCGTTCCGCCGGCCCGATGAACCCGCCACGACCCGCTGGGGAGGCCAGCCCCGGTTCCGTGCTGCCGCCGGCCGGTCCGGGCACGCCCG
This sequence comes from Rhodospirillum centenum SW, assembly GCF_000016185.1. Taxonomy (NCBI): domain Bacteria; kingdom Pseudomonadati; phylum Pseudomonadota; class Alphaproteobacteria; order Rhodospirillales; family Rhodospirillaceae; genus Rhodospirillum; species Rhodospirillum centenum. The sequence goes on from NC_011420.2 coordinate 1,745,855, forward strand.
GCTATGCCGACATGGCGGTCGCCGCCGGCGACCGCTTCTGGCGCTATCCGGTGGGCCTGCTGCTGGCCGTGCTCTGGCTGCTGGCGGCGACGGCGGTGATGCTGCTTCTGCTCGATCCTGCCCTGCACCGGCTGGCAGAGAGCATGACGCCCGGCACCGCGGCCACCCTGGTGGGCGATCTCACCGGCGTGCTGCCGCTGCTGCTGAGCCTGGGCACGCTGGTGCCCTTCCTGGCCGTCGTGCTGCCCTGGCTGCACCGGCGCCCCTTCCGGGACCTGATCGCGCCCGGCGCCCGGCGCGGCCTCGACTGGGGCATGGCGGGCCGTTCCGCCCTGCTCTGGGTCGGGCTGGCGGTTGCCGAATCCCTGGTCCGGATGCCACTGGAAACGGCGCTGGGGACGCAGGATGCGCTGGGACTGACGGGGGTGGAGCCGCTGCGGCTGGCGCTCTATGCGGCCGTGCTGCTGCCCGTGATCCTCCTGCAGGTGTCGGCGGAGGAACTGCTGTTCCGCGGCTACCTGTTCCAGGGCACCCGGCTGCTGCTGCGCCCCCTCTGGGCGGCGCTGCCACCGGCCCTGCTGTTCGCCCTGGGGCATCTGGGGGCGGATGCCCAGCACGGCCTGCTGGCCTATCCGCTGTTCGTCGTGCTGGGGCTGTTCCTGGCGGCGGTGACGGTGGTGGCCGACCGGATCGAGGCCGCGGTCGGCATCCATTTCGCCCAGAACACGATGGCGATCCTGCTGGTCGGCAGCATCGCCCCGGACAAGCCGGCGCTGGCGCAGACGGCGGACCTGACGATCGGCTGGCCCGATCTCGTGTCGCTGGCCGTCGTCATGGCCGCCTATCTCTTCATCGGCTTCCGGCTGGGCTGGGTGCGCAAGCGGCGGGCATAACGCCCACCGCCCTCCCGACAGGCGAACGGGGCGCCCCTTGCGGCGGCGCCCCGTTCCAGAACTTCACCCTGCCGGAGGCGGAGGGGTCAGAACCCCTCCGGCGCGGCGATGCCGCTGAGCTTGAGCTGCTCCCGGATCGACGCCTTCAGCCGCTCCAGCCCCTCGGCGCTGTACGCCTCGGCGCGGGCGACCAGCACGTCCTGGGTGTTGGAGGCGCGCAGCAGCCACCAGCCGTCCGGCGTCGTCACGCGCACGCCGTCGATGTCGTTGACCTGGGCACCGGAGGCGCGCACCCGCTCCTGGATCTCGCGGACGGAGGCGAACTTGCGCTCCTCGTCCACCTGGAAGCGGACCTCCGGCGTGTTCAGCACGGCCGGCAGCCGGTCGCGCAGGGCCGAGAGCGGGCCCGTGCGGCTGACCAGCCCGATCAGGCGGACGGCGCAGTAGAGCGCGTCGTCGAAGCCGTAGTACTTGTCGGCGAAGAAGATGTGGCCGGACATCTCGCCCGCCAGCGGGCTGCCCGTCTCCGCCATCTTGGCCTTCAGCAGCGAGTGGCCGGTCTTCCACATCAGCGGATGGCCGCCCAGGCGCGCGATCTCGTCGAACAGGGTCTGGCTGGCCTTGACGTCGGCGATGATGGTGGCGCCGGGATGCGTCTTCAGCACGTCGGCGGCGTAGATGGCGATGAGCTGGTCGCCCCAGACGATGCGGCCCTTCTCGTCGATGGCGCCGATGCGGTCGCCGTCGCCGTCGAAGGCGATGCCGATCGCCGCCTTTTCGGCGTGCAGGCGCTCGGTGATGTCTTCCAGATTCTCCGGCACCGTCGGGTCCGGATGGTGGTTCGGGAAGGTGCCGTCGATGTCGTCGAAGAGGGTGACGTGCTCGCCCGGCAGCTTCTTAACCAGCCGGCGCAGGATGTCGCCGGTGGCGCCGTTGCCGGCGTCCCAGACGACCTTCAGCGGCGTCGTGCCGTCATAGTCCTGGAGCAGCCGGTCCACATAGACATCGCGGATGTCCACCGTCTCGGCACTGCCCTCGCCGGTCACGAAGTCCCCGGCGGCGGCGATCCGGCCGATCTCCAGGATCGTCTCGCCGAAGACCGGGGCCTTGCCCAGCATCATCTTGAAGCCGTTGTAGTCCGGCGGGTTGTGCGAGCCGGTGATCATGATGCCGGCGTCGGCCGGCAGATGCCGGGTGGCGAAGTAGAGCATCGGCGTCGGGCCGAGGCCGATGCGGACGACGTGCAGGCCGGTGGAGGTCAGCCCCTCGACCAGGGCCGCTTCCAGCCCCGGTGAGGAGAGCCGCCCGTCATAGCCGACGGCGACGCGCTTGCCGCCGCTGCGGGCGACCATGCTGCCGAAGGCGCGGCCGATGGCGCGGGCGTCGTCGGGCCCGAGGGTTTTGCCGATGATCCCGCGGATGTCGTATTCGCGCAGGACGGTGGGATGGAACTGATAGGCAAGACTCATGTCGGCACCTGTTCAGATCACGCCTGCTCGCGGGCGGGCTTCTTGAGAAGGGAGGGACGGCCGATGGAATGGTAGTCGAAGCCGGCCATTTCCATGTCCTCGGCCGTGTAGACGTTGCGCAGATCGACCATCACCGGGGCCTTCATCACCTCGCGCACGCGGCGCAGGTCGAGCGCACGGAACTCGTTCCATTCGGTGATGATGACGGCGCAGTCCGCCCCGTCCAGGGCGGCGTAGGCGTCGGGGCACCAGGTCACGTCGGGCAGCATCCGTGCCGCCTCGTGCATGCCGGCGGGGTCGAAGGCGTGGACCGCGGCCCCGGCGGCCTGCAACGCCGGAATGATGTCCAGCGAGGGCGCGTCGCGCATGTCGTCGGTGTTGGGCTTGAAGGTCACGCCCAGCACGCCGATCCGCCGCCCCTCGACGGAACCGCCGCAGGCGGCGACGACGCGGTCCGCCATGGCCTTCTTGCGCCGGTCGTTGACGTCCACCACCGTCTCGACGATGCGCAGGGGCGACCCGGCGTCGGCGGCGGTGCGGACCAGGGCCAGCGTGTCCTTGGGGAAGCAGGAGCCGCCGTAGCCCGGGCCTGGGTGCAGGAACTTCTTCCCGATGCGGCCGTCCAGCCCGATGCCCTTGGCGACGTCGTGGACATCCGCGCCGACGCGCTCGCAGAGGTCGGCGATCTCGTTGATGAAGGTGATCTTGGTGGCGAGGAAGGTGTTCGCCGCGTACTTGATCAGCTCCGCCGTCTCCAGGCTGGTCATGACGATCGGCGTCTCGATCAGGTAGAGCGGCCGGTAGAGCCCCCGCATCACCGCCCGCGCCCGGTCGCTGTCGGTGCCGATCACCACCCGGTCGGGGCGCAGGAAGTCGCCGATGGCGGAGCCTTCGCGCAGGAACTCGGGATTGGAGCAGACATCGAAGTCCGCCTCCGGCCGGGTGCGGCGGACGATCCGCGCCACCTCCCGCCCGGTGCCGACGGGCACGGTCGATTTCGTGACGATGACGGTATAGCTGTCCGGGTCCAGGGCGCGGGCGATCTCTTCCGCCGCGGCATAGACGTAGGACAGGTCGGCATGGCCGTCACCGCGGCGCGAGGGGGTGCCGACGGCGATGAACACGGCGTCCGCGCCGCGCACGCCCTCGGCCAGATCGGTGGTGAAGGAGAGCCGGCCGGCCTTGGCGTTCTTCGCCACCAGATCGTCGAGCCCGGGCTCGTAGATCGGGATTTCGCCGCGCTTCAGCCGCTCGATCTTGGACTGGTCCTTGTCGACGCAGACGGTATCGACGCCGAACTCCGAGAAACACGCGCCGGAGACAAGGCCGACATAGCCTGTCCCGATCATGGCAATGCGCATGGGGACTCCTTATCGCCTGAACCCGGACCGGACACCCCTGCCCCGGTCCGGGGCCGGGGCGACGGGATCCGTCACAGCATCTCCTTGAGGGCGGCGCGGACCTTCGCGGCCATGTCCGGCCGTTCCAGCGCATAGGCCACGTTGGCCAGCACGAAGCCCAGCTTGTCGCCGCAGTCGAAGCGCCGGCCCTCGAAACGGAAGCCGTGGAAGGGCTGGCGGCCGATCAGCCGGGCCATCGCGTCGGTGAGCTGGATCTCCCCGCCCGCCCCCTTCTCGAAGCGCGACAGGTGGTCGAAGATCTCCGGCTGGAGGATGTAGCGGCCCTGGATCGAGAGGTTGGACGGCGCCACCGACGGGTCCGGCTTCTCCACCAGCCCCTTCACCTTGATGGTGCGGCCGGAGGCATCGCCGTCCACGTCCAGGATGCCGTACTTGTTCGTCTGCTCGCGCGGGACCTCGAAGACGGACAGCAGGTTCCCGCCGACCTCGCGGTAGGCGTCCATCATCTGCACGAGGCAGGGACGCTCGCCCAGCACCTGCTCGTCGGGCAGCAGCACGGCGAACGGCTCGTTGCCGATGAACTCCCGCGCACACCAGACGGCGTGGCCCAGCCCCAGAGGCTGCGCCTGACGCACATAGGACAGGTTGCCGGATTCGATCTGGATGTCCTCGACGATCTTCAGCAGGTCGGTCTTGCCGCGGCTGCGCAGCGTCTCGTTCAGCTCGAAGTTGAGGTCGAAATGGTCTTCCAGCGGGCTCTTGCCGCGGCTGGTGACGAAGCAGAACATCTCGATCCCGGCTGCCTTCGCCTCATCCACCGCATGCTGGATCAGAGGCTTGTCCGCGAGCGGCAGCATCTCCTTGGGAATGGCCTTGGTCGCGGGAAGGAAGCGGGTCCCGAGGCCCGCGACCGGGAAGACGGCCTTGCGCACAGGTCTGGACATCACGATCCCTGGTATTTCCGTGGCGGAAACATGAAGTTGGGGAACTCGCAGAGCGGGGCACGGGCGGACCGTCCGGCCGCCCTTCTTGTGCCACAGCCCTAAACGCACTGGCAACTGAGCCGGATCGCGGGCGGACCGGAACGGAAGTCTAGGAACCGGCCCGCGCCCTGCCCAGGAGGATGTCCTTCGCCTGGTTGATCCTGGCGGCAATGTAGGTGGAGCCCCCCTGATCGGGGTGGTTCTTCAGCATGAGGCGACGGTGCGCCTCCTTCACGGCGGCCTCGTCCGCCCCTGGCTCCAGGCCCAGGACCTGCCACGCCTCGTCCCGCGTCATGCCGCCGGACCCGCCGCGGGCAGCGCCTGCGCCACCCTGCCCTGCGCCCCCCTGGCCCGCCCCGGCCGACTCCGCCCCCTCCCCGCGCCAGTCTGGATGGGCGCGGTCCAGATAGGCTTCCAGCAGCGGCACGGACTGGGGATCGTGGGCGCGCAGCTCCTCCAGCAGGTCCGCCAGCTCGGCCTGCGACATCTGCGACAGGACGCGCCCGGCCGCGGCACCCGCCCGGACCTCCCCGTCCATCTGACCGCTGTCATGGTCGAGCCACATGCGCAGGCCGGCGGTCTCGATCGTGCTGGACTGGCCCGGCGTCGGCCCCAGCGCCGCCTTCGCCCGCGCCAGCAGCCCCCGCCAGCGCAGGAAGAAGGGCAGGAGCAGCGGCAGGGCGTAGAGCACCTGGACGAAGCGGCCGCTGACCAGCAGCAGCATGACCACCCCGACGCCGACCGCGACGGCCGTCCAGCGCAGCACTGCGGCGAGCCGGTGCGGATCGGCCGTGGCGAGGCCGCGGACCAGGAGATAGAGGCCGAGGAGAAGGCCGGTGCCGAGAAGAAGATACGCCATCTCAATCCTTGCCGAGCTGGTGCGTCAGCCGCAGCACGGTCTCCGAGCGGCCGCGGCTCCAGTCGCGGAGTGCCGGGCGGCCGCCCGCGGCGAACACCGCCACCGCCTGGAGCAGGTCCTTGAGCTGCTGCGCGCTGCCCGCATCGAACGGGCACCAGGCGCCGCCCGAAAGCCGGGCGATCTGCTGGAAGACGGTGCGGGCGGCGGCGTCCCCGCCCTCCTGGAACATGAAGACCGGCACCCCGAGCAGTCCCAGCTCCCCCGCCTGATGGCAGAGCCTGTCGGGGTCCTCCTCGCAGGCATCGCCGACGAAGACCAGGGCCGCCACCTTCTCCGCCCGGGTCTGCCGGAGGGCATGGGCCAGGACCTTGCCGATCTGGGTCTGGCCGCCCTGGCAGGTGACGGCGGTCATCCGCCGCAGCATCTCCGGCGCCCCGGTCAGCCAGGGGCCGGCCTTGCACTCCCCGAAACCGCGGTAGAAGACGAGCTGCACCGCCAGCCCGCCCAGCCCGGCGGCGGCCCCGAACATCTCCGCCTGGATTTGCATGGCGCGGTCCCAGGTCGGCTGCCGGCTGGCGGTGGCGTCCAGGGCGAAGACCAGCCGGCCCCGCCGGCCCGGCGCCGGGCGCGGCGAGAGCGTCGCCACCTTGCGCAGGAAGGCGTCCACCTGTCGGCGGGTCTCTGTCCCGGCATCCTCCGTCCCGGTCGGCAGCGTGCGGTCCGCCATGGGTCCCCCGTGCTGGTTCCTCGTTCCCTGACAGATGGTGCCACGGATGCCGGGGGTCCAGAAGGCCGGCCTGCGCGGCGGCAGGAGAAGGCGCGGGCGCGCCGGTGCGGGCAGCGGATGCGCGGGCCGCGGCACTCTGCTAGGACAGTCGGCGTTACGCACCCTGCGGGCGGCGGACGGCCGGCCCGGGCAACAGACCCTGGAAAGCGGAGCGGACCGATGGACGGCAGCGGCAAGGCGGCAACCGGGCGGACGGAAACCGGGCGGCCGGGAAGCGCGCAGGCGGAGTGGTGGCGCGGGGCGGTGCTGTACCAGATCTATCCGCGCAGCTTCCTGGACACCAACGGCGACGGCATCGGCGACCTGGAGGGAATCACCCGCCGGCTGGACCATGTCGCCTCGCTGGGCGTGGACGGCATCTGGATCTGCCCCTTCTTCACGTCGCCCATGGACGATTTCGGCTACGACGTGGCCGACTACCGGGCGGTCGATCCGATGTTCGGCACGCTGGAGGATTTCGACCGCCTGCTGGCCGCCGCGCACGACCGGGGGCTGAAGGTCGTCATCGACATGGTGCTGAGCCACAGCTCCGACCGCCACGCCTGGTTCGCGGAGAGCCGGCGGGACCGGACCAGTCCGAAGGCCGACTGGTATGTCTGGGCCGACCCGAAGCCGGACGGCACGCCGCCGAACAACTGGCTGTCCGTCTTCGGCGGGTCGGCCTGGACCTGGGACCCGCGCCGGGCCCAGTACTACCTGCACAATTTCCTGACCAGCCAGCCCGACCTGAACCTGCACAATCCGGAGGTGGTGGAGGCGGTGATGGGCGAATGCCGCTTCTGGCTGGAGCGCGGCGTGGACGGCTTCCGCCTGGACGTGGCGAACTTCTACACCCACGACCGGCTGCTGCGGGACAACCCGCCCCGCACGGCCCGCGCCACCGACGGCGTGCCGGAGCGCAACCCCTATGGCATGCAGGCCCACCTCTACGACAAGACCCAGCCGGAGACGCTGGAGGTGCTGCGCCGGCTGCGCCGCCTGATGGACGAATTTCCCGGCACCTTCACCGTGGCCGAGGTATCGGACGACGACAGCGTCGGCACCTGCGCCCGCTATGTCGCGGGCGCGGACAGGCTGCACACGGCCTATGGCTTCTCGCTGCTGAGCTGCCCGTTCGACGCCGGCAGCCTGCGCGGCCATCTGGAGGCGTTCGAGAGGCAGCCGGGCGGCGGCTGGCCGGCCTGGGCCTTCGGCAACCACGACGTCATGCGCCCGGTGACCCGCTGGGGCGGGCCGGAGCGCGACGCCGCCTTCGCCCGCCAGCTCGTGGCGCTGCTGGGCTGCCTGCGCGGCACGGTCTTCCTGTTCCAGGGGGAGGAGCTGGGGCTGCCGGAGGCGGATGTGCCCTACGACCGGCTCCAGGACCCCTATGGCCGCACCTTCTGGCCGGAGTTCAAGGGCCGCGACGGCTGCCGGACCCCGATGCCCTGGACGACACAGGCGCCGTCGGCCGGCTTCACGGCCCCGGACGTGGAGCCCTGGCTGCCGGTCCCGCCCGCGCACCTGCCGCTGTCCGTCGCCGCCCAGGAGGGCGATCCGGACAGCGTGCTGGCCTTCACCCGCGCATTCCTGCGCTGGCGCAAGGGGCAGCGGGCCCTGACGGGTGGCACGATCCGCTTCCTGGACACGCCGGAGCCGATCCTGGCCTTCGTGCGGGAGATGGCGGGCGCGCCCCCCCTGCTCTGCCTGTTCAACCTGGGCCGCGACCCCGCCGTGTGGGAGCCGGCCGGCGACGCCGCCCTTGTGATCGTCGCACAGGCCGGAGCCCCCGGCGCGGTCGCCGGCGATGCCCGCCATCTGGCCCTGCCCGGTCATGGCTTTTCGATCGCGGTATTGGAGGGTTAGCCTAGCCCGGACGGCTAGGGGCGTCGCTACGAAATGGTTGCCCGCACCGTGCCCGTTTCGGTCTAGAACGAGAAGCGGAGGGTCGGAAGGACAGCGCCGAAGCCTGATGACAGGTGGGGTGAACTTTTGTACTAGTAGGCCGTTGTCGCCATCGGGAACTCGCGTCCACCGCCGACGACGGATCGGCGGATTCAATCAGGGATGCAGTCCCGGACTGCCCTCGGCGCGCGGCCGGAAGCACGCTCAGCAGGATTTGACATGAACATTCTGATTGGCGACGACCATCTTCTATTCCGCGAGGGCCTGTGCCGCCTGCTGACCCAGCTCGATGCAGATGCGAATTTCTTCGAGGCGGGCACGTTCGACGAGGTGATGGAGCTGTGCCAGGGCGATCAGGACTTCGACCTGATCCTGATGGATCTCCAGATGCCGTCCTGGCCGGGCTTCCCGGGCATCCAGCAGATCTGCGAGATCCAGGCCGGCACCCCGGTGGTCATCGTCTCCGCCTCGGAAAGCCAGTCGGACGTGCGCGCGGCGCTGGATGCCGGCGCTTCGGGCTACATCCCGAAATCCTCCAGCGTGAAGATCATGCTGAGCGCGCTCAACCTGGTCTTCTCCGGCGGCATCTACGTGCCCCCGGCGGCGATCCAGGGCGAGGGACAGTCCAGCGGGTCCGCCGCGCAGGGCGGTGGCCATGCCTCCGGCCCGGGGATGCCGGCCCTGACGCAGCGCCAGCGCGACGTGCTGCGCTGCCTGCGCGAGGGCAAGTCGAACAAGCAGATCGCCTATGAGCTGGGCCTGTCGGAGGGGACGGTGAAGATCCACGTCACCGCCGTGATGCGGTCGCTGGGCGTGCGCAACCGCACCCAGGCGGTCATCGCCTCGGCCGACATGCAGCCCTGATCCTTCGCCCGCATCCCCTCCCCGCTCTCCGCCCATTCTCCGACCCGCCCGCGCGTGCCCCGTGACCCATCCGGACCCGTCTGCTGCCGTCCCGGTCGGTGAACCGACCGGGCTTACCGCCTATCTCGCGGCCGAGGACCACCTCGACCCGCTGCTGGAGGAACTGGGGCCCGTGCAGTCCGTCCATGGCCGGCTGGTGCTGGCCGAAGGACCGCCGCGCCCCGCCGCCTGGGCGCAGAACATCTGGTATGACCCGGTCCGCATCCCGATCGCCTCGATCAAGCAGGGGGCGAAGGCGCTGCGCGCGATCCAGCGCAACTGGGCCCCCTATGCCGCGGCGCACCACCGGCGCACGCAGCTCATCCAGGAGAACCTGCCGCACGTCTCGGCCCGGCCGCTGGCCTTCCCCGACCCGGCGCCGACGGCGCCGCTGGGCTCCTGGACCCTGCTGGACGAGACGACGATCCTGGCAGCCGCCCGCTGCTCCAGCCCGTTCCGCAACGGCGAGGTGGTGTTCGAGGAGAACCGGACGGCCCCGCCCAACCGTGCCTATCTGAAGCTGTGGGAAGCCTTCACCCTGGCCGGCCGGCATCCGGGTCCGGGCAGCGTCTGCCTGGATCTGGGGGCGAGCCCCGGCGGCTGGACCTGGGTGCTGCACTCCCTGGGCGCGCGGGTGCTGGCGGTGGACAAGGCGCCGCTGGACCCGGCCATCGCCGGACTGCCCGGCGTCGAGGTCCGGCAGGAGAGCGCCTTCGGCCTGAAGCCGGCGGAGGTGGGGCCGGTGGACTGGCTGTGCAGCGACGTGATCTGCTACCCCACGCGCCTGCTGCGGCTGGTGGAGGGCTGGCGGGAGACGGGGCTGGTGCGCAACTTCGTCTGCACCCTGAAGTTCCAGGGCGAAACGGACCACGCCACGGCCCGCAGCTTCGCCGCGATCCCGGGATCGCGGCTGCTGCACCTGTCGCACAACAAGCACGAACTGACCTGGATGCTGCTGGACCCGGCCGGCTGAGAGGCGGGCCGGGGCGCAGCGACGGGCGGGTGTCGGGGCGTCAGCCCCGCCGCACGGCGAAGTCGATGGCCGGCCGCATCGCCACCGCCGCGGCATGGCCGATGGCGATCAGTTCCTCCGCCCGGTCGAAGTCCAGGATGCCGATATGGCCCAGCCGCGGCTGGATCAGCACGTCCGGCGGCTCGCCCGCGAGCCGGGAGCGCGTGATTCGGTCCTGCATGATGTCGATGGAGCCGGCCAGGATCTCCAGCACGTTCGGCATCGGCTGCTTCTCCCCCAGGACCTGCTGGGCGAGGCTGCGGGTCCGCTCCCCCACCGTGGCGGTGACGCGGCCCAGCATCTGGGCGAACGGCCCCTCCCCCAGCCGCGGCATGCCGGTACTGACCAGCGGCGGGGCCGTGTCGGGCGGCACCGCCTCGGCCGTTGCGGCGCCGGGGATGGCAGCGGCGGCCGTGGCCGCCGCCAGCCGCGGCAGGGTGGAGAGGTCGCCGTTCAGGTTCACGGCGATCACCACATCGGCCCCCATGGCGCGGCAGACGGAGACGGGCACCGGGTTGACCAGCGCCCCGTCCACCAGCCACTGTCCGTCATGCTCCACCGCCGGGAACAGGCCGGGCATGGCGGCCGACGCGCGCACCACGTCCAGCAGGTGACCCTCGCGCAGCCAGATCTCGCGGCCGGTGGCGATGTCCGTCGCCACGGTGGCGAAGGGGATCGGCAGCGTCTCGATGGCGATGTCGGTCTTCTCGTTGCGGAAGCGTTCGAACGCCTTCTCCACGGCCACCAGGCCGCCGCGGGAGAAGGTGATGTCGATCAGCTTCAGCAGCTCGATCATCCCCATGCCCTCGGCCCATTGCTGCAGGTCGTCGAGCTGGTCGGTCAGCCAGGCCCCCCCGACCAGCGCGCCGACGGAGGTGCCGCAGATCAGGTCGGGCCGCAGCCCCTGCTCCTCCAGCGCACGCAGAATGCCGATATGGGCCCACCCTCGGGCAGCCCCGCTGCCGAGGGCGAGACCGATGCGCAGCTTGTTCATGATCGACGCCTATTCTCCGGACGGTCAGCCCCCCGGCGCTTGCGCGAAGGTGGGGGCACGGGCGATAACCTAACGCGATTTAAGCGAAGGGATGTTCCATGCGCCATCTTCTCGCTGCGCTGCTGTGGCCGGTGCTGCTGACAGCCTGCATCGTCGGCTACGGCATCGGCTGGGCCGCGGGCCGGCCCGTCCTGGCCTTCAACCTGACCTATTTCGGGCTGGCCGCGGTGCTGCTGGTGCTGGAGCGGCTGATGCCCTTCGAGCGCGGCTGGGCCCGGTCGGACGGGCAGATCTTCAACGACATCGGCCACACCGCCCTGAACAAGGGGATCGGTCAGGCCATCGCCGCGTCGGCCGCGCTGGCCGGGGTGGCGGAGGCCGGGCCGGTCGAGGCCGGCGGCTTCTGGCCGGGCGGCTGGCCGCTGGCGGCGCAGGTGGCGCTGGGCCTGCTGGTGGCGGAGTTCGGGCTCTACTGGGCGCACCGGCTGGCGCATGAGTGGCCGGCGGCGTGGCGCTGGCATGCCGTCCACCACAGCGTTACCCGGCTCTGGGTCGTCAACACCGGGCGCTTCCACTTCCTGGACTCCCTCTGGAAGACCTCCTTCGCCCTGGTGCTGGCGCTGGCCGTGGGCGCGCCGAAGGACGTGATCCTCTGGGTGCTGGCGATCACCACCTATGTCGGCTTCATGACCCACTGCAATGTGGACATGCGCTGCGGCCCGCTGAACTGGGTGTTCAGCACGCCGGAGCTGCACCGCTGGCACCACAGCCGCGACCCGGCGGAGGGCAACCGGAACTATGGCGAGAACCTGATCCTCTGGGACGTGGTGTTCGGCACCCGCTACCTGCCCGACCGCCGGCCGCCGGCCGGGATCGGTTGCGACGACCCGGTGCCGGCGGGGTTCCTGGGCCAGCTCGCCTATCCGTTCCGGGCGTGGGCAGGCCGGACAGGGGCGGGCCGGACGGAAGCCGCGCGCGACGGGGCGGACTGACCGCCCCCCTTTACGCCGCCACGCCTACGCCCCGCCCCCGCCCCGCCTACGCCGCCATGCCGCAGGCGTGGCCGCTGCTCCAGGCCCACTGGAAATTGTAGCCGCCCAGCCAGCCGGTGACGTCCACCGCCTCCCCGATGGCGAAGAGGCCGGGAACCGCCTTCGCCTCCAGGGTGCGGGAGGAGAGCGCCGCCGTGTCGATCCCGCCCACCGTCACCTCCGCCGTGCGGTAGCCCTCCGTCCCCGCCGGCCGCACCGTCCAGGCATGCAGGAAGCCGGCCAGGGCCGCCAGCTCGCGGTCGGGCATCTGCGCCATCGGGCGCCCCGTGACGCCCTGGGCGGGCAGCTCCGCCTCCAGCAGCCGTTCGGCGAAGCGGCGGGGCAGCAGCTCCGCCAGCACGGTCTTCAGCTCGGCCCGGGGGCGGCCGCGCTTCAGATCCTTCAGATGGGCCAGCAGGTCGCGGTCCGGCGACAGGTCGATCACCACCGGATCGCCCTCCCGCCAGTAGCTGGAGACCTGGAGGATGGAGGGACCGGAGAGGCCGCGGTGGGTCAGCAGCAGCGCCTCGCGGAAGCGCGCACCGTTGCAGGAGACGGCGCCGTCCAGCGCGATGCCGGACAGATCCTGCGTCCGGGCCAGATCGTCGGGTGCGAAGGTGAAGGGCACCAGCCCCGGCCGCGGCGCCACCAGCGGCAGTCCGAACTGGCGGGCGACGCGGTGGGCGAAGTCGGTCGCCCCCATCTTCGGGATGGAGAGGCCGCCGGTGGCGAGCACCAGGCTGTCCGCCGTGAAGCGCCCCTGCCCCGTCTCCACCAGAAAGCCGCGGCTGCTTGCGCCGTCGCTGCCGTCCGGCCGGGACACCGCATCCACCCGGCAGCCCAGCCGGATCGTCACGTCCGCGTCCGCCGCCTCGGCCAGCAGCATGGTCACGATATCCGCGGCCGAGCGGTCGCAGAAGAGCTGGCCCAGCTTCTTCTCGTGCCAGGGGATGCCGTGCCGTTCCACCAGCGCCAGGAAGTCGTGCGGCGTGTGCCGCTTCAGCGCCGAGATGGCGAAGTGCGGGTTGGCGGAGAGGAAGCGGCGCGGCTCCGCCTCCAGGTTCGTGAAGTTGCAGCGCCCGCCGCCGGAGATGAGGATCTTCTTCCCCGCCGCGTCGGCATGGTCGAGCACCAGCACCCGCCGGCCACGGCGGCCGGCGAAGATGGCGGCATAGAGCCCGGCGGCGCCGGCCCCGATGATGAGGACGTCGGAATGGGTCACGGGAGAAGAAGGCCCTATTCGGCCGCGGAGGCGAGGAGCCGGCGGAGGGTTTCGGGATCGCGCTCGATGGCGAGCAGGAGGGCGCGGGCCGGCGCATCGGGGCGGCTGCGGTGCTGCTCCCAGTCGCGCAGGGTGGTGATCGGCAGTCGGAAAGCCTGGGCGAATTCCGCCTGCGTCATGCCGAGGCGCTGGCGGATCACCTTGACCCGCGAGACACGACGCATCTCCGCCAGTTGCCCGGCGGTCAAGGGCCGGGCGTCCGGATCGGAGCGGGCCGCCGCCACCACCTCCTCCTCGGAGAGGGTGGAAAGCCGGTCCCAATCGGTCCGCCCCGCGGGGGGACGGTCACCAGGAGTCCGGGTCGCCGGCACGGTATCGCTCCTTCTCATCGCGGGTCGCCCGGCGGGCCGACAGGATGCGGCAGGTCTCTTCCTCGTTCACCGTGGTGACAACGAAAAGGATGCCGCCTGCCGCAGCCCCGATCGTCTGGACCCGCTCCTCGCCATAGGCGAAGCGATCGTCGATCCGCTCCAGGCGGTCAGGGTCTTCCAGGGCCGGGATCGCATCCCCGAAGCAGACACCGTGCTTTCGCCGGTTCGCTTCAGCCTTCTGCCGATCCCAGACGTACTGCATCGCCCGATACTACCGGATACCGGTACTTCCTGCAAGGAGGGTTGGCCCGGCGCCCGTCAGTCGGGATCGACCCGGCCGCGCAGCTTCTTGACCTGGCCGCGGACGGACTTCTTCTGCATCCGCTCCCTCTGGCTGGAGCGGGTGGGACGGGTCGGGCGGCGGATGGGCTGGCGCTCGGTCGCCTTGGCGATCAGTTCCACCAGCCGGGCGCGGGCATCCTCGCGGTTGCGCTCCTGGCTGCGGTACTTCTGCGCCGTGATGATGAGCACGCCCTCGTCCGTCATGCGCCGGCCCGCGAGCGTGCGCAGCTTCGCCTTCACCCAGTCCGGCAGCGAGGGCGAGGCGGCCACGTCGAAGCGGAGCTGCACCGCCGTCTCCACCTTGTTGACGTTCTGGCCGCCGGGACCGCCGGCGCGCAGGAAGCTCTCCTGCAGCTCGGCCTCGTCAAGGGCGATGAAGGGGGTGATCTGGAGCATCGGGGCGCTTCCCTGGGCGACGCGGCACCGGCGCCCGGCCGGGCGTTGGCGCGTTACCTATACAGGGCCGGGACCGCGGCCGCCAAGCCGCGGTCCCGGCACGCCGCGGGACAGGGAGAACCGACATGACGGAGAACGGACAGGGCCGGAACCGCCGGCCGCGGGAGGACAGGCTGGACCGCGGGGTGAAGATCTTCTACCTGGCGACACTGGCGCTGATGCTCTACGGCGCCGTGTCGGCCCTGCTGCGGCTGGCCTGAGGGCGGACCGTCACTGCCCGCCATACTCCGTCACTGCGGCCTTGACCGCCGTCGCCACATCCCCGAAGCCGTAGAGATCGGGCTCCCCCGGACAGGGGCTGGCGTTGGAGAAGACCGGTTCACCGAAGATTTCGGAAAGTTCCTGCGCCCCCTCAGCCGCGGTCTGATAGTCGGTGAGGCCGGTGCAGGACGCCGCATAGTCGATCCGGCCCTTGAACTCCGGCGTGGTTGAGGTCTGGACGAGATCGACGCAGCGGGCCTTGCGGTCGATCGTCGTATAGGTCGGGGGCGCGGTGCCGACCCCCTTGGTCACGGCGATCAGGCGCGTGTAGATGTTGGCCTGCACGTCCTCCATCATCTCCTGCGAACAGCTCAGAGTCAGGCCGTTGTAGAAGCTGATCGCCGCCTTGTGCGCGAGGATGCTCAAGGTGAAGTTCGGCGTCTCGCTGTTCGGATCGACGTTCTTCCCGATCGCATCGTTGATCATCGCCAGCCCGTAGCCCTGGCCCTGGTAGGCCGGGACGGTACAGAGGAAATCCAGTTCCACCGTGCTGCCGCTGCGGGAATAGGCGTAGTAGCCGACCGTGTTCCCGTTGTCGGCGCACTGGTAGCGCCTGGGCTGCGTCTGCGTCCGGACCGCGGCGGCCTGCTGCGCGCCCTTGTAGGTATATTTGAGCGGATTGTTCTTGTAGAGGAAATTATCCTCCCCATAGAGCCAGTTATCCGTGGGGTTCGTCCAGTCACCCGAACAGTTCGACTGGATGCTGGCGTCGATGGCCGTGCTGAACACCTTATACGTCTTACCGTTCTTGTCCTTCAGCACCCCCTGGTTCTGGAAATTGAAGTCGCCATCGACGGACTGCTGCACGGCCGTGCAGGTCAGCGCCGCCCGCACCGGGTCCGGCAGAAGCAGGCAGGCACCGGCCAGCAGCGCGGCCGGAAGACTGCGGATGCCAGGGCCACGCGCGGTACGCGGCGCGGGCATGGGGGTGGGTGAGGACGGCATGGGGACCTCCTGTCGCAAGGATTCCGGGCTGGGAACGTCCGGGCGCACGGCCGCGGCGGCGCCAGGGGAGCCCCGGCGCGCAAAGTGAGTACAAGTATTCGATTAGGCAATTATAGTAATGAGAGCGCTCTCATTGCAAGTATTTTTCTCCGGCGGATAAACCTGTAGGCGGTATCCGCCGGCGTGCCGTTGCCCAGGCCCGGACCGCGCGCCATCTGAGGGGAATGAAGCCCGCCCCTTCCCTCATCGCCGTCCTGGCGGCCCTGATGGCCCTGACCGCTGCCCTGCCGGCCGCGGCGCAGAACCCGCTGCTGGACCCGCCGGGCACCAGCACCGGCCGGCGGCCGGCGGCGCCGTCCGTTCTGGAGCAGGAGCGGGCACGGAGCTACCGCAACCAGGTCGGCCCGGACCTGCGCGAGCGGGAGCGGCTGGATGCGCTGGGCCGGCTGGACCCGATCGAGCGGCGGGAGACGGACGAACTGCGCCGCAGCCTGTACCGCCAGGACCAGGCGGTGCGGCCACCGCCGCCCCTGGCCCCCACGGACAGGCAACTGGACTCCACCCTGCGGCCGGAGCCGCTGCCCGGCACCGGCTATCCGCCGCCGCGGCTGGGCCGGGGCGGGGCGACGCTGGAGCGCTCACTGAGCCGGACACCGCCGCGCAAACCGTCTCCGCCGCCGGAACGGTGACGGCCGGAGAACGGCGGGCACCCGGAACGAACGGCTGCCGGAAGGGTTAAAGGCATCAGGCCGCGTCACCGGAAACAAAGACAGAGGGGAGACATGGACGTCCTGCGCATCGTGCTTGCCATCCTGCTGCCACCGCTGGGGGTCTTCCTCCAGGTCGGCATCGGGCTGCATGTCTGGATCAACATCCTGCTCACGATCCTGGGCTATATTCCCGGCATCATCCATGCGATCTGGGTGATCGTCTCCGTCCGCTGACCGGCCTGCCCGAACCGCCATGGCCCACCACCGTCCGCACCGCGTCGATCCTGCGGCCATCGCACACCTGCGCGACCTGTCCCACCTGCTCGATTCGCGCTGGACCATCCCGGGCACGGGCATCCGCTTCGGCCTGGACGGCGTCGCCAGCATCGTGCCCGTCGTGGGCGATTCGCTGACGGGCGTCGTCTCCGCCTACATCGTCTGGCAGGCGCGGCGGATGGGCGTACCGGGATCGACCCTGGCGCGCATGGTCTGGAATGTCGGGGTGGACTGGGCCGTGGGCTCCATCCCGGTGGTCGGCACGGTGTTCGACGTGGCCTTCAAGGCCAACCGGAAGAACATGGCGCTGCTGAACCGCCATCTGGACACGTTCGAGGATCTGGCGGCCGAGCGGCAGCGGATCGGACCGTAGCCGGCCGGGCGGCGGAACCCGCTGGCGCGCGGCCGGTCGCTGCGCTACATCGGCGGCATGCAGACGTCCGCCTGGTTGTACCCTGCCGCTCTCCTGCTGCCCTGGCTCGCGGCCCGCTTCCTGACCGGGCGGGTCACGGCGGAGCTGCGCCGACGGCAGGTGCTGGACCGGCCCAACCACCGCTCCAGCCACACCCTGCCGACGCCGCGGGGCGGCGGCTGGGGCGTGCTGCCCGTGATCTGGACCGCCTGGGTCCTGCTGGGCTGGCAGGCCGGGGCGCTGGCCGGAACCGGGCCGGTGCTGGCCGCGAGCGCGCTGCTGGCCCTGGTCTCCTGGGCCGACGACATGCGCCCGGTGCCGCCCCTGCCCCGGCTGGCGGCGCAGGCCCTGGCCGTGACCGCGGGGTTGCTGGCGCTGCCCGGCGACGCGCTGCTGTTCCAGGGCCTGCTGCCGCTGCCGGCGGACCGGCTTCTGGCGGCGCTGGGCTGGCTCTGGTTCGTCAACCTCTACAACTTCATGGACGGGATCGACGGCATCACCGGCAGCCAGACGCTGTTCCTGGGCGCGGGCGTGGCGCTGCTGCTGCTGCTGGCCGGGCAGCCGGGACCGGAGGCCGCCTACGGGCTGGCCCTGGCCGGGGCCGCGGCCGGGTTCCTGGCCTGGAACTGGCGGCCGGCGCGGGTCTTCCTGGGCGATGTGGGCAGCGTGCCGCTGGGCTATCTGACCGGCTGGCTGCTGCTGACGGCGGCGGCCGAGGGGCTGTGGCTGCCGGCCGCGATCCTGCCGCTCTACTATCTGGCCGATGCGACGGTGACCCTGCTGCGCCGGCTGCTGCGCGGCGAGCGCGTCTGGCAGCCGCACCGGGAGCATTTCTACCAGCGCGCCGTGGACCGGCTGTGCCGGCACGACCGGGTGGTCCTGGCGATCCTGGCGGCGGACGCCGTGCTGCTGGCCGTGGCGGCCGCGACCTTGAGCCGCCCCTGGGCAGCGCTGGCGGCCCCGGTGGCCGTGCTGGCCCTGCTGGCCTGGATGGCGCGCGGTCCCCTGCATGCCCGTGTCGCGGAGAATTCACGCGGCCTGCCGCGATAAGCCCTTGCGTCCCGGGGCGGATTGCATAATTTAACGTCACGACGCACCCGCACGTGCCCCTGGCCCGAGCGGGGCCTGCTCCCGGGAGGTTCCCCTCCCCACCGGCGCGCCCCGCTCCCTCGTGGTTATGCAACGACGTTAGGCGTCCTTTTTGGCAGACCCGGTCAACCGTGGGCCGGTTCCCGAGAGGGAGGCAGTAATGATCGCTTTGCAGGCCCGAGCCATGAGTATCTGATCCCGCCGGGTCATCGAATCTCGTCTGTTGACGCCTTGCGGCCCCCGCGTTCGCGCTCCCGGCCCGGCAATCACGACGCGAGACCGGCTCCCCCACTCTGATCGCCGCTTCCGGAAGGCCCCTGCCCTCCGGACTCCAGCTTTCACCGTATCCCGACCGTGCCCGTGGGGCCGGACGGGACAGGGCCTCGCCCCGGCGCGAGGATCGAGGGTCGCTCCATGGGTCAGATCCGCTACCGTTCCGCCGTCTCCCCCGTCCGCCGCAGCTTCGCCCGCCCGGTCGAGCTGCCGGACGTGGACGCCACCGTCGCCGCGCTGCGCCCGGCGGAGCCGCTGCACTGCCTGCGCCCCGCCGTGCTGAAGGCGACGGCCCGGCGCTTCGTCGCCGCCTTCACCGAGGCGGTCGGCGGCGATGTGCTGTACGCCGTGAAGTGCAACCCGGACCCGGCCGTGCTGCGCGCGCTCTGGAAGGGCGGCGTGCGCCATTTCGACTGCGCCTCCCCGGCGGAGGTGCGGGTCGTGCGCAGCATGTTCCCCGAGGCGGTCATCCACTACATGCACCCGGTCAAGAACCGGGCCGCCATCCGGGTGGCCTACCGGGAGCTGGGCGTGCGCGACTTCGCGCTGGACAGCGTGGAGGAGCTGGCGAAGCTGCGCGAGGAGACGGGCGATGCCCGCGACCTGGGGCTGATCGTCCGGCTGGCGCTGCCCAAGGGCAACGCCACCTATGACCTGTCCGGCAAGTTCGGCGCGGCCCCCGATGCGGCGGCCGGCCTGCTGCGCCGCGCCCGCGCCCTCTCCCCGCGCATCGGCGTCTGCTTCCATGTCGGCTCGCAGTGCCTGACGCCGGACTCCTACGGCGACGCCCTGCGGCTGGCCGGCGGGGTGATCCGCGCCAGCGGTGTTCCGGTGGACGTGGTGGATGTGGGCGGCGGCTTCCCCGTCAGCTATCCCGACATGACCCCGCCGCCGCTGGACGCCTACATGGAGGCCATCCGCGCCGGCATCGCCGGCCTGGGCCTGCCGGCCGGCACCCGGGTCTGGTGCGAGCCCGGCCGCGCCCTGGTGGCCGCCGGGTCCAGCGTCGTCGTCCAGGTGGAGAAGCGCCGCGGCGACGAGCTGTTCGTCAATGACGGCGTCTACGGCAGCCTGTCCGACGCCGGCGTCCCCGCCTTCCGCTTCCCCTGCCGGCTGGTCCGGCCGGCGGGGACGGACACCGCCCCCCTGATGCCGTTCAGCTTCTGGGGGCCGACCTGCGACAGCGCCGACCGCATGAAGGGTCCCTTCCTGCTGCCGGCGGACGTGCGCGAGGGCGACTGGATCGAGATCGGCCAGCTCGGCGCCTATGGCGCCACCCTGCGCACGGAGTTCAACGGCTTCGACCAGGCCCGCCTTGTCGAGGTCGCGGACGGTCCGCTGCTGGAAACCCCGGGACACGGGGTCCCGGCACGGTTGCCAGCGAAGTAACCTTACGTCACTGTGAAGTCTGGCGGACCGCGCCGTCGAAAGACGTCGCGGCCGTCTTTCTGTTGTCAAACGTCAGTAGTTTCCCTTCACCCAACGAGCTTCTGGAGGCACCGAGCCTTCGAGCGTTCCAGCCCGGAGCAGTCGATTATGGAAGAGTACGCAAAGCACTGCGCGCTAGACGGCCGACTTGTCATGGTCGGTTTCGGCAGCATCGGTCAGGGCGTCCTGCCCCTGATCCTGCGCCACATCGAGATCGCACCCGAGCGCATCACGATCGTGACCGCCGATGAGCGGGGGCGTGCGGAGGCTGAGCATTACGGCATCCGCTTCATCAAGGAACCGCTGACCCGGGAGAACCATCGCGCCGTGCTGGACCCGCTGCTGGGCCGCGGCGACTTCCTGCTGAACCTGTCGGTGGACGTCTCCTCCGTCGCGCTGGTCGAGCTGGCGGCGGAGAAGGGGGCGATGTACCTGGACACCTGCATCGAGCCCTGGCCCGGCGGCTACACGGATACCAGCGTGTCGCCCTCGCTGCGCTCCAACTACGCGCTGCGCGAGAGCGCCCTGGCCGTGCGCCAGCGCCATCCCGACGCGCCGACCGCCGTCATCACCCATGGCGCCAATCCGGGTCTGGTCTCCCATTTCGTGAAGCAGGCGCTGCTGAACATCGCCGAGGATACCGGCCGCGACATCACCCCGCCGACGACGCGGGAAGGCTGGGCCGCGCTGGCGAAGGACCTGGCCGTCAAGGTCATCCACATCGCCGAGCGCGATACCCAGATCTCGTCCGTGCCGAAGCGGCGCGGCGAGTTCGTCAACACCTGGTCGATCGACGGCTTCGTCTCCGAGGGCTCGCAGCCGGCGGAGCTGGGCTGGGGCAGCCATGAGAAGACCTTCCCGGCCGACGGCTCCCGCCACGACTTCGGCAGCGGTGCCGCCATCTTCCTGAACCGGCCGGGCGTGACGCAGCGGGTGCGGACCTGGACCCCGATGGAGGGGCCGTTCCACGGCTTCCTCATTACCCACAGCGAGGCCATCTCCATCCCCGACTACCTGACGGTGCGCGAGGGCGGCGAGGTCGTCTACCGGCCGACGGTCCACTACGCCTATCATCCCTGCGACGACGCGGTGAAGTCGATCCACGAGTTCGCCGGCAAGAACTACGTCCAGCAGGAGACCCAGCGCCTGATCATGGACGAGATCATCGACGGCGTGGACGAGCTGGGCGTGCTGCTGGCAGGCCACGAGAAGGGGGCCTACTGGTACGGCTCGCAGCTCTCCATCGAGGAGGCGCGGCAGCTCGTCCCCTTCAACAGCGCCACCTCGCTCCAGGTCTGCGTGGCGGTGCTGTCCGGCATGGTCTGGGCCATCGAGAATCCCGGCCGCGGCGTGGTGGAGCCCGACGAGATGGACTACCGCCGCTGCCTGGACATCTGCATGCCCTATCTGGGCCCGGTGGTCGGCGCCTACACCGACTGGACCCCGCTGGAGGGCCGCAACAAGCTGTTCCCGGAGGACGTGGACAGCAGCGACCCCTGGCAGTTCAAGAACATCCGCGTGATCTGACGGGGCCTCCCGTCACCTCGCCGCAGGGATGCGCAGGGCCGGGGCGGGGGGCGACTCCCGCCCCTCTCCCTGTCTGCCGTCCCGGGCCCCGGTCGCCCCACGGACGGACCGACCGGGGCATCCCTGCCCTGCTGCCCCGCCGCCACCCTTTCCATTGCATGGCCGGCGGGGAGGGTTTACGAAACGGCACTCGGTGCGTGGTGCTGGGACCGTCTCCCGCGCCCGTTCCGTCCGCGCCGCAGACCGACCGCGCCGAGCCGACGATGACCGACGATCCCATCTCCCCTTCCATGGCCCTGCTGCCGGCGGGCCTGCGTGACCTGCTGCCGCCGGATGCCGAGCACGAGGCCCGCGTCGTCGGCCGGCTGATGAAGGAATTCACCCGCCACGGCTACGAGCGGGTGAAGCCGCCGCTGATCGAGTTCGAGGAGGGGCTGCTGTCCGGCCCCGGCCGCGCCCTGGCGAAGCAGACCTTCCGGCTGATGGACCCGATCAGCCAGCAGATGATGGGCGTGCGCTCGGACATGACGTTGCAGGTGGCGCGCATCGCCGCGACCCGCATGCCGAAATCGCCGCGACCCCTGCGCCTGTCCTATGCCGGGCAGGTGCTGCGGGTGAAGGGCACCCAGCTCCGCCCCGAACGGCAGTTCGGACAGGTCGGCGTCGAGCTGATCGGCGGCATGCAGGTGGAGGCCGACGCCGAGGTGGTGCTGCTGGCCGCCTCCGCCCTGGCGGCCGTGGGCGCCGACGGCGTCACCATCGACCTGACGGTGCCGACCCTGGTGCCCACCGTCTGCCGCGCCCTGAATCTGTCGGAGGCCGAGACGCGCTGCGTGCGCGACGCCCTGGACCGGCGCGACACGGCGGCCGTGGCCGCCATCGGCGGGCCGGCGGGGGACCTGCTGGTGCGGATCATGGCAGCCGGCGGCCCGGCGGCCGCGGCCGTGGCCGCCCTCTCCGCCGTGGACCTGCCCACCGTGGCCGAGCCCGACCGCTGGCGCCTGACCGAGGTGGTCAAGCTGCTGACGGCGGCGGCGCCGCACCTGAACCTGACCATCGACCCGGTTGAGCAGCGCGGCTTCGAGTACCAGACGGGGCTGAGCTTCACCATCTTCGCCCGCGGCGTCACCGGCGAGCTGGGCCGCGGCGGCCGCTACCGCAGCGGCGGCGACGGGGAGCCGGCCACCGGCTTCACGCTCTACACGGACACGGTGCTGCGCGCCATTCCCGGCCCGCCGCCGCCGCGCCGCATCCTGCTGCCGCACGGCACGCCCTATGCCGAAGGGGCACGGCTGCGCGACGAGGGCTGGCAGACGGTGGCGGTGCTGGAGCCCGGCGCCGACCTGTCCGCCGAGGCGCGCCGGCAGGGCTGCGGCCATCTCTGGGCCGGCGGCCGGATTCAGGAAATCCAGGACCGCCCGTAGGCGGTTCCCCATGGTTCAATCCGTCGGACCCGCGGCACCGCCCGGTCCGACCAAGAGCGGTCGAGGAGTTTCAGCATGGCCAACGTGGCGGTCGTCGGGTCCCAGTGGGGCGATGAGGGCAAGGGCAAGATCGTCGACTGGCTGTCCTCGCGGGCCGATGTCGTGGTCCGCTTCCAGGGCGGCCACAATGCCGGCCACACGCTGGTGATCGGCGATGTCGAGTACAAGCTGTCTCTGCTGCCCTCGGGCGTGGTGCGTCCGGGCAAGCTGTCGGTGATCGGCAACGGCGTCGTCGTCGATCCCTGGGCTCTGCTGCGGGAGATCGACACGATCCGCGCCAAGGGCGTGACGGTGACGCCGGAGACCCTGCTGGTGGCGGAGAACTGCGCCCTGATCCTGCCCCTGCACGGGGCGGTGGACCGGGCGCGGGAGGAGGCGCGCGGCGCCTCGAAGATCGGCACCACCGGCCGCGGCATCGGCCCGGCCTACGAGGACAAGGTGGCCCGCCGCGCCATCCGCCTGTGCGATCTGGCCGACGACCGGGTGCTGGAGGACAAGGTTGACCATCTGCTGTTCCACCACAACGCGCTGCTGCGCGGGCTGGGGGCGGCAGAGATCGACAAGGCCGAGCTGATGGCCCAGATCGCGGAGGTGGCGCCGCGCATCCTGCCCTACGCCGCGGTCGTCTGGCAGCGCCTGGACGAGGCGAAGCGGGCGCGCAAGCGCATCCTGTTCGAGGGCGCCCAGGGCGCCATGCTGGACGTGGACCACGGCACCTATCCGTTCGTCACCAGCTCCAACACCGTGGCCGGCAACGCCGCCGCCGGCAGCGGCATGGGGCCGGGGGTGGTCGGCTATGTGCTGGGCATCACCAAGGCCTACACCACCCGCGTCGGCTCCGGCCCGTTCCCGACCGAGCTGACGGACGCCACCGGCGAGCAGCTCGGCCTGCGCGGCCGCGAGTTCGGCACCGTCACCGGGCGCAAGCGCCGCTGCGGCTGGTTCGACGCCGTCATGGTGCGTCAGGCGATCAAGACCGGCGGCATCACCGGCATCGCGCTCACCAAGCTGGACGTGCTGGACGGCTTCTCCGAGCTGAAGGTCTGCACCGGCTACCGCTATCAGGGGGAGATCATCCACCACCTGCCGGCCGGACAGACCGCACAGGCGGCCGTGGAGCCGGTCTACGAGACCTTCCAGGGCTGGAGCGAGAGCACCCGCGGCGCGCGGTCCTGGGCCGACCTGCCGGCGACGGCGGTGAAGTATGTCCGCCGCATCGAGGAGCTGGTGGAGGCGCCGGTCACCCTGCTGTCCACCAGCCCGGAGCGCGACGACACGATCCTGATGCGCGATCCGTTCGAGGACTGACGCGCTCACGGGCGGCGCACGCGGGCGGCGCACGCGGGCCGGGTCGGCGAAGAACGGGGCGCGGTATTAAAGAAGGGTTAGAATTCTGCGGCGGGTGCGGTTGAGAAACCGTAAAGTGTCTGTGATAATTACCGAAATACTCTATTAGACAGACCCGCCGCCCCAACCACCGGCCGGACGATGGCGACCGCCGCACAGAAAGCCGTTCCCGATCTCGCCTACGAGCCCGTCGATCTCGGCGGGCGCTGCGAGATCCTGCCCGGGTCGCGGCTGCCCGACCTCGACTCCCCGGCCGGACCGTCCTTCGTCGCGCGCAGCAAGCGCGAACGCAGGACGGAGCTGTTCGCCACCATCGTCGAGACGCCGGTGCCGGCGCGGATCGAGATGCTGGCCACCCTGCGCGGCCTGGAGCATCCCCACATCCTGCGGGTGGTGGACTGGGGCACGGTGACCTGGCCGCTGGAGTCGCGCCGCCGCTTCGCCATCGTGTTCGAGCGGCCGGCCGGGCGCCGGCTGATGGACACCCTGTCGGACGTGCGCGACCCGATGGGCGAGGACGTGATCGTGCGGCAGATCATGCCGGCGATGCTGTCCTGCCTGAAGGATCTGGGCAGCCGCGGCATGACCTGCGGTGCCCTCCGGCCGACCAACCTGTTCTTCCGCGATCCCGCGGCCGGCGGAATCCTGCTGGGCGACTGCGTCAGCGTGCCGCCCGGCTATGCCCAGCCGCTGCTGTTCGAGCCGGCGGAACGGGCCATGGCCCAGCCCGCGGGACGCGGCCCCGGCACCATCGGGGATGATCTCTACGCCCTGGGCGTCACGCTGCTGATCCTGGCGGTCGGTCGCAACCCGGTCCGCGCGCTGGATGATGAATCGCTGCTCCAGTCGAAGATCGACCGCGGCACCTACATCACGCTGGCCAGCGGCGTCCGCCTGCCGCAGACGCTGATCGAGCCCCTGCGCGGCCTGACCATCGACGATCCGCGCCAGCGCTGGACGGTGCAGGACCTGGACCTCTGGCTCCAGGGCCGGCGGCTGACGCCGAAGCAGGCCAGCACGATCAAGCGCGCCGGCCGCCCGTTCGAACTGAACGGGCAGGAGATCTACCATTGCCGGCCGCTGGCCCGTGCCCTGGCGGCACAGCCGGCGGTGGCGGCCCAGATCATCGAGCGCGGCGATCTGGACAAGTGGCTGCGGCGCAGCCTGTCCGACGACGCGCGGGCCGAGGCGGTGCAGGCAGCCATCGAATCCGCCGGAGCCGGCAGCCGTCCGGCCAGCCTGGAGGACCGGGTCGTGGCCCGGACCTGCATCGCGCTCGATCCCGCCGCCCCCATCCGGTACAAGGGCCGCATCGTCATGCCCGACGGCATCGGCACGGCGCTCGCGGAGGCCGTCGCCACCGGCGGCGGCGGGCAGCAGGCCATCGCCGAGATCCTGCTGGCGCAGCTTCCCATGTTCTGGGTCAGCAGCCAGGTGGATTTCCGGCCCGAGCATGTGCCGATGGTGCAGTCCTTCGACTACATGCGGACCCTGCTGGAACAGACCGGCCCCGGCTTCGGGCTGGAGCGCGTGCTCTACGAGATGAACCCGGCGCTGCACTGCCTGAGCCCGCAGATCGCCGACCAGCACGCGCTGACGCTGTCCGACCTGCTGCTGGCGCTGGACACGGCGGCGGCCAGCCCGGTGCACGGCCGCGACCCGATGGACCGGCACGTCGCCGCCTTCATCGCCACCCACCACAAGCGCCTGAACGACCGGCTGCTGAACCCGCTGGCGGCGGTGGGGGACAACACCCGGCGGCTGATCGCCACCCTGAGCATCCTGGCCGACGTGCAGTCCCGCTACGGACCGGCCAGCCTGCCGAACCTGTGCCAGTGGCTGGTGTCGCTGCTGGACCCGGCGCTGAAGCGGTTCAAGAACCGCCGGACCCGGGACCGGATCAAGCAGGAGGCGCAGCGGCTGGCCCGCGACGGCTCGCTGGAGGCCTTGCTGAAGCTGCTGGACGATCCGCAGACCCTGAAGGCCGACGAGCGCGGCTTCATGCAGGCGATGCAGAAGCATGAGAGCCTGACCCGCCAGATCGACAAGCTCAAGCGCGGCATCGACAACCGCGGCGTCATCGCCGAAGGTACCGGCCGACAGATCGCCGCCGTGGCCTCCAGCGTCATCGCCATGGCGATGCTGATCGTGATCGTCCTGCTGATGGCGGGGACCCCATGAGGCGCGACACCGACCGGTACGGCGGCGAACGGCGCGGCGGCGGCGGGCTGCTGCTGCTGCTGGCCCTGATCCTGCCCTTCGGGCTGGTCGTCATGCCGACGACGATCCTGATGCTGGCCGCCCTGGTCCCCACCCTGGTCGCCTATGTCGTGGACCGCGATCCGGAGAAGTCGGCGCCGCTGACCGTGGGGGCGATGAATCTCTGCGGCGTCATGCCCTTCGCCATCCGGCTCTGGCAGGACGGGCACACGATCGAGCTGACCATGCGGATGCTGGCCGACCCCTATACCTGGCTGGTCATGTATGGCGGGGCGGCGATCGGCTGGCTGCTCTATTTCGGCATCCCGCCGCTGGTCGCCGGTGCCGTCGTCATGCGCGACGGAACCCGCATCCGCGAGATGGAGGAACAGCGGCGCCTGCTGGTCGAGGAGTGGGGTCCCGAGGTCGCCGGCCGCACGCCGGAGACCGAGCCCGCCGACCTGCCGGCCGAGGCAGAGCGCGTCCGCGGCCTGCTGCCCGCCCCGGCCCGGGGCACCTGAACCGGCGGACGCCCGACCGCGACCGCCACGCCCGCGACGGAGGAGAACGATGGCGCACGCTGATCGGGTCTGGTTCATCACGGGGGCGTCGTCGGGCTTCGGCCACGCCCTGGCGCAGGCGGTGCTGGCCCGTGGGGAGCGCGCGGTGCTGACGGCGCGCCGGGCCGGGCTGCTGGAGCCGCTGGCCTCGGCGCACGAGGGCCGCGCCCTGGCGCTGCCGCTGGACATCACGGACGCGATCGCCCGGGAACGGGCCGTGGAGGCCACGCTGATCCGCTTCGGCCGGATCGACGTGCTGGCCAACATCGCGGGCCGCGGCTCGCTGGGCGCCGTCGAGGAGTTCTCCCCCGACCAGTTGCGCGGGCAGATGGAGCTGAACTTCTTCGCCGCGGCCGAACTGACCCGGGCCGTGCTCCCCGTCCTGCGGGCGCAGCGGTCGGGCCACATCCTGAACCTGACCAGCATCGGCGGGCTGGTCTCCATGGGCGGCTTCGGCGTCTACTGCGCCTCCAAGTTCGCCCTGGAAGCCTGGAGCGAGGCGCTGCGCGACGAGGTCGCCCCCTTGGGCATCCGCGTCACCATCGTCGAGCCGGGCGCCTTCCGCACCGACTTCGCGGGCGATGCCAACCTGCGGCCGGCCCACCGCATCGACGCCTACCGGCCGGTGATCGGCCCCGTCGAGACGTTCCTCTACGGTCAGGCAGGCCGGCAGGCAGGCGACCCGGCCCGCGCCGCCGAGGTGATGATCGCAGCGGTGGACAGCGACGTCCCGCCGCTGCGCCTGATGCTGGGAAGCGATGCCTACGAGCTGTGGGAGCGTACCGTTGCGGCCCGCACCGCGGACCTGGCGGCCTGGCGGGAACGCGGCGAGGCAACCGCGTTCCCGGATGCCGGAACGGTCCGGATCGGCCCGGGCTGACCGGCCCGGTACGGGCTGACTGCCAGCGGGCCGGGAACGGCGGCCGGATCAGACCAGCCGCTGTTCCTCCGCGGCGCTGCGGATGGCCTTCTGCAACTTCTCGAAGGCCCGCACCTCGATCTGGCGGACGCGCTCGCGGCTGATGCCGTACTGCTGCGACAGGTCCTCCAGCGTGGTCGGGTTGTCGCGCAGGCGGCGCTCCACCAGGATGTGGCGCTCGCGGTCGTTCAGGGTCTTCATCGCCTCGGCCAGCAGGGCCTTGCGCTTGCCCAGCTCCTCCCGCTCGCCCAGGCGGATTTCCTGGCTCTCGGACTCGTCCACCAGCCAGTCCTGCCACTCCCCCTCGCCGTCCACGCGCAGGGGCGCGTTCAGGCTGTGGTCGGGGCTGGCGAGACGCCGGTTCATGTTGACGACGTCGCTCTCCGGCACGTCCAGCGTCTCGGCGATCTTGCGCACCGTCTCCGGGTGCAGGTCGCCTTCGTCGATCGCCTGCATCTGGCCCTTCAGCTTGCGCAGATTGAAGAACAGCTTCTTCTGCGCGGCCGTCGTGCCCATCTTCACCAGCGACCAGGAATGCAGGATGTATTCCTGGATCGCGGCCCGGATCCACCACATGGCATAGGTGGCAAGACGGAAGCCGCGGTCCGGATCGAACCGCTTGACCGCCTGCATCATGCCGACATTGCCCTCGGAGATCAGTTCGGAGAGCGGCAGGCCATACCCCCGGTAGCCCATGGCGATCTTGGCCACGAGGCGGAGATGGCTGGTGACGAGCCGGTGCGCGGCATCGGTGTCCCCGTGCTCGCGCCAGCTCTTGGCCAGCATGTACTCCTCCTCCGCCTCAAGCATGGGGAACTTGCGGATCTCCTGGAGATAGCGCGCAAGGTTGCTCTCGGAGTTGATGACAGGAACGGCGGGCAAGGTGCTGCTCATGGCTTCACCCCCTCGGGGCCTCCCTCAGCCTGGATTGCCCGCGGAACGGCGTTCCGGTCCGCGGGGACTGGGCGGGCATGTCAGAATAACCGACTTCTCCACTCAGCAATAGCATCATAGCGTTTCAAGACCTTGAATCAGTCCCGCGAGGTCTTCCGGCAGGGCTGCCGTGAAACCCAGCTTCAGATCGGAAGCCGGGTGCCGGAATTCCAGGGCCGCCGCGTGCAGCGCCTGACGGGGAAAGCCCGCCAGCGCGCGCAGCACCGGCTCCGGTGCGGTTCCCTTGCGCGGCGGCCGCAGCCGCCCGTAGAGCGGGTCGCCCACCAGCGGGTGGCCGACATGGGCCATGTGGACCCGGATCTGATGCGTGCGCCCCGTCAGCAGCTTGCATTCCACGAGGCTGGCGAGCAGCCCGAAGGAGCGCACCACCCGGTAGCGGGTGACCGCCGGCTTGCCGCCGCGCGACAGCACCGCCATCCGCTTGCGGTCGCCGGGATGGCGTCCGATGTTGCCCTCGATCACGCCCTCGCGCGCCGCGGGCACGCCCCAGACGACGGCCAGGTAGGTGCGCGACAGGCTGCGGTCGGCGAACTGCGCCGTCAGCCCCTGGTGCGCCCGGTCCGTCTTGGCCGCGACCAGCAGCCCGCTGGTGCCCTTGTCCAGCCGGTGGACGATGCCGGGCCGGCGCACGCCGCCGATGCCCGACAGCCGGTCGCCGCAATGGGCCAGCAGCGCGTTGACCAGCGTGCCGTCCGGGTTCCCGGCGGCGGGATGCACCACCATCTCGGCCGCCTTGTCGATCACCAGCAGATCCTCGTCCTCATGGACGATGGCGAGCGGGATCGCCTGGGGCAGCGGCACCGCCGGCTCCGCCGCGGGCACCAGCACCTCGACGATCTGGCCGGGTTTGACCCGCCGGGAGGCGTCGTCTATGGTCTCGCCGCCTGAGGAGACGCAGCCCTGGTCGATCAGCGACCGCAGCCGCGAGCGCGACAGGCCGGCCCCGCCCAGGGCGTCCGACAGCACCTTGTCCAGCCGGTCCCCCGCCCGTCCGGCGGCGACCTCGACCTGGTGGCGGACCGCCTCCGACGGACGCTCGCCGGAAAGGTCGTCGCCCGTGGCTCCGTCCTCCAGGTCGTCCTCGCCGGCAAGGTCGTCCGGCAGGGCGTCGTCCGGATCGACCCAGTCCTGCCCGGCCGCCTGGATCATCGCCGCCGGGCCCGCTTCGGAGGCATCGGCGCCGTGCAGGCCATGAAAACTCTTCTCGCCGTCATGGGCGTCCTGATCGTCCTGGGCTTCGCGTTCGTGGGATTCGAAATCTACCAACGCGCCACGGACCCCGATCATCCGCGCGCCTTCGGCCGGGCCGCCCCGACGGCGGCCGGCACTCCCGCGGCGGTCGTGGACGCGGGCACCGGCACCCTGCTGCCCGCCGGCAGCAGGATCGGCCAGATGCTCGTTCTCAACAACCGCGTGCTCTACCATGTGACGCTTCCGGACGGCAGTGAACAGATCCAGCTCCTCGACCCTGCCAACGGTCGGGTGCGCATCGCTGTGACGGCACCGCCCAGCATGGCGGCTGGCCCGGCCGCGACGCCGTGACGCCCGTCACAGGATTTCCTTATACACCGACCACCGTTCCGCCGGGGCCTCTCCGATGAACTTCATGAGCGATAATGTCAGCGGTGCGGCGCCGGAGATTCTGGCGGCGCTGGGCGAGGCCTCCGCCGCCGGGCCGATGCCCTCCTACGGGGCCGATCCCGTGACGGCGCGGCTGCACGACCGGATGACCGCCCTGTTCGGCACGCCGGTGACCGTGTTCCCCGTCGCCACCGGGACGGCGGCGAACGCGCTGGCCCTGTCCGCCCTGACGCCGCCCTACGGTGCGGTCTACTGCCATGCCGAGGCGCACATCAACGTGGACGAATGCGGCGCGCCGGAGATGTTCACCGACGGCGCCAAGCTGATCCCGCTGCCCGGCGCGCAGGGCAAGCTGACCCCGCAGGGGCTGGCCGACGCGCTGGCGCGGGCGCCTGTCGGATTCGTCCACGCGGTCCAGCCGGCGGCCCTGTCGCTCACCCAGGCGACGGAAGCGGGCACCGTCTACACCCCCGACGAGGTCGCCGCCCTGTGTGCCGTGGCGAAGCGGCACGGGCTGAAGGTCCACATGGACGGCGCCCGCTTCGCCAACGCCGTGGCCTCCCTGGGCTGCGACCCGGCCGAGGTGACCTGGCGCGCCGGGGTGGACGTGCTGTCCTTCGGCGCCACGAAGAACGGCGCCCTGGCGGCGGAGGCGGTGGTGTTCTTCGACCGCGCGCTGGCGGAGAGCTTCGGCTACCGGCGCAAGCGGGCCGGGCATCTGTTCTCCAAGATGCGGTTCCTGTCGGCGCAGCTCGACGCCTGTCTGGCGGACGGGCTGTGGCTGCGGCTGGCCGGGCATGCCAACGCCATGGCGCAGATGCTGGGCGCCGGGCTCGCCGCCCTGCCGGGGGCCGCGCTGCGCGCGCCGGTGGAGGCGAACGAGGTGTTCGTGGAACTGCCCGAGACGGTGACGGAGGGGCTGCTGGAGCGCGGTTTCCAGTTCTACCGCTGGGACGGGGCCGTGGTGCGGCTGGTGACGGCCTGGAACACCCGCGCCGAGGACGTGGCCGCCCTGGTCGCCGCCGCCCGGGAGCTGGCCTCCGGCACCCCCGCCGGCGGGAGCGAAAAAAAGGCTTGATCGCCCCGGAGGGTTCCCCTATAAGCCCCCTCCACGACGGCCTCGTCCCCTTCGTCTAGAGGCCTAGGACACCGCCCTCTCACGGGCGGTAACAGGGGGTTCGAATCCCCCTAGGGGGACGCCAATCTTTACGCGGCTGACACCCGCTGGCACCGCCCGGTGCCCCGTCGGCTTTCATCAGTTTCTACGCTCTTCACCCTGATTGCCGCGCCCACAGGATCGTGGCGCAGGTCCGGCCGCTGCCCGGCCGGCTGGCTCAGGCGGCCTTGGCCCGGCGCTCTGCCATCGTGAACCTGACGCGCCCATGCCGCTCGTCGTCGCGTTCGTTCAGGCCCTCCAGCACCCGGCCGGCAAAGTCGGGCTGTAGACGCCGAACGGCCACGAAGAGCCGCAGGGCATGATCCACCGTGGGCGTGATGGCCTCAAGTGGCGCACCGTCGAAGCGGGCGATCTGCGAACGGGACAGGCCGACGACCTGCCCCAGACTCTCCTGGGACAGATCCGGCAAGTCATACCGCCGCGCCTAAGCATTGACACATGGGAGCCACGGATAGCTGGTGAGGGAGCGTAGACGTTCTGGTGTGGCGGTGAGGGCGTTCCAGGCGTCGCAGCAGGCTTGGACGACGGCGTCGTAGTCGTCCAGGATCTGGTGGGACAGAAAGCGCTCGCGCAGGTACAGCCAGACGCGCTCAACTGGGTTGAGTTCGGGGCTGTAGGGCGGGAGCGGGACCAGCGTGATGTTGTCCGGGACGACCAGCGCCCGCGCTCCGTGCCAGCCGGCCTGATCGAGCACGAGCACCGCCTGGACGTCCGGTTCCAGGCTCCGGGAGAAGCCGTCCAGGAACAGGCTCATGGCGGTGGTGGAGACGGTCGGCATCACCAGCGCGAAGTCGGCGCCGCTGGCCGGGCAGACGGCGGCGTAGAGCCAGGCCGAGGTGAAGCGCTTGTCGCACAGCCCAAGCGGACGCTGCCCGCGCTCCCACCAGCGATGCGCGGTGCGGCCCTTCTGGCCGATGCGGGCCTCATCCTGGAACCAGAGCTGGAGGCGGCGCTCCGGATGCGCGGCACCTGCGGCCTTCAGGGCTTCGCGCAGCCCCTTTTTTGGAAGGCGGCCTGGGCCTTGGCGTCGGACTGCGGATGGCGGGGCCGCGTCTTCTGCTTCGACAGGTTGAGCCGGCGCACGATGCGCGACAGGCTGGCCGGATGCAGCGTCTTGGCGAAGCGTTCGGCGATCACCTCGCACAGGATCGGCAGGGTCCATTCCACGCAGCCATGCCGCTTGGGATCGGGGCCAGCGAGGATGATGGCCTTGAGCGTCGCCTGCTCGCCTTCGCTCAGCCACTCCGGCCGGCCGGGCAGCGGGCGGTCGTAGAGCCCGGCTACGCCTTCCGCGTTGTAGCGCACAACCGCGTCGCGCAGGGCCTGGCGGTCCATGCCGGCCAGCCGCGCCGCTTCCGCCCGGCTCACCCCATCGAGCGCATGGGCGATGGCGAACATCCGCGCCGCCACCCGCCCTTTGCTCTCCCGCCGCGCCAGGGCACGCAATTCGCTGGCGCTCAGGTCTTCCCGGATCGGCAACGCCGCTGGCATTCGCTCCTCCCCATCGCGATGGGGAATCGAATCACGGATTGCCAGCCTTGGGAATCCCTCTCAGTGTGTCAGCGGCTCCGCTCGCCGGTATCACGCAGAAAGCGCACTTCCTGCCCGCGGATCGGCGCGGTACTCGGTGGTGCCGTGCAGTCCGCCGTGCATGAGACCTTCGCGCTTGCCTGACCGCCCACCGTCAATCGGCTTACGTGAGTTGGCGTTGCGCTGGCGGCGTCCAGAGTTGTATTCCCGAAAACCATAGTGCAGTCTGCCAGACGCGGTGAATAACCCGAACACGCAGCGATGTCCTGCATCGCCAAGCGTCCACGCCGTAAGCGGTTCACCGACTGTCATAGGGTCATCCTGGGTTCAGTTCTATGCCGTCCACGCCCGATCCGGTTGCTCTGCTGAATGCCTGGCTGGCACTGGAGGCGTTGCAGCCACAGACATTCCCGGAGCAGGATGCCCTGATCAGCGACGAGCCGCCGCGCCGGAAGCGTGGGGAACCCCGCAGGGTGCCACCTCGGCTGCTGCTGCCGTTTGATGTCAGATCCGGCCAGATGCCCTGGACCAGCCCTGCGGGTGACCGGGTGGGGTTGAAGCTCTCCGACGAAGAGACTATCCGCTGGTACTTGCCAGTCGCCTTTGCCAAGGTCAAACCGGCCGTCGAACTGCTGGTCAGGAATGTCGAGCCGGATGGCCCGGAGCGGGAGCAGGCGTCTGGGGTCGCCGTGCTGGCGTTGGCATCCTTCGATGAACGGGGTTTCCCATCGTCCAAGGTGCTGCTGTCCAGTTTCGGCTGGGCCTGCGGAGAGGTTCTGGCTGACCGGATATCCGGCTTGCACCGGTATGAGGACGTCCAGGACGACCTGTGCCGGGAGATCGGTGACGCGCTGATCGAACGCGACGAGGACGGCTGCCAGATTCCGACGACCAGGCGCGGATTCATCCTCGGCATGAGCGCGCTGGAGCGGTGCCTGAACCTGCCGAAGGAAGTGCTCGAGCGACCGCGGGTCGCCATCCGCGTCATCGGGGACGGCGAGAAGGAACCGGCCGACATCATCAACAGTTTCTTCCTCCGCGATCTGCACCGCATCCGCACCGTCGTTCAGGCCGGTGGAGGCGGGCCGATGCTGAAAACCTATCTCGGGAGCCGGCCGCCGTCGCACCGCCGCGACGTGCTGGCCGACAAGGCGCTGCTGGAGGATCTGCTGGCACCGCGACGGCTGCCCCTGGCCCGCTGGCCGGCTCCGAAGCCCGCCAAGCTGGTGACGTTGCAGCAGGCGGCGGTGAACGCCGCCATGCGCGATCTGGCGGATGGCGGGATACTCTCCATCAACGGGCCGCCCGGCACAGGCAAGACGACGCTGCTGCGCGACGTAGTCGCTGCCGTGATCCTCGACCGGGCCGACGCGCTGCTCGGGTTCGAAGACCCGGCATCCGCCTTTTCGTCTGCGGACCTCGTCGCCGAAGGTGGCCGCCGGCAGACGCTCTACAGCCTGGACGCCCGGCTGCGGGGGCGCGGCATTGTAGTCGCCTCCTCGAATAACGCCGCCGTGCGGAACGTCAGCGCCGAACTGCCTCTCGCCGGAACGGTGGATTCGGATTTCGCCGTGCGCCATTTTCCCGGCACCGCCGATACTGTTCACGGCAAGGCGGAGAGTTGCTGGGGGCTCATCGCCGCGGTGCTCGGCAACATGACCAACCGCACAGAATTCGTCGAGGACGCCTGGTGGCATCCGGATTGGGGGTTGGAGAAGTACCTTGCCGCCGTGACCGGACGGGTGAAGCGCGACCGTGCGGGCGATCCGCCCCCGACAATCGTCGAGGTCGAGACGCCGCCACGGAGCAAGGCGGCGGCCATGGAACGCTGGCGCCAGGCTTGCCTTGACTACCGGGAGAAGCGGGCATCGGCCGCGAGCATGCAGGCGTTGCGCGAGCAGATCCGCACGGCGCTGTGGACGGCGGCCTCGGTCCAGCAGGCCATGGACGATGCCCATGCGGCGCACCGTGCCGCGGCCGAGGATGCGGACAAGGCACGGGAAACCCGCCGCGCTGCGGAACTGGCGCTGGCGCGGCTCGACGCCGCGGTCGCCGATGCACGCCGTCTGCTCGACGGCAATACCGCGCTTCAACCGGTTCCTGTTTTCCGCTGGCTGGGCCTGGATGCCCGCTGGCGGCAACGGCAGGAGGAGGCGATGAACCTCCTGCGGCGCATGCTGGCCGACCAGGAAGCTGCCCGAACCGAACTGTCTGCCGCTGGGATCCGGATGGAGACGGCGGACGCACGGGCAAGAACGGCCGAGGCCGCACTGACAGCCAGCCAGGAGCGATGGGCCCAGTTGCGTGACCTGGAGGACCGGTGTCCTGAGATCTGCGCCGGCACCCAGCTAGGGCCGTCATTCTGGAGCGGCTCCCACAAAGCCATTCACACTGCCAGCGCCTGGGCGGACCCTGATTTCACCGCAGCGCGGGATGAGATGTTTGCCGCCGCGATGCGGCTGCACCGCGCGTTCATCGACGCCGCCGCCGGGCCGATGAAGTCGAACCTCGGGCTGATGATGGATCACCTCAAGGGCAAGCGCATTCCGTCCGGCGCCGATGCCCATCTTGGCGATCTGTGGGACAGCTTTTTCCTGATGGTCCCGCTCGTATCGACGACCTTCGCCTCGTTCGACCGGCTGATGGACGGGATGGGCGAGGGAGCGATTGGCTGGCTCATCGTCGATGAAGCCGGTCAGGCGACACCGCAGGCGGCGGCTGGCGCCGTGTGGCGGTCGCAACGAGCGCTCATCATCGGTGATCCGCTTCAGATCGAACCGGTGTCGAAGGTTCCCACGGGTCTCGTCCGGGCAATCTGCACCAGCTACGGGGTACACCCCGACCTCTGGGCGGCGCCGCGTGCATCGGCGCAGACCCTCGCCGACGCGGTCAGTCCGCTCATGGCCCGTATGGGCGCGGGCACCGATGCCCGGGAGATCGGCCTTCCGCTTCTCGTGCATCGTCGCTGCCAGGACCCGATGTTCTCGATCTCGAACGAGATCGCCTATGGCGGATTGATGGTGCATGCGGCAGGAGATCCGGCATCCCCCATCGCCGACGCCCTGTCGCCGTGGCTTGCCGGCAGCGCCTGGATCGACGTCCGCTCCAACGCCGAGAAATGGAGCAAGACGGAAGGCGAAGCGGTCGTCGATCTCCTGCGGAAGCTGAGCCTCCGGGGCATCCGGAAGCCCAGCCTGTATATCATCTCACCCTTCCGGGTCGTGGCGGACAAGCTCAGGAGTTCTGTACTCAAGAGCGGCGTCCTCGATGAACTGGGCATTGAGGGAAAGAAGCCGAAGGAGGATTGGGGGAGGACGCACATCGGAACCGTCCATACCTTCCAGGGCAAGGAGGCGGAGGCCGTGCTGCTGGTCCTGGGGGCCTCGGCGGATACCAGTCGCGGATCGCGGAACTGGGCGGGCGGGACGCCGAATATCCTGAATGTCGCCGCCACGCGGGCGAAAAAGGTGATGTACATCGTCGGCTCTCACGCAGCCTGGGTCAACACCGGGGTGTTCGCCGTCGCGGCCACAGCACTCCCCGTCGTGTCTTGGCCGTTCGATCTGCGTGAAACTCCCGATGAAGGCAATGAACTGCCCTTCGAATTGGAAGACAGTGCCGACGAGGAGGAAGCCGCCTTGTCATTGGCGGAGTGATGTGTTTGCCCGGTCTCTGACACAGAGGTTTGCCGGCGGGGGGAACGCGGCATGGTGGCCGCAACCTGCTGTCGGGAGGTGGACATCACCCTTGCAGGGTCAGGACGCAGGATGCCGTGCGCCTTCTAGCGCTCCTTCTCCGGATGGCCGATGACGATCACCTTGGCTGAATCCGCCGCGCGCTGATGAATCAATCGCTTGGCATGCATCAGCATGCAGGTTGGCCCGGTTGATCTGCCGTAGGACGGGAGGGGAACCAGAAACAACTTAGCGTTGTTGCTGTATTTTCGGCCAGCTTCAAACGGTACGGGAAACGGCGTTACACAGAACGATGGTGTCGATTCACCTCGGCCCTGGCCGGTGAGCATCCGGGACCTGTAGCAGGAACATCCCTTTCCGCCCGGCCTATCTCCTGTCGTTCAGGCTCGGAAGCCGGGTAGAGATACTGAGCCGACGCGGTTCACCCCCCTCTCCCGATCCCAACCCCGGAGCCTCCATGCCCCTCTCCTTTCTCTCCCGCCGCCGGCTGCTGCTGGCGGCCCTGGCCGGCGGGCCGCTGCTGCTGGCGGGGGGTGCCGCGCGAGGCGGCGGGCCGGCGGACGGGCCGGGGACGGACGAGGCCGCGGCCGTGGCGGGGTTGCATGCGGCGCTGGCGGCGCGGGTGGATGCGGTGCCGGGACAGGGGGCCGTGTTCCTGGCGAGCTACGAACCCGATCCGGCCACCGGGCCGCTGGAGCCGGCGCTGCGCGGCGCGGCCTTCACCTATGACAACGCGCTGGCAGCCATGGCGCTGCTGGCGCGCGGGGACCGGGCACGGGCGCGGCGGCTGGGGGGCGGCCCTGGCCGCGGCGGCCGCAGGCGACCGGCACTATGCCGACGGGCCGGGTGCGCAACGCCTACCGCGCCGGCCCTGCGGCCACCCCGCCCCTGCCGCCGGGCTGGTGGGACGCGGGCAGCGGCATCTGGGCCGAGGACGCGACCATGGTCGGCACCGCCACCGGCAATGTCTGCTGGGCGGCGCTGGCCCTGCTGGCGCTGCACGACGACGCCAGGCATGCCGGGGATGCCGGGAGCGGCGCCGGAGCCGGAGCGCCCGTCGGAGAAGACTGGCTTGGGGCGGCGCGGCGGCTGCTGGGCTGGGTCGCGGCCACAGTGCGCAATCCCGCCGCGGCGGGCGGCTTCGCCGGCGGGTTCCACGGCCACGAGCCGGCGCCGGTGCGGCTGGGCTGGGTCTCCACCGAGCACAACATCGACGCCTTCGCCGCCTTCTCCTGGCTGGCGCGGGCCACGGGCGAGAGCCGGTGGGAGGCGGAGGCGGCGGAAGCCGGCCGCTTAGTCGCCGCCATGTGGGACGCGCAGGCGGCCCGCTTCCTGACCGGCACGCTGCCCGACGGGGTGACGCCCTCGCGCGCCGGCAGCTATCTGGACGCCCAGCTCTGGCCGCTGCTGGCCTTCCCGGACGGACCGGCGCGCTGGGGCCGGGTGCTGGAGACGGTCGCCGCCACCCACGCGGCGGAGGGCGGGCTGGACTTCAACGGCGACCGCGACGGTCTCTGGGTCGAGGGCACGGCGCAGGGGGCGCTGGCCTGGCGCCGGGCGGCCCTGGACGGCCGGGTCGAGGCACGGCGGCTGCTGGCGGTCGCCCTGGCCGAGCGGGCGCCCGGCGGCCTGCTCCAGGCCACGCGGGCGCCGTCCATCAGCACGGGCCTTGCGCTGGGGCCGGACTCCACCGAGCCCGACTTCCGCTACTACCGCCGCCCGCACCTGGGCGCCACCGCCTGGGCCGTGCTGGCGGCGGAGGGCTGGAACCCCTTCACCGGGCGCCGGCTGGACTGACGGCGGCGAAGCCGGCCGGCCCGAGACAGACCGTCAGGGCCGTCAGGGCCAGCGGGGCCGTCAGGGCCGGCGGGTCTGCACCGGCACCCGGTCGGGCTCCAGCTCCGCGAAGACGGAATCGAACAGCATCTCGCGGGCACGGTCCACGATGTCGTCCAGGCTGGGGGTGCGGGCGAACATCTTCTGCGCCCGCTGCCGGATCTCCTCCCGGCCGGGCAGGTGCGGCAGGTGCAGGTCGGGCATCTGCAACCCGGCCAGCGCCTCCCCCGCCGCGCGGCGGGCCTGGGCGAGGCGGTCCTCCATCCCGCTGCGGCCGGGCGCGGCGGCCATCGCCTCGCGCAGGCGGGCGGCGATGCGGCCGGTGTCGAAGCTGGCGGCGAGCTGGGCCGCCGCCTTCTCGATCACCTTGCGGCCCAGCCGCTGCTCGTTCCGCACCACGGACTTCGGCGGCTGGTGCAGGTCCCAGACGATGCCGGCCCAGGAGAGAACCTTGAGGATGTAGTAGGTCGGGTCGTACTCCCACCAGCGGAAGCCCTGCCGCGCCGCCGACTGGTAGGCGTGGTGGTTGTTGTGCCAGCCCTCCCCCATCGTCAGGATCGCCAGGAACCAGTTGTTCCGGCTGTCGTCGCCGGTGACGTAGCGGCGGCGGCCGTGGACATGGGCCAGACTGTTGATGCAGAAGGTCGCGTGGTAGAGCAGCACGGTGCTCCAGAAGAAGCCGACCACCAGCCCGGACCAGCCGCCCAGCAGGAAGCAGAGCACCGCCAGCGCCACGGCCGGCGCGTTGGCCCAGCGGTTCAGCCAGACCAGTTCCGGATAGCGGGCGAGGTCGGCCACGACGGACAGGTCCGTATCCTCATGCCGGGGCGTGAAGATCCAGCCGACATGCGCCCGCCAGAACCCGACCTGCCGGGGCGAATGCACGTCGAATTCGGTATCCGACCAGCGGTGGTGATGGCGGTGCTTCGCCGCCCACCAGAGCACGCCCTTCTGGGTCGTGGACTGCGCCAGCAGGGCCAGCACGAACTGGAACCAGCGGCTGGTCTTGAAGGCCCGGTGCGAGAAGTAGCGGTGATAGCCGGCGCCGATGGCGAAGATCCGGACGATGTAGAGCACGGCGCAGATCGCCAGCGCCTGCCACGTCAC
The DNA here is from genome assembly GCF_000016185.1 of Rhodospirillum centenum SW. Classification (NCBI taxonomy): domain Bacteria; kingdom Pseudomonadati; phylum Pseudomonadota; class Alphaproteobacteria; order Rhodospirillales; family Rhodospirillaceae; genus Rhodospirillum; species Rhodospirillum centenum. The sequence goes on from NC_011420.2 coordinate 1,785,732, forward strand.
GCCGGTCCAGATCGCCGCGATACAGGCGATGTGGACCAGGACGAAGGGGATCGTGGAGGGATAGACGATGTCGTCCGGCCCGTATCCGGAGGAGGACGGGTCGGGGCGGCCGGGGTCGGAACGGGGGATGCCGGCAGGGGTGGGAACGGTCACGGGCGCGGGCTCCTGCAGAAAGGGGTCCGGGCGTGCCGGCGGGGCACGCGGAAGGGGTGACGCGAGGGGAACCGGCCGCACGGCGGAACAGCATCCGGCACGCAGGCAACTCCCATGGGACGGGGAGACCACAGCAACGTCAACACCGGGTATGCGGGGCTATCCTTTCGCCCGGCCCCAGGGCCGGGGGCCTTTCGCCCGGCCCCAGGCCGGAGCCCTTTCGCCCGGCCCCAGGCCGGAGCCCTTTCGCCCGGCCCCAGGCCGGAGGCCTTTCGCCCGGCCCCAGGCCGGGGGGCCTTTCGCCCGGCCCTCCATGTCGCCGGCAGCGCCCCCCGGACAGGTGAAACCGCCGCAAGGGCCGGACAAGGGGTCGCGGGGGGCCGAGGTAGTGATATTTCGCACAGCCCGGTAGTGGGACTTCTGCCCATCCTCCCGCCGTCGCTGCTGGAACGGAACGGGTCCCCGCCCGTTGTCGCGTTCCACCATCGACGCATGATGCCGGTCCCCAGGGCACTCGCCCGGGCGGGCCACACGCCACCGATGGCCAGAGGCCACTCAAGGAGAGTCACCGATGACGTGCTCCGACACCGCCGATCCGGCGCGCCGACATTTCGTCGGCGCTGCCGTCCCCCCGACAGAGGAGTCCGGGCCGGCGGTCTATTTCTTCGCGCTGGACAGCACCGGCCGCACCGCCTGGCCCTTCCGCTTCGTGCCGCTGCCGGGCGGGGACCGGCTGGCGCAGCGCTGGCGCTTCGGGCGCTGGATCGACAGCAGCGAGGCCGCGGCCTTCGCCGACGGCACCGACGACCTCTGGATCGAGGCGACGGAGGAGGAGGTGCTGGCCTGGATCGGCCGGCAGTACCGCACCTGCGGCCTGACCAACCGGGAACGGGCGACCGGCTGACCCGGACCCGCCGGGAGCGCCGCCGTCTGACGAAGGCCCCGGGAGCACGGCCGGCCCGCCGGTGAACCCGGACCGGGCCGGCGGCGTTTCACCCTCCGGACCGGCCCGCCCATGACGGGGCCGGCGTGGAACGGAGGAACGGCGATGGATGATACCGGCGGCACCGGCCCGGCCTCGCCCGGAGCCCCCCCGGGGGAAGACAGCCGGGCCCGCGATCTGGGTGAACGGGCGGGCGAGGAGGCGCAGGGTCTGCTGCCCGTCATCGGCGATGCGCTGGACGGGTTCTGGGACGGGGTGCGCCTCGTCCCGCCCGAGACCGGACCCGACGGCGGAACAGAGGCCTACCGCATCGCCTACGAAGTCGGCTCCTTCATCCCCGAGGCGCTGGCCGCGCTCTGGGACTTCCTGGTCGGCTTCTTCTCTGCCCTGTCCGGTTGAGCGGAGGCGCCGCGGGTCCGGTAGCTTCTGGAAAATTGGAAAGCACTGAAAAGCAAGTTACGATCCTTCCGGCGTCGTGAACCGGCCGCAAGGGCCGGACGCTTTCCGGGGGCTGCCTGGACGTCCCCCGGGATGCTGGAACAACGAACGGGAGGACGCATCGCATGTCTGAGGAACAGCCGAACAAGGGCACGGCAGGCATCACGGCGGGCAGCAGGGCGGGCACCAAGACCGGCCGCAGCAGCCGGCGCCGCTTCCTGGGCGCCGCGGCGGGGGCCGTGGCGGGCACGGCCGTCGGCGCCGTCGCCATGCCCAACGTCTCGCGGGCACAGAGCACCACCCTGCGCTTCCAGAGCACCTGGCCGGCGCGGGACATCTTCCACGAATTCGCGCAGGACTACGCCGCCAAGGTCAACGCCCTGTCCGGCGGCCGGTTGAAGCTGGACCTGCTGCCGGCCGGCGCCGTGGTGGGGGCCCTGCAGTTGCAGGACGCCATCATCGCCGGGGCGCTGGACGGCGGCCACAGCGTCACCGCCTACTGGTACGGCAAACACCCCGCCTTCTCCCTGTTCGGGACGCCGCCGGCCTGGGGCTGGCGGGCCAACCAGATGCTGGGCTGGGTGAAGTACGGCGGCGGTCAGGAGCTGTACACCGAGCTGCTCCAGGACGTGCTGAAGCTCGATCTCGTCGGCTTCCTCTACGGCCCGATGCCGACCCAGCCGCTGGGCTGGTTCAAGAAGGAGATCACCTCCATCGAGGACATGAAGGGCCTGAAGTACCGCACGGTGGGGCTGGCGGCCGACCTCTACAAGGAGCTGGGCGTGGCCGTCACCATCATGGGCGGCGGCGACATCGTGCCGGCCATGGACCGCGGCCTGCTGGACGGGGCGGAGTTCAACAACCCCTCCTCCGACCGGGCGCTGGGCTTCCCCGACGTGTCCAAGGTCTACATGCTGGGCAGCTATCATCAGGCGGCGGAGAGCTTCGAGGTCATCTTCAACCGGACCAAGTTCCAGGCCCTGCCGAAGGAGCTTCAGACGGTGCTCCAGGCCGCGTCCGAAGCCGCTTCGGCCGACATGTCCTGGAAGGCGATGGACCGCTATTCCCGCGACCTGGAGGCCATGAAGGCGGCCGGCGTGAAGGTCTACAAGACCCCGGAGAGCGTGCTGAAGGCGCAGCTCGCCGCCTGGGACAAGGTGATCGAGGAGAAGTCCAAGGACGCCTTCTTCAAGAAGGTGCTGGACAGCCAGCGCGATTTCGCCAGGCGCGTCGTGGCGTTCGAACAGGAGTACGAGGTCCGTCAGGATCTCGCCTTCCAGCACTTCTTCGGCTGAGGCCGCAGCGGGTCCGGGGCAGTGCCGGGGCGGTGCCGGCCGTCGGCGCCGCCCTCCCCCGGCCCCCGCACCGTTCTTCCCTTTCCCGAGTTTCCCGGACACCTTCCGACAAGCCGGCCACAGGCGCGGGGACCCGATGGGACGTCTTCTCTTCACGATCGACCGGATCAGCACCCTGGTCGGCAAGGCCTTCTCCTGGTGCGTGCTGGGCCTGACGCTGGTCGTCAGCTACGAGGTGCTGATGCGCTATGTGCTGGGCGCCCCGACAAGCTGGGCCTACGACACCAGCTACATGCTGTACGGCGCCCTGTTCGTGATGTGCGGGGCCTATCTGCTGTCCCGCAACGGCCATGTGCGGGGGGACTTCCTCTACCGGATGTGGCCGCCGCGGGTGCAGGCGGGCGTCGATCTGGCGCTCTATCTGCTGTTCTTCTTCCCGGCGGCCGTGACCCTGATCTATTCGGGCTGGAACTTCTTCGAACTGTCCTGGCGGATGAACGAGCACAGCTCCTTCACCCCGGACGGGCCGCCGATCTATCCCTTCAAGGGGCTGATCCCGGCGGCGGGCGTGCTGCTGCTGCTGCAAGGGCTGGTGGAGGCGGCGCGCTGCATCGTCTGCCTGCGCACGGGCTCCTGGCCGCCGCGGCTGCACGACGTGGTGGAGCTGGAGGAGGAGATGCTGCGCCGCCACGCCATCGCCGACGACAGCGACCGGCTGGCGCATGAACACACCGAAACCTCGGGAGGCCTGCGATGAGCGACCCTGCCGTCGGCATCCTGATGCTGGTGGTGTTCATCTTCACCATCCTGCTGGGCTTCCCGATCGCCTTCACCCTGATCGCGCTCTCGGTGATGTTCGGCTTCTACGCCGTGGGCGACGCCATTTTCCCGCTGCTGGTGCAGCGGGCCTACAACGTGATGGCGAACGACGTGCTGATCTCCGTGCCCCTGTTCCTGTTCATGGGGTACATGATCGAACGGTCGAACATCCTGGACAGACTGTTCTACTCGATCCAGATCGCGCTCCGCCGCATCCCCGGCTCGCTGGCCGTGGCGACGCTGGCGACCTGCGCGCTGTTCGCCACGGCGACCGGCATCGTCGGCGCCGTCGTCACCCTGATGGGCGTGCTGGCCCTGCCCGCGATGCTGAAGGCGGGTTACGAGAAGCGGCTGGCGACGGGCGTGATCGCCGCCGGCGGCTGCCTGGGCATCCTGATCCCGCCGTCGATCATGCTGATCCTCTACGGCGCCATGGCGGCGGAATCGGTGGTGCGCCTGTACGCGGCGGCGCTGATCCCCGGCCTGATGCTGGCGGGGCTCTACATCGTCTACGTGATCGGCATGGCGATGCTGAAGCCGGAGCGGGCGCCGCCCCTGCCGCCGGAGGAGGGGCGGCTGCCGGTGGGCCGGGTCGTCTGGATGCTGCTGACCAGCTTCGTGCCGCTGACGGTGCTGATCCTGGCGGTGCTGGGGGCCATCCTGTTCGGGCTGGCCACCCCGCACGAGGCGGCGGGCATCGGCGCGCTGGGCGCCATCGTGCTGGCCGTCGCCTACCGCGCCTTCACCTGGACCAAGCTGAAGGAGGCCGTGTTCCTGACCGGCCGGGCGACGGCCATGGTCTGCTGGCTGTTCGTCGGCAGCTACATCTTCGCCTCGGTCTTCTCGCTCCTGGGCGGGCACCATGTGGTGGAAGGCTGGTTCACGGCGCTGGACCTGGAACCCTGGCAGTTCCTGGTGCTGACCCAGCTCCTGATCTTCCTGCTGGGCTGGCCGCTGGAATGGACGGAGATCATCGTGATCTTCGTGCCGATCTTTCTGCCGTTGCTGGACAATTACGGCATCGACCCGGTCTTCTTCGGGGTTCTGGTGGCGCTGAACATCCAGACCAGCTTTCTGACCCCGCCGATGGCCATGTCCGCGTTCTACCTGAAGGGGGTCGCCCCGGCGGGGATCGAGCTGTCGCACATCTTCCGCGGCATGCTGCCCTTCATGACGATCGTGCTGCTGAGCCTGTTCATCCTGTACCAGTTCCCCGCCCTGGCCCTCTGGCTGCCGGGCGAGTTGTACGGCGTCCGCTGAGCCGGCTCACGCCGGTTGGTTCAGACCCCCGGCTTACGCCGGTTGGCTCTGACCCCCGGCTCACGCCGGGCGGGCGAAGCTGAAGCACCCGGCCGGCAGCCCGATCCCGGCGACGATCCAGCCGCCGCGGGCATAGACCCGGTGGACCCGCGACGGGTCGGGCAGGTCCAGCATCCAGACCTGCCCGTCCGCGCTGCTCCAGACCACCCGCGCATCGAGATCGGCCGCGACCAGGAAACCGTCGCGCGGCGACAGTCCGGACGGGAACAGCACCGTGACGAAGCCCGTGCCGTCGTCCGGCGCACGGGCGGCGACGGGACCGCCGACCAGCACCGCTGCCGCCAGCAGCAGCGGGAAGACGGTGCCGCGGCGCAGGCGGCCGGAACCGGGGCCACTGGAACCGCCGCCCCGTCCCGCCCCACGCCCCAGCAGCAGCCCCAGAACCACGGGGCCGAGGCCGAAGACGACGAACCAGAGCAGGTCCCAGGCCAGCGGGCTGGCCGTATCCATGCGGATGCGGTGGAAGCCCAGCGTCCAGTGGAACAGCACGGCATCCGTCAGATGCCAGACACCGAAGCCGACCAGGGCGGCACCGGCCAGCACCCGGTCGGCACCGGGCCGGGAGAAGCGGGCGCGCTGGCGCCAGAGCAGCCACAGCCCCACCCCGGCGATGACGTACATGGCGGCATGGAACAGCCCGTCCGCCAGCACCTGCACGCGCAGATCGGCGAAGGCAGCCCCCTCCAGCGCGCTCAGCAGATGGTGCCATTGCAGGATCTGGTGCAGCAGGATGCCGTCGAAGAATCCGCCCAGGGCGAAGCCCAGCAGCCCGCCGGCCCGGATCAGGCCGGGGGAGCCGCGGCCGAGGGGGTCGGCGACGGCGGCATCGGCGATGGCGGTCATGGGCGTCTCCCTCGGGGATGTCTCCGGTGCGGGGCGTCTCCGTTCCGACAGCCCCCGGACGATCCGGCACCGGAACGAACAGGCCCTTCCCGCGGGCGTTCCCCAGGGCGGCGCCCGCCAAAGGAAAAGGGCCGGCCCCGCGGGGGGACCGGCCCTTGCCCCCTGGACGGTGGCGGCGCCCTACTCCGCCGCGACCCGGGCGGCGGACCCGCTGCCGTAGAAGCTGCGGCCTTCGGCGGCCATGTCGCGCAGCAGGGTCGGCGGGCTGAACCGCTCGCCGTACTTCTGGGCCAGCGCGTCGCACTCGGCCACGAAGCGGGCGACGCCGATCGTGTCGATCATGGAGAGCGGCCCGCCCGTGTAGGGCGCATAGCCCAGCCCGAGAATGGCACCGACATCGCCGTCCGCCGGGTCGGTCAGCACGCCTTCCTCCAGGCAGCGCACGGCGTCCAGGGCCTGGGCGTAGAGCAGGCGCTTCCTGACCTCATCCACGTCCGGCTGGTCGGCCTCCGGCCGCTGCGGCCAGACCTCGCCCAGCCCGGCCCAGAGCCGCTTCTTCCCGCCCTCGGGGTAATCGTAGAAGCCCTTCCGGCCCTTGCGGCCGATGCGGCCCAGCTTCTCGACCATGATGTCGCTGACGCCCTCGCCCGACGCCGGGCGGTACTGCTCACCCAGATCCTTCTTCCACTGGTTCCGGATCTTCCAGGAGAGATCGAGCGCGACCTCGTCGGCCAGCGCCAGCGGGCCGACCGGCATGCCGGCCTGCTTGCCGGCATTCTCGATCAGGGCCGGGACGACTCCCTCCTGCAACAGGGTCTGGCCCTCGTTGATGTAGGTGCCGCAGAAGCGCGAGGTGAAGAAGCCGCGGGCATCGTTGACGACGATCGGGGTCTTGCGGATCGCCTGCACGAAGTCCAGGGCGCGGGCCAGCGTCGCGTCGTCCGTGGCCTTGCCGCGGATGATCTCCACCAGCGGCATCCGGTCCACGGGGGAGAAGAAATGGATGCCGATGAACTGCGCCGGGCGGGAGGAGTTCTCCGCCAGCCCGGTGATCGGCAGGGTGGAGGTGTTGGAGCCGAAGGTGGCCGTGGCCGGCATCACCGCCTCGGCACGTTTCGTCACGTCGGCCTTGATGGCGCGGTCCTCGAACACCGCCTCGATGACGATGTCCACGTCGGCAAGACCGTCATAGGAGGTGGTGGGCCGGATGCGCGCCAGGATGGCGTCCGCGGCCTCCTGCGTGAGCCGGCCCTTGGCGACCTGATCCGCCAGCAGCTTGGCAGAATAGCCCTTACCCTTCTCCGCCGCCTCCTGGCTCTGGTCGATCAGTTCCACCTCGATCCCGGCCATGGCCGCGACATGGGCGATGCCCGCCCCCATCATGCCGGCGCCGAGCATGCCCATCCGGCGGAACGTCGTCCGCGGCACGCCGGCCGGGCGCCGGTCCAGCTTGTCCGCCTTGCCCTTGTTGATGAACAGGGTGCGGATCATGTTGCGCGCGACCGGGTTGCGGAACAGCGTGGCGAAGTACTTCACCTCAACCCGCAGCGCCGTGTCGATCGGAAGCTGGGTGCCCTCGTAGACGCAGGACATGATGGCGGCCGGGGCCGGGTAGTTGCCCTGGGTCTTCTCCCGCAGCATGGAATTGCCGGCCATGAAGACCGGAATCACCTTCGGGTCCATGCCGCCGGCGCCGCCCGGCACCCGGTAGCCCTTGGCGTCCCAGGGCTGAACGGCGTTCGGGCTCTTCGTCAGCCATTCCTTCGCCGCGGTCAGGAGCTGGTCGGCCGGCACGACGGCATGGATCAGGCCCGTGGACAGCGCCTTCTTCGGCGCGAGCTGGCGCCCCTCCAGCAGCAGCGGCAGCGCCGCCGCGATGCCGATCAGGCGCGGCACGCGCTGGGTGCCGCCCGCCCCCGGCAGCAGGCCGACCTGCACCTCCGGCAGGCCGAGCTTGGCCGAGGGATCGTCCGCCGCGACGCGGTAGTGGCAGGCCAGCGCGATCTCGAACCCGCCGCCCAGGGCGGTGCCGTTGAGGGCGCAGGCGAAGGGCTTGCCGCTCGTCTCCATCCGCCGCAGGGCGGCGGAGAAGCTGAAGAACTGCCGGAAGAGCTGGTCCACCGGCAGGCTCGCCGCCTGCTCGAAGCGGGCTTCGAGCTGCATCAGGTCGGCCCCGGCCAGGAAGGCCTTCTTGCCGGACGTGACGATGACCCCCTTCACCGCGGCATCGGCCACGGCGCGGTCCACGGCAGCGGCGAATTCGTCCGCGAAGGAGGCGTCGATCACGTTCATCGACCGGCCGGGCTGGTCGATGGTCAGGGTGCAGATGCCGTCGGCATCGACGGCGTAGGCGATGGCGTTCGTCATTGTTGCTTCCTCCCCGGACCGTCAGACGCGCTCGACGATGGTGGCCGTACCCATGCCGGCCCCGACGCAGAGGGTGGCGAGGCCCGTCTCCAGGTCCCGGCGTTCCATCTCGTCCAGCAGGATGCCCAGGATCATGGCGCCGGTGGCGCCCAGCGGGTGGCCCATGGCGATGGCGCCGCCGTTGACGTTGATGCTGTCATGGTCGATGTCGAGCGCCTGCATGAAGCGCAGCACGACCGAGGCGAACGCCTCGTTCAGCTCCCACAGGTCGATGTCGTCCTTCGTCATGCCGGCCCGCTTCAGCGCCTTCTCGGCGGAGAAACTGGGGCCGGTCAGCATGATCGTCGGCTCCGAGCCGATCGAGGCGAAGCTGCGGATGCGGGCGCGCGGCTTGAGCCCCAGGCGCTCCCCGATCTCCTTGCTGCCGATCAGCACACCGGCCGAGCCGTCCACGATGCCCGAGCTGTTGCCGGCATGGTGGATGTGGTTGATCCGCTCCACCTGCGGATACTTCTGGATGGCCACGGCGTCGTAGCCGTAATTCGCCCCGATCTCCGTGAAGGACGGGTTGAGGGCGGCCAGCGTCTGCATCGTGGTGTCGGGCCGAACCGTCTCGTCCTTCTCCAGCACGGGCATGCCGAGGACATCCTTCACCGGCAGCACGGAGCGGTCGAAGCGGCCTTCCGCCCAGGCGCGGGCGGCGCGCTTCTGGCTCTCCACCGCATAGGCGTCCACGTCGTCGCGGCTGAAGCCGTACCTGGTGGCGATCAGGTCGGCGGAGATGCCCTGCGGCACGAAGTAGGTGCGGATGGCGACAGCCGGATCGGTCGGCCAGGCGCCGCCGTCGGAGCCCATGGGCACGCGGCTCATGCTCTCCACCCCGCCGCCGATGGTCATGTCGGACTGGCCGGACATGACCTTGGACGCGGCCATGTTCACCGCCTCCAGGCCCGAGGCGCAGAAGCGGTTGATCTGGACCCCGGCCACCGTCTCGTCGAAGTCGGCATTGATGGCGGCGACGCGGGCGATGTTGCTGCCCTGCTCGCCCACCGGCATCACGCAGCCCAGGATGACGTCGTCCACCACGGCGGTGTCCAGCCCGTTGCGGTCGCGCAGTCCCGCCAGCACCTGGGTGGCGAGCTGGATCGGCGTGATCTCGTGCAGCGACCCGTCCTTCTTGCCCTTGCCGCGGGGCGTGCGGACATGGTCGTAGATATAGGCGTCGGGCATGGCCGTTCCTTCCCTGGATGCTGCAGTGAGCGTTCGTTCTTGGCCGCGCAGACGCTGCGGCGGTTCGGCGCGGAATTGTGAACGGTCGTGCGGGAACTGCAAGCGCCAGGGCGGCGACGTCCGGGCTGTGGGCGGGCGCAGCGCGCCCCCGTCCGCACAGTGGTCGGGCATGCCCGCGGTCGCGGCGGCAACCCGTGGCGCGGCGCGGGCAAAGGCCGTCACCGCCGCGGGGCTGGCGCAGCCCGGCGGTCGCCGCCGCCCTTCAGGGGGCGCGGGGTCAGGGAAGCGCCGGCTTCTTCTTCGGCGCCGGGCGGGTCAGGATGTAGGTGCCGGTGCCGACCAGGATGGTGCCGACGATGGCGGGTAGCAGCATTCCGTTCGAGCGCCAGAGCACGATCAGCCACGCCCCGAACATCAGGGTGATGGACATGATCTTGGCCCGGGTGGGGATCGCCCCCTCCTCATGCCAGGCCCGCAGCAGCGGCCCGAACCGGCTGTGGTTCAGCAGCTTGGCGGCGGCTTCCGGGTTGGAGCGCATGAAGGCCCAGACCGCGAGCAGCAGGAACGGCGTCGTCGGCAGCACCGGCAGCACCACGCCCACCGCCCCGATGGCGACGAAGGTATAGCCGAGCCCGACATAGACCAGATGCCAGCGACGCCTGATCCGGCGGGTTTCGGCATCCGGCCGGCTGTTCTCCGCTTCCATTCGCACTCGATCCATGCCGCTGGAGGCCCTGTCCGCAGGCCTCCCCGTGCGGTGAAGCCTGACGGGTTTGCGACCGGATCGCAAGAGGGGTCTTTGCGGCGCAGCATCGGAGGGGACGCTCCGCCAGCGGCGCCCCCGCAGCGTCGGTAGCGGTATTACCGGCGCCGTCAGTCCCGGGCCGACGCTTGCGACCTTTTGCCGGTCAGCGTGACCAAGGCGGCCGGTCAATATCGGAAAGAGACCAGGGCGTCCCGGCGCCCGCGCCTGTAGTTTTCCTACACGCCCCGTCCGCCATGGCGGACGCCCCTGGACACGACCGCCCCGGCAGGGGCCGACAGGGGACTGGAACCATGCTTGACCGGATCCGCAGCATGCGGCCGGGGCTGCGACGCTCCGAACAGAAGATCGCCGACATCGTTCTGCGCCAGCCGCATGCGGTGGTGAACGCCTCGGTGGCGGAGCTGGCGCACGATGCCGATGTCAGCCAGCCCACGGTCGTCCGCTTCTGCCGCTCCATCGGCTGTTCGGGCTATCAGGACTTCAAGCTGCGGCTGGCGCAGGACCTCGCGGCCGGCCCCGCCCGGCCGGAGGACGCGGTGCGGCCCGACGACCCGGTGGCGGAGATCGCGGCCAAGCTGCTGAACCGCTCCATCGGTGCGCTGACACGGCTGCGCAACCAGCTCAATCCCGACGCGCTGGAGGCGGCGGTACAGGTGCTGACGGAGACCCGGCGGCTGGACTGCTACGGTTTCGGCGCCTCGGGCGTCGTCGCGCTGGATGCGCAGAACAAGTTCTTCCGCCTGGGCCTGCCGGTCGTCGCCCACACCGACTCCCATGTCCAGGCGATGGCGGCGGCGCTGCTGGGACCGCAGGGGGTGGCACTGGCGGTCTCCCGTTCCGGGCGGACGCGCGAGCTGCTGCGCAGCGTCGATCTGGCGCTGGCGGGGGGCGCCCGGGTCATCGCCATCACCGCCGGCGGCTCCCCGCTGGCCGGACGGGCGACGGTGCCGCTGCTGGTCGATGCGCCGGAAGACAGCAGCCCCTATACCCCGATGACCTCGCGCATCGCCCACCTCGCCGTCGTCGATATCCTTCAGGTAGCGACAGCCCTTCGGCGCGGTGTACATACGGGCGATCCCCTGCGGCGCCCCGCCGCCGCCCTCCGCGACGATCGCCAGCTTGTCAGCGCTTGAGCCCCAGGACGGACCCATGGCCCCCAGAACCGACGTGATCGCGCATGACGTGATCGCGGCCGTCACCGCCGGCACCCATGCCGACCCCTTCGCCGTGCTCGGGCTGCACCCCCACCCCGGCGGCAAGGGCGGGCTGGTGCTGCGGGTCTTCCGCCCCGATGCCGACGCCGTGACGGTGCTGACGCCCGACGGCGAGGAGCTGGGCGTGATGCCCCGGCGGCACGAGAGCGGTTTCTTCGAGATGCGCTTCGCCCGTCAGGAGCGCTTCGCCTATCGTCTGCGCATCGACCGCGGCGGCACCTGCCGGGAGATCGACGACCCCTACCGCTTCCCGCCGATCCTGGGCGAGATGGACCAGTACCTGCTGGCCGAGGGCCGGCACTGGCGGGCCTGGGAGGCGCTGGGCGCCCACCCCACGACGGTCGAGGGCGTGGCCGGCGTGCGCTTCGCCGTCTGGGCGCCGAACGCGGAGCGGGTCTCCGTCGTGGGCGACTTCAACGACTGGGACGGGCGCATCAACCCGATGCGGCTGCGCCTGGGCGCCGGCATCTGGGAGATCTTCATTCCCGGCCTGGAAGAAGGCGCCGTCTACAAGTACGAGATCATCGGCCCCGGCGGCGAGCTGCTGCCGCTGAAGGCGGACCCGTTCGGCTTCCAGGGGGAGATGCGGCCGAACACGGCGTCCGTCGTGGCCCGCATCGACCGCCATACCTGGCACGACCAGGAATGGATGGCGACCCGCGCCGCCCGCCACGACCGCTCGGCGCCGGTCAGCATCTACGAGGTGCATCTGGGCTCCTGGATGCGCTGGGAGGACGGCGGCTTCCTGAGCTATGGCGAGCTGGCACGCCGGCTGGTGCCCTATGTGCGGGACATGGGCTTCACCCATATCGAGGTGATGCCGGTCCACGAGCACCCGTTCGACGGCTCCTGGGGCTACCAGCCGCTGGGCCTCTATGCGCCGACCAGCCGGTTCGGCACGCCCAGCGACTTCCAGTCCTTCGTGGATGCCTGCCACCAGGAAGGGCTCGGCCTGCTGATCGACTGGGTGCCGGGGCACTTCCCCAACGACGCCCACGGTCTCTACCGGTTCGACGGGACGCACCTGTTCGAGCATTCCGACCCGCGCCAGGGCTACCATCCGGACTGGAACACGGCGATCTACAATTTCGGCCGGACGGAGGTGGCCAACTTCCTGACCGCCAACGCGCTCTACTGGCTGAAGGCCTACCATGTGGACGGGCTGCGGGTGGATGCCGTCGCCTCCATGCTGTACCTGGACTACAGCCGGCAGGCCGGGCAGTGGGTGCCGAACCGCTTCGGCGGGCGGGAGAACCTGGAGGCGATCGACTTCCTGCGCCGCATGAACGAGCTGGTCTACGGCAGCGACGAGGGCCAGGGCGGCAGCGCCGTCACCGTGGCGGAGGAGTCCACCGCCTGGCCCGGCGTCTCGCGGCCGACCTATGTCGGCGGGCTGGGCTTCGGCTACAAATGGAACATGGGGTGGATGCACGACACCCTGCGCTACATGAAGCGCGACCCCATCCACCGCCGTTTCCACCACGACGACCTGACCTTCGGGCTGCTCTACGCGTTTTCGGAGAACTTCATCCTGCCGCTGAGCCATGACGAGGTGGTCCACGGCAAGGGCAGCCTGCTGGCGCGCATGCCCGGCGACACCTGGCAGCAGTTCGCCAACCTGCGTGCCTACTACGGCTTCATGTGGACGCATCCGGGCAAGAAGCTGCTGTTCATGGGCGGCGAGTTCGCCCAGGGCCGGGAGTGGAACCACGATGCCGGGCTGGACTGGCATCTGCTGGACGTCCACTGGCACCGCGGCGTGCGCGATCTGGTGCGCGACCTGAACTGGCTCTACCGCGAGACGCCGGCCCTGCACGAACTGGACTGCGAATCCGACGGCTTCCGCTGGATCCGGGGCCAGTCGGCGGACGATTCCCTGCTGGCCTACGCCCGCTTCGGCCGGCAGCCGGGCAGCGCCGCGGCGGTGGTGTGCAACTTCACCCCGGTGCCACGGCCGCGCTACCGCATCGGCCTGCCGGCGGGCGGGGTCTGGCGCGAGGCGCTGAACACCGATTCCGCCCTCTATGGCGGGACCAACATCGGCAACGGGGGCCGGATCGAGGCGGAGAGCGTTCCCTGGGACGGCCAGCCCTTCAGCGCCGAGGTGGAGGTGCCGCCCTTGGCCACGGTGATCTTCGTGAAGCCCCCCGCCTGACGGCCAGGGGGGCGGCCGGTGCAACAGGGGCGACGCGACACGGCGGGCGTAACAAGGCGGGCGTAACAAAGGGGTTTGACCGGGAATCCCCGGCCCCTACTATCAGGGATCGGCCCGCCGCCGCCGGCGGCTTCCCCTCCCCTGCCAGAGACAGCCAGCCTTGACGATGACCGACGCGCGCGCCAGCGGCCTGCTGCTGCATCCCACCTCGCTTCCCGGCGGACACGGCATCGGCGATCTGGGGCCGGAGGCGCGGCGCTTCGTGGACTGGCTGGCGGCCGCCGGCCAGACCTTCTGGCAGATCCTCCCGCTGGCCCCGACCAGCGCCGGCAACTCCCCCTATTCCGCCCTCTCCACCTTCGCCGGCAATCCGCTGCTCGTCAGCCTGGAGGATCTGGTCGAGGAGGGGCTGGCCCCGCCGTCCGTGCTGGAAGACCTGCCCGGCAATGGCGAGCATGTCGATTACGGCGCCGTGATCGAGCGCAAGCTGGCCGCCCTGGATACGGTCTGCGCCGCCTTTCTGAAGCGGCCGTCGGACGACGAGCTGTGGGTTGACTACGACCTGTTCCGCGCCCGGCACGAGGCCGACTGGCTGGACGAGTACGCGCTCTACACGGCGCTGAAGGCCCGCCACAAGGGCCGGGCCTGGACCGAGTGGAACGCGCTCTATGTCACCCGCAACCCGATCGGGCTGGGCGAGGCGCGGCACACGCTCGGGTTCGAGGTGCGCAAGGTCAAGGTCCAGCAGTTCCTGTTCTTCCGCCAGTGGCAGCGGCTGCACGACCATGCCCGCGCCCGCGGCATCCGCATCATCGGCGACATGCCGATCTTCGTCGCCGCCGACAGTGCGGACGTCTGGAGCCGGCCGGAACTGTTCGAACTGGACACGGCGGGCTGCCCGACCGTGGTGGCCGGGGTGCCGCCGGACTATTTCAGCGCCACCGGACAGCTCTGGGGCAATCCGCTGTACCGCTGGGACGCCCACCGGGCCGAGAATTTCGGCTGGTGGCAGAAGCGGCTGGCGAAGACCATGGAGCAGGTGGACCTGATCCGCATCGACCATTTCCGCGGCTTCGACGCCTGCTGGCAGGTGAAGGCCGGGGAGGAGACGGCGATCCATGGACAATGGGTGCCCGTTCCCGGCTACGAACTGTTCCAGTCCCTGACGGAGCGGTTCGGAGACATGCCGGTGATCGCGGAGGATCTGGGCATCATCACGCCGGAGGTGGAGCGGCTGCGGGACCATTTCGGCTTCCCCGGCATGCGCGTGCTGCCCTTCGAGTGGGGTGAGGACTTCCATCCCGAAGCCTACGATCCCGACCGCTTCCCCCGGAACCGGGTGTTCTATACGGGGACGCACGACAACGACACGATTCTGGGCTGGTTCCGCTCCATCGGCGGGGAGCATTCCCGCCCCGGCCGTGCCATGCTGGACTACATGGGCAGCGACGGGCGCGAACCGCACTGGGACTTCCTGCGTTTCGCCCTCGGGACGAACGCCCGCATCGCCATGGCCCCCGTGCAGGACGTGCTGGGGCTGGGAACGGAGGCGCGGATGAACCTTCCCGGACAGGCGGACGGCAACTGGACCTGGCGCCTGCGCCCCGGACAGTTGACGGACGGGCTCGCCGAACGCCTGCGCGGGCTGACCGAGGCGAGCGGGCGGCTCGCCGACCCCGAGGCTGCGGGGGTCATGCCGGCCTGAACGGCCGGGGCGGAGGCGGACCGTGCGCATCAAGCTCGCCTCCGCGGACAGCTTCGGCTTCGGTGTCGGCCTGCCCTGGGAGCGGCCGCTGGCGGACTGGCCGGCCGACCGGCTGGTGGAGATGCCGCGCGGCATCAGCCGCAACGTCGTCCGCTTCGTCCGCGGCGCGGGCGGGTCCGTCTTCGCCCTGAAGGAACTGCCCGAGCGGGTGGCGCTGCACGAATACGGACTGTTGCGGCAACTGCACGAGCGCGGCCTGCCGGTGGTGGAGGCGGCGGGCGTCGTCACCGACCGGACGGACCGCGACGGGCAGCCCCTGAAGACGGTGCTGGTCACCCGCTACCTGGACCGCGCCCTTCCCTACCGCGTGCTGTTCGGCAGCGGCGACCCGCTGGCCCGCGGCGACCGGCTGCTGGACGCGCTGGTGGACCTGCTGATCCGGCTGCATCTGGCGGGCTTGCACTGGGGCGACTGCTCGCTGTCCAACACGCTGTTCCGGCGCGATGCCGGCCGGCTGGCCGCCTATCTGGTGGATGCCGAGACTGGGGAGCTGCGGCCGGAGCTGTCCGACGGGATGCGCCGCTACGACGTGGAACTGGCCCGCGACAATGTCGCCGGCGAGCTGATGGATCTGGCCGCGGGTCCCGGCCTGCCCGCGGACCTGGACCCGGTCGCCGTGGCCGAGGAGCTGGAGGCGCGCTACCACCGGCTCTGGCACGAGCTGACCCGGGACGAGGTTTTCGCGCCGGGGGAGCAGCACCGGGTGCAGGGCCGCATCAACGCGCTGAACGCCCTGGGCTTCGACGTCGAGGAACTGGAACTGGTCACGGCCGGCGATGGCGAGGGGCTGCGGCTGGTGATGCGCCCGCGGGTGGTCGAGGCCGGACACCACCGGCGGCGGCTGCACCAGCTTACCGGGCTGGAAGCGGAGGAGAACCAGAGCCGCCAGCTCCTGAACGACATCAGCCGCTACCGGGCGCAACTGGAGTTCCTGGGCGGACGGCCGCTCAGCGACGCGGCGGTGGCGCACCGCTGGCTGCACGAGGTCTATGCGGCCGCCCTGGACGCCGTGCCGGACGACCTGCGCGGCCGGCTGGACGATCCGGAACTGTACTTCCAGATCCTGGAGCACCGCTGGTATCTGTCGGAGGCGGCGGGCCGCGACGTCGGCACGGCGGCGGCGCTGGGCGACTACATCGACACGGTGCTGCGCCACCTGCCCGACCGGCCCCTGGCGGCGGCGACGGAGCCCTGGCCGGAACCCTGACCCCGGCCGGCCGGGCCGTCACAGGAGGTCCGGCTCCGTCAGGACGTGCCGTCCCGGTTGGCCCGCTGGAAGCGGATGGAGGCGATCTCGTCCAGCCGCTGCGTGTCGGCCCGGCGCAGCGCCTCCTGGCGCTGGCGCTGGCGCTCCTCCTGCGCCAGCTCGTAACGTTTCAGCTCCTGGAACGCCTCGGCCACCGACTCCTCGGCCCGCGCCACCTCGGCCCGGGCGCGGGCGATGGCGTCGTCCAGCCGCTCCCGGCGATGGATGACATGGCGGGCGAAGTCGCCGTAGGTCGCCGCCGCCTGCAGGGAGCCGGCGGCCACCTTCTGCTCGTGCGCCAGTTCCTGCTCCAGCCGGGCGCGCTCGCCGCACAGCCGCTCCTCCACGGCCTGGCGTTCGGCCAGCGCCCGGCGGCGCTCGTCCACCTCCAGCTTGTGCAGCCGGATCAGGGTGCTCAGGTCCTTCATTCAGCCCCGTTCCTCCGCCTTCCGCCGCTCAGCCGGCGCTGCCGACGGCCGGCATGCCCAGGATGGCCGCCAGTTCGCTGTAGCCGGTGCCGAGGTCGCTGCGCTCGTCCTTGCCTTGGCGCAGGAAGTTCTCCAGCGCCGGCTGGAAGTGGATCGCCTCGTCCACCATGCTGTCGGAACCGCGGCGGTAGGCGCCCAGGCGGATCATCTCCTCCATGTCGGCATAGGCGGCCATCAGCCGCCGCGCCCTTGTGACCAGGAGGTTCTGCTCCTCCGTGTTGCAGCCGGGCATGGTGCGGCTGACGGAGCGCAGGATGTTGATGGCCGGGTAGCGCCCGCGCTCGCCGATGCGGCGTTCCATGACGATGTGGCCGTCCAGGATGCCGCGCACGGCATCGGCGATGGGCTCCTCCATGTCGCCGCCCTCCACCAGCACGGTGAAGAGGCCGCTGATCGTCCCCTCCCCCGTGCCCGGCCCCGCCCGTTCCAGCAGGCGCGGCAGTTCGGCGAAGACGGTGGGGGGATAGCCCTTGGTCGTCGGCGGTTCGCCCGCGGACAGACCGATCTCGCGCTGGGCCATGGCGAAGCGGGTGACGCTGTCCATCAGGCAGAGCACGTCCTGCCCCTCGTCGCGGAAGAACTCCGCCACCGCCATCGTCATGTAGGCCGCCTGCCGGCGCATCAGCGGCGGTTCGTCGGAGGTGGCGACGACGACGACGGAGCGGGCCAGACCCTCCGGCCCCAGGTCGGCCTCCAGGAACTCCTGCACCTCGCGGCCGCGCTCGCCGATCAGGCCGATGACGCTGACCTGGGCCGCCGTGTACTTCGCCAGCATGGACATCAGCACGGACTTGCCGACGCCGGAACCGGCGAAGATGCCCATGCGCTGGCCTTTGCAGCAGGTCAGGAAGGTGTTGATGGCGCGCACGCCCAGGTCGATCTTGCCGCCCACCCGGCGGCGGGCGTGCGCCGGCGGCGGGCTGGCGCGGATCGGCGTCGGGCGCGGCCCCTGCGGCAGCGGCCCCTTGCCGTCGATCGGCTCCCCCAGCGCGTTCACGACCCGGCCCAGCCAGCCCGTCGTGGGGGTGATGGCCGGCTGGCCCTCCGCCACCTCGGCACGGCAGCCCAGGCCGATGTCGTCCAGCGTGCCGAAGGGCATCAGCAGCGCCTTGCCGGCGCGGAAGCCCACGACCTCGCACGGGACGACACGGCCGCCGCGGGTGATGACCCGGCAGCGCCCGCCGACGGACAGGCGCTTCTCGACCCCGCCGACTTCCACCAGCATGCCCAGGACGGAACTGACCCGCCCGTAGATGCTGTGGTCCGGCAGCGCGTCGATCTCCGCGATCACCTGGTCCGTATCCGGCTGCACGCCCCGTCCTCCTTCCGGCCCCCGGCCTTTCCCCGCCCGGCCACCGCCGCTTTGACGGCGGCCGCCCCTTGGTCGCCGCCGGCGCAGGATGCCATGGCCGGGTTAAAGGGCACAGCGGCTTTCCAGGGCCACAAAAGTTAACGACCTGACCCGTTGCACACATGGCATGAACGGCAATCCTCTGTTAACCTCGTTGGAAAAAGACCCGATGCCGGAAGGCCCAGAAAACGGTCTGCCACCATTCTTCGGAAGGGAGATGCCATGAGAGTCTTGCTGGTGGAAGACGATCCTTCGATGGCGAAGAGCATCGAGCTGATGCTCAACTCGGAAGGCTATATCGTCGACTCTACGGAGTTGGGCGAGGACGGGTTGGAGATCGGCAAGCTCTACGACTACGACATCATCATCCTGGACCTGATGCTGCCGGACATCGACGGCTACGAGGTGCTGCGCCGCCTGCGTTCCGCGCGTGTCACCACGCCCATTCTCATCCTTTCCGGTCTTTCGGAACTGGACCATAAAATCAAAGGGTTGGGCGTCGGGGCCGACGACTACCTGACGAAGCCGTTCGACAAGCGCGAACTGGTCGCGCGCCTCCAGGCCATCGTCCGGCGGAGCAAGGGGCATTCCGACAGCATCATCCGCACCGGCAAGCTGACCGTGAACCTGGATGCCCGCACCGTGGAGGTGGACGGCCAGCCGCTGCACCTGACCGGCAAGGAATACGGCATCCTGGAACTGCTGAGCCTGCGCAAGGGCACGACGCTGACCAAGGAGATGTTCCTCAACCATCTCTATGGCGGCATGGACGAGCCCGAGCTGAAGATCATCGACGTGTTCGTCTGCAAGCTGCGCAAGAAGCTGACCACCGCGACGAAGGGCGAGAACTACATCGAGACGGTGTGGGGCCGCGGCTATGTGCTGCGCGACCCGACGGAGGTGCAGAAGCCCCAGGTGGCGAGCTGACGCCGAGGCGTCCGACCATGACCGGGCGCGGGCCATGACCGGACGCAAGCCATGACCGGGCGCGGGCCATGACCGGGCGGCGCATCGTCCTGGTCGGGGCCGGGCACGCCCATCTGTTCTCCCTGAAGCGGGCCGCCGCCTTCGCAGGCGCCGGCCATGACCTGACCGTCGTGGCGCCGGGACCGTTCTGGTACTCCGGGCTGGCGACGGGCGTGCTGGGCGGCGCCTATCCGCCGGAGCTGGACCAGGTGGACGTGGCGACACTGGTCGCCCGGGGCGGCGGGCGCTTCGTCTGCGACCGCGCGACCGGCATCGACCGGCAGGCCGGTCTGCTGCATCTGGCCGATGGCGCCCCCCTTCCCTTCGACCTGCTGTCCCTCACCCTGGGCAGCGAACCGCCGTCTATCCCCGGTGCTGCGGACACGCCCGGCTGCTTCGCCGTGAAGCCGGTGCCGCAGCTTCTGGCCCTGCGCCGGGAGATCGAGCGGCGGGTCGCCGCCGCGCCGTCAGGGCCGCTGCGGATCGTGCTGGCCGGGGGGGGCGTCACGGCACTGGAGCTGGCGGCCAATGCCGAGGCGCTGGTGCGCCGTCGCGGCGGCCGGGCCGAGGTGACGGTGCTGGCCGCGGGCGAGCGTCTGCTCCGCCAGCTCTCCCCCGCCGCCGCCGAGCGGGTGGAGAGGGGGCTGGCTGCCCGCGGCGTGACCTGCCGTCGGCAGGCGCGGGTCGCGCGGGTTGCCCCCGGGACGGCCGAGCTGGAGAACGGCACCGCCGTACCCTTCGACCTGTTCGTGAACGCCACCGGCCTGAAGCCCGCGCCGCTGCTGCGCGCCTTCGGCGTGCCCTTGGACCGGGAGGGGGCGATGATTGTGGACGGGTATCTGCGCTCGCCCGCGGATCCGCGCCTGTTCGGCGCCGGGGACTGCATCGAGCTGGACGGGCACGACCTGCCGAGGGTCGGCGTCCATGCCATCCGGCAGGCGCCCGTGCTGTTCCACAACCTGCTGGCCGCAGCCGGGGACGCTGCCCTGCGGCCCTACCGGCCGCAGCGGCGCCATCTCTGGATCATGAACCTGGGCGACGGCACGGGGCTGGCCGCCCGCGGGCGGCTGTGGTGGCACGGCCGGTCGGCCTGGTGGCTGAAGGACCGGATCGACCGCCGCTTCCTGGCGGCGTACCAGCGCGCGGCCAGGGACTGACCCGCCGCCGGCTTCTGGATCAGCCGATCTTCGGCGCCGGCGCGGAGGCGAGCTGGTAGAGGCCGCGCTGGCCTTCCATCGGCTTGAACTTGTCGGTGATGCCCAGCACCGTCTCGGCACCGCCGAGATAGAGCACGCCGTCGGGCGGCAGCATCCGGGCCATCGCCTCCAGCACCTTCGTCTTCGTCGGCTGGTCGAAATAGATCAGCACGTTGCGGCAGAAGATGACGTCGAACTGACCCAGCGGGCTGAGGTCGGACAGCAGGTTGTACTCACGGAACTGAACCCGCGAGCGCAGATCGTCGCTGATCTGCCACTTGTCCCCGACCTGCTTGAAGTACTTGACCAGATGGGTGATAGGCAGGCCGCGCTGCACTTCGAACTGGGTGTAGAGTCCGGCCTTGGCCTTGGCCACCATCTCGGCGGAGATGTCGGTGCCGACGATGTCGAACTTCCAGCCGGCCACCTTGTGGCCTTCGTCGTTCAGCGTCATCAGCAGCGAATACGCCTCCTGCCCCGAGGAGCAGGCGGCCGACCAGATCCGGATGGACTTCTTCGCCTGCCGCGACGGCATCTGCAACGGCAGCACGACGGATTTGAACAGGTCGAACGGCTTCTGGTCGCGGAAGAAGGACGACTCGTTGGTCGTCATCGCCTCCGTGATGTCGCGCAGCAGGGCCTCGTCCTTGCGCGTGCGGATCATGGCCGCCAGTTCGTCCAGACCCTTGACGCTCCACTTGCGCGCGATCGGCATCAGCCGGGATTCGAGCAGGTAGGCCTTGTCCTTGGTCAGCACCAGCCCCGACCGCTGCTTCAGCAGCGTGCAGAACATATCGAAATCTTCGACCTTCATGCTGCCCGCCTCGCTGCGATCTTCTGGATGAAGGGACCGATTTCCTTCAGCGGCAGGATGGCGCTGCACAGGCCTGCCGTCGCCACCGCGCCCGGCATGCCCCAGACCACGCTCGTCGCCTCGTCCTGGCCGATGACCACGCCACCGGCCTGAACCACGCTTTCACAGCCCTTCTGGCCGTCATGGCCCATGCCCGTGAGGATCACGGACAGCACCCGGCGGCCCCACTGGCGCACGATGCTGCGCAGCATCGGGTCCACGGCGGGGCGGCAGAAATTCTCCGGCGCATCCTTGGTGAGCTGGACCGTCGGCACGCCGTTGCGGTTCACCACCAGGAAATGGAAGTCGCCGGGTGCGACATAGGCACGGCCGCCGACGATCGGCTCCCCGTCCTTGGCCTCGGCGCACTGGATGCCGCACTGGCGCGTGATGTGGTCGGCCAGGATGGTGGTGAAGGTGGCCGGCATGTGCTGCGTGATCAGGATCGGCTGGGTCGCCCCGCGCAGATGCCCCAGCACCTCGAACAGCGCCTGCGGCCCGCCGGTCGAACTGCCGATGGCGATGACATCAGGCCGGCCATCGGGAGGCAGCGGCCGAACCGTCAGGGGCCCCGTCTCCGGCTTGGCGCGGACGGGCGAGGGCAGCGTGTAGCCGGAGGTCGGCTGTGCCGCGGCACCCGGCGGCCGGGCGGCAGCCGTTCCTTCGCGCCGCGGGCCGGAGCGGCGGGCAGCCGCCCCCAGGGCCTTCACCTTCTCCGTCAGCTCGCGCTTGAAGGTGTCGGCCCCGGTCAGCTCCCGCGTCGAGGAGGGCTTCGGGATGTAGTCCGCCGCCCCCGCGCGCAGGGCGCGCAGGCTGATGTCCGCCCCCTTCGCCGTGAGGGTGGAGGCCATGACGATCTTGACGTTGGGGTCCGCCTGCAACAGGTGCGGCAGCGCCGACAGCCCGTCGAGCACCGGCATCTCGATGTCCAGGACGATGACGTCGATGGGCTGTCGCGAGAGGGTGTTGATCGCCATCTGCCCGTTGGCGACGGACGCGACGACCTTGATCTCGGGGTCGGACTCCAGCGCGCGGGTGATCAGGCCGCGGATGACGGCAGAGTCGTCCACCACCATGACACGGAAGGGATCGGAGCCTCCCGACGGTCCGGAAACCGTGGTTCTTCCGGGGGAATCGTTCATTGCGATCAGTTTCCGGGGGCTCTCAGAGGAGCCCGACCTGCTGGAACTTCGTCTGGATGATATCGCTGTCGAACGGCTTCATGATGTACTCGTTCGCACCGGCGGACAGGGCTTCCTGGATGTGCGCCAGATCGTTCTCGGTGGTGCAGAACACCACCTTCGGCGCCTGACCGCCCGTCATCTTGCGCAGGCGGCGCAGGAACTCGATCCCGGTCATCACCGGCATGTTCCAGTCCAGCAGGACCGCGTCCGGCATGGCCTCGGCACACTTCTCCATCGCCTGCTTGCCATCCTCGGCTTCGGTGCAGGTGAAGCCGAGTTCTTCCAGGATCTTGCGGGCGACCTTGCGGACGACGCGGCTGTCGTCGACGACCAAGCAGGACTTCATGGAGCGGACCCCGATCGCAGCAGCCGATATCAAGCGGCTTCAATACTAGCGAAATTGAGAAGGCGCGACACGTCCAGAACGACGAGCAGCGTCTCCTTCAGGCGGTAGATGCCGGTGGAGATGTCCCGCCAGCGCTGGTCCATCGTGGCCGGATGGCGCTCGAAGTCCGTGCTGGAGAGGCTCAGCACCTCCCCCACATGATCGACCATCAGCGAGTACAGCTCGCCGCGGTGATCGACCACGATGCTCATGCCCGGATGCTCCTTGCCGCGCGGCGGCAGCCCCAGCCGCAGCCGCACGTCCACGGCGGTGACGATGCGGCCGCGCAGGTTCAGCGAGCCGGCCACCTCCGGCGGGGCCAGCGGGATGCGGGTGATCCGCTGCGGTCCGAGAACGTCCTGCACCTGCAACACGGGGATGCCGAAGAGCTGGTCGGCGATGGTCGCCGTCACGAAATCCTCGTGGGTGGCGACGGCCGCCTCCGCGAGCTGGCCTTTCTTGGCGGGAACGGGCAGGCGGGCGCTCATGCTGCACCTTTCGTCTCGGAGATGGTCTGTTGCAGGGTGAAGATCAGCGCATCGCGGTCGAACTTGGCGACATAGTCGTTGAACCCGGCCTGCCGGCCGCGGTCAAGATCGCGCGGGCTGGCGTGGCTGGACAGAGCCACCATCGGCACCTGCGCCCAGCGCCCGCTGGCGCGGACCGCCTGGGCGAAGTCCAGGCCGTTCATGCCGGGCATCTCGATGTCGCTGACGATGACATCGAACTCCTCTCCCGCCTCGCACAGGGCCAGCGCATCGTCCGCACTCTCCACCGACACCACGTCATAGCCGTGGACGGTCAGGGTGGGGGTGATGAGGTTGCGGAAGAACGGGCTGTCATCCACCAGCAGGACGCGGTGCGCCCGCACATCCTCGAAGTTCTCCGACCGGCTGGAGCCGAACCAGTCCTTGAAGGCCTGGGTCAGGTAGAAGCCGGCGTCGATCACGTCGGTCGCCTTGCCGGCGATGATGGCGCTGCCCAGGAAGCCCGGCCGCTCGGTGCCCAGCTCCACGTTCAGGCGGTCTTCGACGATGTCCACGATCTCGTCCACGACGAGGCCCATGGAGCGTTCGCCGTCGGCGAAGACGACCACCGGCTGGCGCTTGTCGCGGACGATCTGCCAGGCCGGGTCGATCGGCACCAGCGGCATCAGCTTGCCGCGGTACTGCACGACCGGCGAGCCGTTGGACAGCTCCACCTGGTTGAGGTCGATGTCCTCCAGGCGGGCGACCAGCGAGAGCGGCACCGCCTTCGGACCGCCGCTGCCGGCGGTGAACAGGAGCATGGCCAGCTTGTCGTCCTCCCGGCGGGACTGCTTGCTGGTGATGTCGGTCGCGGCCGCGCTGTCCTGCACGGCCATCTCCCCCGTGACGGCGGCGATGCCGTTCGGATCGAGGATCATGATGACCGAGCCGTCGCCCAGGATGGTGTTGCCCGAGAACAGCTCGATGTGGCGCAGGATCGGGGCCACCGGCTTCACCACGATCTCTTCGGTGTCGAACACCTTGTCGACGATGATGCCGAAGACGTAGTTGCCGACCTGGGTGACGACGATGAAGGTCTCGCGCTTGTCCTCGTCGTCCGCGCCCAGCTTCAGCAGGCGCTGGAGGCTGACCAGCGGCAGCAGGCGGTTGCGCAGGCGCAGCACCGGGGTGCCGTGGATGCGCTCGATCTTGTGCTCGCTGTCCGTGGCGGCGCGGACCAGCTCGATCACGCTGATCTGCGGGATGGCGAAGCGCTCGGTGGCGCACTCCACGATCAGGGCGGAAACGATGGCGAGGGTCAGCGGGATCTTGATGGTGAAGGTGGTGCCCTTGCCCTCCACCGACTTCATCTCGATGGTGCCGCCGATCCGCTCGATGTTCGTCTTCACCACGTCCATGCCGACGCCGCGGCCGGAGACGCTGGTCACCGCGGCGGCGGTGGAGAAGCCGGGCTTCATGATGAAGGACTGGATCTGCTGGTCCGACATGGCGGCCAGCTCGGCCTCCGTCGCCAGACCGTTCTGGATCGCCTTCGCCTTGATCTTCTCGATCGCCAGGCCGCGCCCGTCGTCGGAGATCTCGATGATGATGTGCCCGCCCTCATGGAAGGCGTTCAGCGTGATCCGGCCGGTTTCGGACTTGCCCTTGGCGGCGCGCTCCGCCGGCAGCTCCAGCCCGTGGTCGCCGGAGTTGCGGACCATGTGGGTCAGCGGGTCCTTGATCAGCTCCAGCACCTGCCGGTCCAGCTCGGTCTCGGCGCCGAGCATCTGAAGCTCGATCTTCTTGTGCAGTTCGTGGGAGAGGTCGCGCACCAGCCGGGGCAGCTTGGCCCAGGCATTGCCGATCGGCTGCATGCGCGTCTTCATCACGCCCTCCTGAAGTTCGGAGGTGACGTGGTTGAGGCGCTGCAGCGGCGCGGCGAACTCGCTCTCCTTCTGGGAGCGCAGGATCTGGAGAAGCTGGTTGCGGGTCAGCACCAGCTCCGAAACCATGGTCATCAGGTTTTCCAGCAGATCCACATGGACGCGGATCGACTGCTGCGCGACGGCGGATTCCTTCGGCTCGCCGCGGGTGTCGTCCACCGCCTCGACCCGGGCGGCGGGCGGTGCGGGCTCGGCAGGCGGCGGCGGCTCGGCAGCAGTGGCCACGGCACGCGCACCGGCCGGCGCCGGAACGGCGGCCGTGGCGGCAGCGAGCACCTCCTTGCTGGCCGGGACCGGGACGAAGCCATGCTCGTCCGGCTGTTCCGCCGGGGCGGCAGGGGTGGCGGCAGGGGCAGCGGCTGGCGCTTCGGCGGCAGGGGCGGCGCCGGCCTTCGGCAGCTCGCGCCCTTCGGCCATGGCGTTGAGGCGGTTGATCAGATCCTCGTCCGAGCCGGCGGGCTCTGCCTCGGTCTGCTCAAGGACGGAAAGAATGCCCTTGATCGTGTCCAGGGACTCGAGGATCAGCGACACCGCGTAGGGCGTTACGCTCAGCTCCCCGTCGCGGAACCGGCCGAGCACGTTCTCCGCGGCGTGGGCCACCGACTCCAGCCGGGGCAGGCCCAGGAAGCCGCAGGTGCCCTTGATCGTGTGAACGAGCCGGAAGATGTTGCTGAGAAGGCCCGGATCGTTGGGATTGCGTTCGAGCCGCACCAGCTCGACGTCGAGAACAGCAAGGTTCTCGTTGGTTTCCGTAAGGAACTCGCTCAGCAGATCGTCCATGTCCAAACCCCATTTCGGGTTATCGGCAGTGCGGCATTCGGATGTGCGGCCCCAGCGTGGGTTGCACATCCCACCAGCCCGGACCCGCACCGACAAGCCCTGACCGATCAACATCTGACAGATTGTTGTTAAATCTGTCTTACCCTTTCGATTGATGCAGCCGGGGCCGCAGTTCCGCAAGAGGGACTATCCGACTGTATGGTGCGTCAGACATCCGCGGGAACAAGTGAAATCCGGATATCGTCCGCATTTTCCGCCATGACCACTATCCTGATGGCGTGCAGGCGTCCGAACCGCAGGGCCGCATACCCCAGGATAGAGCGTGGCGACAGATCTGCGGGGGCGATCTCCCCCGCCAGGGCGGCGCGAGTCTCCTCCCGCAGCCCGGCGTTGCGGCCTGTGCCCTGGAGCGACACCCCTGCCCCCTCGCGGACGACCCGCACCGTGCCGCCGGCGGGCAGCGCTTCGTCCGCCAGCAGGGCGGCGATGAGCAGCAGCTTCAGCAGGCCGCGGGGCGGTCGGGCCGGCAGATCGGCCTGCCAGTCGATGCGGACGCGGCCGCCGCGGAACCAGCCTTCGAGGGTGAGCCGCGCCTGGGCCGGGTCCAGCCCGTCCTGGCCGCCGGCGGCACCGAAGGCGAAGCGGAACAGGCGCAACCGGCGGGCCGCCGCCTCGGCGCTGTCCGCGATCAGGGTCAGCGCCTCCGCCCCCGCGCCGAGGCCCATCTCGTCGATCAGCTCGACACCGTTGTTGATGGCCCCGACCGGGCTCACCAGATCGTGGCAGATGCGGGAGACCAGCAGCTCCACCGCGCGCGGCTCGAAATCCGGTGACTCCGGTGACATGGCCCCCTCCCGCTCTCCCCCGCCCGCTCTCCCTTGCCCGCGCTCCCCTGCGCGTCCCCCGGGCCGGTCCGCCTCCCCTGGCGTACCGGATGGGCGGGGTCTAGGATAGGCCGGGACGGCGGCGACGGAAACCTGATCCGATGGACGACATGCTCGTACCCGGCGCCCATGTGCGCCATCCCGGCCAGCCGGACTGGGGCCTGGGCCAGATCCAGTCGGTCATCGGCACCCGCGTGACGGTGAATTTCGAGCACGCGGGCAAGGTCCTGATCAACACGGCGGCGGTGGGGCTGACGGTGGTCGATCCCGATGCCCCGGGGGACGGCTGACCCCCTCCCCTGCCGCCGGCCCGGCACCCCGGCGGGCTACTGGCCCTGGGGTGGCTTGGCCTGCGGCGCCTGTTCCGGCTTGCGGCCGCCCAGCAGCCCTTCCAACGCACCGCGCACCGCATCCTCCGGCTTCACCCCCTCCTTGGCCCCCTTCAGGGTGCCCTTCAGATCCTTCAGCGCCTCCTTCGCGGCCTTGGGGTCGCGCAGGGTCTCGCGCGCGATGCCGGCGATGTCCGGGGTGAAGGAAAGGGCGGTGAAGCTGCCGCGCACGAGGATCGGTACGGACAGGCCGGACTGGTCGGTCCGCCCCGCCCCCTGCCCTTCGATGCTGGCGACCAGCCGCGGCACGATGCGCAGGTCCACCTGCCGGTCCTGAAGCGCCACCGTACCGCCGCCCTGCACCCGCAAGAGCGGGGCCAGCAGGCGCAGATCGTCGGTCCGCGCAATACCCTGCGCGACGGCGAAGCTGGCGCCCAGCTCCGCGAAGTCCGTCTGCTGCGGCCCTTCGGCGGTGCCGCCGGTGACGGCGCGGACCATGTTGGCGATGTTGATGCCCTTGACGGCACCGTCGCGGAAGACCATCGACGCCCGGCCGTCCAGACTGCCCATGATGTCATGGGGGCTGGCACCCGCAGCCTTCAGCGCCAGCTCCACGTCGCTGGCCCCGGTCAGGCGCTTGAACCCGGCGAAGCGGGTCAGCACCGGTTCGGCCTGCATGCCGGCCACGGTGGCATCCACCTGCCAGCCGGGGGTCGCGGCGCGGCCGTCGATGCGGGCCATACCCTGCACAGTGCCGCCGAACAGGGCCGTCTTCCCCAGCGTGGCGGCAAGGCGGCCGTCGTCCAGCGTCAGGCCGAGCCGGGTCGGCCCCGCCTCCACCCCGGAGACGAGCACGCCGGCGAGCTGCACCGTCAGGTCGGCATCGGCCAGCCGCAGCGCCGAGAGATCGACCGGCTCCCGGCTCCAGCCCGGATCGGGGGCCGTGCCGGCGGCCGGGGGCTGCCCGGTCGGCGGGGTCGCGGGCACGGGCGTCGGTTCCGCCGCCGACGGGGGCGGCAGCAGCCGGTCCAGATCGAGCCGGCCGACGGCGACGGTGCCGCGCACCGCCGGACGGGCGCCGCCCAGGGCCACGGCAATGTCGCCCTTGGCGGCGATGTCGTCGGCCGCGAGGTCGAAGCCGCCCAGGGCGACGCGCTGCGGCGTGGCCTGGAGCGTCCCGGCCAGACGCAGGCTCTGCACCCGGCAGCGCCGGCGGCGCCCCGCCGGCGAGCCAGGCCAGCAGGTCCGGCAGGGAGTCCACCGTCGCCTGCACCGGCCCCTCCAGCCGGAGCGTGCCGCCGTCCGCCGGCCGCGCCAGCGTGCCGCCCAGCGTCACGGCCGTGCCCGCGGCCTCCACCGAGGCCTGGATGTCGGCGCTGCCGCCCGCCACCACGGCGCGGGCGGGCGCGGCGCTGGCGGTCAGCCGCAACGGCCGGCCGTCGAGGCTGAGCGTCGCCTCCAGAGCCAGCGGCTCGTCCAGGGCCGCCAGCGCGATGCTGGCGTCCAGGTCCTGCACCACGCGCTCCGTGCCGGCGCCGCCGTCGCGGTAGATCAGGGTCCCGTCCACGATCTCCACGTCGCCCAACGCCAGCTCCTGCAGCGTGGCGCCGGACCGGGAGGTGCCGGCATCCCCGGCCGCCTGCGGTGCCGGGGCGCCCTGCGGGACGGCGAGATCCCAGTTGGCCCGGCCGCGGGCATCCGTCTCCAGCACGATGCGGGGTTCGACCAGGATGAAGCGGTCCACCTGGACATCCCCGGACAGCAGCGGCCAGAGGCGCAGGCGCAGGTCCAGCCGGCCCAGCCGCAGCAGGTCGTCCCCGCCCTGCAATCCGGCGAAGCGGACATCCTCCGCCGTCACCGCCAGCACGGGCAGGACGGAGACGGAGACCGGGCCCGCCACCGTGAAGTCGCGGCCGGTCCGCTGTTCCACCGCCTGCTCCAGGCGGGCGACCAGCGGCCCCGTCGGGATCAGGAAGGGAAGCGCCACCGCCGCCGCCCCCAGCAGCACGAGCAGCACGACGATGCCGATCAGAAGTCTGCGCATGGTCTTTTCCCCCGCCATTGCCCTGCACCGATACCCATGTCCGGAAAAGCCGGTCACGGTCGGATGGTTCCGGCGGAGTGTAGCCCAGGCCGGCGCGGCCCGGCCATGCCGCGGCCGCTTGGTCTTGAGGTAAGGTGTCGCTATATGTCCGCCTCAGGCCGCTTCGGTGGCCGGCAAGGGCGCCGCGAAGGCGCCGACAACGGGGAAGGGAACGCACGACGGATGGCGAGCGCGGACGGCATGGTTCCGGCGGAGCGTCCGCCGCTGGTCGATCCCTTCGGCCGCGCCATCACCTATGTCCGCGTCTCCGTCACGGACCGTTGCGATTTCCGCTGCGTCTACTGCATGTCGGAGGACATGCACTTCCTGCCCAAGGCGGAGGTGCTGTCGCTGGAGGAACTGGACCGGCTGTGCTCCGCCTTCGTGCGGCTGGGCACCCGGAAGCTGCGCCTGACGGGCGGGGAACCGCTGGTGCGGCGGGACATCCTGGAACTGATCCGCAGCCTGGGCCGGCATCTGCGCACCGGCCGGCTGGACGAACTGACCCTGACCACCAACGGCAGCCAGCTTGCCCGCCATGCGGACGCGCTGGCCGAAGCCGGGGTGCGGCGGGTCAATGTCAGCCTGGACACGCTGGACCCCGCCCGGTTCGAGCGCATCACCCGCTGGGGCCGGCTGTCCCGGGTGATGGAGGGGCTGGCGGCGGCGAAAGCCGCGGGGCTGGCGGTGAAGATCAACTGCGTGGCGCTGAAGGGCGTGAACGAGGACGAGACGGAAACGCTGGTCGCCTGGTGCGCCGGGCAGGGCTTCGACCTCTCCTTCATCGAGGTCATGCCGCTGGGCGACATCGACGGCGCCGGTGGCGGCGAGACGCGGCTGGCCCAGTATCTGCCGCTGTCCCTGCTGCGTGCCCGGCTGGCACGGCGCTGGACCCTGACCGACATCCCCTGGCGCACGGGCGGCCCCGCCCGGTATGTACGGGTGGAGGAGACCGGGCAGCGGATCGGCTTCATCACCCCCCTGACCCACAATTTCTGTGAAAGCTGCAACCGGGTGCGGGTGACCTGCACGGGCCGCCTGTTCATGTGCCTGGGCCAGGAGGACAGCGCGGACCTGCGCACGCCGCTGCGCGCCGCCCCCGACGACGCGGCCCTGACGGAAGCCATCCGCGAGGCCATCGGGCGCAAGCCGAAGGGCCACGACTTCATCATCGACCGCCGACAGAAGGGTCCCGCCGTCGGCCGGCACATGAGCGTCACGGGGGGCTGAGCATGCTGGCCGCGGCCTCCGGCTTGGACTAGAGTGCGCGGCCATGCCCGACCAGACGCCCCCGCTCCAGGACGCTTCGGACGCCGCGCTGTCCCCCCTGCCGCGGGCGCCGGCGCTGGCCTTCGTCGCGGCCGAGACGGACGACGCCCGCAGCGCCCGCGACCGCCTGCACGCCCGTTACCGCGGCGTCCCGCCGGAGGAGGCGGACATCGTGGTGGCCCTGGGCGGCGACGGCTTCCTGCTGGAGACGCTGCACGACACCCTGTCCCTGCGGGTGCCGGTCTACGGCATGAACCGCGGGTCGGTCGGGTTCCTGCTGAACGACTTCGGGGAGGACGGGCTGTCCGACCGGGTCTGCCGGGCCCAGCGGGTGGCGCTGCATCCGCTGCGGATGCGGGCGACGACGGCCGCGGGCGAGCGGTCCGGGCTGGCCTTCAACGAGGTGTCGCTGCTGCGCGAGACGCGGCAGGCGGCGAAGCTGCGGATCAGCGTGGACGGGGTGGTCCGGCTGCCGGAGCTGACCTGCGACGGGGCGCTGGTCAGCACGCCCGCGGGCAGCACCGCCTACAACCTCTCGGCCCACGGGCCGATCCTGCCGCTGGGGGCCGGCATCCTGGCCCTGACGCCGATCAGCGCCTTCCGTCCGCGCCGCTGGCGCGGCGCGCTGCTGCCGCACGACGCCCGCATCACCTTCGAGGTGATGGAGGGCGACAAGCGCCCGGTCAGCGCCGTGGCCGACTTCACGGAGGTGCGCGACGTGCTGCGGGTGGAGGTGTACGAGGACCGCTCCATCGCCTCGACGCTGCTGTTCGATCCGGAGATGAATCTGGAGGAACGCATCCTGAAGGAGCAGTTCCAGCCCTGATGCCGGACGGCGCGGGGGAGGACCTACTCCGCCGCCAGCGACCGCGTCCGCTCGCCGGCATGGTCGCAGATGACCCCGACCAGACGCTCCAGGTCGCGCTTCAGCCGCTCGAACCCGTCATGCCGCTCCAGCGTCTCCTCGTTCATGTAGAGCTGGCGGTCGATCTCAAGCTGAAGGCTGTGCAGGCCGCGCTGCGGGCTGGAATAGCGGCGGACCAGCTCGACCCCCTTGTAGGGATCGTTCAGCCGCACCCGGTAGCCCATGCCGCGCAGGGTGTCGGCCACCATGCGGGTGAAGGCGGGATCGCAGGTGGTGCCGTCGCGGTCGCCCAGCACGAAGTCCACCGGCTCTTCATAACCGTCGGCCCCGCCGCCGAGGGAGGGCATCGAATGGCAGTTGACGTGCCAGACCGCACCGAAGCGGCGGTGCAGCAGGTCCATCGCCTGGGCAAGCTGCTCATGATAGGGGCGCCAGTAGCGCTCGATCCGCTCCAGCACCTGGGCCGGCGACAGCCGCCCGTCATAGAGCGGCATGCCCGGCCGGCAGAGCGTGCGCACCAGCCCCATGCCCAGGGCGCTCTTCTCCGACGGGTTCAGGGGGCCGGGCCAGGAGCCGGAGAGGATGCCGGGGTCGATGTCGTCGAAGGCGCGGTTCACGTCGATGTAACTGCGCGGGAACAGGGCACAGAGCAGGGTCGCCCCCATCTCCGGCACGCCGGCGAACAGCTCGTCCACATAGGTGTCCTCCGCCTGACGCAGCAGGCCGAGGGGACAGACGAACTGGAAATCCACGGGGTAGCTGGTCCCGCTGTGGGGACTGTCGAAGACGACGGGCACCCGTTTGCCGACGGGGTCCTGGCGCACCAGGACATCGTGGATCACCAGACTCATGCTTGCGCTCCCCTGCCCCCCGCGTCCACCCCGGACACGCCGCCGGCCGCCACGCGCCCGCCCCCGGCCAGCGGCCGGGACGCGCCCGGGTCCCGCTCCCCGCCAGCGGACCTGGACATCTGCACGGACTCGGAGCCCGTGAGCGGACATACGGCCGTCACCGACCGTTTATTCAACCATCATAATTCCGTATACAAGGGCCCAATCCGGCCGTCGACAAGAACCATGGCGGACATCGCCCTTCGAACAGGGTTGTCACGGTCGGGCACCCGCGGCCAACGGCGGGACGACAGGGAGGAGAGCGTGGTCAGGGTGATCGACCCGATCGAACTGGTGGCGCCGGACATCGAGCCCTACCGGCACGGCAACACGGGCATCGAGCATGTCGGCAGCATCACGGCGGACGAACCGGGACCGCATGTGCTGGTCAACGCGCTGATGCATGGCAACGAACTGTGCGGGGCGGTGGCGCTGGACTTCCTGGTCCGGCACGGCATCCGCCCCCGCCGCGGCCGGCTGACCCTGTCCTTCTGCAATGTCGCGGCCTATGCCACGTTCGATCCCCGCTCGCCCGCCGCCTCGCGCTACGTGGACGAGGACATGAACCGCGTCTGGTCGCCCGCCGTGCTGGACAGCCCGCGGGACAGCGCCGAGCTGCGGCGGGCCCGCCAGCTCCGCCCGCTGTTCGAGAGTGCGGACTTCCTGCTGGATCTGCATTCCATGCAGAATCCGACGGCACCGCTGATGCTCTGCGGCCGCACCTCCCGGGGCGAGCGACTGGCGCGGGCGGTCGGCTTTCCCGCCTGGATCGTGGCGGACGGGGGCCATGCCTCCGGCCGTCGCCTGATCGACCATGGCCGCTTCGCCGACCCGGACGGCGACGCCATCGCCCTGCTGGCGGAATGCGGCCAGCACTGGCGCAGGGACACCGGCCCGGTGGCGGTGGAGACGACCCTGCGCTTCCTGCTGGCGACCGGCTGCATCGACGCGGCCGACGCCGCCCCCTGGCTGCCCGGCGGGGAGCGGCCCGATCCCTGCCTTGTGGAGGTCACGGACACCGTGACCGTCGGGTCCGACGCCTTCACCTTCAGCGAACCCTATCTGGGCATGGAGATCATTCCGGCGGCCGGCACCGTCATCGCCAGCGACGGCGGCCGGCCGGTCCGCACGCCCTATGACGACTGCATCCTGATCATGCCGTCCCGCCGCCTCTCCCGGGGACAGACGGCCGTCCGGCTGGGGCGGCTGCGTCCGTGACGGCGGCGGAGGAAACGGAGCGGCAGGCGCCGGAGGCTGCCGGGGTGCCGGCGGGCACGGACTGGCGCGGCCTGGCCGCCACGCTGGGGCTGGGGGCAGCGGGCGGCAGCCTGTTCTTCCTGCTGCATGTGCCGCTGGCCTTCATGATCGGCGCCCTGGTGTCCGTCACGGCGGCGGCGATGGCGGGCGTGCGGGTGTCGGTGCCGCGGCGGCTGCGCACCGCGATGGTGGTCGTGCTGGGCATCATGCTGGGCAGCGCCTTCCGCCCGGCCATGCTGGAGCATCTGTCCGAGTGGGCGGTCAGCCTGGGCGGGCTGGTGCTCTATACCGTCGCCGCAGCACTGGCGGGTCTGCTCTATCTGCGCCGGGTCGCCCGGTATGACGGGGTGACCGCCTACTTCACGGCGATGCCCGGCGGCTTCCAGGAGATGGTGCTGATGGGGGCGGCGATGGGCGGCGACGACCGCACCATCGCGCTGGCCCACAGCATGCGGATCATGCTGACCGTGCTGACGGTGCCCTTCGCGTTCCAGCTCCTGCCCGGCTTCGCCCCGGCGGCGCGCGACTGGTCGCTGGGCGGGCTGGGGCCGGGGCTGATCGACCTGCCGCTGCGCGACGTGGCGCTGCTGGCGGCCTGCGCCCTGGGCGCACCGGTCGCCCAGCGGCTGCGCATCCCCGCCGGCATGCTGGTGGGGCCGATGCTGCTGAGTGCCGCCGTCCACCTGAGCGGGCTGACCGTGGGCAAGCCCCCCGGCCTGCTGGTCGCGGCGGCGCAGGTGGTTGTCGGCGCCGGCATCGGCTGCCGCTTCGTGGGCGTGCCGCTGCGCACGATCGTCGCCGTTGCCGCCGCTGCCCTGGGGCTGACGGTGGCACTGCTGGCGGTGACGGTGCTGATGGCGCTGTCTGTCCACCTGCTGACGGGCCTGGATCTCGCGGCACTGATCCTGGCCTACGCCCCCGGCGGGCTGGCGGAGATGAGTCTGGTGGCCCTGTCGCTGCATGTGGACGCGGCCTTCGTGGCGACGCACCACATCGCCCGCATCGTGCTGATCGTCATCTTCGCGCCGCTGGCCTGGCGTCTGTGGCAGGCCCACCGGCGGCGCGGCGCCGGAACGCCCCCCGGCGTCAGGTGAACCGGGCCCGGTTCAGCAGGTCGTAGAAGGTCCGCAGCGCCTGGGCCTTCTCCTCCGCCGAGTTCAACCCCTCAATGAACTTGCCGTCGAAGTTCGGCTGACGCAGGTGCCCGATGATCTGGTCGCGGACGATGCGGCGGGCGCGGGGGCTGGCCAGAACGTCCGCGGCGGCGAACTGTACCAGACGGGTCGCGCGCACCCGCAGGGGGGCGGAGGGATCGTCCAGCTTCTCGATGATGCGGGCCTGGACGATGTAGTCCGCCACCATCCTGTCCAGCCGGTCGGCCAGCGGGTCCTTGTCCGCTTCCCGCAGACGGGAGCCGATCAGGCCGCTGTAGACGGCGGCCAGCGCCTGCATCTTCGGCTTCAGCGGTGTCGCCGTCGGCATCAGGCCCTGGATGCCGCCAGGATGGCCCAGCGTACCCTGAAGCCGGTCGAGCACGGCGGCCTGCTCCGCCTGACCGGCAGGGCTGTCCGCCAGGGCGATCAGGTAGGCCAGACGGTCTGCCCCCGTGGGCAACAGCGACAGCACCCCGTCCATGGAGAGACGCCGCCCCTCCCCGCCGCCCTGTTCGATGAAGCGGAAGAAGCCCAGGGTCAGCGCCTCCGCCACACGCGCACCGCCGAACACGCCGGTCGGTTTCACCAGCCGGGCGGCCAGGGTCTGGAAGGCGTCGCGCTGCCGGTGCGGATCCCCGGTCAGGGGATGTGTGGAGCGCAGGCTGCGGACCAGCGATTCCAGCAGGATGCTGCGGGTTTCCGGCGCCTGGCCCGAGGCCGCCCACCGGCTGAGCACGGCCGTGACGGCCGGCGCCTTCTCCCGCTCCGACGGTTCGTAGCTGCCCTCGACGATGTCCACCAGCCGGTTGAGCGCGGTGGAGAGATCGGGCTGACGGCCCAGCAGATCCTGTACCACCGCCGGGTTGATGATGGCGTCCGCCACCAGGGAATCGAGGACGCGGATGTACTGGGCCGCGTGGTTTCCGGCGGTCCCGGCGATCCCGTCCTCCCCGCCCAGGGAGAGAATCCATTCGACCTTGCCCAGCAGGTTGCGGATGTTCACCAGATCGCGGCAGAGCACGACCTTGGCCAGATAATCCGTCTCTTCCGGATCGCCGTTGGCGTGCCGCTCCACCTCCGCCATGGTGGCGGGCAGGCCGGCTTCCTTCGGATAGGGCAGGTTGCGGCGGGCCACGGCCCGCTCGGCCCGGGTCCGCAGTTCCTCGATCCGGGCGTAGATGTCGTCGCGGCGGTTGCGGACATCCTCCCCCGTGGTCCTGGCCTGGATCGACGCGACCCGGCTGACCGCGTTGGGCAGCAGCGCCTCGAAATTCATCACCCGCTTCATCTCCCCCGCATTGTGCAGGAGTTCCGAGGCGGTGAGGCCCTTCTCCTCCAGG
This sequence comes from Rhodospirillum centenum SW, assembly GCF_000016185.1. Lineage (NCBI taxonomy): Bacteria > Pseudomonadati > Pseudomonadota > Alphaproteobacteria > Rhodospirillales > Rhodospirillaceae > Rhodospirillum > Rhodospirillum centenum. The sequence continues at coordinate 1,821,970 of NC_011420.2, forward strand.
TACTGGCGCAACAGACGGGAGATCGTCTGGCGGCTGTCGGGGCCGAGATACTGCTGCGACGCGGTGCAGACGGGCGCTTCCTCGATCGGGGAGATGGCGATGGGCCTGCGGCTGTGCAGGCGCATCTCGGTGAAGATCACCGTCTCCACCGTTCCCTGTCCGCCGGGGCGGTTGAACTCCCGCACGATGCGGACACCGTCGTGTCTGGGCAGGATGTGGACGGCGAACTCACGCGCTTCCTGCTCGGAACGGCATATCCGTTCCAATACCCAGTGATCGGTCCTGAAGACCTGGACCTCGAAGCTTATGGTCGGTGCGATGCGCCCCGTCCCCCCGACATTCACCGCCTGCCGCATGGCTTTTTGCCCCCGGCGCACCCCGACCGCCGGAGGGCGGCACCTGCAGGGCGCTTCAGAATTGCGGATGATTTTGAAGTAAATGCATCGGATGTCAATGAACGGATTTACGGCGAAGGAAAAGGGCCGGACGGGTCCGCCGAGGACTGGTCCGGCTCGCCGTCAGTCCTTCGGCTTGCCTCGGGACCAGGTGGCATTGGCGGCGAACAGCGGCACCGTGGAAATCGCCATCTTGGCCGAGGCTTCCTTCACCTGCCGGCTGTAGACGACATAGATCAGTGTGTCGTTGGCCTGATCGTAGATGCGGCGCACGGCGATGGACTTGAAGACCAGGCTCTTGCGCTCGGAGAAGACCTCCTCGCCGCTCTTCGAGGTGTCGATCTTCCCGATCACGACGGGACCGGTCTGCCGGCACGAGATGGAGGCGTTGGACGGATCCTCGAACCAGTTGCCCTGGGCCAGACGGTCGATCACCGAGCGGTCGAAATGGGCGATGTGGCAGGTGACACCCTGGATGTCGGGGTCGGCCACGGCCTCCACGGCGATCCCGTTGCCCGTCCAGTCGTTGGAGAATTCCCCGACCTTCTCGGCAGCGGCGGGGCCGGCTGCAAGGCAAAGGGCGCCCAGGGCCGCGGAGGGGGCAAGGCGGCGCAGGAAACGGATCGGCAGGCGCATGGTCGGGTCCCATCGGTTCGGAGCGGATCAGCCGCGGCAAGCCTAACGGTTGGGAGCGGTCCTGCGCAATCGCCCGCCGGCCCCGCCGCACGACGGCGCTGAACCAACCGTCGCGGGCGGTGTTCTACCCTGCATCCCGGCCCGCCCCGGCGGGCCTTCCCCGGAGCACAGGAGCGTTGGGCGGCATGCCTGAACAGACCGCGGTGGACCGCACCTTCGCGGAGGCGCAGGCCGGGCGGACGGCCCCGGCCGACGGCCGCGACCTGCTCCGGGTGCAGACGGTGGCCGTTCTGGTGCTGCTCGCGCTGGCGGTGATGTACACGCTCCACTTCACCCGCGAGGTGCTGCTGCCGGTCTTCCTGGCCTTCCTGCTGAGCCTGCTGCTGCGCGGGCCGGTCAAGGCCCTGCGCCGCCTGCACCTGCCCGAACCGCTGGGCGCGGCGCTGGTGACGCTGGCGCTGCTGGCCGCGGCGGGCGGGCTGGCCTATGTGCTGTCGGAGCCGGCGACCGCCTGGGTCCGCCGGCTGCCTGTCATTCTCTCCGAGGTGCGGGAGAAGTTCGGCGACATCCAGGCCCAGATCGAACAGGCCCGCCTGGCCACCGAACGGCTGCAACAGATGACGGGTGCCGGCGATGCCCCGCCGGAAGTGGTGGTGCGCGGTCCCTCCCTGGCGGCCGAGATCCTGTCGCAGACCCAGATCGTGATGGCACAGGCGGCCGTGACCCTGGCGCTGACCTTCTTCTTCCTGGCGTTCGGCCGGCACACGCTGGAAAGCGTGCTGCGCTCCCTGCCGCATGTCCGCGACCGGCTGCATCTGGTCGATATCGTCAACACGGTGCAGATCAACATCTCCGCCTATCTGATGACGATCACGCTGATCAACTCGGCGCTGGCCTTCGTCACCGCGACGCTGCTCTGGGCGCTGGGGATGCCCAACCCGGTCCTGTTCGGCGGCATCGCCGGCCTGCTGAACTTCATCCCCTACATCGGATCGGCCTGTACGACCATCATCCTGGCGATCGTGGCGCTGCTGAGCTTCGACACCTGGTGGGCCGTGCTGCTGCCGCCCGCCTGCTTCATCATGCTGACCGCCCTGGAGGGCAACTTCGTCACGCCCACCATCGTCGGCCGGCGGCTGACGCTGAATCCGATCTTCGTCTTCGCCACCGTGCTGTTCTGGGGCTGGCTGTGGGGCATGCCGGGGGCGTTGCTGGCCGTACCGATCCTGGCCGTCTTCAAGATCCTGTGCGACGCCACCCCGCCCCTGCGCACCCTGGGCGCCCTGATCGGTGGCTGATCCCTGCACGCGGCATTGCGGAATTCCCCAAAGAGACGCATCTAAGGGAGGATTGCGCAACCGCTGGAATCAGAAAGGCCATGGTGGAGATGGAAGGCGTGAGCCTGTTCGTCGTGGCGATCGTGGTGTTCGCGGTCGCCCTCGTCCTCTTGAGCGTGAAGACCGTGCCGCAGGGCCGCGAATACACGGTCGAGCGCTTCGGCCGCTACACCCGCACCCTGTCACCGGGGCTGAGCTTCATCGTGCCGGTCGTGGACCGGATCGGCTCCAAGCAGAACATGATGGAAACGGTGCTGGACGTCCCCAGCCAGGAGGTCATCACCAAGGACAACGCCATGGTGACGGTGGACGGTGTGGTCTTCTTCCAGGTGCTGGACGCCGCCCGCGCCGCCTACGAGGTCAACAACCTGCAGCTCGCCATCCTGAACCTGACCATGACCAACATCCGCACGGTCATGGGATCCATGGATCTGGACGAACTGCTGTCGCAGCGCGACCGCATCAACGCCCAGCTCCTGCATGTGGTGGACGAGGCGACGCAGCCCTGGGGCGTCAAGGTCACCCGCATCGAGATCCGGGACATCCAGCCGCCGCGCGATCTGGTGGACAGCATGGCCCGCCAGATGAAGGCCGAGCGCGACCGCCGCGCCGTCATCCTGGAGGCCGAGGGCGCGCGTCAGGCCGCCATCCTGCGCGCCGAGGGCGAGAAGCAGGCCGCCATCCTGGAGGCCGAGGGCCGGCGCGAGGCCGCCTTCCGCGATGCCGAGGCGCGTGAGCGCGCAGCCGAAGCGGAAGCCGCTGCCACCCGCATGGTCTCCGAGGCCATCGCCAGCGGCAATGTCCATGCCATCAACTACTTCGTGGCGCAGCGCTACGTCGATACGCTGAAGGAGTTCGCCACCAGCCCGAACCAGAAGATCCTGTTCATGCCGGTGGAGGCGGCGAGCGTCATCGGGTCCATCGGCGGCATCGCCGAGATCGCCCGCGACGCCTTCCCGCCGCGCACCGGCGGCGGAACCGGGGAAGGCCCCGGCGGGAACCGACCGGCCGCCGCACCGCGCAGCCCCTGGGCGACCTCCGGCGCCCCGGCCGGCGAGAGCTGACGGAGCACGGCCATGGAGGGAGTCCGCATCGTCTTCTGGCACTGGTGGGTGGCGGCCGTCCTGCTGGGCCTGCTGGAAATGTTCGTGCCGGGGGCTGCCCTGATCTGGCTGGGGCTGGCTGCCGGCGTCGTCGGGCTGACGCTGCTGGTCCTGCCGGACCTGTCCTGGCAGGTGCAGTTCGGCGCCTTCGCCGTGATCGCCATCGCCGCCGTTGCGGCCTCACGCTTCGTGCCGACACGCCGGCTGGAGGAGACCGACCAGCCGACGCTGAACCGGCGCGCGGAGCAGTATCTCGGCCGCACGCTGCGGCTGGAGACGGCCATCGTGAACGGCCGAGGCCGCGCCTATGTCGGCGACAGCCTGTGGACCGTGGCGGGGGTGGAGGACCTGCCGCAGGATACCGCGGTGCGGGTGGTCGGCGTGGACGGCGCCCTGCTCCGGGTGGAGCGGGCGCCGGGCTGACGGAACAGAGGGGGGGCGAAGGGACGGCCGGGGAGACTCACTCGTCAGCCGTCAGCTCCTCCATGGTCTGACGGACCACCTGGACGATGGCCGCGCCGCGTTCGCGGGTGTCCACGCCCAGCGAGCCGGCGATGACCGACAGTTCGATCTCCGTCGTCGGGGCGTAGCGGCAGATCTCCGTCAGCAGCGCGTTGGAGAGGATCTCTTCGCGCGACAGGCCGGTGGCCCGGGACACATCCGCCCGCCAGGACTTCAGCGCCTCCATGATGGCGCTCTCGATCTGTTCCTGCTCTTCCTTGCGGCGCAGGTCGCGGTACTGGACCAGCAGGCGCCAGGCCCCGTCGGCATAGGCGGTATCGACCCGCACCGCCTCGACGCTGCGAAGGAAGGAGGCGACTCTGGCCTCGTCGTCCTGGGCGGACTCTTCGCGGATGGTGAAAGTGCGGATGTCCAGGCTCATAGCGGGTTCCGTCGCTCCGATGGGCAGGGCCGGGCGATCCGTCTCCCGGCCGCGACAGTATAGGGCCTCGGGATGACGAACGCACGATCTACCCAGTTCAGCCGGGGTATCGCACGGATAGATTAAGGGAGGGCTAAGAAGAACAGGGCGCCCGTGCGGGCGCCCTGTTCAGAAGAGCGGGAGCCGGGCGGATCAGGCCGCCGCGGTGCGGCGGGCCGTGGCCTCGACCAGCTCGTTCCAGTGACCCAGCGACATCAGGTGCGCATAGACCAGCCCGATCCAGTTCCGCTTGCGCCATTCGAGGAAAACCTCGTCGGGCAGCTCGTTGAACTTCTTCTCATCCACGACGCAGAAACCGGAGAGCGAGATGCGCTTGTTCTCCGGCGTCACCATGTCGGCCCGCTGTTCGGTCAGCAGGCCGCGGGACTTCAGCTCCTGGCAGAAGGCCTGGGTCTGGAACGCCGACTGGTTGAAAGTGCCGCAGAAATTCAGCGCATCCTGGCCCGCCGCCGCAGGCTGATCGCCGTCGAACAGGGCGAACTCCCCGTCGGGACCGACCACCCCCTTGTCCTCCTCGATGCAGAGGATCAGGCGCTCGCGGTCCGGCGTCTCCATCAGGATGAAGGGGTAGCGCCGGACATAGGCCGGGATCGGCTTGCCGCGCTTCCAGGTGCCGTCATCCTCCAGGTACAGGTTCTCCTGCGGACGCAGGCCCACCAGCGCCACGACGGACGGCTGTTCCCCGTTGGTGAAGACCAGCGGGTAGTGGCCCTGGAGCACCGGAAATTCCTCCAGCACCACCGGGATCGCATTCGTCCCGGACGCATAAGCGAAGCTGCGGCGCTGCTTCACCTTCCAGTCCTTGTGGCGCTCGATCGCCACGGGTACCGGCGCCTTGTAGAACAGCGGCATCCCTGCCGGCGCGCCCGTCGCTTCGCTCATGACTCGTCCCTCGCCTCATCGCATTCCGGTCCGACCCGTCCGGCCGGACATATCGGCTCCACCTGCACAATCGCGGCTGACGTGTCAACAATGCTCGTCCGACGGGCTTCGCTTTGTCGCCGCCGGCACGGCACGACACGGCACGGCACGGCGGCCCCGGAGGGCGCGACGACCGGTCAGGGGCGGCGCACCGGCCGCTGCAAGGACTTCCGGGGGGGCGGCACGACATCGGGCAGCCAGATCACCAGAGTCGGCTGCCCGGCGATGATCTTCAGCACCTTCTCCCCCCGGGCCGGCAGCCTGACCTTGCGGTCCATGCAGAACTGCACCAGGGCTGCCGCGACCTCCGTCTCCTCGAAGGAGAGGGTGCGCACCTCGCCATAGTCGTCGCGGACCGGCAGCGTGATGCGGACGGGCGGCCCCAGGTCGATGCGGGTGTCCTCCAGGGTGCCGGAGGGAAGCTGGCGGCGCAGGCGTCCGGCGAACTGGACGAGGGCGCTGGTCAACTCGCGGTCCGTGAAGCTGATGGCGCGCATCTCGCGCATGGAGGGCTCCGAGAAGGATTCCGAGGCCGACGGAGGGGGCGGCATCATACCCGTTCCGGAGCCGGTTTCCACACGGGGGATCGGGTCTTGTCGCGCGCCAGTCATGCTTACGTATGCCATCCCGATACCGCCGACGTTCCTGGCTGCCGGACTGGCCGCTGGCGGCGTTGCCCCCTAGGATGCCGGTCGAGCAGCCGCCGGGACGGTGGCCGGAACGGCAACGACAAGGAGGAGATGCGCATGAACGGAGCCGAAGCCCTGGCCCAGGGACTGCGGTCGGCGGGCCTGGACACCGTGTTCGCCAACCCCGGCACCTCGGAGATGCATCTGGTCGGTGCCCTGGCCGCGGTGCCGGGGATGCGCCTCGTGCCCGGCCTGTTCGAGGGGGTGCTGTCCGGGGCGGCGGACGCCCATGCCCGTCTGACCGGCAGGCCCGCGGGTCTGCTGCTGCATCTCGGCCCCGGCCTCGCCAACGCGACGGCCAACCTGCATAACGCCAGCCGCGCCGGCAGCCCCGTCGTCAGCATCGTGGGCGAGCACCGCTCCAGCCTGCTGCCGTTCGACCCGCCCCTGGCGTCGGACATCGAGGCCATCGCACGGCCCTATGCCGGCTGGGTCCGGCGGCTGGAGCGGCCGGAGGAGGCGGCGGAGGCGGCGCGGGCCGCCGTGGCCGCAGCCCTGGGAACCCCGGCCCGGCATGCCGTGCTGATCGTCCCGGCCGATGTCGCCTGGGGCGAGGCGGGACGCCCGGACACGGGCGGCGACGCACCGGCCGCGCGGGTCGATCCGGTGCCGGATGCCCGCATCGAGCTGATGGCCGACATGCTGCGCACCGGCGGCCACGCTTCGGCCCTGCTGCTGGGCGGGGGCCTGCTGGACGGGCGCGGCAGCCTGCTGGCCGGACGGATCGCGGCGGCGACCGGCTGCCGCGTCCTGAGCGAGACCTTCCCCACGGCGCAGCGCCGCGGCGCCGGCCTGCCCTATCTGGAACGGCTGCCCTACTTCCCGGCCGATGTCCTGCAGACCCTGGACGGGGTGCGCTCCCTGGTCCTGGCCGGGGCGCGGGAGCCGGTGGCCTTCTTCGGCTATCCCGGCAGGCCGGACCGGCTGGTGCCCGAAGGCTGTGGCGTGGACCGGCTGTGCGGCCCCGGTGAGGACGGGCACGCTGCCCTGGAGGCCCTGGCCGGGCTGCTGGGGGCAGGCAGCAGCGACCCGGTTCTGCTGCCGGAACAGCGGCCGCTGCGGCCGGAGGGGCGGCTCACGGTGGACGCCGTGGGACAGGCGATCGGCTCCCTGCTGCCGGAGAATGCCATCGTGGTGGACGAGGCGATCACCTCCGGCGCGCCGTGCTACCGCTTCACGGTGCAGGCGCCGACGCACGACTGGCTGTCGTTGACGGGCGGCTCGCTGGGCTTCGGCCTGCCGGCGGCGCTGGGGGCGGCCATGGCCGCACCAGGCCGCAAGGTGCTGGCGCTGGTCGGGGACGGCTCCGCCCTCTACACCAACCAGGCGCTCTGGAGCCTTGCCCGCACCGGGGCCGACGTGGTGGTCGTGGTCTTCGCCAACCGCGCCTACCGCATCCTGCAACTGGAATACGCCAACATGGGGCTGGGCAGTCCGGCGCCGGCGGCGCAGGACCTGATGCGGCTGGATACCCCGGATCTGGACTTCGTCAGCCTGGCGCGGGGCTTCGGCATCCTGGCCGCGCGCGCCGACGAGGCCGGGGAGTTCACCCGCATCCTGGAACGGGCCCTGGCCGAGCCGGGCCCGTTCCTGATCGAGACGGTGGTCTAGCCTCCCCCCGCTCCAGGCTACTCCGCGACGCGGGCGAGCGGCCCGGCGGCCTTGCCGCCCCGGGCCGCGGCCAGCCGCTCCCGGGCCATGCGGTCGGCGACCTCGCTGGTCGGGCGGCCGTCCGCGTCGGCGCGGCGGAACACCTCCGCCAGGGTGGCGGGAATGCGCTCCACCTGACGCAGCACGGCGTCGCGGTCGTAGGCGTGCATCACCTCGGCCGCGACGTTGATGATGCCGCCGGCGTTGATGACATAGTCCGGCGCGTAGAGGATGCCGCGCTGGCGCAGCAGCTCGCCCACCGGGTCGGTGGCGAGCTGGTTGTTGGCCGCACCGGCGACGACGCTGGCCTTCAGCTCGGCCACGCTGCGCTCATGCAGCACGGCCCCCAGGGCACACGGCGCGAAGACGTCCACCTCGGCGGCGTGGATGCGCTCCGGCGGCAGGGTCGTGGCGCCGTAGGCCGCCACGGCACGGGCGACGGCGTCGGCGTGGATGTCGCTGACCACCAGCGTGGCGCCCGCCTCGGCAAGCTGGCGGGCGAGGTTGCCGCCGACATTGCCCAGGCCCTGCACCGCCACGCGCAGCCCCTTCAGGCTGTCGGTGCCGAGCCGGTGCCGCACCGCCGCCTTCAGGCCCAGGAAGACGCCGTAGGCCGTGAAGGGGGACGGGTCGCCGCTGGCCGCACTGCCCTTCGCCAGACCGGCGACATGGCGGGTGGACTGGCCCATGGCCTGCATGTCGGCGACACTGGTGCCGACATCCTCGGCCGTGATGTAGCGGCCGCCGAGCTGCTCCACGACGCGGCCGAAGGCCCGCATCATCGCCTCGGTCTTGTCCTTGCGGCTGTCACCGATGACGACCGCCTTGCCGCCGCCCAGCGGCAGCCCGGCCATGGCGTTCTTGTAGCTCATGCCGCGCGACAGGCGCAGCACGTCGCGCACCGCCTCGGCCTCGCTGGCGTAGGGCCACATGCGGCAGCCGCCGCAGGCCGGGCCGAGGGCGGTGTCATGCACCGCGATGATGGCGCGGAGGCCCGTCTCCGGGTCGCTGCCGAACAGAATCGTCTCGTGATTGTCGAAATCCGGGGCGTCGAAAACCATCCGGGGGATCTCCTGCCAGATCGTCAGCCCCGCGGCGCGCCGGGGCAGCGGCGCCGGGTCCGCCGAAGGCCGCGGGGAACAAGGGTCAAGGGTGCCGCCATGCGGCAGCCCGCCGCATCCATCCTATTTCCGGAGAGAGGACGGGGTCGATTTCGTTTCCGCCCGCCGATCCGCACGAATAGCCCGGTATGGGGCCGCCTCCGGGACCGTTCATGTCCCGGAGGCCAGGAGTGACGGGGCGGCGGGCGGCGGGGTCAGGGCATGCGGGACCGCAGGCCGGTGGAGCCACGCGCCCCACCGGCACCGGGCGGACGCGGCGGGGGATCGAAGCGCGGCTCGCGGCGGCCGTCGGGTGCCCGTGGGGGAGCGCCCAGGGTCGGCTCCCGCCGGGCGGGACCGCCCCCGACGGGCGCGCGCCCCGCCGGAGGGCGGCGCCGGGCAGCGGCCCGGGTGCGGCCGCTGGACCACCAGGAGAAGCCGAGATAGGCGACGATCACCCCGACCAGCCCCATCAGACCGTAGCTGATGTAGCCGGGGTCGATGACGGAGCGCAGGTCGAAGCCGGCCCCCTCCCCCTCCTCGGCACCGACCGTCTCCACGCCGGCGCGCGGGGCCGAGGCCGGAGCGGTCGGATAGTCCGGGGACGCCGCCGTTTCCCGCGACACCGCCGGAGCGGTGGCGGCGGAAGGCGCCGGCCCGCGGGGCGTGACCGGCGACACGGCACCGGGTTCGATGATGCTGCCGGTCTCTCCACCCTCCACGGCAGAGACGCCGGGGGCCGAGGGGGCCGCCGTGGGGCGGACATCCCGCTCCTTGACCATGGGGCTGGAGGAACGGGCCCGGCTGTTGGGGTCGGCGAGGTTGCCGACGGTCGGCTTCTCCGCCGTGGAGCGATCCGCCAGCAGGCGGTCCACCGTGGCCTTGTCGAGCGTCCCGGTGACCTTCAACCCCACGGACTTCTGATAGGCCTTGACGGCCGCCGTGGTGGCCGCATCCAGCCGGCCGTGGGCACGACCCTGGTAGAAGCCCTTCTCGTCCAGGATCTGCTGCGCCCACTGGATGGTGGCACCGTTCGGCGCATCCTCCGCCCGGGGGGCCGGGGGGGCCGCGGTGAGCGCCGCCAGCGCGAGCAGAAGGCCGAGGGCGGGGCCGCGGCTGCGGCGGGCCCAGGCGGGGCTGCGGAACGGACGGGCGGGGCCGGAAGGGCCGGAAACGCTGGTCATGGACGTCGATGCTCCCCCGGACAGGCGCGATCCGGGCACGTCAGGAAGGGTGATGGATGGCCGCCCGGTCAGGGCGGCGCGCACGGGGGCCGTGCGCCGGGGTCCGTGCGCCTGTACCTATACGCTTGGACCGGCGCGGCGGATGGACCAACCATAATCACTGATACTATAAAGTGGCAGCAAAATGCCGCCTGTGCCATGCCATCCCCCACTGCGCCACCCTCCGCTGCACCGCCCCCTCCCTCGGATGCGCTTCCCGCGTGGCGTCTGCTGACCCGGCAGGCTCAGACCGCCCTGGCGGTCGTCGGGCTGGTTTCCCTGCTGACCATCGTCGCAGACCTGACCCTGGCGGGATCGGGCGGGGACGTGACCGCCCTGATCGCGGGACGCCTCGGCCTGGTGGCGGCGTCGCTGGCCGTGCTGCGGCTGACCTTCCTGCCGCCCGCACCGAAACGGCTGGGCATGGCGCTGGCGCTCTGGCAGGCGATGCTGATCCTGCTCCAGTTCGCCACCGTGACCGTATGGCCGCCGGGCCTGCCGGCCGACGTGGCGGCTCTGGTCTTCCTGCTCGCGGTCTACATGCTGCTGCCGAACCCGCTGGCGGTTGCGATCGGGTTGGGAACGGTCCTGACGCTGGGGCATCTCGGCCTTGCCTGGGGTCTGTCGCCGACCGGCTCTCCGCCGGAGCCGGCCGTGCTGCTGGCGGCTGCTGCAGCGAACTTCATCGGCATCCTCTCCATCCAGCGCCAGCAGATGCAGGCCCGCGTTCTCAGCGTGCTGCGGGAGGAGGAGGAGCGGCGGCGCGGCGCCGAGCTGATGCTGGCCGCCGAGCGCGACGGCTGGGAGCGCGCCCGCGCCATCTCCCGTGCCGAGCGCGCCGCCTTCCTCCAGTGCGTGCCGGTTCCGCTGCTGCTGCTGGACGCTGACGGCACACCCACCGTCCACAGCCGCATGGCGGAGGACCTGCTGGACGGGCTCTCGCCGGAGAAGGTCCAGACCTGGTTCAAGGCTCTGCTCACCTGCCCCAGCGGCCAGTGCCGCGAGGCGCATTTCCAGACCGTAGACGGCGCTGCCCGCATCCTGATGGCCTCCAGCCGCCCGGTTTCCATCGAGGGGGCGCCCCTGCTCGTGGTGGTGCTGGCCGACGTGACGAAGCTGCGCCGGCTGGAGACGGAGGCCCTGACCCAGGAAGCGGCCCGCCGGGCGCCCGCCATCGGCGGTGCACCTCCCCGGCAGGGCCGGAGCCTTTCGGTGCTGCTGGTGGAGGATGACGATGTCAGCCGCATCCTGGCGCGCACCCTTCTGGAACAGGACGGCCACCGGGTGACCGAAGCGGTCACCGGCAACGAAGCGGTGACCTGCGCCGCGGCCGGCGGCTTCGACGTGGTGCTGATGGACATCCGGCTGCCGGGCCTGGGGGGACCGGCAGCAGCCCGGGCGATCCGCGCGTTGCCCGACGACGCGCAGCGCGTTCCCATCGTCGCCATGACGGCCAGCATGGCGCCGGCCCAGCTGGCGCGCTACCGCGCGTCCGGCATGGATCTGGTGCTGGCCAAGCCTGTCGATCGTGATTCCCTGCGCGCCCTGCTGGCGGAGATCGTGGCCCCTGCAGCCTGCCCCCTGCCGGGCGGGGCAGCCCCCCCGTCCGGACCGGAGGATGTCAGCGTCCCCGCCGTCAGCGGGTCCGCCGAGGCGCATCTCGACCACAGCGTGCTGGACGGACACCGGGCGGTACTGGGCGAATCGCGCATCGCCGTGGTGATCGACCGCTTCCTGGATGCCGCTCCGGAGACGGTCGGTGCCGCCGTCAGCGCCGGCAGCGACGGCGACATGGCCGCGCTGGCGAAGGCCGCGCACAAGCTGGGCAGCGGGGCCCTGACGGTGGGGCTCAGGCCGCTGGCGGATCTGGCCCGGCGGATCGAGGCACAGGCGGAGAAGGGCGACGAAAGGGAGGCCCGCGCCGGGGCCGAACGTCTGCACACCCTGTTCCGGGCCGGGGCGGACGAGCTGAACGCCTACCGGCGGCGTCTGGCGGAATGAGGCGACGCCGACCGGGGTCGCGGAGAGACCCGCGGAGAGTCCCTCAGACCGGGTCGGTCACGTCCACGCCGAGACGGTAGCCGAGTCCCTTCTCCGTCAGGATCAGCCGGGGCGAGACGCCGGTGTCGCACATCTTGCGGCGCAGCCGGCTGACCAGCACGTCGATGGTGCGGTCGTTGGGGTTGCGGTCGGTGCCGCTGACCGCGTCGATGAGCTGGTCGCGGGTCACCACCCGCCCGCCGGAGCGGACCAGCAGCGCCAGCAGTTCGAACTCGCCGCGGGTGACGCGGATTTCCTGCCCCTCCGGGTCGATCAGACGGCGGCGCGCCAGATCCATGGTCCAGCCGCCGAAGCGGCGCACCGTGCCCTCCGCCCGGCGCATCTTGCTGGGGTGCGTGCGGCGCAGCAGGTTGCGCGCCCGCGCCAGCAGTTCCCGCGGGTTGGGCGGTTTCGTCACATAGTCGTCGCCGCCCGTCTCCAGACCGAAGACACGGTCGTCCTCGTTCGCCCGGTTGGTGACGATGATGATCCCGACGTTGGAAATCTCGCGGATGCTGCGGGCGATGGAGAATCCGTCCTCGTCCGGCAGTTCGATGTCCAGCAGAACCAGGTCGGGCGGCTGACGCAGCAGCGCCTCCCGGGTCTGCCGGCCGTTCTCGGCCTCGGCGATGAGGAATCCCGCCTCATGGAAATAGGCGGCGAGAAGGGCCCGCGTGGCGGGCTCATCCTCGACGATCAGTACCAAGGGCGCATCAGCAATTTCTGGCATGCGCTACCGCCGCCGCCTTCCATCGATCGGACCTATTGCTTCAATGCCTATACGAAAGGGAGGGTGCCTGCCAAGTCACTTCGAAAGGGGTGGGACAGCCATCCGCACTTCCCCGATCGGGGTAGGGGCGGATGGCTCGATCCACTGCCCCGGGTCAGCCGCCCAGGGCGAGAAGCGCCGTATTCCCGCCGAAGGCCGTCGTATTCACGGTCAGGGTCTTCTCTGTTGCAAAACGCAACAGATAGTGCGGCCCGCCGGCCTTGGGACCAGTGCCCGACAGGCCCTGCCCGCCGAAAGGTTGTACCCCGACGACGGCCCCGACCATGTTGCGGTTGATGTAGGTGTTGCCGACCCCCATCGTCCGGAACAGTTCGAAGGCACGGGTCTCCAGCCGGCTGTGGATGCCGAAGGTCAGACCGTACCCGGTGGACTGCAATCCGCGCACGACGCCGTCGATCTCGCCCGAGCGGAACCGGATCATGTGCAGCACCGGCCCGAACACCTCCCGCGGCAGCCGCGCGATGCCGTCGATCTCGTAGAAGCGCGGGCCGAAGAAGGTCCCGGCGGAGAGCGACTCCGGCACCGGAACGGCCTTGATCAGCCTGGCCTCCCGGTCCATGCGCCGGACATGCTCCTCCAGCACCTGCCGGGCGGGATCGTCGATGATCGGGCCGACATCGGTGGCGAGATGGCGCGGATCGCCCAGGGTCAGCATGTCCATGGCGCCGGACAGCATCGCCGCCAGCCGGTCGGCGATCTCCTCCTGCGCGTAGAGGACCCGCAGGGCGGAGCAACGCTGCCCGGCGGAGAGGAAGGCGGACTGGATGCAGTCGTCCACCACCTGTTCCAGGAGCGCCGTGCTGTCCACGATCATGGCGTTCTGCCCGCCCGTCTCCGCGATCAGCGGCACGATGGGGCCGTCGCGGTCGGCGAGCGTGCGGTTGATGGCGCGGGCCGTCTCGGTCGAGCCGGTGAAGGCGACGCCGGCCACCCGCGGGTCGGCCACCAGCCGCGCGCCCACCGTCTCGCCCGTACCCGGCAGCAGGTGCAGCACCGCCCCGGGCACGCCGGCCCGGTGGAAGCGCCGGACCACCTCGGCCGCGATCAGGGGCGTCTGTTCCGCCGGCTTGGCGACGACGCTGTTGCCCGCGGCCAGCGCCGCCGCCATCTGGCCGACGAAGATGGCGAGCGGGAAGTTCCACGGGCTGATGCAGGCGAAGACGCCGCGGCCGGCGAGGTAGAGGTCGTTGCTCTCCCCCGTCGGGCCGGGCAGCCGCAACGGGGTGCCGAACTGCTCGCGGGCACGGGCGGCGTAGTAACGGCAGAAATCCACCGCCTCGCGCAGCTCGGACGTGGCGTCGGGCAGGATCTTGCCGGCCTCGTGAACCAGAAGCCCCAGCAGCGGCGCGTCGTCGGCCTCCAGCGCGTCGGCCATGCGGTTCAGGATGTCCGCCCGGCGCTTGCCGCCCAGGCGGTCCCAGCCCGGCTGCGCCGCGGCGGCCAGCCCCACCGCCTCTTCGACCTGCGCGGCCGTGGCCTCGACCAGCGTGCCGACCGTCCGGCTCCGGTCAACGGGACTGGACACCGGCCGCCCCTGCCCGGAGAGCTGCCGCCCGCCCACGATGGGCGCGGCGGTCCAGCCGCCACCGGCCATCGCCTTGTCGATCCGATGCAGCAGCGGCTCCACCGTCTCCGGCGCCGAGAGATCGTAGCCGCGGGAGTTGCGCCGCTCGCCGCCGTAGATGTCGGCCGGCACCGGGATCTTGGGATGGCGGGTCGCCGCCTCCTCCGTCATGGCCGCGACGGGATCGGCGACCACCCGCCCGACCGGCACGTCGGGGTCCATGTAGGTGTTGACGAAGCTGCTGCTGGCCCCGTTCTCCAGCAGGCGCCGGATCAGATAGGGCAGCAGGTCCGCATGCGTGCCGACAGGAGCGTAGACGCGCACCCGCGGCATCGCCGTCAGGGTCTCCCGCGCGGCCGTGTAGAGCAGTTCGCCCATGCCGAACAGCCGCTGGAACTCCAGATCGCGGTTCTCCCCCGCGATGTGCAGGATCGCGGCGATGGTGAAGGCGTTGTGCGTGGCGAACTGGGGGAAGATCGCGTCGGAGGCGGCCAGCATCCGGCGGGCGCAGACCAGATAGGACAGGTCGGTCGCCGCCTTGCGCGTGTAGACCGGATAGTCCTCGTGCCCGGCCTGCTGGCTGTGCTTGATCTCCGAATCCCAGTAGGCGCCCTTGACGAGGCGGACCATGAAGCGGCGGCCGGCACGGCGGGCCGTGGCGGCCAGCCAGTCGATCACCCGCGGCGCCCGCTTCTGGTAGGCCTGCACGGCGACCCCCAGGCCGTTCCAGCCGGCCAGATCGGGGTCGGTCGCCAGCGCCTCGACCACGTCCAGCGACAGGTCCAGCCGGTCCGCCTCCTCGGCGTCGATGGTGAAGTTGATGTTCCAGCGCTTCGCCGAGAGCGCCAGCGTCTTCACCCGCGGCACCAGCTCCGTCATCACCCGCGCCCGCTGGGCGAACTCATAGCGCGGATGCAGGGCGGACAGCTTGATCGAGACGCCGGAGGATTCCTGCGGGCCGCGTCCGCCGGCCTGGGCACCCACGGCGTCGATGGCCTGCTGGTAGGCGTCGAAATAGCGCTCCGCCTGTTCGGGATTGCGCGCCCCCTCGCCCAGCATGTCGAAGCTGAAGACGGTGCTGGCCGGCCTGGCCGAGCGGGCGACGGCAAGGGCAGCGTCGATGGTGCCGCCCATGACGAAATGCTCACCCATCATGCGCATGGCCTTCGCCATGGCGGAACGGATCACCGGCTCGCCCGCCCGCTGTGCCACCCGCTTCAGGAAGCCCGGTGCATTGCCGCCGACCTCCGCCGGGTCCAGCTCGACCAGCCGGCCGGACAGCGCCAGGGCCCAGGCCGTGGCGTTCACGAAGGCGCTGTCGCTGTGGCCCAGATGGGTGTCCCACTGCCCCTGGCTCAGCTTCTCGGCGATCAGCCGGTCGGCCGTCTCCGGGTCGGCGACCCGGAGCAGGCACTCGGCGATGCACATCAGCGCGATGCCTTCGTGGTTGGTCAGCCCGAATTCCTGCAACAGCGCATCCAGCGGCCCCAGCTCGCGCCGGCGGCCGCGGGCGCCGTCCACCACCTTCACCGCCAGCTCGTGGATGAGCGCGCGCTCATCCGGCGTCAGGCCGTGCGCACCGGCCAACTGGGCGATGGCCTTGTCCTCGCACAGATGCTTGAGCGCGCGCAGGGCGTCGCGGATGACGGCGGGGTCGCTGGGCGGCGGGACGGCGAGCGGAGAGGGCATGGCGGCGACACCTTGCTGCATGGGCCTGGGGTGGATCGTCCGGCAATCTAGCCGATACATCTGCGGATTTTCCGCCAACTTATACAGATTCGCAGTATGATCCACCAGAGCATGGCGGATCGACGGGAGAATCTATGGCGGGAGATCAGACGGCGCCACGCCTGGACCGGATCGACCTGAACATCCTGCGCATCCTGCAACAGAACGGCCGGATCCCGAATGTGGAACTGGCCCGCCGCGTGAACCTCTCGCCCACGCCCTGCCTGGAGCGGGTGCGCCGGCTGGAGCGGGAGGGCTATATCCAGGGCTACATGGCGCTGCTGGACCCCGACCGGCTGGACCGGGGCCTGCTGGCCTTCGTGGAGGTGCGGCTGGAGCGCACCTCGGGCGATGTCTTCCGTGTCTTCGCCGAAGCTGTATCGAAGCTGGAAGAAATCCTGGAGTGCCACATGGTGGCCGGCGGGTTCGACTATCTGATCAAGGTGCGGGTGGCCGACATGGCCGCCTACCGGGCGTTCCTGGGCGACAAGCTCTCCATCATCCCCGGCGTGGCGCAGACCCACACCTACATGGTGATGGAGGAGGTCAAGGCGACCCACTCCATCCCCGTCCCCCGGTAGCCCCCACCGTCTCCGGCCCCCGGCGGGCTTCGCCGGGGACCGGATCGGGCTCGCGCCCGGCTGGGGCCGGGTCATGATCGCCTGTCCGGCCGGGGCCGGATCACGATCGCCTGTCCGGCTGGGGCCGGATCACGATCAGTTGTCCGGCTGAGGCCGGATCATGATCGGTTGTCCGGCTGAGGCCGGACGGCGGCCAGCCCCTTGCGCGTGATGCGGTAGGGGCCGCCGTTCTCCGACGCGATCAGGCGCTTGGAGCGGAGTTTCCTGAAGGTGGTCATGTCGCAGTCGAGTAGGCGCCACCCCTCGCGGGTGATGCAGTCAACCTCGATGATGCGGCGGTCGTCGTCCTTCTCGATGTCGATACGGCCACCACGGGCGAGCGCATGCAGAGTGCGCTGCTCCGGCTTGGAGATGTTCATTTTTCCGGGATATGTCGTCAGTCAGCGGACAGGCTGAGGCAGCCGAGGAAACCAGCGCCCGCGGAAGCGGACGGCGGCTCGGACTTACGCAGGCTGATCCGTGGCGCCAGGGGCGCGGAACACGGGTCAGCGGACGGTGACAATCCCAGACATAAAGCCCTTACGGACCGGAAAGGATGGGAACAGACATATCCGATTGCGGATGGAAAGACAAGAAGCGCAATGCCCCCTCCCCCGCCGCGACGCCGCTGGCGAAGCATCCCTGCAACAGGTAGCCGCCGGTCGGCGCCTCCCAGTCCAGCATCTCGCCGCAGCAGAAGACGCCCGGCAGCCGGCGCAGCATCAGCCCCTCGTCCAACTCGTCCAGCCGGACGCCGCCGGCGGTGGAGATGGCCCGGTCCAGCCCGCGCAGGCCGGTCAGTTCCACCGGCAGGGCCTTGACCGCGGCGGCCAGCCGGCCGGTACCGGCCAGCGTCCCTTCCGGCGCCAGTTCGCGCAGCAGGGCCGGCACCGGCGGCGCCAGCGACAGGGCCTTGCGCAGCCGGTTGGCGAGGCTGTCCGCCGCCGGCACCCGGGCCAGCCTGTTCTGCACCTGGGCCAGGGTCAGGTCGGGCTTGAGATCCAGGCTGATGACGGCACGGCCGTCGCGCTCGATCGCCTCCCGGACGGGAGCGGACAGGGCGTAGAGCGCGCCGCCCTCCAGGCCCGCGCGGGTGACGACCAGTTCCCCCGGCACGGTCCGGCCGGCGAAGCTGACGGCGATGCGCTTCAGCGGCTGCCCCTCCGCCCGCTCCAGGAAGCCGGGACTCCAGGGCCGCTCGAAGCCGCTGTTGGACGGGCGGAAGGGCGCCAGCCCCACACCGCGCGCCGCGAGCCAGCCGGCCCAGGCGCCGTCCGATCCCAGGCGCGGCCAGCTCGCCCCGCCGAGCGCCAGGATGGTGGCCGCCGGGCGCAAGGCCAGCGGACCGTCCGGCGTCGTGAAGGCCAGGGCACCGTCCGGTGTCCAGCCGGTCCAGCGATGGCGCAGGTGCAGCCGCACCCCCTGCCCGTCCAGCCGGCGCAGCCAGGCGCGCAGCAGCACGCTGGCCTTGAACGTCTCCGGGAAGACCCGGCCGGAACTGCCGACGAAGGTCGGCACGCCCAGGGACGCGCACCAGTCCCGCAGGTCGGCGGGGGAGAAGCGGTCGAGCAGGCGGCGGAACAGGTCGCGGGCCGGGCCGTAGCGGCCCACGAAGCGGTCCAGCGGTTCCGAATGGGTGATGTTCAGGCCGCCGCGGCCGGCCATCAGGAGCTTGCGGCCGGGCGACGGCATGGCGTCATGGACGTCCACCGCCACGCCCGCGGACGACAGGATCTCGGCCGCCATCAGCCCCGCGGGGCCGGCGCCGATGATGACTGCTGACGGAGGTCTTTCTGCACGGTCGGTCATGCCCGGCAAGGGAGCACGCCGGAACGGCCGGGGCAAGACCCCGTCACGGACTGTCGGGTGCGCTGCCAGGCATCAGGGGCCGCCGTCAGGCGGTTGTGATCGCCCGCTCGACGAGCTGGCCCAGATGCTGGGTCCGCTTGGTCAGGCTCTGCAACACGCTGGAAATCTCGGCGGTGGCCGCCGCGGTCTGGCCGGAGAGGTTCTTCACCTCGCCCGCCACGACGGCGAAGCCCTTGCCGGCCTCCCCGGCGCGGGCCGCTTCGATGGTGGCGTTCAGCGCCAGCAGGTTGGTCTGCTTGGCGATGGCGTCGATCTGCTGGGCCACGGTCCCCACCTTCTCGATCTCGGCCCGCAGTCCCTCCAGCTCGCGGCTGATCTCCTGCAGGGCACTGGCGAGGTCGGACGTACTGACGCCGGTGGGCGTTCCTGTGCCGTACTTCATGGGGCGCCCCTGGACGCTGGAGGAAAACCGGACGCCGCACAGGATCGTGCGGCCCCCTCCTTTTACCACGCCGAGGGGGCCGCAATCGTTACAAAACGCTGCAGAAGACTTCGGAAAACCTTATCAGAAGGTGAGTGCCTTGGCCCGCACCACGCTGGGCAGCGCGCGGATGCGCTCGACCAGATCGTCGCCCAGCGGCTGGTCCACGCAGACCAGCGCGATGGCCGTCTCGCCCGCGGCGGTGCGGCCCAGGTGGAAGGTGGCGATGTTCACGCCCGCATCGCCCAGCGCCGTGCCCAGCTTGCCGATGAAGCCCGGCTTGTCCTCGTTGCGGATGAACAGCATGTTGGGCGTGACCTCGGCCTCGATCGGCACGTCCTCGATCTCGACCAGCCGGGGCTTGTCGCCGCCGAACAGGGTGCCGGCGAGGGTGCGCGTCCGTGCCTCGGTGGAGACGATGACGCGGATCAGCGTCTGGTAATCGCCCGCATCCTGCCGCTTGGTCTCCGACACCTTGATCTCCCGCTCCCGCGCGATGACGGGGGCGTTGACCATGTTCACCGACTCCATCAGCGGCGCCAGCAGGCCCTTCAGCACGACGGCGGTCAGCGGCCGGGTGTTCAGCTCCGCCACCTGGCCCTCGAACTCCACCGTGACGGCCTTCAGCCCCGTCTCGGTGATCTGGCCGGCGAAGCTGCCGAGCTGCTCGGCCAGCTTCATGTAGGGGCGCAGCCTGGGCGCATCCTCGGCCGAAACGGACGGCATGTTGAGCGCATTCACCACCGCCCCGCTGACCAGGTAGTCGGCCATCTGCTCGGCGACCTGGAGGGCGACATTCTCCTGCGCCTCGGTCGTGCTCGCGCCCAGATGCGGGGTGCAGATGACGCGCTCCATGCCGAACAGGCCGTTCTGCTTCGCTGGTTCCTCGGCGAAGACGTCCAGGGCGGCGCCGGCGACATGGCCGCTCTCGATCGCCGCCTTCAGATCCTCTTCGACGATCAGGCCGCCGCGGGCGCAGTTGATGATGCGCACGCCCTTCTTCGTCCGGGCGAGGCTGTCGCGGTTCAGGATGGCGCGGGTCTCGTTCGTCAGCGGCGTGTGCAGGGTGATGAAGTCGGCGCGGCGCAGCAGCTCGTCCAGCTCCACCTTCTCCACCCCCAGGTCCTGGGCGCGTTCGGGCGACAGGAAGGGATCGAAGGCGACGACCTTCATCTTCAGGCCCAGGGCGCGGTCGGCGACGATGGAGCCGATGTTGCCGCAGCCGATCACGCCCAGCGTCTTGCCGTACAGCTCGACGCCCATGAAGCGGTTCTTCTCCCACTTGCCGGCGTGGGTGGAGGCGTTCGCCTCCGGAATGTCGCGGGCCAGCGCCATCATCATGGCGATGGCGTGCTCGGCCGTGGTGATGGAGTTGCCGAAGGGCGTGTTCATCACCACCACGCCGCGGGCGGTGGCGGCCGGCACATCCACATTGTCCACGCCGATGCCGGCGCGGCCGACGACGCGCAGGTTGGTGGCGACCGCCAGCACGTCCTTGGTCACCTTGGTCGAGGACCGGATGGCCAGACCGTCATAGCCGCCGATGATGGCCTTCAGCTCGTCCGGCTTCAGGCCGGTCTTCACATCGACCTCGATGCCCCGCTCCTTGAAGATCTCGACCGCGCGGGGGCTCAGGCTGTCGGAGATGAGAACCTTGGGCATGGCACTGCTCCTTGGAAGATGGCTGGCGACCCGCGCGGGTCAGTTCCAGTCGTGGACCGAAAAGAAAACGGCGACGAAGATCAGCACGAACGCCACCCAGTCGTTCCAGCGCAGCGATTCACCCAGATAGAGGGTGGAGAAGCCGGCGAAGACCAGGAGCGTGATCGCCTCCTGGATCATCTTGAGCTGGGGGGCGGTATAGACGGCGTGTCCCATCCGGTTCGCCGGCACCTGGAGGCAGTATTCGAAGAAGGCGATGCCCCAGCTCGCCAGGATGACGAGCGTCAGGGGGGCCGCCTTGAACTTCAGGTGCCCGTACCAGGCCAGCGTCATGAAGACGTTGCTGGCGACCAGCAGGAAGACGGGAACGAGATAGGCAGACAGGGGCATGGGTCGGAGACCGCAGTGACTCGGGACCGAGTCCGGGCGGGCGATGGCGACAGGGCCGGCCGCAGCCGGCCCCCGCCACCTTCCGGTCGGGTTTCCCGACGGGAAAGGGATCAGCCCGCCTTCACCGTGGCGTAGGCCCAGTCGAGCCAGGGCAGCAGCGCCTGGATGTCGGCCGTCTCCACCGTGGCGCCGCCCCAGATGCGCAGCCCCGGCGGGGCGTCGCGGTAGGCGCCGGCGTCAAGCGCGACGCCCTCCTTCTCCAGCAGAGCGGCGACCTTCTTGGCGATCTCCGCCTGCGCCTCGGCCGACTGGCCGGTGGCCCAGGGATCGACGATCTTCAGGCAGATGGAGGTGCAGGAACGGGTTTCCGGCCGCTGCGGCAGGAAGTCCACCCAGTCGGTCCGCGCCACCCAGTCGGTGACCGCCTTCAGGTTCGCCTCCGACCGGCCGATCAGGGCCGGCAGGCCGCCGATGGACTTCGCCCAGGTCAGGCCGTCCAGCGCATCCTCCACCGCGATCATGGAGGGGGTGTTGATCGTCTCGCCCTTGAAGATGCCTTCGACGATCTTCCCGTCCTTGGTCATGCGGAAGATCTTCGGCATCGGCCATGCGGGCTTGTGGCTCTCCAGCCGCTCCACGGCGCGGGGGCTGAGCACGAGCATGCCGTGCGCCGCCTCGCCGCCCAGGACCTTCTGCCAGGACCAGGTGACGACATCGAGCTTGGACCAGGGCAGGTCCATGGCGAAGGTGGCGGAGGTCGCGTCGCAGATGGTCAGGCCCTGCCGGTCGTCCGGGATCCAGTCGCCGTCCGGCACGCGCACGCCGGAGGTGGTGCCGTTCCAGGTGAAGACCACGTCGCGGGCGAAATCGACCTGGGTCAGATCGGGCAGCGCGCCGTAGGGCGCCTTGAACTCCCGCACGTCGGTCAGCCGGAGCTGCTTGACCACGTCGGTGACCCAGTCCTTGCCGAAGCTCTCCCAGGCCAGCATGTCGATGCCGCGGGCGCCGAGCAGGGACCACAGCGCCATCTCGACGGCGCCGGTGTCGGAGGCGGGCACGATGCCCAGCCGGTAACCGGCGGGGATGCCCAGGATTTCCTTGCTGAGGGTGATCACCTGCTCAAGCTTGGCCTTGCCGGGCTTGGAGCGGTGGGAGCGGCCGACGAGGGCACCCTTGAGGGCCTCGATGGTCCAGCCGGGGCGCTTGGCGCAGGGGCCGGACGAGAACTGCGGATTCGCGGGGCGCGAATCCGGCTTCGGCAGAGCCGTCATAGACTATTCCTTACAGAATAGAGCGCCCCGTTGGGGGGGCGTGTCCCGCCGCGGAAAGTAGGGGGCGCCGCAAGGTCGGTCAATCGCCACCAACGCGGGCGGACACATTGCGGCCATGCCGGGCACGCAGGCGAAACTTCCTTGCGGGCAGGAGCCGGTCCCGGGGCCGGCGCGGAAGCGCTTCCGGCGGGCCTTCAGGCGAGCGCGTTGGGGATCAGCGCGGCGGGAACCAGTCCCGACTCGGCCAGCAGGGCGCACAGCTTCTGGAGCGCGTCCTTGCGCTCCTGCGGGCCGGGAAAGCGCTCCAGGTAGCGCAGGATGAACTCCGGCCGGTGCAGGGCCTGGGTCAGCAGCTCCGACGCGATCTGCCGGGCCTTGCCCTCGGCCGGCAGACAGGGACCGAGCCGGACCAGGCCGAGGATGCGGTCGGCATAGGGAACGGAGGAATTGCCGATAACTTCCTTCCGGATCAGGTCGTGCAGCGCCGTGTCGATCAGCTCCAGCAGTTCCCGCCGCGGCCCGGCCGGCAGGCCGATTCCCGCCACTCGGGAGGCGATGGTCGCCAGGGGCATCATCGCCTCGCCCCGGCTGTGCAGCCCGCCCGTCTCCCGGATGATGTCCTCCGGCACCAGCAGCGAGCGCAGGTAGGGCGCGAGCTTGGCCTTCGGCGCCTCCCCCGGCGCCTGCTCCATCAGCCCGAGCACAAGGTCGATGCGGCCCGTGCAGGTGCGCGACTGGCCCAGCAGGTCGGCCATCGCCTCGGGCTGGATCAGCCGGTCCACGCGGGTCGCCAGCGCCTCCAGCACCTCCTCGTCGCGGGCCAGGGTCGGCGCCTTGCGCCGGATGTACCCCAGGATCTCGACACTGGCCGCGATCTCGTCGCGGATGCCGATGCCGGCGCGCAGCGGCTGGCGCGCGTGCAGATGGCGCAGCAGCCCCAGCCGCAGCTCGGCCATGGTGCGTGGCAGCGCCCCCTGGGCCAGCAGCCTGGACAACGCCTGCACGCCCGGCGGCAGCGAGCTGGACGCCGCAAGGGCAAGGTTGCCGACATAGAGATCGACGGCGTTCAGCACCAGCTCGAAGCGCGGCCGCTCGGCCCCCGCCAGTTCGCGCAGGGCCAGGGGCGAAGCGAGGATCTCCGCCGCGAGCGAGTCGACGACCCGCATCTCCACGACCGTCAGGTCGGGGGTCCAGAGGCGGAACAGCCGGTCCAGCTTCTCCACCCACGACTTCGAGTCGGCCAGATGGGCCGCCACGGCACGGTAGAGCGGCGGGTGTGGATCGCCCGGCCGGCCACGGAGCTGCCGGCCGACCTCCGCCAGGGTCGGCGGTCCCAGCCGGAGCGGCGGCCCGGCCTTCGCCTCCTTCTGCAACCGCCCGAGCCCCTCCTCCACGATCGCCAGCAGTTCCTTCACGCGGGCGACGGCCGTCTGCTTGGTGCCGCGCACCTGGGTGCTGGCGAGCCGTTGCAGGGCGCCCTGCACGGTCGTGCCGGCCTGGTCCAGCGTCTTGGCGTGGACCTCGTAGTAGAGGATTTCCAGCGGGGTCAGGCGCCGCTCGTCCAGGTACTTGGCGAGCAGACCGCGGAACACCTGCCGCTGCGGGTCGCCGCCGAGGTCCTCGGGGCTTTCGCACCAGGAGGCGTCACGGCCGGGGTTGGCGCGCAGCAGGGGATCGGTCTCCTGAACGCCCGCGCGCATGCGCTTGACGATGGTGACCGTGGTGGAGAAGTCGTGGTCCACATAGTCGGTGCGGCGGACGACGCGCACCCCCTCAACCTCGTTGCGCTGGACCAGCAGCGCGGCCGCCGGCTCGATCTGGCGCAGGTCGGTGGCATCCTTGACGACCAGCCACTGGTCGCCATGGAAGCTGTGCAGCTCGAAGGAATGGCGAACCCGGCCGACGAGCTGTGCCTTGTTCAACGCCTGGTCCAACACGGTCCGCCACGTTCAGCTAAAGCCGGAGCGTGCCCGCGGTATCGTCCGCAGGCCCGTATCCGGCAGTTGTGATCGGTCGGGCCTATCTTGCTGGATTACGCCCCCAGGGTAAACCTGTTTGTCTGGCGGGACGGCATCCGGAAAAGACCGGGTGCCGGGCGCGGCGTTCCATGGTTCAGATGTGGATCACCCCTTCCAGATAGAGCACGGCACGGCCGCCGATCCGCACCCGGTCGCCCTCCAGAGCGCAGTGCAGCCGGCCGCCGCGGCGGGACACCTGCTCCGCCTCCAGCCGGGTGCGGCCCAGCCGGCCGGCCCAGTAGGGGATCAGGGTGCAGTGGGCGGAGCCGGTGACCGGGTCCTCCGGCACGCCCTTGGCGGGCGCGAAGAAGCGGGAGACGAAGTCGATGCCCGGCGCGTCGCCGGGCGCGGTGACGATGGTCATGCGGTCCAGTCCCGCCAGCCGGTCCATGCGCGGGCTGAGCGCGCGGACCTGCTCCGCCGTCGGATAGACCACCAGGAAGTCCCGGGCGGTCAGGACCGCGGCCGGCGGCGGACCGCCCAGCCCCTCCAGCAGGTCGGCCGGCGGTTCGACCGGCACGGGCGGCCGGGCCGGGAAGTCCAGGGTGAAGACGTCGCCGTCGCGGCTGACGGACAGGTCCCCCGCCCTGCGCGTGCGGAAGGCGAAGCGCTCCCGCCCGGGATCGACGAAGCGGGACAGCACATAGGCGGTGGCCAGGGTGGCATGGCCGCAGAGGTCCACCTCCGTGCCCGGCGTGAACCAGCGGATGGCCCAGACCCCCTCCCCCTCCGGCACGCAGAAGGCCGTTTCGGAGAGGTTGTTCTCGGCCGCGATGGCCTGCATCGTCGCCTCGGGCAGCCAGTCCCGGAGCGGCACCACGGCCGCCGGGTTGCCGGCGAACACCCCGGTGGCGAAGGCATCGACGGTGTAGCTGTTCAGGCGCATGGCCGGTCCCTCACAGGTCGGTGAAGTCGAAGGCGTTGTCCAGCGCCGCCAGCCCGACATGCGGGTAGTAGCTGCGCGCCTTGGGCGCTGCCAGCAGCAGGCAGCGCAGCGGCGGACCGCCCGCGGCAGGGTCCAGCAGGCGGACCGCCTCGTCGCGGGTCCGCCGCATCAGCGCCCGGCCGATGCCCTGCCCCTGCCAGTCCCGGTCCACCGCAAGATCGGACAGGTAGCAGCAGAAGGAGAAATCGGTGACGGAGCGGGCGACGCCGACCAGCAGCCCGTCCGGCGTCCGCGCCGTCACGGTCAGGCCGGCATGGCGCAGCATCGCGGCGATGCGCGCCGGATCGTCCACCGGCCGCCGCTCGGCCAGACCGGAGCGGCGCAGCACGTCCACGAACGCCTCCGGCGCCAGATCCGCCTCCACGGCATAGGCGATGCCGGCATCCCCCTGCGGTCCGGCCATGCTCATGGGAAGGGTCTGACGGTATGGCTGTGGTTCAGCGGCCCGTGGCCATGGCCGTAGCCGGGCGCGGTCTGGATCGCCAGATCGACATAGGCCGAGGCGCGGGCGACCGCCTGGGGCAGCGCCAGCCCCTGCCCCAGCCCGGCGGCGATGGCGGAGGCGAGCGTGCAGCCGGTGCCGTGGGTATGCGGCGTGTCCACCCGCTCGCCGGTGAAGTAGATCTCTCCCTCCGGGATCACCAGCAGGTCCGTCACCTCCGGTCCCGGCAGGTGCCCGCCCTTCATCAGCACGGCCCTGGCCCCCATGGCGAGCAGCCGGCCGCCAGCCTCGCGCTGGCCGTCCAGGTCCCGGATCTCCAGCCCGGTCAGGGCCTCCGCCTCCGGCACGTTGGGCGTCAGCAGGTCCGCCAGCGGCAGCAGGCGGGCGACCAGCGCCGCGGTGGCGCCTTCGTCCAGCAGGCGCTGCCCGCCCTTCGACACCATCACCGGGTCGATCACGATGGGGACGCGGCCCGCCAGGGGCGCGATCTCGTCCGCCACGGCGTCGATGATCTCCGCCGTGGCGAGCATGCCCGTCTTCACCGCGTCGGCGCCGATATCGTCCAGCACCACCCGGATCTGCTGCCGGATGAAGGGAACCGGCACCGCATGCACGCCATGGACGCCGCGGGTGTCCTGCGCGGTGAGCGCGGTGATGGCGGTCATGGCATAGCCGTCCAGGGCCGTGACCGCCTTGATGTCCGCCTGGATGCCGGCGCCGCCGCCCGAATCCGAGCCGGCGACGATGAGGATGCGTCCGTTCATGCCCGATCCGCTGTCAGGATGGCTGGGTCGCCGGGCGGCAGGATCGCGCGCCCGGCCCGTTGCGAAGCCTTACCGCAACGGCGGGCCGGGTCAACGCGGGAACGCTATTCGGCCGGCTGGACCTGGGTGACGGTCGCCGCCTCCCCGGCGGCGCGGGGCACGGTGGCCGCCTCCACGGCGGCGACGATGTCCGCCACGACGGACGCCACCAGCCCTTCGTCCTCCCCCTCCGCCATGACGCGGATCAGGGGTTCGGTGCCCGACTTGCGGATCAGCACCCGGCCGCGGCCGCCCAGCCGCGCTTCCCCTGCCCGGATGGCGGCCTGGACGCCGGCCGCCTCCAGCGGGCGGACGCCGCCTGCGGGATCGAAGCGCACGTTGCGCAGGAGCTGCGGCAGCGGCTGGAAGACCCGCAGCACCTCCGACGCGGGACGGCCCGTCCGCTGGATTTCCGCCAGCACCTGCAACGCCGCCAGCAGCCCGTCGCCCGTGGTGGCGAAGTCGGACAGGACGATGTGGCCGGACTGCTCGCCGCCCACGTTGAACCCGTACTCGCGCATGTGCTCGACGACGTAGCGGTCGCCCACCGGCGTCCGGACCAGGGTCAGGCCGCGGTCGCGCAGGAACAGCTCCAGACCGAGGTTGGACATGACGGTGGCGACGACGCCGCCGCCCTTGAGCCGGCCGTCCTCGGCCCAGCTCCGGCCGATCAGGGCCATGATCTGGTCGCCGTCGATCTGGGTGCCGCTCTCGTCCGCCAGGATCAGCCGGTCGGCGTCGCCGTCCAGGGCAAGGCCCAGATGGGCCTTGTGCTCCAGCACCGCGGCCCGCATGGCGGCCGGCGCCGTGGCGCCGCAGTCGCGGTTGATGTTGAAGCCGTCCGGCCCCACGGCCAGCGGCACCACCTCCGCCCCCAGCTCCCACAGCACCTTGGGCGCCACGCGGTAGGCGGCGCCGTTGGCGCAGTCCACGACGATCTTCAGCCCGTCCAGCCGCAGCCCGCGGGGGAAGCTGGCCTTAACCTGCTCGATATAGCGGCCCGGCGCGTCCTCCAGGCGGGAGGCGCGGCCCAGGTCGCGCGGGCCGGCAAGGTCCGCCGCGGGACCGCCCGCGGCCCCGTCCGCGGCGATGCGCGCCTCGATCGCCGCCTCCATCTCGTCCGACAGCTTGTAGCCGTCCGGGCCGAACAGCTTGATCCCGTTGTCGTGGAAAGGGTTGTGCGAGGCGGAGACCATGACGCCCAGATCGGCCCGGAGCGAGCGTGTCAGCATCGCCACCGCCGGCGTCGGCAACGGCCCGACCAGCACCACATCCATGCCCATGGAGACGAACCCCGCCGTCAGCGCCGGTTCCAGCATGTAGCCCGACAGCCGCGTGTCCTTGGCGATCACCACGACATGACGATGGCTGCCGCGGCGGAACTGCGCCGCCGTGGCCATGGCCACCTTCAGCGCCATCTCCGCCGTCATCGGGTCCGTGTTGGCCGTGCCGCGGATTCCATCCGTGCCGAACAGCCTGCGCGTCATCCCCCTCTCCCCCGTGCCTCTCAGAAACCGGCGCGCCTTATAGCAGATCGGACCCGTCCGGCCATGCCCGGCGCCGGGTCATAGCCCGATGCTCCCCCAGACCGCCCGGGCCTGCCAGGTTTCCGCCACATCGTGGACCCGCAGGATCTGGACCCCCTGGGAAAGGGTCGCCAGACCGGCGGCCAGCGACCCGGGAAGGCGCTGCTTCGGTTCCTCTCCGCGCGACAGGCTGGCGATGAAGCGCTTGCGGCTGAGCCCGACCAGCACCGGGCAGCCCAGCGCGTGGAAGATCCCCACCTGCCGCAGCAGGGCGAGATTGTGCTCCACCGTCTTGCCGAAGCCGATGCCGGGGTCCACGGCAATGCGGTGGCGCGGGATGCCCGCGGCCTCCGCCGCCAGGAGCCGCTCCTCCAGCCCGTCGAAGACGTCCAGCACGACATCGCGGTACTGCGGGTCCTGCTGCATGGTGCCCGGCTCGCCCTGCATGTGCATCAGCACGACAGGGCAGCCCGCCGCCGCGGCGACGGTGAGGCTGTCCGGGTCGCCGGCCAGGGCCGTGATGTCGTTGACGATCCGCGCGCCCGCCGCCAGCGCCGACCGCATCACCGAGGCCCGGCGGGTGTCCACGGAGACGACGGCGCCGGCCTCCGCCAGCGCCCGGATCACGGGGACGACCCGGGCCGCTTCCTCCGCGGGGTCCACCGGCTGCGCGCCCGGCCGGGTCGACTCGCCGCCCACGTCCAGGATGTCCGCTCCCGCTTCCAGCAGGGCCCGGCCGTGCGCGACCGCGGCGGCGGAATCGGCATGATCGCCCCCGTCGGAGAAGCTGTCCGGGGTGACGTTGACGATGCCCTGGATCAGCGGCCTGCCCAGCCCCAGCCCGGCCCAGGCGGGCTCACCCACGGTCAACGGCGGCGTGGTGAGCGCGGCCAGCAGCACGGCGGCACGCCGCGCCGCCGCCGGCTCCAGCCCGGCCATCCAGTCGCGCACGGCGTCGGCCGGAGCGATGGCGCGGACGCTGCCCTCGGGAGTCCTCACCGCCACCTCCAGCAGGGCGAAGGCGAAGCCGCTGCCGGCCAGCCGCAGCGCCTGCCCCGCCGCGACGGCGCGGTCCGCCTCCGCCCCCGACAGGAAGGCCGTGGGACGCAGATAGAGGTCGGCCGGGCGGACCGGCGGGGGAAGCAGGGCAAGGGTCGGCACGGCACCCGGGACGGTCATCGGCACGGTGGAGGTCATGGCGGCTCGCGGCTGCGGAAGGGTCCGGCAAGGTAGCCCGGGACAACGGTTCACCGGAAGCACCATCGCCGGCAGGACAGTACCGGCCGCAATGAAGAAGGGCCCCCGGATCGCTCCGGGAGCCCTTCAGACACTCACCTGCAGCCGGCTCCGGCTCAGACGCCGGGCTGCGGCTCCGGCTCCAGGCCCCCGGTGTCCTTGCCGGTGGTCGGGACGGAGGCGCGGCGCCCGCCGCCCTTGGGCGGCTCGGGCTTGGCCTGGGGCGGGGTCACCGGCGGCTCCGGCCGCACGATGTTCTCGCCGCGGATCAGGGCCCGCACCTCGTCGCCGGACAGGGTCTCGTACTCCAGCAGCGCCTGGGTGACCCGCTCCAGCTCGTCATGGCGCTCGGTCAGGATGCGGCGGGCATGGCCCTCCGCCGTCTCGATGATGCGCCGGACCTCCTCGTCGATGAGCTGGGCCGTCGCCTCGGACATGTTCTGCTGCTGGGTCACGCTGTGGCCCAGGAACACCTCCTGCTCGTTGGCGCTGTAGCGCACGCGGCCCAGCTTGTCGGACATGCCGAACTCGGTGACCATGCGGCGGGCCATGTTGGTGGCCTGCTGGATGTCGTTGCCGGCACCCGTGGTCACGTATTCCGCGCCGAAGATCAGCTCTTCCGCCATCCGCCCGCCGAACATCATGGCGAGGCGGCTCTCCAGTTCGATCTTGGAGTAGGTGTACTTGTCCCGCTCCGGCAGGTTCATGGTCACGCCCAGGGCGCGGCCGCGCGGGATGATGGTCACCTTGTGCAGGGGATCGCTCTCCGGCATGTAGAGGCCGACCAGGGCATGGCCCGCCTCATGGTAGGCCGTGAGCTTCTTCTCCCGCTCGGTCATGACCATGGAGCGGCGCTCCGCGCCCATCATGACCTTGTCCTTGGCGGCCTCGAACTCGGCCATGCCGACGACGCGCTTGCCGGCACGGGCCGCCAGCAGGGCCGCCTCGTTCACCAGATTGGCGAGGTCCGCACCGGAGAAACCCGGGGTGCCGCGGGCGATGATCCGGGCGTCCACGTCCGGCGACAGCGGCACCTTGCGCATGTGGACCTTCAGGATCTTCTCGCGGCCCAGCACGTCGGGGTTCGGCACGACGACCTGACGGTCGAAGCGGCCCGGACGCAGCAGCGCCGGGTCGAGCACGTCCGGCCGGTTGGTGGCGGCGATCAGGATCACGCCCTCATTGGCCTCGAAGCCGTCCATCTCCACCAGGAGCTGGTTGAGGGTCTGCTCGCGCTCGTCGTTGCCGCCGCCCAGGCCGGCACCGCGGTGGCGGCCGACGGCGTCGATCTCGTCGATGAAGATGATGCAGGGGGCGTTCTTCTTGCCCTGCTCGAACATGTCGCGGACGCGGGAGGCGCCGACGCCGACGAACATCTCCACGAAGTCGGAACCGGAGATGGTGAAGAAGGGCACGTTGGCCTCGCCCGCCACGGCGCGCGCGGTGAGCGTCTTGCCGGTGCCCGGCGGACCGACCAGCAGCACGCCCTTCGGGATCTTGCCGCCCAGGCGCTGGAACTTCTGCGGGTCCTTCAGGAACTCGACGACCTCCTCCAGCTCCTGCTTGGCCTCGTCGATGCCGGCGACGTCGTCGAAGGTCACGCGGCCGACCTTCTCCGTCAGCAGGCGGGCGCGGGACTTGCCGAAGCCCATGGCCTTGCCGCCGCCGCCCTGCATCTGGCGCATGAAGAAGATCCAGACGCCGATCAGCAGCAGCATCGGGAACCAGCTCAGCAGGATGCTGAACAGGCTGGGGACGTTGCTGTCGTCCGGCACGGCGGTGATGCGGACGTCGCGGTCCGCCAGACGCTGGACCAGATTGGCGTCGGGCGGCACATAGGTCGAGAACGGCTGGCCGTTGCTGAGATGGCCCGTCACCTGGTTGCCCTTGATGGTGACGTCCGAAACGGAGCCGCGCTCCACCTCATCCAGAAGCTGGCTGAAGGCGATGCTGTTCGGCGCCATGCGGGTGGACGACGTCTGGAACAGATTGAACAGGGCCACCAGCAGGAGGCCGATGATGATCCAGAGCGCCAGGTTCTTGCCGAAGTTGTTCACGTCGTAACCTTTCAAAGACCGCCCCGCGGGCCGACGCACCGCTGGACCGGGTCGGCTGGGCACCGATGCGCGACAGACCCTGCGATGCAGGGGGAGCTTCCCATTAGATAATCCTCGTGTCCGCCCAGACAACAGAGAAGCGTGGGCCCGACGCTGCTTCCGGCGGCTGGAATCGCACCCGGCAGGGTACGGGGTCGGCATCCGTATCGATACCCCACAGATGGGGTACGCAGAGCACCCGCCCGTCCCGGCGCAGCGCCGGCAGGGTGCGGCGGACAAGCGCGGGCAGCCGGGGGGACCCGTCGGACGGCAGCGCCGCCGCCCCCTCGCCCAATGCCCCGACGGTCACGGAACCCGCGCCGTTCCAGGCGATCCGGAAGCGCCCGTCCCAGAGGACGCTGGCACCGGAAACCACCTCAACGGGTGGTGATACGGCCCGCGGCTCGCGCAGGATGCGCCAGCCGGCCCGGCTCGGGACCACGAGACAGCCGTGCAGCGTGGCGCCACGGGAAAGCGCGGTCCCCTCTTTGTCACCGCCGCCACCGGAACCCGCGGCGCCGGACCGGCGGAGCGCGGCCAGCAGCCGGTCCAGCCGCGCGCTCCGGGGCGGCAGGGCGGCCCCGCCCACCACCTGCAGGAGACGCAGCAGCACGCGCCGGGCGACATCCTCCGGCGGATCGCAGAGGGCTGCCGCGGCGACCTCACCCCATCCTTCAGGATAGAGCGCCGCCTGCCCGGCCAGCACCGCGGCGGCGGCATCGTCGAGCGCGGCGCGGGTCCGGCCCGCCGCCAGCGCCCGCTGCCATGGCTCCTCCGTCCCGGCGGCGCCGGCCCGGCGCAGCCGGCCGCGGGCGAAGCGGTCGGACAGGTTGGAGGGATCGTCCAGCCAGGGCTGGCCCAGGGCCTCGCAGGTGGCCGCCAGCCGCACCCGCGGAATGTCCAGCAGCGGCCGCAGCAGCCGCAGCCCGGCCAGCTCGCGCACGGCGGCCATGCCGGCCAGGCCGTCGGGACCGCTGGACCGTGCGGCACGCAGCAGCACCGTCTCTGCCTGATCCTCGCGCTGGTGTCCCAGCAGCAGGTGCAGCGCCCCCTCCGCCCGGCAGCGGGCCTCCAGCAGGGCATAGCGCGCCGCCCGTGCCGCCTGCTGCACCCCGCCGGACGGCTTCTGCCCCTCCCAGCGCAGGACGGCGTGGCGGATGCCGCGGGCCGCCATCCAGGCGCCGACCTGCGCCGCCTCGGCGGCCGATTCCGGCCGCAGGGCATGATCGACGGTGAGGGCGAGGACGCTGCCGCCCCGCGCCCGCGCCCAGGCGTCGGCCAGCAGCACGAGCGCCAGACTGTCGCGGCCGCCGGACACGCCGACAGCCAGCAGCGGCCGGGCCTCGAACGACCCCAGCGCCGCCATGCGGGCGGCGAACTCGGCGGCGGCGACCGGCGCGCCCTGCTGCGGCTCCGTCAGCCGCACCGCAGCCGGTTTCGTTCCTGCTCGGCCCGGCGCTGGATGGTACCCGGCGCATCCTTGAAGTCGGTGCGGAGCTGGTCGAGAGCGAGGCAGGCATCCTCGCGCTGGTTGAGGTTGCCCAGCGCCATGGCCAGCTTCAGCAGGCTGTCGGGGGCCTTGTTGCTCTTCGGGTACTTCTTGTAGCCCTCGGCGAAGGCGCGGGCCGATTCCTTGTACTTGTTGCGGACATAGAGCGTCTCGCCCAGCCAGTACTGCGCATTGGGCGCGAGCTGGTGCGTCGGGTGCTGCGCCAGGAACTGGGTGAAGGCCCGCTCGGCGCCGGCATAGTCGCCCTGCCGGGTCAGGTTGAAGGCGTAGTCGTACTGCTCCTGCGCGCCGCCCGTGGGCAGGTTGCCCGTCGCCGGCTCGGATGCCGACGGGGCTTCGGAGCGGGTCGGAGAGGATGGGGCCGGAGAGGACGGGGCCGGAGAGGACGGGGCCGGGGACGACGGCTCGGCGGCGGACCCCGCCAGCGGCGCCGGACTCGTGGGCGGCAGGCCGCCGCCGGCCCCCTGCTCCAGCCGCGACAGGCGGAAATCAATGTCGGCCGAAAGCTTGGAGAGCTGGTCGCGGAGCTGGCCGATCTGGAACGCCGCCTCTTCATAGCGGCCGTTCAGGGTCAGCATGTCGTTCTCCATCCGGGTCAGCCGCGCCTCCAGGCTGGCGGCGACGCTGGGCGGGGCCGTCTCCATCCCGCCGGCGGCCGGCGCCGACGGGCGCGCGCCGCCACGGTAGACATCGCGGGACAGCGTCTGGAGCTCCGTCTCCAGCCGGTTGACCCGGTTGATCAGCTCCCGCAGGTCACCGCTCTGGGCAGCGGCCGGGGCGGCCGTTCCCAGCAGCGACGCCGTCAGCAGCAGGACGGTCGGCAGAAGCGGGCGACGACGCAGGGATGGCTCGGAACGGATCATGGTCTCGCGCAGGGCTGGCGGTGGACGGGTCCGGACGGTAACGCGACCGGCAAGGTAGCGTCTCCGGCGCCGGGCAGGAAGAGTGGACGGCACGGGCCCGCCCGAACGCAGAAACGCCGCCCGGTTTCCCGGGCGGCGCTCCTTAGGCTTGGACCTTGACGGTCCGCGGGATCAACCGACCGAGATCAGTTGATCACCGTCACGCCACGACGGTTCTGGGCCCAGGCGGACTCGTCGGAACCGAGAACGGCCGGGCGCTCCTTGCCGTAGCTGATCGTCTGGACGCGAGCGGTATCGACGCCCAGCGCGGTCAGGTAGTTCTTCACCGCGGTGGCGCGGCGCTCGCCGAGGGCCAGGTTGTACTCGCGGGTACCGCGCTCGTCGGCGTGGCCTTCAACGGTCACGGTGACGTTCGGGTACTGCTTCAGCCAGGCGGCCTGACGGTCGAGGGTGGCGGTCGCCTCCGGCGTCAGATCGAAGCGATCGAAGCCGAAGAAGACGCGGTCACCGACGTTGGCGACGAAATCTTCAGCGGAACCCGGGACCGGGCCGGTCGGCGTAGCCGGAGCCGCAGTCGTGGTGCCGCCCGTCGTGGTGGTGGCGGTGGTTTCCGGCGCGGACTGGCAGGCGGAAACCAGCATGAGCGCTGCGAACAGGCTCAGGAACTTGAAGCGCATTTCAGAGACCCCCTAACTTCGACACTGTTGCTTATGATCGGATGTTGCCCCACGAGCGACGCTAACTAACATCCAGTCGCCGATGTCTTCCGATCTTTAGACTGTTAAGTCTTAGCGCCGTTCTTGCGATGCGAAAATAATGTGACCACCTTAGGGAATCAAGGGCGACCAAGCCGGGTCCGACGCATCGGTGGCAGTCACCATCTGCCGTTCGTTCACGCCCGTCAGATCGATCGTGAACAGACGGCTCTGGCGCTGCCGGGCGCCCGCCCCCACCGGCTTCTCCTTGAAGTACATGAGGACGCGGCCGTTCGGGGCCCAGGTCGGACCCTCGACATGGAACGCTTCGGTCAGGAGGCGCTCGCCGGTCCCGTCCGGACGGATTACCCCGATATAGAAGCGACCACCGTTGAGCCGCGTGAAGGCGATCAGGTCGCCGCGGGGGGACCAGACCGGCGTAGCATATCGCCCCTGGCCGAAAGTAATCCGCTTCACGTTCGAGCCGTCGGCATTCATCGTATACAGCTGCTGCGTACCGCCGCGGTCGGATTCGAACACGATCTGCTTGCCGTCCGGTGAGTAGGACGGGGCCGTGTCGATGCCGGGATGGTCGGTCAGCCGGGTCTGCCGCCGCGTCCGGAGGTCGAGCGTGTAGATGTCCGTGTTCCCGGACTGCGCGAGACTCATGATGACCTGATTGCCGTCGGGGGAGAACCGCGGGGCGAAGGTCATGCCCGGAAAGTCACCCAGCAGCTCCTGCCGGCCGGTGTCGATGTTGAAGAGATACACCCGAGGCTTGTTGTTGAAGTAACTCAGGTATGTGATTTCCTGGGCGGTCGGGGAGAAGCGCGGCGTCAGCACCAGGACGCGGCCGTCGGTCAGGAAGCGGTTGTTCTCGCCGTCCTGATCCATGATGGCGAGCCGCTTGACCCGCTGGTTCGCAGGGCCGGACTCGGCGATGTAGACGACGCGGGTATCGAAGTAGCCCTCCTCGCCCGTCAGCCGCTTGTAGATGGCGTCGGAGATGATGTGCGCGACTCGGCGCCATCCTTCCGCCTGGGTGAAGTAGGCCAGCCCGGTGAGCTGCTTGCCGTAGACCACGTCGAACAGGCGGAACTGCACCCGCAGGCGACCGTCCGGCTGGGCCTGCACGCCGCCGGCGACCAGCGCCTGGGCCCCGATCAGGCGCCAGTCGGCAAAGCGCGGCGGCGCGGAGGCGAGCTGCTCCGGCGTCTGGATGAAACGGGCCGGGTCGAGCGGCTGGAACAGGCCCGACCGCTCCAGGTTGGCCGTGATCACCGAGCTGATCTGGCGCGCGACCGTCTGCTCCTGCGGGGTGCCCCCGAGGAACGTCGTGATCGCGATCGGCATCGGTTCGGTGACGCCCTTGGTGATGTCGAGCCGGAGTTCCTGCGCCGACGCGGCGCCGACCGGCAGGGCCGCGGCTAACGCGACCAGCAGGGCCGCCGCGAGACGGCGGCCGATCGTGAGGACGGTGCGGATCATCAGAACATGTCCCTCGGGCTGAAATTCATCACGATGCTGCCGCGGTTACCGTACTTGTCCCGCGGAAGGTTCAGGGTAGCGCAGGCCGGAAGCTGTGGCGCGCGCAGGGCGCTCTCCACGAAGGCGCGGAAGTGCGGATCGCTCAGATTGCCGTTGCCGCGGATGAACTGCACGCCGGTGACCCGCATGTTCGCATCAAACAGAACCCGGATCTCGGCCTGCATGCTCTCCACCCCGCGCGCACCGCTCGGAACGTTCCAGCACTGGCCGATCTGCCGGCGCAGGGCGTCCTCCTCGCTGATGCTCAGGCGCTCCCCGGCGGCGGCCGGCGGACTGCCGGACTCCACGGGGCGTTCCTGCGGCTTCTCCTTGGCCGGAGGCGCGGGCTGCTCCTTCTCCAGGCTGTTCAGCAGGTCGGACAGGGTCCGCTCGGGCTTCGGCTTGGGTTCTTCCTTCTTCGGCTCGGGCTTCGGCTTCGGCTCTTCCTTCTTGGGTTCAGGCTTGGGCTTGGGCTCTTCCTTCTTGGGCTCCGGCTTCGGCTGTTCCTTCTTCGGTTCCGGCTTGGGAGGCTCCGGCTTCTTCGGTTCCTCCTTCTTCGGCTCCGGTTTCGGTTCCGGCTCGGGCTTCGGTTCGGGCTTCGGCGGTGCAGGCTCCGGCTTGACCGGCGGCTTGGGCGGTTCAGGTTTCGGCGTCGGCTCCGGCTCGGGCGGAGGCGGCAACGCCTGGGCCTTGGGCGGCGGGGGCGGCGGCTCCTGCTTCGGAGGCTCGGGCTTGGGGGGTTCGGGCTTGGGCGGCTGTGGTTTCGGCTGGGCGCGCGGCTTGGGCGCGTCCTGTTGCAGGCGGGCGATGGTCATGGGCCCGACCTCGACCACGTCCACCGGAATCTCCTGAAGCATCAGGACGTCCTGGCTCTTCAGGGCGGGCAGGCCGAACAGCGCGATCAGGAAGAGCGCGACGTGCAGCACACCCGAGAGGACAAGGGCCCTACGCATGATGGTGTCGGTTTCACCCCGGAATGACCGTGCAGACGCGGATCAGCGGTTACGCCCGTCCGACTCGATGACCAGCTTCGCCTCGGTCAGCCCGGCGCGGCGGGCCTCGCTCAGCACGTCGATGATGACGGCGTACTGCGCCTTGCGGTCGCCGCGGACCAGGACCTTGCGGTCCGGGGTCTTTTCCGCGACCGCGATCAGGCGCGGCTGAAGCTCCTCCAGCGTGTACTCGTCATCGTCGAACACTGCCTTGTCCTTGAGCGAGATGCGGCCGTCCGACGTGACCGTCAGCCAGAGCGGGTCTTCCTGCGTCTCCAGCGCCTGCGCCGCTCCCTTCGGCAGATTGACGGGAATGCCCGCGGTCAGCAGCGGAGCGGCGACCATGAAGACGATCAGAAGAACCAGCATGACGTCCACGAAGGGCGTCACGTTGATCTCCGCCAAGGGACGGTAGGCGCGGCGCCTGCCGCCGCGTCCGGGCTGCTTTCCGGAAAGGGACGCCCCCATTTCGTCAACCCCGCTCTTCCAGATGGCGTTGCAGGATCGCGGAGAATTCTGTCGTAAATGAGTCGAGACGGTCCGCGAAGCGGCCGAGATCGGTCGAGAACTTGTTGTAGGCGATGACGGCGGGAATGGCCGCGACAAGCCCCAGCGCCGTGGCGAACAGCGCCTCTGCGATGCCGGGGGCGACCACGGCCAGCGAGGTGTTCTGCTGCGCCGCGATCGACGTGAAGGCGTTCATGATGCCCCAGACCGTGCCGAACAGGCCGATGAAGGGCGCGGTCGAACCGACCGAGGCCAGCACCGTCATGTAACGCTCGGCCCCCGCCATCTCGCGCCCGATGGTGACGGACATGACCCGCTCGATGCGCTGGGCAAGGTTGGCGCGCATGGCCCCGGTGGTCAGCAGCCCGCGCTCGGCGGCATGGCGCCATTCCCGCATCCCGGCGGCGAAGGTCGCGGACAGCGGATCGCCGGGATTGGCCGCGACCTCGTCATAGAGCTGGTCGAGCGAGCCGCCGGACCAGAACTGCTCTTCGAACTCGGTCGCCGCGGCCTTCATCCGGCGCAGCTTGACGGCCTTGTCGAAGATGATGGCCCAGCACCAGACGGAGGCGCCGACGAGCGCCAGCATCACGATCTTCACGATCCAGTCGGCGGCCAGGAACAGGCCGAGGATCGACAGCTCATGGGCAGGAGCCACGGCGCCGGCCATGGCGACGGCTTGCAACTCGATGGGCGACATGGGGGATCAGTCCTGACTTTGCCTCAAGGGGCGGGCCTCGGGAACAGGGGCTTCAGTGCCGTCCGCACCGCATTGGGTAACCGGGCGGGCCTTCCGCTCTGGTTAATGCAGGCCAGCCGCAGGCGCACATGGACAAGAACGTCACCGTCCGTCGCGGATCCCGCACTGCCGTCCGCGTATCCCGCGCCGGTGGCGAAAGTGCGGCGGATGATCTGTACCGCGTCCAGTGTCGCGCCGCCGATATCGGAAATCTCCGTATGCACTTCAAGCGCATCGTCCAGCCGCGCCGGACGCAGATAGTCGATTTCGCAGCGCCGTACCGCGAACGCAACACCGCTCTCCGCCACCATGGCCGAATGCGGCACACCCAGCAGGCGCATCATCTCGGTGCGGGCCCTTTCGCAGTAGCGAAGATAGGTCGCATGGTAGACGATGCCGCCGGCGTCCGTGTCCTCGTAATACACACGGCAGGGATAGACGTGCAGCGGCCCGACCAGATGGCCCGTCGCCGGGCCGCGGGGGGCTTCCGGACCGTCAGACATCCTCGCCCTCCCCCTCCGGTGTCCCGCCGCCGGGTCCCGCCCCGCCCAGCAGGTCGAGCTGGCGGGCCGGCGTGGCCGGCGGCGGCAGGCCCAGATAGCGGTAGCCGCTGTCGGTCAGGAGCCGGCCGCGCGGGGTCCGCTGCAACAGGCCCTGCTGGATCAGGTAGGGCTCGATCGTCTCCTCCAGCACGTCGCGCTGCTCGCCCAGCGCCGCCCCCAGCGTCTCCACCCCGACCGGGCCGCCGCCGTAATTGTCCGCGATGCAGCGCAGATAACGCCGGTCCATGGCGTCGAAGCCCAGCCGGTCCACCTCCAGCCGGGTCAACGCCCCGCCCGCCGCCGCCGCGTCCACCACCGCCAGCCCGGCGACGCCGCAGATGTCCCGGACCCGGCGCAGCAGCCGCCCGGCGACACGCGGCGTCCCGCGGGAACGGCGGGCGATCTCCAGGGCACCCTCGCCGGTCAGTTCCATCCCCAGGATGCGGGCACCGCGGGCGACGATGAGCTGCAACTCCTCCGGCTCGTAGAACTGCATCCGCAGGGGGATGCCGAACCGTTCCCGCAAGGGGCGGGTGATCAGGCCGGACCGGGTGGTGGCGCCCACCAGGGTGAAGGGCGGCAGGTCGATCCGCACGCTGCGCGCGGCCGGCCCCTCGCCGATGATGAGGTCGAGCTGGAAGTCCTCCATCGCCGGATAGAGGATCTCCTCCACCGCCGGGGAGAGGCGGTGGATTTCGTCGATGAACAGCACGTCGTGCGGCTGCAGGTTCGTCAGCAGCGCCGCGAGATCGCCGGCCTTGGCGATGACCGGCCCGCTGGTAGCGCGGAACCCGACATTCAGCTCCTTGGCGACGATCTGGGCCAGGGTGGTCTTGCCCAGGCCCGGCGGCCCGAACAGGAGCACATGGTCCAGCGCCTCCTTGCGGCCGCGGGCCGCCTGGATGAACACCGACAGGTTCTCGCGCACCTGCCGCTGGCCGATGAACTCCGCAAGGCTGAGCGGACGGATCGACGCCTCCGCGGCGTCGCCGCCGATGCGGTCCTGCTCCACCAGCCGCTGCGGTCTGTCGGGCGGGCTCACGGGCTAAGCTCCTTCAGTCCGGCGCGGATCAGGTCCGACACCCCGGCCTCCGGCCCCAGCCGCTGGGCCACGGCATTGACGGCGGTGAAGGCTTCGACCCGCCTGTAGCCCAGATTGACCAGGGCGGAGACGGCATCCGCCACGGCCCCGGCCGGACCGGCGGGGGCGGCCCCCCCCTTGCCGGCGGTGGCGGCGGCCGGAGCCGGCGCGCCGAAGCTGGCGACCTTCTCCTTCAGCTCGTTCAGGATGCGCGCGGCCAGCTTCGGCCCGACCCCGTCGGCCTGGCACAGGGCGGTCCGGTCCTGCGCGGCGATGCTGTTGGTCAGCTCGGCCGGCGACAGCGCCGACAGCAGGTTCAGCGCCACCCGGGCGCCCACCCCCTGCACCGTCGTCAGCAGGCGGAACCAGTCCCGCTCCTCCGTATCGGCGAAGCCGAAGAGCTGGATGTTGTCCTCCGACACCCACATCTCGGTCAGCAGCGACACGGCCTCCCCCGGGGCGGCCAGCCGGCGCAGGGTCCGGGCCGAGGCGGAGACGAGATAGCCCACCCCGCCCACATCCACGATGGCCCAGTCGAGCCCCGTGGAATCCAGCAGACCCGTCAGCTTGGCGATCATGCCGCCCCTCCCTTCCATGGCAGGGCGAAGATGGGCCGGCAGGAACAGAACAGCAACAAATTTGCCGGCGGGCGGTGACCTGCCGGCGGGATCATCGCCGGACCCCCAGCATCCCTTCCATGACACGGCGGTTGGTCCCGGCCGTGTGGGCGTGGCAGATGGCGACGGCGAGCGCGTCCGCCGCATCGGCGGAGGAGCGCTGGAAACCCGGCAGCAGCATCCGGACCATGTGCTGCACCTGCTCCTTCTCGGCATGGCCGGTGCCGACGACGGACTTCTTCACGATCATGGGCAGGTACTGCTCCACCACCAGACCGGCGCGCGCCCCGACCAGCAGCGCCACCCCGCGCGCCATGCCGAGCTTGAGGGTGGATTGCGGGTTCCGGTTGGCGAGGGTCTCTTCGACCGCCACCTCGTCGGGCCTCCAGACCCCGATCACCTCGACAAGGCCGTCATGCAGCCGTTCCAGCCGCCGCGGCAGATCCTGCTTCTCGTCCGTGTTGATGGTGCCGTCCGCGACATGGGTCAGGCGGCTGCCCGCCACGTCGATCACACCCCAGCCCGTATGCCGGAGGCCGGGGTCCAGCCCCAGGATCCGGATCGGGACAGCGGCGCTGGACGTGGCGGTCATCGGCGCCCACCCCGGCCGTCAGCCGTTCAGCTTGTCGAGCAGGTCCTGGGGGATGTCGAAGTTCCCCAGCACCGTCTGGACGTCATCGTTGTCGTCCAGCATGTCCAGGAGCTTCATCAGGCTCTGGGCGGCGTCCTCGGCGGCGACCGGGACGGTGTTCTGCGGCTGCCAGGTCAGCTTGGCGCTCTCCGGCGGGCCGAAGCGGGTTTCCAGGGCGTCGCGCACCTCACCCAGGCTGTCCACGGCGGTGCTGATGTAGTGCCCGCCCTCGTCGGACTGCACGTCGTCGGCGCCCGCCTCGATGGCGGCCTCCAGCACCGTGTCGGCATCGGCCACGGAGGCCGGGTAGACCACCTGCCCGATCCGGTTGAACATGAAGCTGACGGAGTTCGTCTCGCCCAGGGTGCCGCCGAACTTGGTGAAGGCGGTCCGCACCTCGCTGGCGGTGCGGTTGCGGTTGTCGGTCAGCGCCTCCACGATCAGGGCGACGCCGCCGGGGCCGTAGCCCTCGTAGCGCACCTCCTCGTAGTTGGCGCCGTCCGCGCCGGGCGTGCCCTGCTTGATCGCCCGCTCGATCCGGTCCTTCGGCATGTTCTCGGCCCGGGCCGCCTGGATCGCGGCACGCAGGCGCGGGTTCGACGCCGGGTCCGGCAGGCCGGCCTTGGCCGAGACGGTGATTTCGCGGGCGAGCTTGTTGAACTTCTTGGCCCGCTTGGCGTCCTGCGCGCCCTTGCGGTGCATGATGTTCTTGAACTGGCTATGACCTGCCATGGCCCCGTGGCATCCTTAATGGAGTTATCGAACTGATATATGGATAGGCAAGGCGTGCTTGTACCATATCTGGTGGCGCATAGCACGCCTCCCGCCGCTTGTCTCGGGTCACTTCCGGGAGGCCGGACCCGGATTCCGCCGGTCAGGCCGCGGCGGAGGGCATGGCCGGCTTCAGCCGGCCGCCCAGGCGCAGCGGCTCCACCCGGACAGCCAGCCCGGTGCGGTCGTCCGTCTCCACGAACAGGCCGCAGACCGTGACGGTGGCATCATTCTCCGCCGGGGTGAAGCGTTCCCCCGGCAGCCGGCGCACCAGCTTGTGGATGGCCGCATCCTTCTTCATGCCGATGACGCTGTCATAGTCGCCGCACATGCCGGCGTCCGTCTGGTAGGCGGTGCCGCCGTTCAGGATCTGGAGGTCGGCCGTGGGGACATGGCTGTGCGTGCCGACGACAAGGCTGACGCGGCCGTCCAGCACATGGCCCATGATCATCTTCTCCGACGTCGCCTCGCCATGGAAATCCAGGACGGCGGCGTCCACCCCGCCCGGCCCCATGCGGTGGACGCGCAGCACCCGCTCGACCGCCGCGAAGGGATCGTCCAGCGGGTCCATGAAGACCCGCGCCATGGCGTTCATCACCAGCACCTTGCGCCGGCGGTCCTTGCTGGGCAGCACGGTGAAACCGCGGCCGGGCGTGCCCTCGGGATAGTTGATGGGGCGCAGCAGGTTCGGCATCCGGTCGATCTGGCCGACCAGTTCGCGCTGGTCCCAGACATGGTTGCCGGTGGTGATGCAGTCCACGCCGGCGGCGAAGAACTCCGCCGCGATCTTCTCGGTGATGCCGAAGCCGCCGGCCGCGTTCTCCCCGTTGGCGATCACGAAGTCGAGGGCGAGGTCCTTGAGCAGCGCCGGCAGGTGCCGCAGCACCCCCTCGCGCCCGCTGCGCCCCACGATGTCGCCGAGGAAGAGAATCCGCATGAACTAGTCCTTTCCGATCCTTGATCGCGTCCAGTTCGTCACCACCCAGTGGAGCGGGTTGTCCAACCCGTCATGGGGCACCGCGGGAACCTCCTGCGCCGCATGGCCGATGCCCGACCGCCCGTCACCGCCCCGCCCGACGCGCAAGCAGAGCGAGCGTGCGGTCGTAGAAGCCGGCGCCGTAGCCCAGCCGCATCCCCGTCCGGTCGAAGGCCAGCAGCGGCACCAGCACCCAGGGACGGGCACCAGTTCCGGCGCCTCGGGCCCCGGCTCCTGCACGCCGAAGGCGCCGGGCCGCAGCGCCTGACCCGGCGCCCAGGCGCGGAAGCGCAGCGGCAGCCCCGGCCCCTGCATCACCGGCAGGGCGGGCCGGCCGCCGGTCCGCGCAAGGTGGTGCAGCAGCGGCCGCACGTCGATCTCGTCCCCCAGGGGCCAGTAGCCGGCGACGACGGTGCCCGCCGGCAGCGCCGGGAAGGCGGCCGCGAAGCACGCCGTCAGCCGCTCCCCCGCCCCGGCCGGGTCCAGTCCGGCGCGCAGGCGCCGCGCCGCCGACCGGGCGGCGGCCTTGGCCCGGCGCAGATCCTCCGACGGGGCGGGGGCTGCGGCATCGGTCATCGGACGGGACACGGGGAAGCGGGGGCCATGGGGTCTGCGGCCATGGGAGCGGGAACCGGCTGTCGGGCATCAAGAAAAACGCCGCCCCCGGCCACGGGAGGCGGCGTCGGAATCCGGGTTGGAAGGACAGCCGCGACGGCCGTTGGTATTGCGTATCCTCCGCGGCCTGCATCAGCAGGTGGGCGCCGTGTGTCCGACACCAGGGCGTCGGCAGGGACAGCTCCCTAGAGGATGGGTATCGGCCCCGGGGATTATGCGACCTGACGCACCGCGCAGCCGCCTTCCGGGGGGTAATCTAGGCACGTTCGAGGCGGGCGGCAATGTCTTCGATGCGCTTTGCCAGGCTGTCCACCGCCGCGATCACGGTTTCGTCCTCCTCGACCGCGCGGGGCGCGGGGGTGTGAACGGCAACCGGGACGGGCCGGCCGCTGCGCAGCGCCTGGGTTTCGGCCCGCAGGTCGAAGATCTCGTCCGCCAGCATCAGGCTGGCCAGCATCAGGAGCTGCGCCTCGCTGCTGCCGACGGAATCGGCGGCGATCTCCTTCAGGCGGGCATCGACATAGGCGCCCAGTTCGCGCAGCCGCTGTTCCTGCCCGTCCTCGCAGGCCAGCGCATAGCCGCGTCCGTTCAGCGTGATCTCCACGCGGGCCATCGGTCACTCCTCCAGCACGATGCGCAGCCGGTCTATGGCGCCGTCCAGCCGCCCGGCCACGGCCTCTACCGTCTCGTTCGCCCGCCGCTCCCCCGCCAGCGCGGCGGCGAGGGCGCGGTTGATCTCCGCCACCTCCTCCTCGCTGAGGGCACGGCCGTCGCCGTCACCGACGAGGGCCGCCCGCTCCAACCGGAAGGCGATGGCCTGGTCCAGACGTCCGATGGCGCGGTCCAGGCGGTCGAGGGCGGTCTTCAGGCGGTCCATGCTCGGCTGTGGCAGGTGCGCCGGCCGGCCCCGGCGCACGGAAAGGCGGTGTGTGCGTGGCAGCACAGTAGGGGGGGCCGGCCCCCGCCGTCAACGGGCGCCCCGACGTCAGCGCCGGGACCAGTCCGGCTCCAGCACGAAGCGCAGCCGGAACCAGGCGACGGCGAAGCCGGCCAGCGTCCAGGCGGCGACCGCGGCGAGGCTCCACTCCAGCGGCTGCACGCCGACGCGGC
This sequence comes from Rhodospirillum centenum SW, assembly GCF_000016185.1. Taxonomy (NCBI): domain Bacteria; kingdom Pseudomonadati; phylum Pseudomonadota; class Alphaproteobacteria; order Rhodospirillales; family Rhodospirillaceae; genus Rhodospirillum; species Rhodospirillum centenum. The sequence continues at coordinate 1,866,565 of NC_011420.2, forward strand.
CGCTGAGCGCCATGTCGAACAGCTCGGTCAGCGGGCCGAGCGGATTGAACAGGGTGAACAGATCCGGCCCGTCCGTCGGATCCGCACTCTTGCCCGCGGCATAGCCGAAATGGACCGAGGCCAGCATGATGAGGATGATCAGGAGCGGCGTCGCCCCCTTCTCGTCATCCACCGGCTTGAAGGACAGGGCGGCATAACCGATCGCCGTCAGCATCGCCGCGGCACCGATCGCGGCGGCCAGGGCCAGCAGCGGGTTGATGTTCGCCCCCTCCCCCGTCAGGACCAGGGAGACCAGCAGGAGCATGGACTGCGCCACGGCCAGAATCCCGACCGCGGTGGCATGGCTGACCATGACCAGCCCGCGGGAAACCGGGCTGACGGAGAAGAAGCGGAGCTGGCCCTTGCGCGTCTCCACCACGAAGGCGACGGCGCCGGTGGTGAAGCAGAAGGCCGCGATGCCGATGGCGAGATAGAAGGCGGCGAAGCGCAGGATGCCGCTCTTGGTGTCCTGCGGCACCTCCACCACCCGCACGTCGTAGCGCGCCCCCGGGGGCGGCCCCGCCGCGGCCGGGGTGCCGGTGGCGTCGCCGCCGATGGCGTCGCCATGGAGCAGGAGATCGCGCACCAGATCCGCCTGGTCGATCAGACGCAGGGGCGAGCGCACCAGCACCGCCTGCCCGTCGGGGGCCGGCAGCACCAGCAGGTCCGCATCCTCCGCCGCCAGCGCGGCCTCCGCCTCCGCCAGGGGGGCGGTCCGCACCGCCATGCCGCCGAAGCGGCCGATGCGCTCCGCCGCCTCGGCGGCGGTGAGACCCAGGCCGGGCAGGGCCTCGCCCGTGTCCGCCACCAGCACGGTGTAGCTGGACCCGACCAGCTTCTGCGCGAAGCTGATGTCGCGGAACACGGTCGCCTTGTAGAAGACGATGAAGGCCAGGGCGACCAGCGGCGTGCTGATCAGCCCGTTGCGCACCTTGCGGTCGCGCAGCAGCGAACGCAGGAAGGTCAGCACGAAGCGGGGGAAGAGAAGCAGCGTGTGCATCATGCCCTGGCCTCCGCCAGCTTGGCGCGCCGGCCCAGCAGGGTGATCCCGACAGCGGCCACGAGCGTCCAGCCGGCCAGCACGAGCAGCGCCGACCCGGCACCCATGGCCGCCGGCTCCCCGCCCAGGGCCAGCCGGAACAGGTCGTAGACGGGCGTCACCGGGTTCACCCAGGCGACAGGCGCGATGGCCGGGATCGACAGGACGTTCCAGAACACGGGGCTGAGCAGCACCAGCGGCCAGATCGCGGCACCGAAGGTCTCGGCACTGCCGCGGTAGGCCGGCAGCAGCAGGCCCAGGAAGGACCCGACCGCACCGAAGACCATGGTGCCCAGCAGCACGACCGCGGCCAGGGCCGGGACGCTGGCGCCGGTCGGCAGGCCGATCACGAGGTCCAGCAGCAGCGCCGTGTAGGCCGTCCCCCCCAGGGTGACCAGGATGCGCCCGAAGGCCAGCCCGGTCATGGCGAAGCCGGGCGTCACCGGCGTGATGCGCAGGAACCCGGTCCAGCCGCCCAGCCGGTCGTGGTGGATCTGCTGCACGGCCACGCTCAGGGTCAGCGCCAGGAGAAGGGTGAAGAAGGCGGCGACCGGCTGCACCGGGGTGCCGTCCTTCTCCGGCGCCGGCAGCGGGTCCAGCAGGATACGGGCCGTGGACGGCGGGGTTTCGATCACCCGCGCCAGGAAGGGCCAGAGATAGAAGCCGGCGTCGCGGACCTGAAGCTCCAGCACCGTCGGCCCGCCGGGGTCGGAGGCGTCCGCGGGGGCCTTCCCGTCCGTCGGCGGGACGACAGGCGTCAGCACGGCGTCGAACTGGCTCTGCTCGAAACGCCGCTGTGCCTCCCCGGCCGGGAGACGTCCGGCCACGATGTAGTCCATCCCGCGCAGCACCGGCCGCAGGTCCTTCGCGGCCGGGCCGACATCCGCCACCACCACCCGCGCGGCCGGCTGTTCCAGCACGGCATCGAGCGTGAAGGGCAGCAGCGCCAGCACGTAAAGCACCGGCAGAAGAACCTGCGCCACCGAGCGCCAGGGCGAGCCGAACCAGTCGAACAGGCCGACCCGGGCGAAGCTGAGGAAGAGCAGCAGGCTGCGGATCATGCGTCGCGCAGCTCCCGCCCGGTCAGCTTCAGGAAGACGTCGCCCAGCGTGCTGCGCTCGACGGACAGGTTCTCGATGGCGAAGCCATGCGCCACCTGCGCCGCCATCAGCGACGCCAGCAGCGGTTCCAGCCGGGGAGCCGCGAAGTGGACGCGGCTACGGCCGGGCTGCGGCTCCAGACCCTGGAACCCCTCCACCGCGGCGAAGGTCTCCACCGGCGCCTGCGCCTCCGTCTCGAAGCTGACATGGGCGCCGGGGCAGTGTTCGTTCACCAGGGCCGCGGGGCTGCCCATGGCCAGCAGCCGCCCGTGGTCCACGATGGCGACGCGGGAGCAGAGCGCCTGCGCCTCCTCCATGCTGTGGGTGGTCAGCAGGGCGGCGCGGCCGGTGCCGGCCACCCGCTCGCGCACCATGTCCCAGAGCAGGGCGCGGCCCTGCGGGTCCAGATTGGCGGTCGGTTCGTCCAGGAACAGCAGGTCCGGGTTGCCGGCGATGGCCAGCGCCATGGCAAGACGCTGCTTCTGCCCGCCGGACAGGCTGCCGACCTGGGCGTCCGTCTTCTCCGCCAGCCCGACGCGCTGGAGCAGCGCCGTACCGTCCTGCGGCTCAGGATACATCAGCCGGTAGAGCCGCATCAGCTCGCCCACCGTGGCGCGCTCCAGCAGCGCGCTCGACTGCAGGACGATGCCGATGCGGGTGCGGACCGGCTGCAGGCCCTTGGAGACGTCGCGGCCGAGCACCAGGGCGCGGCCGCCGTCCGGGCGCCGCAGCCCTTCCAGGATCTCCATGGTGGTGGTCTTGCCGGCGCCGTTGGGGCCGAGAAGCCCGACGACCTCCCCCGGTTCGACCCGGAAGCTCAGCCCCGCCACGGCCTGGGTCTTGCCGTAGCTCTTCCGGAGATCCTGGACCTCGATCATGCCGCCCCCGAAATTTCTCACACGTTTCGCTATCCGACGCGATCCTGGCTGTCAACCGTGGCGCGCGGCCATTGCACCGCAGCAAGGGAAAACCGGCTTGCCCTTGACGCGCCCGGCAGCGCTTGGGCATGGTCGCCCGTCGCGGGTCCTGCAGGCGCGGCAGTGCCCCGGTGCCGGACCCCGAGCGCATCTGTTGGTGTTCCAGGCCCGGCCCTGGCGCCCGGCTTGGCCGGGTGCGCTCCCGCGTCCCCGAAGCCTGCGGGCCCGAAGCCCGCGTCCCGAAAGGCCCTTCATGCACCAGTCCGCTTCCAACGGGTCCGCCAACGGCATCTTCTTCGACGGCATTCCCCATGCCGATCTGGCGAACGCCGTGCGTGCCCTGTCGATGGACGCGGTGGAGGCCGCGAAGTCCGGCCACCCCGGCCTGCCGCTGGGCATGGCGGACGTGGCGACGGTGCTGTTCACCCGCTTCCTGAAGTTCGACGCGGCCCGGCCGCGCTGGCCCGACCGTGACCGCTTCGTGCTGTCGGCCGGGCACGGCTCGATGCTGCTCTATTCGCTCTTGCACCTGACCGGCCACGAGGACATGCCGCTGGAGGAGCTGAAGCGCTTCCGCCAGCTCGGCAGCCGCACGGCCGGACACCCCGAATTCGGGCTGGCCGCCGGCATCGAGATGACCACCGGACCGCTGGGCCAGGGCATCGCCACGGCCGTCGGCATGGCGCTGGCGGAGCGGGTGCTGAACGCCCGCTTCGGCGACGATCTGGTGGATCACTACACCTATGTCATCGCCTCCGACGGCGACCTGATGGAGGGGGTGTCGCACGAGGCCGGATCGCTGGCCGGCCATCTGGACCTGTCGCGCCTGATCGTCCTCTGGGACGACAACCGGATCTGCATCGACGGGCCGACGGAGATGTCCTTCACGGACGACACGCTGGCCCGTTTCCGCGCCTATGGCTGGGACGTGCAGACGATCGACGGACACGACGCGCACCAGATCGCCACGGCCATCGAGTACGCCCGCACCACCGACGCCCCGTCGCTGATCGCCTGCCGCACCGTCATCGGCTATGGCGCCCCGACCAAGGCCGGCACCGCCGCCAGCCACGGCTCGCCCCTGGGCGCGGCGGAGGTGGAGGGCGTGCGCAAGGCGCTGAACTGGCCGCACGCGCCCTTCGAGGTGCCCGAGCCGGTCCGCCGCGCCTGGCGCACCGCCGGCCGCCGCTGGGCCGAGGCCGCCGATGCCTGGGAGGAGCGGCTGGCGACGGCCGGGCACGAGCTGCGCGAGGCGTTCCGCCAGGCCGTGGACGGCCGCCTGCCGGCCGAGGCCGACGCCATCATCGACCGGATCAAGCGGGAAGCGTCGGAGACGAAGCCCGCCGTCGCCACCCGGCAGGCCTCCGGCACCGTGCTGGACGCGCTGGTTCCGACGGTGCCGGAGCTGCTGGGCGGCTCCGCCGACCTGACCGGCTCGAACAACACCAAGGCGAAGAACGTCCCCATCATCCGCAAGGGCAGCTACGGCGGCCGCTACCTGCATTACGGCGTGCGCGAGCACGGCATGGCCGCCGCCATGAACGGGCTGGCGCTGCATGGCGGGGTGATCCCCTTCGGCGGCACCTTCCTGACCTTCAGCGACTACTGCCGCCCCTCCATCCGCCTGTCGGCGCTGATGAAGCAGCGGGTCGTCTATGTCATGACCCACGACAGCATCGGCCTGGGCGAGGACGGCCCCACCCACCAGCCGGTGGAGCACATGGCGGCCCTGCGCTGCATCCCCGGCCTTCTGGTCTTCCGTCCGGCGGACGCGGTGGAGACGGCGGAGGTCTGGCAGATCGCGCTGCACCAGAAGGCCCGCCCGTCGGTGCTGGCGCTCACCCGCCAGAACCTGCCCACCCTGCGCACCGTGCACCATGAGGAGAACCTCTCCGCCCGTGGCGCCTATGTGCTGCGCGAGGCGACGGGCGAGCGGCAGGTGACCCTGCTGGCCACGGGGTCGGAGGTCGCCATCGCCGTGGCGGCGCGCGACCTGCTGGAGGCGGACGGGATCGGCACCGCCGTCGTGTCCATGCCGAGCTGGGAACTGTTCGAGGAACAGCCGGCGGAGTACCGCGCCGGCGTGCTGGGCAGCGGCGTGCGCGTGGCCGTGGAGGCCATGGTGCGCTTCGGCTGGGACCGCTGGACGGGGGCCGCGGACGGCACCCCGGGGGCCTTCGTGGGCATGCCCGGATTCGGGGAGTCCGGCCCCTACCAGGATCTCTACCGTCATTTCGGGATCACGCCGGAGGGGGTCGCGGCCGCGGCCCGGGCACGGCTCTAGGGTTCCGCAGGCGGGTTTCCGGGCCGCTGCCGGCCGTGCGCCAGACGCATGGCCGACCACGCCGGGTGCATGCTTGCGTATCGCGCCGGGGGACGCTGGACTGCCCCCGGACCGTCTCAAAAAAGGCCGCCGGGGGGCGGCCGCCATGCAAACTCGGAGGAAGGCTATGGCAGTCAAGGTTGCGATCAACGGGTTCGGCCGCATCGGCCGTCTGGTTCTGCGGGCCATCTACGAGAGCGGCCGCACCGACGTGGAGGTCGTCGCCATCAACGACCTCGCCGACGTGAAGACCAATGCCCACCTGCTGAAGTACGACAGCGTGCATGGCCGCTTCCCCGGCACCGTCGAGGTGGATACCGAGGGCCAGAAGCTGGTCGTCAACGGCCACGCCATCCCCTGCTTCCAGCAGCGCGACCCGGCCCAGCTCCCCTGGCGCGACCTGGGCGTCGAGGTGGCGATGGAATGCTCCGGCATCTTCACCAAGCGCGACGATGCCGCCAAGCATCTGACCGCCGGTGCGAAGAAGGTGCTGATCTCCGCCCCCGCGACGGACGAGGACATCACGGTCGTCTACGGCGTGAACCACCAGAAGCTCACCGCCGAGCACAAGATCGTCTCCAACGCGAGCTGCACGACGAACTGCCTCGCCCCGGTCGCCTATGTGCTGAACAACGCCATCGGCATCGACCATGGCTTCATGACCACGATCCACAGCTACACCGGCGACCAGCGGACCGTGGACACGATGCACAAGGACCTGCATCGGGCCCGCGCCGCCGCGCTGAACATCATCCCGACCTCGACCGGCGCCGCCAAGGCGGTGGGCAAGGTGCTGCCGGAGCTGAAGGGCAAGCTGGACGGTACCGCCATCCGCGTGCCGACGCCGAACGTCTCGGTCGTGGACTTCAAGTTCGTGGCGAAGCGCGCGACCTCCAAGGAGGAGATCGCGTCTCTGATCCAGGACGCCGCCAAGGGCCCGCTGAAGGGCATCCTGGCCTGCTATACCGAGGATCTGGTCTCCACGGACTTCAACCACGACCCCGCCAGCTCCATCTTTGCGCTGAACGAGACCAAGGTCATCGAGGGCACCTTCGTGCGTATCATGACCTGGTACGACAACGAATGGGGCTTCTCCAACCGCATGAGCGACACCGCCGTGGCCATGGCCAAGGCCGGCTGATCCCCACGCGGTCACCGAACCTGGAGAAGGGCGCCGTCGCCGTGCGGCGCCCTTCCGTTTTCCGGACACGGCAGCATCAGGACAGAACGCATGACCCCGAACGAGATCGCCCGCCTCCAGGCCTATCTGCGCAAGACCTTCGGCAACGACCGGCTGACCGTGATGGCCCCGGCCAAGAAGGGCCAGCCGGTGGAGGTGATGCTGGGCGAGGAGTTCATCGGCACCCTCTACCGCGACGAGGACGAGGGCGACGTCTCCTACAATTTCAACATGAGCATCCTGTCCGAGGACCTGCCCAGCGTGGCCCCGGCCAAGGGAAAGTGAAGCCGGGGCCGCTTGCCCGGGCAGCCGCACCCGCGGCCGGTCCGGCCGGCGGTCCTGCCGCCGCCTTTGCCTGTTGACCGTGTCCCGGCTGGCCGTCACCGCGCCGGCTGCGTGCCGGGGCCGGCGGCCCCGCCGGCCGGCGGCGCGTAGTTTCTGATCCAGTCCTGCACCTGCTGATACCAGAAGACCGAGTTCTGGGGCTTCAGGACCCAGTGGTTCTCGTTCGGGTAGTAGATGAAGCGGGACGGCACGCCGCGCCGCTGCAAGGTGTGGAACAGCTCGATGCCCTGGTTCACCGGCACCCGGTAGTCGAGCTGGCCATGGATCACCAGCGTCGGGGTTCTGAAGTTCCCCGCCGCCATGTGCGGCGAGTAGCGCTGGAATTCCGCCGGATCGTCCCAGTGCTCGCCGAAGCGGTCCACCGAACCGCCACCGTCCCCGCCTTCCTGCGTGTAGCTGTTGTAGACCGCAGCGTGCGCGATCAGCGCCTTGAACGGATGCTCGCGCCCCAGCAGCACGGTGGCGAGGAACCCGCCGTAGCTGCCGCCGCCGGCCACCATGCGCGTGCGGTCCGCCCAGGGCTGCGCCGCCAGCCAGTCCGCAGCCTTGATCGTGTCCTGATAGGGCTTGTCGATGCGGTCGGGATTGATGCTGTCGGTGAAGGCCTCGCCGAAACCGCTGGAGCCGTGGAAATTGTGCCAGGCCACGACATAGCCCCAGCCGGCGAAGACGTGCGCGTTCCAGCGCCACTGCCAGGTGTCGGTGATCGCATTGTGCGGGCCGCCGTGCAGCAGCAGGAAGACGGGATAGGTCTTCTTCGGGTCGAAGCCGGGCGGCTTGATCACCCACATCTGGATATCGTCGCCACCGGCCCCCTTGTAGTTCACGCTCTCCACCGTGCCCATCGCCGTGCGGGCCAGCAGATCGTCGTTGAAGCTGGTAAGGGGGGTGGTCTCGCCGTTGCGGGGATCGACCCGGACCAGTGTCGGCGGCTCGCTGAAGGACTGCCGCAGCGCCACCAGGACCGCCGGCTTGCCGGCCATCCCCAGTTCGGCGAAATCCCGGCCGGCGGTGACCGGCTTCGGCGTTCCGCCGTCCACCGCGAAGCGGTAGATGCGGCGCGTGGCGGCATCGTCGATGGCGCCGTAGAGCGCCTTGGAATCCGGGGCCCAGACGATCCCGGACGCCGACCTGTCCCAGTCTTCCGTAAGGCCGCGGGTCTTCCCGGCGCGGCGGTCGTACAGCATCAGCTTCGCATTGGCGCCGTAGAAGCCGTAGACGCGCTGCTGCTGGAAGGCGAGCCAGCGCCCGTCCGGCGAATAGAGCGGCGAGCCGTCGGAGCCGTCGGGGTTGTCCGCCGTCAGATTGCGCGGGTTGCTGCCGTCGATGCCGGCGACGAAGAGATCCACGTTCGGCCGCGTGCCGGTCGGGTCAACGTCCACGGCGAAGGCGATCTCCGTGCCGTCGGGAGCGATGTCGTAGGGCACGGGTCCTGGATCGCGGAAGGCCACGGCCTTTCCGGTCGGCCGCGTCACCGCCACCGGCGCGCCGCCGTCGAGCGCGGCGATGTAGACATGCGCCTCGCGGTCATCCAGCCACTGGTCCCAGAACATGAGCGGCGGCCTGTCCCAGACCTTGGCGGTCATCTTCGAGGAGTCGCGCTCGGCAAGGCGCCTGCCCTGTTCCTGCCAGTCGTCGATGTCCGTCCAGACCCGGGTCAGGAAGGCGATGCGCCGACTGTCCGGCAACCAGCGCGGCAGCCGCACCCCGGTCGGCACCTCCGTCACCCGCCGCGCCTCGCCGCCGGCGACGGGCAGCACGTAGAGCTGCGCCGCCTTGTCTCCGTCGCGCCTGGCGACGAAAGCGATCCAGCGCCCGTCGGGGCTCCACTGCGGTTCGCTCTCGGCCGCCGGATCACTGGTCAGTTGCCGGGCTTCCCCGCCCGCCGTCGGAACCAGCCAGAGATCGACGTCGCGCCCGTCCGTCGCGGTGTCGTAGGCTGTGACCGGGACGACCGCGGAGCGGCCGTCGGGCGAAAGCGCGGGTGTGCCGATGCGCTTGAGCTGCCACATCGTCTCCGCGCTCAACGGCGCGGGCTCGGCCGCCGCCGCCGGGGCGGCCAGCAGCGCGGCCGCCGCCAGGGCCAGACAGGTTCTTCTCATTCTTGCTCCCCGTTCGTGTGGACTGGTCCGTTCCGATAGTGCCACTTCCGGGGTAGCGTGAAAGGACCGATCCGGGCCGCGGCGACGGGTCCATCCGTCGCGCCCCGCCCCCGGCCCGATCTGCGGTTGCGGCGCCTCGGCCCAGGGTGGTAGGCGGACGGCGGTCCAGGAACGACGGGAGGACGGCACGGATGACCCGCCCGGTGCGCATCCGCGGCATCGAGGACGCACGGCTGGTCCTGGGCGTGGCCCGGGACTGCGGGTGCACGGTCGTGCTGGTCTCCCCCGCCGGGGCCGCGGGCTATCTCGGCGGCGGCTGGTGGGCGGCGCTCACGGCACTGCTGCGGCAGGAGTTTCCCGGGACGGAGATCACGGCCGTGCTGGACTGCGCCGACGACCCCGGCCACGTGCTGGCGGCCCTGCGCGCCGGCTGCACCGAGCTGTCCTTCGCCGGACCGCCGGAGGTGGTGGTGAAGCTGGCCGACATCGCGGCGCAGCACGGCGCCCGCCTGCACCCGCCGGCCGCGGATGCCGTCGAGCCCTGGCGGGAGCGCATCCCACGGGCCGCGCTGCACGCGCTCCTGGCCGGCCCGGGCACCGCCCCTGCGGACACCAGCCCCCCCGGAACCGCCGGGCGGTAAGGCGGATGGTTGCGTTGCAATGCGAAGGGGCGTGGGCTATCTAGCCGCCGGTAATGCCCGAGAGGGCCGGACCCCGCACATCCCCGGCAACTAGGCAGGAAAACCGTCATGAAGCTGACCCGGCGCGTCAAGGAAATCCTCTCCTGGTATGAGAGCGACAATCCCGGCACCAAGGCCAATCTGGCCCGCATCCTGATGGAGGGGCGGCTGGGCGGCAGCGGCAAGCTGGTGATCCTGCCGGTCGATCAGGGCTTCGAGCACGGCCCCGCGCGCAGCTTCGGCGTCAATCCGCCGGCCTACGATCCGCACTACCATTTCCAGCTCGCCATCGACGCCGGCCTGTCGGCCTATGCCGCCCCGCTCGGCCCGCTGGAGGCCGGGGCCGGCACCTTCGCCGGCTCCATCCCGCTGATCCTGAAGATGAACAGCTCCAACAGCCTGTCCCGGCTGAAGGAGGGCGCGGACCAGGCGGTGACCGCCAGCATCGACGACGCTCTGCGCCTGGGCTGCTCGGCCATCGGCTTCACCATCTATCCCGGCTCCGACGCCATGTTCGGCCAGTTCGAGGAAATCCGCGAGCTGTCGCGCGAGGCCAAGTCCAAGGGGCTGGCGACCGTGATCTGGTCCTACCCGCGCGGCGGGGAGATCACCAAGAAGGGCGAGCTGGCGCTGGACATCGACGCCTACGCCGCGCACATGGCCGCCCTGCTGGGCGCCCACATCATCAAGGTCAAGCTGCCGACCGCCGACCTGGAGCAGGAGGAGGCGCGCAGGATCTACGAGCAGACGAAGGTCCCGCGCGAGACCCTGACCGACCGCGTGAAGCACATCATGCAGGCGTCCTTCAACGGCCGCCGCATCGTCGTCTTCTCCGGCGGCGCGCACAAGGGCGAGGACGCGATCTTCGACGATGCCCGTGCCATCCGCGACGGCGGCGGCAACGGTTCCATCATCGGCCGCAACGCCTTCCAGCGCCCGCGCGAGGAGGCCCTGGCCCTGCTGGACAGGCTGGTCCGCATTTACCAGGGCAAGGAATAAGTCCCCTGCCCGGGGCGGTCTTCCGGGACCGCCCGTCCGGCGTTATCGTCGGCCCCGGCGGGCATCTGCCCCCGGGGCCGCTTCCTTTCCGGCGGCCCGCCGCCCTTTCCGGACTGCCATGACCGACTGCCGCCTGTACCTGATCACCCCGCCCGCCTTCGACCCGCAGGCGTTCGCCCCCACGCTGGCCGCGGCCCTGGATGCCGGCGACGTCGCCTGCGTGCAGCTCCGCCTCAAGGACGCGCCCGACGAGGCGATCCTGCGGGCGGTGGAGGTGCTGCGGCCGCTGGTGCAGGCCCGCGACGTGGCCTTCATCCTGAACGACCGGCCGGACCTCGCCGCACGGTCGGGCTGCGACGGGGTGCATGTCGGGCAGGAGGACACGCCCTACCGCGAGGCGCGGCGGCTGGTCGGGGCAGACGCCATCGTCGGCGTGACCTGCCATGACAGCCGCCACCTCGCCATGGTGGCCGGCGAGGAAGGGGCGGACTACGTCGCCTTCGGCGCCTTCTTCCCGACCGGGACCAAGGAGCCGAAGACCACGGCCGATCCGGAGATCCTGACCTGGTGGCAGGAGATGATGGAGGTGCCGTGCGTCGCCATCGGCGGCATCACTGTAGAGACGGCGCCGCTGCTGGTGCAGGCCGGGGCCGACTTCCTGGCCGTCTGCGGCGGCGTCTGGAACCACCCCGCCGGTCCCGCCGCCGCGGTGGCCGACTTCAACCGCGTGATGCGGGGCTGACGGCAGGCGCCGCCACCGGCGCCCAGAGCACGTCCTCGATCCGCGCCGCGCCGGTGACGAGCATCACCAGCCGGTCGAAGCCCAGCGCGATGCCCGCGCTCTCCGGCATCAGGGCCAGGGCGTCGAGGAACTCCTCGTCCAGCGGGTAGCGCTCGCCGTACAGGCGCTGCTTCTCCGCCATGTCTGCCTCGAACCGGGCGCGCTGCACGGCGGGATCGGTCAGCTCCCCGAAGGCGTTCGCCAGCTCGACGCCGCAGGCATACAGCTCGAACCGCTCCGCCACCCGCGGGTCGCCCGGCTTGGCCCGCGCCAGCGCGGCCATGGACACCGGATAGTCGGCCAGGAAGGTCGGCCGTCCGTAGCCGAGACGGGGCTCGATCCGTTCCAGGCTGATGCGGAAGAACAGGTCTTCCCAGGTGTCGCCCGGCGCGGTGCGGATGCCGATGCGCGCCGCCTCCGCCGCCAGCAACGCGGGATCGGGCCGCAGCGGGTCGGGGGCCGTCGCCAGCAGGTCCACGTCCGCGTAGCGCCGGAAGGCATCGGCGACGCTGAGCACCTCCCACGCCCCGAAGGGATCGCACGTCGCCTCTCCCCGGCGCAGCAGGTCCGTCCCGCCCGCGCGGCAGGCGGCCCGCACCAGCGCCTCGCAGTCGCGCATCAGGTCGGTGTAGCCGGCCCCGGCGCGATACCATTCCAGCATGCTGAACTCGGGATGATGGGTCGCCGACCGCTCCCCGTTGCGGAAGACGTGCGCAAGCTGGAACAGCCGCGGCAGCCCCGCCGCCAGCAGCTTCTTCATGGCGAATTCGGGGGAGGTGTGCAGGTGCAGCACCCGCCGGTCGTCGGGATGCGGACCCCGGAGTTCCGTCGAGAAGGCCTGGAGATGCACCTCCAGCCCCGGCGAGACCTGGAGCGCCGGTGTCTCGACCTCGGCGAAGTCCTCCGCCTCGAACCAGGCGCGCACGGCCCGGGTGATGCGGCCCCGCGCCGCAAGCGCGGTGCTGCGGCGGGCGAAGGCGTCGGGGTGCCACCAGGGAAGGGCGGACGGCAGCACGGAGGGCGGAATCGGCGGCAGGGACGTCATGGCGCAGGGGCTGGCGGCGGGAGACTGCGCGCACCATACTGGACTTCGCTTGCCGAGGGGAATGGGCGCACACCGTGGGGTCAGACACGCTTCCGACGCTCCGCATCCTGTGGGACGTCGGCCGCATCAGCGAATGGTACAGCGCCCTGGCGGAGGTGCCGTGCAGCACCCTGACCCAGTGCTTCGGCTATGCCCAGGCCATGGCGACGGTGGAGAAGTGGAAGCCGCGCCTGGGCCTGATCGAACTGGCCGACCGGCCGGTCGGGCTGGTCGTCGTGATGGAGAAGCGGATGATGGGGCTGGTGCGCGTCGTGCGCATCCACCGCGGACCGCTGATCCGGCCGGAGGCGGCGAAGCCGGCCGTCGTGGCGCAGGTGCTGAAGCTGCTGCGCGAGGCCTATCCGTCCGGTCCGACGCGCTGGACCGCCATCGTGCCCGAACTGCCCGCGACGGAGGAGAACGCCGCCATCCTGCGCTGGGCCGGGTTCCGCCGGATGGGCGGCCCCGGCTACCGCACCCTCTGGCTGGATCTGACGCAGGACGAAGCCACCTTGCGCCGGCGCATGGCGCAGAGCTGGCGCAACGCCCTGAACAAGGCCGAACGTTCCGGCCTGACGGTGGAGCTGGACCGCACGGGGACCCTGCTGCCCTGGCTCCTGGAGGAATACGCCCGCGACAAGGCGGCCAAGGGCTACCGCGGCGCCTCCGCCCCGCTGCTGACCCGGATGCGGACCGGCATGCACAAGGACGGCGACGTGCTGATCCTGCGCGCCCTGCTGGACGGCGTACCCGTGGCCGGCATCCTGGTCTTCGGCCACGGCCGGGCCGCCACCTACCAGATCGGCTGGAACGGGCCGGAGGGGCGCCGCTGCAACGCCAACAACCTGCTGCTCTGGCGCGCGGTGCAGGAACTGAAGGCGCAGGGGCGCCTGCGCTTCGACCTGGGCGGCATCCTGCCGGACCAGGCGCCCGGCGTGACCGCCTTCAAGCGCGGCCTGGGCGGCGAGGAGGTCGAACTGGTGGGCGCCTGGGCCTGAACGGGCAGTCCGGCCGGCCCCTAACGCGCGTCCAGCTTGATCTCGATGCGGCGGTTGCGGGCCAGGGCCTCGGCCGAGGTGCCGGGATCGAGCGGCTGGTACTGGCCGAAGCCGGCCGCGGCCAGCCGGTCGGCCGGGATGCCCTGGTCGATCAGGTACTTCACCACCGCCGTGGCGCGCGCCGTGGAAAGCTCCCAGTTGCTGGGGAAGCGGGCGGAGCGGATCGGCACGCTGTCGGTATGCCCGTCCACGCGCAGCACCCAGTCCACCTCCGGCGGCACCCGGGCCGCGATCTCCTTCAGCGTCTCCGCCAGCCGGGACAGACGTTCCTTGCCGGCCTCGCCCAGTTCGACGCTGCCGCTGCCGAACAGCACCTCCGACTGGAAGACGAAGCGGTCGCCCACGACGCGCACGTCGTCGCGCTCCCCCAGCGCCTCGCGCAGCCGGCCGAAGAATTCCGAGCGGTAGCGGGCCAGCTCCGTCACCTTGTCGGCCAGGGCGACGTTCAGCCGGTTGCCCAGGTCGGCGATCTGCGCCTCCTGCTCCCGCCCCTTCCCCTCCGACACCTCCAGCGCCGCCGCCACCCGGGCAAGCTGCTCGCGCAGGGCGGCGACCTGCTGGTTCAGCAACTCCACCTGGGCGCGCGCCTCGTCGCCCAGCGCCCGCTCTGACTCCACACTGCCCTTCAGCCCGGCCTCCCGCGCGGCCAGGGCGTCGCGCTCTCCGGCCAGGGCGGCGATGTCGGCCTGGAGCTGCTCCCCGCGGGCCAGAGTGCTGCGCAGCCGGTCGGTCAGTTGCGCCACGTCGGCACGCAGGCCGCCCGACGTTTCCCGTTCCAGCGCCAGCATGTCCGCCAGTTCGGCGATGCGGCGGTTGACCTCCGCGAGCTGGCGGTCACGGCCCTGCAGGGCGCTGGACAGGTAGACCTGCGCCAGCACGAAGACCAGCAGCAGGAAGACGATCACCATCAGCAGGGAGGACAGCGCATCCACCCAGCCGGGCCAGATGTCCACCGCCGCCCCCCGCCCGCCCCGCCGGCCGCCGAAGCCGGGCATGGCTCAGCGCTCCCCGCCGTCGCCCAGCGCGGCGACGGTGCGCGCCAGGATGCGGATCTCGTTGCGCAGTTCGGCCACCGCCTCGGCCCGGCCGCTGGAACTGTCCTCCAGCAGCCGCGCGGTATACAGCTCCAGGTTCCGGATGTGGGTGCGGGTGGCGTCGTCGATGCCCATGTTGACGCCGGCGGCCAGCGTGGCCGCCAGTTGAGCCAGCACCGGGCGCAGTTCCATCTGGCTTTCCGCCAGCCGGGCCATGAGCTGCTGCTCCGCCCGCATCTGCTCGGCCAGCGCGGTGATCTTCTCCGTGAGCTGGGTCAGGTGGACGTTCTGCGTCCGCCGCCCCTCCTCCGTCGAGGCCATGGCATACTGCAACCGCTCGATGCTCTCCGCCGTCGTCTCCAGCAGCGCCTGGACATAGGCCGGGACGGAGCCGCCCTCCCCGCCGTCCCCGGCGATCCCGCCGGTCAGCCGGGTGGCACCGGCCAGCCAGTCCTCAAGCTCCGCATAGAAGCGGTTCTGCGCCTGCCCCGCCTGGAGTTCCAGGAAGCCCAGCACCAGCGAGCCGGCAAGGCCGAACAGCGAGGAACTGAAGGCCGTGCCCATGCCGGCGAGCGGCGCCTGGAGCCCCTGTTGCAGATCGCCGAAGACGCTGCCGGCATCGGCCGCCCCGTCGATCCGCAGGCTGCCGATCACGCCGCCGATGGCGCCGACCGTCTGCAACAGGCCCCAGAAGGTGCCCAGCAGGCCCAGGAAGATCAGCAGGCCGATGAGGTAGCGGCTGGTCTCACGGCTTTCGTCCAGCCGGGCGCCGACGCCGTCCAGCAGCGAGCGCGTGGCGACCGCCGAGAGGCTGAGCCGCCCCTGCCGCTCGCCCAGCATCCTGGCCATGGGGGCCAGCAGGCGCGGGGCCGCCGGCGGCACCTCCCCGGCGCGGAAGGCGTCCAGCCAGGCCGCCTCCGGCCGCAGCATCAGCACCTGCCGGAAGATGAAGGCGATGCCCAGCAGCAGGACGACGAGGATCAGCCCGTTGAGCGCCGGATTGGCCAGGAAGGCGTGCGCGATCGCCGGGAAGAGCGCCACCGCGACGGCGGCGACGGCGAGGAGGAACCCGGCCATCCGGCCGAGGAACCGCTGCGGGCGAGACATGGGCATGATCCTGGCTCCCCTGCTGTGCCGGCCTGTGCCGGTCTTCTCCGTCCCTGCCGGCCTGCGCCGGTCTGTCCGGTGCCGGTCCCTCTTCGGCGTCCTCTGCCGGGCCGGCCTGTCCCTGCGGACGGGGGCCCTGGGGACGGCGGCACTGTGGATCGGTCAGCGCCGGAAGGAAAGCTCAACCCGGTCGGCTCCCCCTTCGGCGCCGTCGGTGCCGAGCGCGAAGACCAGCATCCGCTGCTTCGGGACGCCCAGCGCCATCAGCTTTGACCGCACGGCGAGCGCGCGGGCCAGCGCCAGCCGGCGCGCCCCCGTCTCCCCGTCGGCCCCCAGGGTCGCATGGGCCCGCAGTTCCAGCCGGTCGCCCGGCGCCTCGGCCAGCCGCCGGGCGACACCCTGGAGCACAGGCTCGGCCGCGGCGCCGAGTCCGTCGGAACCGGGGGCGAAGTCGATCGCCACGGCAGCGCGACCGGCCACCTCCGCCGGCACGGGGCCGGGCGCGACGCGGGTTTCCGGCGGCGGCGGCAGGTCCGTCCGCGGCGCGGGCGGCACGCCCTCCGGGTCCGCCGCGGGGGGAATCGGGGTCACTTCCGGCAGATAGGCCGGCGGCGCCTTGATGAGGCCGGTCCGCTGCCCGGGCTTCGGCACCACGGGCGTGGCCGGAGTCTCCACCGCGGGCGGCGGCGGCACGGGCGGCTTGCGACCGGGCACCCGCACGGCGGGGGCCGGGGCCGTTGCCGTCGTGTTGTCGCCGGTCTGTGCCTGCGCCGGGCTCAGGGCGAGCAGCGCAGCGGCAAGGCCGGCGGCACAGAGGACGCCGCGGCGGAGCGGGGCACGGAAGAGGAAGCGGTTCTGCTGCACGCTGTGCATCGGAGCCCGGAAATGTGGCGGCACCATGGTCCGGTGCCCTGGTCTGCCCGGGTTGGTCCGGCCGGAACGGTCCGGCGGAACGGTCCGGCCCCCGCAGGTCCGCCGCCCGGGCGGCGGACCGGGGCCGGCGTCAGCCGGCGCTGCCGCCCGCGGCAGTCGGGGTGGAAGCGGCCGGGGTGGAGGCGGCCGGGGCCGGCTTGGCCTTCGGCTTCATGGCGTTGCGCAGCAGCGTGCCGAGCGGCAGGTGCAGGTGCGGGTTCGCCGCCAGCACGCTCTGCCCCGCGGCCGGATTGCGGCCGCCGCCGATCTCGGTGACGAAGCCGCCCGCCTCGGCCACCAGCAGCACGCCGGCCGCCACGTCCCAGGGGTTGAGGTCCGTCTCCCAGTAGGCGTCGAAGCGGCCCGCCGCCGTGTAGGCGAGATCGAGGGCCGCCGAGCCCAGACGGCGGATGCCCGACACCTCGGGCATCACGGCGGCGAGCTGGGCCATGAAGCCCTGGAAGTCGCCATGCCCCTTGAACGGGATGCCGGTGGCGACCAGCGCATCGGGCAGGTTGCGCCGGGCCGAGACGCGCAGGCGCTGGTGGTTCAGGAAGGCGCCCTGCCCCTTCTCCGCCCAGAACATCTCGTCATGCGTCGGCTCGTAGACGACGCCGGCAACGATCTCGCCCTCGCGCTCCAGCGCGATGGAGATGGCCCAGTGCGGCAGGCCGTGCAGGAAGTTCGTGGTGCCGTCCAGCGGGTCGATGATCCAGCGGCTTCTCTTGTCGCGCCCTTCGACCGTGCCGGACTCCTCCATCAGGAAGCCGAAGTCGGGGCGGGCGCGGGCCAGCTCGTCGCGGACCATGCGCTCGGCCTTGCGGTCGGCGGCGGAGACGAAGTCCGCCGGTCCCTTGCGGCTGACCTGGAGCTGCTCGACCTCGCCGAAGTCGCGCAGAAGGCGCGGCGGGCCTTTTCGGCGGCGCGGGCCATGACATGATGACGGCCGAACGGGCGGCCATGGGCAAACTCCTCAAAATGCGGGACGGGCACCCTCTCGCGTGCGAGGGCGCCCGTCGGGAACGGTCGGGACCGGGGCGTCGCGCGCCGCGGACGGCGCCACCGGGCGCCGCGGGAGACGCGCGGCCGGATCAGTCCTTCGCGCGCTCCAGATAGGTGCCGTCCTCGACATTGACCACGATGCGGGTGCCGGCATCGACATGCGGCGGCACCAGCACGCGGACGCCGTTCTCCAGCACCGCCGGCTTGTAGGAGGAAGACGCCGTCTGGCCCTTCACGACCGGGTCGGCCTCGACGATGCGCAGGGTCACCGTCTGCGGCAGCTCGACCGAGAGCGGCGCGCCCTCGAAGGACTGGACGACGACTTCCATGCCGTCCTGGAGGAACACCTTGCCGTCGCCGATCACGTCACCGGGGATGGTGACCTGCTCGAACGACTCCTTGTCCATGAAGGTGTACTGGTCGCCCTCGGCGAACAGGAAGGACATCTCGTGCTCGTCCAGGCGGGCGCGCTCCACCGTCTCCTGCGTGCGGAAGCGCATCGACGTCTTGGTGCCGGTCCGCACGTCCTTCATCTCAAGCTGGATGAAGGCGCCGCCCTTTCCGGGCTGCACGATGTTGGCCGCCGTAATGACGTAGAGCTTGCCGCCATCCTCCAGGATGTGGCCCTTCCGCATGGTGTTCGCGTTGACCTTCATGGCACTGTCTTTCACGTGGACTTGAAGCGGCGCGGACCCTACCAGCAAGCCGCGGGACAGGCAACGCCGGGCCGCGCAGCCCCGTTCTGCACAACCGCGGCGGGCCGGAAAAGCGATGCGGCTCCGGTACTTCGGCCGGTCTGCGGCTTGAACGGGGGCGATCCGTCGGATAGGGTTCGCCCCCAATCAGAAAGCCCGGATCACGGGTTTCAGGGCATGGGGACTTCATGGACGGTGCAGCGCTGGGACTGGGGACATTTCTCCAGCACCTGATCAATGGACTGACGCTGGGGGCGATCTACGGCCTGATCGCCATCGGCTACACGATGGTCTACGGCATCATCCGCATGATCAATTTCGCCCATGGCGAAATCTACATGCTGGGGGCCTTCGTCGCGGTGACGGGTTTCACACTGCTGTCCGCGCTGGGCGTGCAGTCGGTAGCGCTGGGCCTGATCGTGGTGCTGGCGGCCTCGATCCTGTTCACCGCCGCCTATGGCTGGACGGTGGAGCGGGTCGCCTACCGCCCCTTGCGCGGATCGGGCCGGCTGGCGCCGCTGATCAGCGCCATCGGCATGTCGATCTTCCTGCAGAACTACGTGATGCTGACCCAGGGCGCGCGGCCGAAGCCGTTGCAGCCCGTGCTGTCGGGCGGCATCACCCTCTGGCAGGGGGAGACCTTCGCGCTGGGCATCACCTACATCCAGGCCTTCATCATCGTGCTGACCGTGGCGCTGATGGCGTCCTTCACGGTGCTGATCGCGCGCACGCCGCTGGGCCGGGCGCAGCGGGCCTGCGAGCAGGACCGGACCATGGCGGCGCTGCTGGGCATCAACGTGGACCGCACCATCAGCCTGACCTTCGTGATGGGTGCCTCGCTGGCCGCCGTCGCGGGCGTGCTGGTGACGATGTATTACGGTGTCGTGGACTTCTACATCGGCTTCCTGGCCGGGCTGAAGGCCTTCACCGCGGCCGTGCTGGGCGGCATCGGCTCGCTGCCGGGCGCGATGCTGGGCGGCCTGCTGATCGGGCTGATCGAGGCGTTCTTCACCGGCTATGTCTCCGGTGCCTACAAGGACGTGGCAGCGTTCTCCATCCTGATCCTGGTGCTGGTGCTGCGGCCGACGGGCCTGCTCGGCCGCCCCGACATCGAGAAGGTGTGAGCCGATGCAGCCTGCACCGACCCTCGCCGCCCGCCTCAAGGATGCCGGCCTCGCCGCCGGCGTGGCGCTGCTGCTGGCGATCCCCTTCATCGGCCTGACCACGGTCAACACCGACCAGGGCCTGTCCGTCGCCACCCGCTGGCCCTGGGTCGGCTACGCCGTGGCCGCCGTCTTCGCCGGCCGGCTGCTGGCGGGCTACCTGCGCGACGCCCTGGCCGGCCGCGCCAGCGCCGCGACGTCGGCGCGCAACGTGCTGCCGACGGGCGAGACGGCGCGGCGGCTCGGCCGTGGCTTCGTGATCGCCGGCATCGGATTCGCCGCGGTGATGCCGTTCCTGCCCTTCAGCGACCGCTACATCCTGGACCTGGGCACCACGGCCCTGATCTACGTTCTGCTGGGCATGGGGCTGAACGTGACGGTGGGTCTGGCGGGCCTGCTGGACCTGGGCTTCGTCGCCTTCTATGCCATCGGCGCCTACACCTTCGCCCTGCTGGCGAAGTTCGCCGGGCTGGGCTTCTGGCTGAGCCTGCCGCTCTCGGGGCTGGTCGCGGCGCTGTTCGCGGTGCTGCTGTCGCTGCCGATCCTGCGGCTGCGCGGCGACTATCTGGCGATCGTCACGCTGGGCTTCGGTGAGATCACCCGCATCGTCATCCTGAACTGGCAGAGCCTGACCGGCGGCCCGAACGGGGTTGCCGGCATTCCGCGGCCGTCGCTGTTCGGCATCTCCTTCGAGCGCCGCCCGCCGGAGGGACAGGTCAGCTTCCATGAGCTGACCGGCATCGCGTTCTCCAGCGAGCACCGGATGATGTTCCTCTACTTCATCATCCTGGTGCTGGTGCTGGCGGCGTCCTGGGCCGTCTGGCGGCTGCGCCGGCTGCCCATCGGCCGCGCCTGGGAGGCCCTGCGCGAGGACGAGATCGCCTGCCGCAGCCTGGGCATCAACCCCACCGCGGCCAAGGTTTCGGCCTATGCCACGGGAGCGATGCTGGGCGGGCTGGCGGGCTGCTTCTTCTCCGCCCGGCAGGGCTTCGTCAGCCCGGAGAGCTTCACCTTCATCGAGAGCGCGATCATCCTGGCCATTGTCGTGCTGGGCGGCATGGGCAGCCAGATCGGCGTCGTCATCGCGGCGCTGTTCATCGTGCTGCTGCCCGAATTCGCCCGCGAGTTCGCGGACTACCGCATGCTGCTGTTCGGGGCGGCGATGATCCTGATCATGGTCTGGCGTCCGGGCGGGCTGCTGTCGGGACGCGACCCGACCCTGCGCCTGTCCGACCGCCGCAGCCCCCCGCCCGCCGCGACGGAGAGCCTGTGATGGCCGAGCCCACGACGACGCCTCCGCTGCTGGAGGTCACCGGCCTGACCATGCGTTTCGGCGGTCTGGTCGCGGTGGACAACCTGAATCTGACCGCGCACGGCTCCGACATCACCGCCGTGATCGGCCCCAACGGTGCCGGCAAGACCACCGTCTTCAACTGCCTGACCGGCTTCTACCGGCCCTCCGCCGGACGGCTGCTGCTGCGTCATCCGGCGCGCGGCGCGGTGGAGCTGCAGGCCCTGCCCGGCTATGCCGTGGCGCGCATGGGCGTGGTCCGCACCTTCCAGAACATCCGCCTGTTCCCCCGCATGTCGGTGCTGGAGAACCTGCTGGTGGCGCAGCACACGGGCCTGATGCGGCAGTCGGGCTACGGCGTCGCCGGGCTGCTGAACCTGCCGGTCTGGCGCCGGGCCGAAGCGGCGGCGGTGGAGCGGGCGCGGGTCTGGCTGGACCGGCTGGACCTGCTGTCGGTCGCCGACGAGGAGGCGGGCAACCTGTCCTATGGCGTCCAGCGGCGGGTGGAGATCGCCCGCGCCATGAGCACGGACCCGCTGCTGCTCTGCCTGGACGAGCCGGCCGCCGGCCTGAACCCGCGGGAAACGGCGGCGCTGGGCGACCTGCTGCTGACCATCCGGGGCGAGTTCGGCACCGGCATCCTGCTGATCGAGCACGACATGAGTCTGGTGATGCGCATCTCCGACCGCATCCATGTGGTCGATCACGGCAAGAAGATCGCCGAGGGCACGCCCGAGGAGATCCGCAGCGACGACCGGGTCATCAAGGCCTATCTGGGCGAACCGGAGGAGGAGGAGATCCCGCCCGAGGTGGTGCAGGACCTTGAGGCGGAGGGGCGGCTATGACCATGCTCAGCCTGACGGGCGTGCGCACCAACTACGGCCCCATCGAGGCCCTGCGCGGCGTGGACGTGACGGTGAACCAGGGCGAGATCGTCACCCTGATCGGCGCCAACGGCGCCGGCAAGTCCACGCTGCTGATGACCATCTGCGGCAACCCGAAGCCCGCGGCGGGCAGCATCGTCTTCGAGGGACAGGACATCGTCAGCCTGCCCCCGCACGAGACGGCGCGGCTCGGCATCGCCCAGGTGCCGGAGGGCCGGCGTATCTTCCCGCGCATGACGGTGTTCGAGAACCTCCAGCTCGGA
Source organism: Rhodospirillum centenum SW (assembly GCF_000016185.1). Taxonomy (NCBI): domain Bacteria; kingdom Pseudomonadati; phylum Pseudomonadota; class Alphaproteobacteria; order Rhodospirillales; family Rhodospirillaceae; genus Rhodospirillum; species Rhodospirillum centenum. The sequence continues at coordinate 1,888,563 of NC_011420.2, forward strand.
GGCACCCTGGCGGACCCGGCCCACTTCGAGGCGGACCTGGACTACTGCTACGGCCTGTTCCCCATCCTGAAGCAGCGCCGCGAGCAGCGCGCCGGCACGCTGTCGGGCGGCGAGCAGCAGATGCTCGCCATCTCCCGCGCGCTGATGAGCCGGCCGCGCCTGCTGCTGCTGGACGAGCCCTCGCTGGGGCTGGCGCCGCTGATCATCCGGCGCATCTTCGACGTCATCGCCGAGCTGAACCGCAGCCGCGGCATGACCATCCTGCTGGTCGAGCAGAACGCCTACCACGCCCTGAAGCTGGCCCACCGGGCCTATGTGCTGCAACAGGGGCTGGTGGTGATGCAGGGCCCCGGCCCGGAGCTGCTGGCCAATCCGGAGGTGCGGGCGGCCTATCTGGAGGGCGGGGCGCACTGACCCGCCCCGCCGCCGCCTGACCGCCCCCTGCGCCGCTCAGCGGCGCAGGGCGAGCGCGAGGCCGGTGCCGATCATCGCGGTGCCGGCCGTGCGGTTCATCCAGCGCACCCGGCGCGGGCTGGTCAGCAGCCCCCGCGCCTGCGCCGCCGTCCGGGCGTAGACCACCACCACCCCGCCGACGACGACCGTGACCAGCCCGGCCAGGACCGCCATGTCCACCGGCCCGATCCGGGTCACGTCGATGAAGCTGGGCAGGAAGCCCATGTAGAAGATGATGGCCTTGGGGTTGCCCAGCGTGACGGCGAGGCCCGCCAGGAAGGTGCGGGCAAGGCCCCTGCCCGTCTCCGGTCCGGCGGCGGACGGCAGCACCGGCTCGGCCCGCCACGCCTTGATGCCCAGCCAGAGGATGTAGGCGGCCCCGGCCAGCTTCACCGCCAGGAACAGCTCGCCCATGGCCTGGGCCAGCAGCGCCATCCCCTGCACCGCCAGCGTCATGTAGACGAGATCGCCCAGCACCAGCCCGGCCCCGAGCGCAAGCCCGGCGCGGAAACCGCGGGCGATGGCACAGGACATGACGGCCAGGATGCCGGGACCCGGCGTGGCGGCGAAGATGGCCAGGGCAAGCGCCAGGGCCAGGGAGGATTCGAGGGTCATGCGGGGCTCGGGCGGCAGGAGGGCGGGGATCAGGAGGGCGGCGGGCTAAGCTGGGAATTGTGCGCCGCACCAGAAGGCTATCCCCTTCCGCGCCCGGCGGGAAGGGGCACCGACTCCACGGGGCCGGGACGCTTCGTGCTGTCTGCCGTCCCGGCCCGTTCCGAAGCTCCCCGCCGCCCGGGTAACCGGCGGGCGGCGGGGCCCCGGAGACAACCGTCCTTCCCTCCCAGGACCAGGAGACCCGTGTCGGGTGCGGTCCCCGGTCCGTCTCTTCCGCCTTGCGCGGTTGCTTACGCCGCGTTCAGGTTCTCGACGAAGCGGCGGACCTGGGTGCGCATGGTGGTCAGTTCCTGTTCCAGCGCGGCGATGCGCTGCTGCAGGGCGCTGGCCGATTCCCCGCTGCTGTGCGCCAGATCGGCGACGCTGCGGACGCTGGTCTTCAACTGCCCGGTGCCGCCGGCCGCGGCGGCCACGGCCCGGCTGATCTCCGTCGTCGCCGCGTTCTGCTCCTCCACCGCCGCGGCGATGGACGCGCTGATCTGGCTGACGGTCTGGATCACCTGGGCGATCTCGTTGATCTCGCTGGCCGCGGAGCCGGTCGAGGACTGGATCGCCTGGACCTGCTGGGAGATCTCCTCGGTGGCCTTGGCCGTCTGGTTGGCAAGGCTCTTCACCTCCCCGGCGACGACGGCGAAGCCCTTGCCGGCCTCGCCGGCCCGCGCCGCCTCGATCGTCGCGTTCAGCGCCAGCAGGTTGGTCTGGCCGGCGATCTCGGAGATCAGGGTGACGACGTCCCCGATCTTCCGCGCGGCATCGACCAGCCGGGCGACCTGGGAGACGGTGGTGCTGGCCCGGCTGGCCGCGTCGTCCGCGACCCGGTTGGAGTTCTGCGCCTGACCGCTGATCTCGCGGATGCTGGCCGCCAGTTCCTCCACCGCCGCCGCGACGGTCTGCACGTTGCCGCTGACATCCTCTGCCGATTCGGCGAGCGCCTGGCTGGTGACGGCGTTCGACTGGGCCGCCTCCGCCATGTCGTCCACGGCGCCGGCCATGGCTTCGGCCGTCTGGCCGACACCGTCGATGGAGCGGCCGACCTCGCGGTCGAACTCCTGGGCGATGGTGCGGCGGGCGCGCAGCCGCTCCTGTTCGGATGCCTGCGCCAGACGGGCCTGCTCCGCCTCCAGCTCGCGCTTGGCCTGGGCCTCCTTGCGGAAGGTCAGGACCGCGGCCGCCATGCGGCCGATCTCGTCGCCGCGGTCCATGGCCGGGATCTCGACCGACAGGTCGCCCGCCGCCAGCCGCTGCATGGTGGCGGTCATGCCCACGATGGGCCGGCTGATGGAACGGGCCATCAGGAACAGCACCAGCACGCCGGCCAGAAGGGTCAGGGTGCCGACCAGCAGCATCCCGTTGCGGGTAGCGACCGCATCGGCCAGCAGCGCCTTTTCCGGCACGATCAGGCCGAAGGCCCAGGTGGCATCGACCCCGTCGAAGCGGACCGGCACCATCACGGCGATCATGGTCTCGCCGCTGGCGGCGTCAGTGAAACGGGTGGACGACACCTCGGCTCCGGCCAGCCCGGCCCGCGCCTCGCGGATCGCCGCGTCGTCGCTGTCCTTGCCGACCCTGGCGGCATCGGGATGGGCGACCCACTTGCCGTCGTCGCTGAGCAGGACGGCATGGCCCACGCCGAAGGGGCGGACCCGGCCCAGCGTCTCGTTCACGCTGGCCAGCGCCACGTCCACGGTCGTGATGCCGCGCGGCACGCCGCCTTTGTCGATGATGGGGGTGGACGCCGTGACCATCAGCACGTCCCGCCCTTCGACCGGATAGGTATAGGGCGAGGTGAGGACGGTCCGCTTCTCCCGCATCGGGCGCTGATACCAGCCGTCGGTGTCCTCCGGCTTCGACATGTCCAGCATCTCCATGCCGACACCGCCCGCGTTGCGATAGAAGTAGGGCACGAAACGGCCCTTCGCATCGCTGGCGGAGTGCCCGACGAAGCGCGCGTCATCGCCTTCCGGGAAGCCCGGATCGAAGGCGATGGTCACCCCGAAGAACTGGTCGCTGAGGCCGAGGGCGGACCGCGCCATCGCTGCCAGATCGTCGCGCTCGGCGCGGTCGGCCTGGACCAGGGCGGTGACGCTGCGTCCGATGCCCTGCACCGCGGTCACGGCGCGTCCCACGGTATCATGGACGACACGGGCCTCCGCGGCTGCCTGCTGCCGGAGAAGGTCCGTGGAGAGGGAACGCGCCTCGCCCATCTGGGCATAGTTCGCGTAGAGAACCAGGGCGCCCAGGCCGGTCACGAAGACGGCCAGAACGGACACCATGATCCGCATGCCCAGGGAGAGCTTCGACATCAGTCACCTCGAATGCGAGCACCGATGTCGACAATTTAGTCTTTATTGTACGCCACGGCATTCTGACCGGACGGACAGGGGGGGCAGAGTCCCCGGAGGGCCACGGAATTCCCAGGACGTCGAGACGCCGGACGCGGTGTCAGACGACGGCGGCGCCGGCCGTCCGCTGGTCGAACTGCAGGGCGGCAAGGCGGGCATAGAGACCTTCCTGCCGCAGCAGCTCGGCATGGGTGCCGCTGGCGACGACGCGGCCGGCATCCAGCACGACGATGCGGTCGGCGTTCAGCACGGTGGCGAGGCGGTGCGCGATGATGAGCGTCGTGCGGTTCTTCATCAGGTCTTCCAGCGCCTCCTGCACGGCGCGCTCGCTCTCCGCGTCCAGGGCGGAGGTCGCCTCGTCCAGCAGCAGCAGCGGCGGGTTGCGCAGGAGCGCGCGGGCGATCGCCACCCGCTGGCGCTGGCCGCCGGAGAGCCGCACGCCCTTCTCCCCCAGGAAGGTGTCGAAGCCCTGCGGCAGCGCCTCCAGGAAGTCCAGCGCGTGCGCCGCGCGGGCCGCCTCCCGCACCTCCGCGTCGGTCGCCTCGGGACGGCCGTAGCGGATGTTCTCCATCGCGTTGGTGGAGAAGATCACCGGGTCCTGCGGCACGATGCCGATGCGGGCGCGCACGGCGGCGGGATCGGCCTCGCGGATGTCCACCCCGTCCAGCAGGATGCGGCCCGACCGCGGGTCGTAGAAGCGCAGCAGGAGCTGGAACACGGTGCTCTTGCCGGCCCCGCTGGGGCCGACCAGGGCCACCGTCTCGCCCGGCCGGACCTCAAGCTCCAGGCCGTTCAGCGCCGCGTCTTTGGGTCGGGAGGGATAGTGGAAGACGACGTTGTCGAACCGGACCGCCCCTTCGGCCGGCTGCGGCAGCGGCTTCGGATCGGCCGGGGCCCGGATGTCCGGTTCCGTCGCCAGCAGGTCGAACAGGCGCTCCGTCGCTCCGGCGGCACGGGCAAGGTCGCCCATCACCTCCGACAGGGCACCGACGGCGCCGGCCACGACCACCGCATAGAAGATGAAGGCCGACAGCTCGCCGGCACTGATCTCGCCGCTGATGACGGCATGCCCGCCGATCCAGAGCACCGTGCCGATGGCACCGAACACCAGCACGATCACCAGCATGGTCAGCCACGCCCGCGCCCGCACCCGGTCCAGGGCGACGCTCACCGCGTCCTCCACCCGGGAGGAGAAGCGCTGCCGTTCCAGCGCCTCGCGGCCGAACGCCTGCACCGTGCGGATGCCGCCCAGCGCCTCGTCCACCGCCTGCGCCACATCGGCCACGCGGTCCTGGCTGGCCCGCGACAGGACCCGGACCCGGCGCCCGAAGACGACGATGGGCAGCACCACGGCCGGCACCACCAGCAGCACCATGCCCGCCAGCTTGGGGCTGGTCACCACCAGCAGCACGATCCCCCCCGCCAGCAGCAGGGAGTTGCGCAGGGCGATGGAGATGGTGGAGCCGACGACGACCTGGAGCAGCGTGGTGTCCGTCGTCAGGCGGGACTGCACCTCGCTGGTCCGCGTCACCTCGAAGAAAGCGGGGGACAGGCTGACGACATGGTCGAACACCGTCTTGCGCAGGTCCGCCACCACCCGCTCGCCGACGAAGGAGACGAGGTAGAAGCGCCCGAAGGTGGAGGCGCCCAGCAGCACGATCACGGAGAGCAGCACCAGCAGCGCCTGGTCCAGCACCGCCCCGTCGGCCTGGGCGATGCCCTGGTCCACCAGGTACTGGAGCCCCTTGCCCAGACCCAGCACGGTTCCTGCGGCGATCAGCAGCGACAGGCAGGCCAGCGCGATGGCGCCCCGGTACGGCGTCAGGAAGGGCAGCAGGCGCCGGAGCGGTTTGAGGTCCCGGCGGCGGGCGGTGGCGGTCTTCTGGTCGTCGGCCGGGGACCGGCCGGCTTCGGCATAGCTCGGTTCGCGGAAGACCAAGGGGGCGCTCCAGAGGCTTCGCTGTGCATGCCGGACCTGCCGGCGCCCCCTTGCTAACGGGATGAGGGGACAAGAGCAACACCGCAGCCTGCAATCACCATCATTCGGACGGTTGCACCGGCATGAGGCTTTGGCTATATACGGCGCTTCGTTTTGGGGACCGCCGATCATGAAGCCTGAGATTCACCCGGAATATCACGAGATCACCGTCGTCATGACCGACGGCAGCTCGTTCAAGACCCGCACCACCTGGGGCAAGCCCGGCGACACCATGCGCCTGGACATCGACCCGAAGTCCCACCCGGCGTGGACGGGCGTGCAGAAGCTGGTCGACACCGGCGGCCAGATCGCCAAGTTCAACAAGCGCTTCTCCAACTTCGGCCTGAAGTAAGGCCGGACCGGAGTCCGCTTTGCACCGGAAGGGCGCCGCGGCTTGCCGCGGGCGCCCTTTTCGTGTTGCCGGTATCTGTGACGCCGTATCTGTGACGCCGTATCCGTGGTGGTCATGTCCGGGCGCCGGAACGGTGCGCCGGCAAAGGTCGCCGCGCGTCAGCGACAAGGGCACCCGTCAGGCGACGTTGCGCCGGACCATCTCGTCCAGGCGGGCCACCCGGACATAGAGCCCGTGGCTGCGGTCCAGCAGCGAGCGCAGGCCGCCGGGCAGCAGCTCGCTCTCCGGGCCGGACGGTTCCGAACAGATATGGCCGCCGGACAGGGCGTATTCGTCGGACGCCGCCTGTTCCTGCGTCATCTCCCCCGCATGCACGGCCTTCTGCGCCAGAAGCCATGCCATCACCTGGGTCAGCCGGGTGGTGACGCGCATCGCCTCGTAGCTGGCCTGAAGCCGGAGGTGCGGCGGCAGCTTCGCCTGGTCCGCCGCCTCATGATGGGCGACATAGTTCCGCGCCTCCAGGAGCAGAGCCATCGTCTCGTCATAGGTGCGGTTGAAGAACGCGGTCGGGCCACCCACACTCGATCCTTTCACCGGGACAGCCCCGGCCTCCGGAAACTCTAGAGTTTAAACGCTGAAACTTGCAACCGTTCCGGAGCAGACGCCGGGGGTGATGCAGGCGACAGGAGCAACCGGAAGGCGTCGGCCCACACCTGGATACCGTCGCCATCCCCCCTCTTGACGCCGTCGGAGCGCCTTCCCATCTCGAAGAGCGTCGGCGGACGCCCGCCAGGGGTTCCCGACAGAGACCTGAAAGTACTGGCAGAAAGTACTGACAGAAGTGTCGGTACGCACTGTCACCGACGCACCCCGGAAGGATCGCCCGCAGGCGGGGACCTTCCATCGGGGTATCGCTCACGAAGGAGGATATCCATGCGTAGCTACGACCTGTCGCCGCTGTTCCGTTCCACCGTCGGTTTCGACCGCCTGACCCGCCTCATGGAGTCGGCCCTGAACACCGACGAGGCCAGTACCGGCTACCCGCCCTACAACATCGAGAAGCTGGACGACGACCATTACCGGATCACCATGGCCGTGGCGGGCTTCCGCCCCGAGGATCTGGAGATCACGGCGCATCCGAACCTGCTGGTCATCCAGGGCAAGGCCATCAAGGAAGGGGACGCGGGGAACTATCTCTACCGCGGCATCGCCGGCCGGGCCTTCGAGCGCCGCTTCCAGCTTGCCGACCACATCCGCGTCTCCGACGCGACCCTGGAGCACGGCCTGCTGAGCGTGTCGCTGGTCCGCGAGGTGCCCGAGGCCATGAAGCCCCGCACCGTCCAGATCACCACCGCCACCCGCCCGGCGACCCTGGAAGCCCGCGCGGCCTGATGTCCGCGCAACTCCGGGAGAAGGCAGCCCCGGGAGAAACCTGAGCGGGGCCTTCCGGAACGCGAACGGGGACGGCATGACGCCGTCCCCGTTTCCCGAACCGCCCGGAAGGACCCCGACGGCTGCATGGCCCTGAGGCCATGCCCACCACCGTGGGCCTTGTCCAAGCGTGAGGCCGCTTTTCCGCGGTCCCCTTTTTGTTGCCCCGCCCGTTCAACTCGCACTCGAACAATGCGGTAACGGTATGCAGGGCCTGCGGAGTCGTCAAGCCGAACAAGCAGCCTTGTTAGCCATATCGTCATAATTCCGCATTGTTGTGTCCTTACATCCCCTGCCGGTGAACCGCCGGGTGCAGCGACGCCGCCCGCGGCGGTGCCAGTCCCCGCCGCGGATGTGCCCCGTCGGGGCTGAGCCCGGCATGCACCGCATCGGCCAGACGCAGCAGTTCGCCCCGGCCCAGGTCGCCGACCAGCGCATAGCCGAGATCCCCGTCCAGCCAGGTGAACAGCGTCCGGCTGCCCTGACGCATGTAGCTGAAGGTGCCCTCGGTGGCCTCCGCGGGCGGTCCGACGATCAGGCTGACATGACGGGCGCCCGCGGCCTCCCGGTAGATGAACTGCAACCCCGCCCCGTCGCCCAGGGGAACGGGACGACGCCGGTCCAGATGCCAGCCCAGCGGCGACAGGTCGGGGGGCCTTACCCCCGCCACCAGCCCCGTCGCCGCCGGAATCGCCCCGCCGGCACCGGCGACCGTCCGGGCGTGCGCCTCCAGGGCGGACCGGGAGAAACGGTAGAAGTCCGCCCCGCCCGGTCCGGCCCGCCAGCCCGGCAGAACCGCCACCGCCAGCAGGGCCGCGGCACACAGAGCACCGGCCAGGACCACCCGCCCCCCGCGGCGGAACGGCGGCGGCTGGCGTACCTGCCGCGCCAGACCTGACGCCTCGCGCCGCCAGGCCTCGAACGCCGCCCGGGGGACGGGTCCCGCCCCCTCCCCCGCGCCGAACAGCACCCGCAGACCCTCGTTCTGGGCCTGCCAGGCGGCGACGCGGGCTGCCGCCGCAGGATTGGCGGCAAGATAGGCCAGCACGACCGCCCGGCGGGCCGGCGGCAGGGCACCGTCCACCAGTTCGTGCAGGTCCTCCTCCACCACCACCGGCGGCCGCCGCCCGATCATTTCACCCTCCGTAGCCGCGGGGCCTCGCCGGCCAGATGCTGACGCAGCGCCTCCCGCGCCCGGGACAGACGGGACATGACAGTGCCGACCGGAATGCCCAGCACGGTTGCCACCTCCTCGTACCGCAGCCCCTCCAGCGCCACCAGCAGCAGCACCTGCCGCTGCTCCGGCGGCAGCAGGGCCAGACCGCGGGCCATGTCGCGCAGTTCCATGTGGTCGTCCTGACCGGCAGGGGTGGCGACATGCAGGGCCGCGTCCCCGACGGGGGTGACGGTGGGGGCCGTCACCTTGCGCCGGACATGGTTGGCATGGAGGTTGTGCAGGATGGTGAAGAGCCAGGCCCGCAGATTGGTGCCCGGCTGGAACCTGTCGGACCGGGACAGGGCCCGCGCCAGCGCATCCTGGACCAGATCGTCGGCATCCGTCCGGTCACGCAGGAGAGCCCGGGCATACCGGCGCAACGGCCCGATATGCTGCTCGATCTCCGCACCGAATTCGGTCACGCCGCCCCCCATCGCTGTTGCCTGCGAGGACAACAGCGATGGGGGACCGGGAGACACGCACGAAAAAGAGGCCCGGGCCGATATTCCCGGCCCGGGCCTTCGCAGATCGTTCGGCGAGGACGCCCGCCGGGTCAGTCCGCGGGCTTGTCCACGGCGTAGCCGATGGTCCGCAGGGCGTCCCCGATCTCCTCCAGGATCATCGGGTCGTCGATCGTGGCCGGCATCTTCCAGGGTTCCGCATCGGCGATCTTCTGCATGGTGCCGCGCAGGATCTTGCCCGAACGGGTCTTCGGCAGGCGGTCCACGACGATGGCCTGCTTGAAGCTGGCGACCGGGCCGATCTCGTCGCGCACCTTGGCGACGATCTCGCGCACGATCACCTCCGTCGGGCGGGTGACGCCGGCCTTCAGCACGACGAAGCCCAGCGGCACCTGGCCCTTCAACTGGTCCGCCACGCCGATGACGGCGCATTCCGCCACGTCGGGGTGGCCGGCCAGCACCTCCTCCATACCACCGGTGGAGAGCCGGTGGCCCGCCACATTGATGATGTCGTCGGTGCGGGCCATCACATAGACATAGCCGTCCGCATCGACGAAGCCGGCGTCCGCCGTCTGGTAGTAGCCGGAGAACTCCGACAGGTAGCTCTTGCGGAAGCGGTCCTCGGCGTTCCAGAGGGTCGCCAGCGTGCCCGGCGGCAGCGGCAGCTTGCAGACGATGGCGCCGATGTCGCCGCGCTTCACCTCATGCCCGTCCGCGCCCAGGATGCGGACGTCCCAGCCCGGCAGCGGCTTGCAGGTGCTGCCGTACTTGACCGGGAAGAGACCCAGGCCCAGCGGGTTGCCGGCGATCGGCCAGCCCGTCTCCGTCTGCCACCAGTGGTCGATGACGGGGACCTTCAGATGGTCCTCGGCCCAGTGCAGCGTGTCGGGGTCGCTGCGCTCACCCGCCAGGAACAGGGCGCGCAGGCAGGAGACATCGTAGTTCTTCAGCAGCAGTGCGTTCGGGTCGTCGCGCTTGATGGCGCGGAACGCGGTGGGCGCCGTGAACAGCGTCTGGATGCGGTACTCGCTGATCATGCGCCAGAAGGCGCCGGCGTCGGGCGTGCCGACCGGCTTGCCCTCGTAGATCACCGTCGTGCAGCCGTGCAGCAGCGGCGCATAGACGATGTAGCTGTGGCCGACCACCCAGCCCACGTCCGAAGCGGCCCAGAACACCTCGCCCGGCTTCACGCCGTAGAAGTGCTCCATGGTCCACTTCAGCGCCACGGCATGACCGCCGTTGTCGCGCACGACGCCCTTGGGCTGGCCCGTCGTGCCCGAGGTGTAGAGGATGTAGAGCGGGTCGGTGGCGGCGACCGGCACGCAGTCGGCCGGGGTCGTCGCGGCGACGGCGGCCTCCCAGTCGTGGTCGCGGCCGTCGATCAGGGACGCCTGCTCCTGCGGGCGTTGCAGAATCAGGCAGGATTCGGGCTTGTGGGTCGCCTGCTCGATGGCGCTGTCGAGCATCGGCTTGTACTTCACCACCCGGCCCGGCTCGATGCCGCAGGAGGCGGAGACGATCACCTTGGGCTGGGCATCGTTGATGCGGGTCGCCAGCTCGTGCGGGGCGAAACCGCCGAAGACGACGGAGTGGACCGCCCCCAGCCGGGCGCAGGCCAGCATGGCGACCAGCGCCTCCGGCACCATCGGCATGTAGACCAGGACACGGTCGCCCTTGACCACACCGCGGTCGCGCAGCGCGCCGGCGAACAGCGCCACCTGGTCACGGAAGTCGCGGTAGGTCAGGATGCGCTTCGTGCCGGTGACAGGGCTGTCGTAGATGATGGCCGGCTGGTCGGCCCGGCCGCCCTCGACATGGCGGTCGATGGCGTTCCAGCAGGTGTTCAGCTCGCCGCCGGCGAACCAGCGGTAGAGCGGGGCGCGGCTGTCGTCCAGCACGACGTCCCACGGCCTGATCCAGTCGATGTCCTTGGCGGCTTCTCCCCAGAAGCCAGCAGGATCGGCCAGCGAGCGTTGGTGAAGCTCCTCATAGCGGGCCGGCATTGATGCCTCCTCAGAATTTCTCCGCCGCACGCAGATTCCGCACGCACGGCGTGTTGGCTCTCGCTTGTCGCCAAGCGCAATTAGGGCGTGTCGACTCCGCCATGACAATGGGGAAAAGGCAAAGCCCTGCACCTGACCGGGCGACCCCGGACGCCCGCGACCCTTCCGGTCCGGCGACCGCGACGCCATGACATAGGTCATATCAGCGCTGGCTGTTGAAGCATTTTGCTTCCCGCGGCGATGCACCGCGGTTTAGAAGTGGGCCCCCGGCGCCATATGCCGGTAATTTCCGTAGCATATGCCCATGACATGATCGTCGAGAACCGCCGTATCATCTTCTCGCCGGAGGCCGTCCGCGAGGCCGTGAAACTGTACCGCGAGTCGTTCCCCCAGAAGCAGCCGCCCGGCGTACTCGGACCGATCATCCTCCGCAACCAGGCGCCCCTGGCGCTGGGCATTTCAGTACAGGCGGTCGGAGCCAGCAACTTCCGGGAGATCGAGATGGCGGAGACGGAGATCGCCGCCATGCTGATCCTCTACTGCCGCCGCCTGAAGATCCCCCTGCCCCGCGCCAGCTCCAAGTCGATGGAGGCGCAGAACGACAGCCTGGTGCTGTCGATCACCAAGGTCCTGCCGGTCGCACCGGGGGCCTGACCGCCCGTCCGCCCGCGGACGGTGACGCTCAGGCGAAGAAGCGTTCGACCTCGAAGCTGCTGGCCCGGCCGACGCTGGCGAAGCGCTCCTCCAGCCAGCGCGAGGCGGCGGCGCGGCCGAGATCGCGCAGTTCCGTGAGAAAACCCCAGTCGGCGTTCAGCTTGCTGGACACACCCAGCACCGCCATTGCCGCCTCCGCCTCGATCCGGTGCAGGAAGAGGGCGCGCATGCCCGCCTCCTCCTCCGTCAGCCGGCCGGCGGCGAGCAGCCGGTTGACCAGTTCCAGCGAGCGCAGTTCGCGCAGGAAGGTGCCGTTGAAGCCGATCTCGTTCATGCGGTCGATGATCGCCGTCGGCGTCGTCGGCACGGCCGGGCGGGCGATCGGCGTCACCTGCACGATCAGCACGTCGCGGGCGGCGCACTCGTGGATCAGGGGATAGATGGTCGGGTTGCCCATGTAGCCCCCGTCCCAGTAGTGCTCCCCGTCGATCTCCACCGCCTGGAACAGGAACGGCAGGCAGGCCGAGGCGACAAGACAGTCGGCCGACAGCTCCCGCCCCTTGAAGACCTTGAGCTTGCTCTCCCGCACGTTGGTGGCACCGACATAGAGGCGCACGTCCGCCGCCTCGCGCAGGACGTCGAAGTCGATCAGGCCGCGCAGGATCTCCCGCATCGGGTTCAGGCCCAGCGGATTGAACTGGTAGGGACTCATCATCCGGACCAGCAGGTCGAAGCCGGCATAGACCGGGTGGGCCTCCAGGTGCGGGTCGCCGGTGAAGCGCGACATCCAGGAGGGATTCCAGGGGCCGACCGCGTTCGCCTTGGCCAGCCGCCGCCAGAGCCGGTAGAGCTGGCCGCGCGCCTCCTCCCGGCCGCCGGTCAGCAGCCCGTAGGCCAGCATGGCGCCGTTCATGGCGCCGGCGCTGGTGCCGCTGATCCCCTCGAAATCCAGCCGCCCGTCCTCCAGCAGCCGGTCGAGCACGCCCCAGGTGAAGGCGCCGTGGGCGCCGCCCCCCTGGAGAGCGAGATTCACCGTGCGGGTCCCCGCCGCGGCCCCCTGGTCCCCGGACCGTTCCGGTGCCGTCGCACCCTCGACCATGCCGTCCTTCACAGTGTCCGCTGCCTCATGTCAGGGGGGCCTCGTGTCAGGGGGCCTCATGTTGCGGGGGATGGGTCGGGCGCGCCGGGCAGGCCGCTACTGCGCCGTCCAGCCGCCATCCACCGGCAGCGAGGCGCCGGTCAGGTTGGCAGCGGCCGGGCCGCAGAGGAAGACGGCCAGCTCGCCGAGTTGTTCCGGGGTGGTGAACGCCCTGGAGGGCTGCTTCTCCGACAGCAGTCGCACCTCCGCCTCCTGGGGCGGGATGCCCTCGCGCTCGGCCAGGGCGTCGATCTGCTTCTGCACCAGCGGCGTCAGCACCCAGCCGGGACAGATGGCGTTGCAGGTGATGCCGCAGCCCGCCGTCTCCAGCGCCACGACCTTGGTCAGCCCGACGATGCCGTGCTTGGCGGCGACATAGGCCGACTTGTTGACGGAGGCGACCAGACCGTGGGCGCTGGCGATGTTGACGATGCGGCCCCAGCCGCGCGCCTTCATGTGCGGCAGCGCCAGCCGGATGCCGTGGAAGGCGGAGGACAGGTTGATGGCGATCACGGCATCCCAGCGGTCCACCGGGAACTGGTCCACGGGGGCCGTATGCTGGATGCCGGCATTGTTGACCAGCACGTCCACGCCGCCGAACCGCTCGGCACAGGCGGCGACCAGCGCCTCGATCTCCGCCGGCTTCGCCATGTCGGCGCCGTGGTGGATGACGCCGACGCCGAACTCCGTCTCGATGCCGCGACGCAGCTCCTCGATCGCGGCTGCCTCACCGAAGCCGTTCAGCACGATGTCCGCGCCGGCGCGGGCGAGCGAGCGGGCGATCCCCAGCCCGATCCCGCTGGTCGATCCCGTGACGATGGCCGCCTTGCCCTTAAGCATTACCGTCTCCTCCCCTGATCGTGTCTTCCCGGAAGGAATAGCGGAGACGGGCCGGCCGTTCCACCGCCGACCTGCGGCGACGCACAGGCGACAATGGACCGGCGGCGGTTACCTACTGCTTAAGCCGGTCGGGAAGGGAGCCGGTCGGGACCGCCCCCCGGCCCTCCGTCCGGTCACCCCCTGGCGGCGCGGCGGCGGCACGGCCGGCCACCCAGGCCAGCAGCGTGTCCGCCGCCAGCGTCCGGTCCGGTCCGGCGAGCGGCCCGGTCAGGTCCAGGCTGAAAGGCGGCGCCCCGTCCGGTCGGGCCGGCTGCACCGCCGCCGACAGCCGCACGGTATCGGTCAGCGGGTCGAGCACCCCGTCCACCGTGAGGGAACCGGCCGGCCCCTCCGCCGCCAGCCCGCTGCTGCCGGGGGTCCCGGCGGCGAACGCCAGATCGCCGGACAGCCGGGTGAGCGGTGTGCGTCCGGCAGCGACCGCGGCGGCCAGCCGACGGGCGGCGTCCCGGGCGTCGCCGGTCCCGTCAAGCGCCGCCGTGGCGCGGCCGAGGTCGAGACCGAGCAGGACCGTGTCGCTCAGAGCCACCTGCCCCTGGCCGGTCAGGCTGCGCAGCACGCCGGCCGGGTCCGGCCCCGCGCCGCGGCCTTCCATGGCGAGGTCCAGGCGGCCGCCGGACAGGGCCAGCCCGCGGTCCCGGCCGGGCGGCAGGTCGGGCAGGGTCGCCCCCGTCAGTTCCAGCCGCAGGTCCCCCTCCAGCGGGGGAAACGCCCCCTCCCCCTCCGGCAGCGGCTGGGTGAGCCGGAGAGCGGCCTCCAGGCGCCCGCCGCGCCATGTGCCCCGCAGCCGCTCAAGCTCCAGCCCGCCATCGCCGGCAGCGAGGCGGAGGGAGGCCCCTTCCACGGTGGCCCCGGCGAGGGTCAGGGCCTGGGCCTCGATCTCCGCCTCGCCGTCCAGGCCCCGGGTCCAGGACAGATCCCACGGTGACCCGCCGGCCGCCGCCAGGGCGGGAGCGAGACGGTCGAGGTCGAGCGGCCCCGTCACCAGGGACGCCCGCAGCCGTGGCAGATCGCCGGATCGGTCCAGCGCCACCCGGCCGGTCACGGCCGTCTGACCCAGCGTCCCCTGGATGGCATCGACGGTCAGCTCGGGCCAGGTGCCCGTGAGGGCGGCGAAAAGCTCTGTTCCCCCCGGCGCGCCGGCGGGCCGCCAGTCCGGCCACCAGAGCCGGCCGAGGCGTACCGCGTCCGGCAGGGTCGCCCGCAGCTTGAGGTCGAGCGCCGGGGTCCCGTCCGTCCCGGCCAGGGTGCCCCCGGCCTGCACCGTTCCGCCCAGCAGCCCGGCCTCCGCCTCCAGCACCATGCGGGCGGCGTCGCCGGCCAGCCGGGCCGTCAGCGTGACCGGGCCGAGCCGGTCCGGGGCCACCGGCGGCGGGAGGGCCAGAGCCCGGAACAGCGGCGCCAGCGTTTCTGCCCGGGCGCTGACGGTCAGGTCGGTGAAACCGCCCGACAGCGGTTCGCCCACGCGGCCGGCGATGCGGCCGGCGATGCCGGCGGCGGACTCCGCCGACAGGTCGCGCAGGGTCAGGGCGCCGTCCCGGGCCGTGGCGGAGAGAACCAGCCCCTCCACCGGCACCCCGCCCGCCGTCAGGTGCCCGAAGCGGGCATCGAGATCGATGTCGAGCGTCTCCAGCCGGTCCGCCCAGGCGCGCGGATCAATGTCGCCGCCCCCGTCCGGCCGATAGGCGTCCAGGTCCAGCCGGTCGGCGGCGAGGTTCAGGCCCAGGACCGGCCTTTCACCGCCGTCCCACGACACGGCCCCGGTCAGGGTGGTGGTATCGAGGCTGCCGGCAAGATCGGTCAGGCGGAAGGCCGCGGGCGTGCCGGCCAGCCGGCCGGCCAGCGCCGCCGAGCGCAGCCGCTCGGCCGGGATGTCCGCCGTGTCCAGTCCCATCCAGGCCAGGGTGGTGCGCAGGTCCGCCGTCTTCAGCGTGACGGCAGTGTCCGCCCGGAGGAGCCCGTCGGTGGCGGCAAGACGGCCCGAGGCCGTCACCACCGTATCGCCCGGCAGCACGATGCCGGCAGTCTCCAAAGCCAGCCCCCCGTCCTCCAGCCGGCCGCGGAGACGGGCGTCGCGCAGCAGGGCGCGTTCCCAGACGATGTGATCCGCCACGAGATCCAGCGCGAGCACGGCCGGCAGCGGCAGCGGGGCCGTCGGACCGGAACCGGCATCGTCCGCGGGGGAACCGGGCAGCCAGTCGTCCAGGGCCAGGGGCGAGAGCGCCAGGGACAGCCGCGCCGGATCGTCCGCGCTGGCGACGGCCGGCAGGACCAGGGTGCCGGTGCCGCGCGTCTCCCCCACCCGCAGGTCGATCCCCTTCAGGGTGCAGCGCCCGCCCGCGACCGTCAGGGACGCCGCGGCGTTGAAGGGCTGGTCGGCTGCGGCCGGCAGCGCCTCGGGCAGGCGCCGTCCCAGCCCGGCCGCGGCGGCGCGGAGAAGCGATGCCAGCCGCTCCCCCTCCGCGCGCAGGTCCCCCTGCAACCGGGACGGGTCGCCGTCCGGCACGACGCCGGCGAAGCGGACCTGTCCCTTGCCGTCGGGCACGCCCAGCGTGGCCCGCACCGGGACCGTGGCGCCGGGGGCGATACGGCCGGTGGTGACGTCCAGCGTCAGCGGTACCCCGTCGAGACTGAAGCTGCCGGCGACGTTGAAGGGTCCCTGCGGTCCGCCGGCATCCACCGAGCCGCGGATGGAGACCAGATCCAGCCGGCGGCGACCGTCGTCGGCTTCCAGGGTCAGGGTGCCGCGATGGATCGTCATGCGGTCGAGCTGCACCGTCCCGCCCAGGGCGGACAGGTCGATCGGACCGATGCGGCTGCCGTCGGGACGGAACTCGATCCGCATGCGGGAATCGACCAGCGCCAGCTTCTCGATCTGCACCCTGCCCGCCAGCAGCGGCAGCAGCCGCACCTTCACCTCCACCGTTCCGACACTGGCCAGAGGCGGGCGGCCGGGCGCCGCCCCCGGTTCCGAGAGCGCGACATCAGCGGCCAGCAGCGTCGGCGAAGGCAGCAGCGTCAGATCCACGTCGCCGGCAATGGTGACATCCCGCCCCATGGCAGTGGCCAGGAGATCGGCCAGCTCCGGCCGGAAGCGGTTCCAGTCCACCAGGGCCGGGGCCAGCAGCACCGTCGCCAGGACCAGGGCCAGTCCGGCGGCAGCGGTCAGGGGCTTTCTCACGAGGCGTCGTCCCGTCGGAAGAGTGACGCCCTCTCCCTTTCCGGGGCGGGCGTCGAAGGGTAAGCTGGGGGTCGCGTTCTAGGGCGCAAATGTGGCGTCCGCCGGGCGCGCGCAAGGGCACCGGCGGGGCACCGGAGGGGCGCAGGAGCGTTCCGGCGCCGCCGGATGTTCAGCCATGCCGCCGGACCATCCGGCGACAGTCGGAACGGACGCGACACGGGAAGGGAGGGTCCCATGGGGGAGGTCGTCAACCTCAACCGCTACCGCAAGCAGCGCAGCCGCGCCGAGCGCGAGAAGGAGGCCGCCGCCAACCGGGCGAAACACGGCCGGACCAAGGCGGAACGGCACCAGCAGGCGATGCAGCAGTCCAAGGACACCGCCGACCTTGAGCAGCACCGGCTGGACCGGGACGAGTGACCGGGAACGACGGGAAACGGCGTCAGAAAGCCGGCCACGGCTCGGCCGACCTCCGCGCGGTCGGCCTCAGCGCGGTCGGCCTCAGCGCGGTCGGTTGACGTGCCCCATCTTGCGCCCCGGCCGGGCCTGCGCCTTGCCGTAGAGGTGCAGCTTCGCCCCCGGCTCTGCCAGGAGCGCGGGCCACTGCGCCACCTCGTCTCCGATCAGGTTCTTCATGCGCGCCGGGGCACGGATGCCGGTCGGTCCCAGGGGCAGGCCGCAGACCGCGCGGACGAGCTGCTCGAACTGGCATGTCTCCGCGAAATCCATGGTCCAGTGGCCGGAATTGTGCGGCCGCGGGGCGATCTCGTTGACCAGAACGGTGCCGTCGCGGGTGACGAACATCTCCACCGCCAGCAGCCCGACGACGCCCAGCGCCTCGGCCAGCGCGCGGGCGATGCGGTCGGCCTCCGCCGCGACGGAGGGCGCGATGTCGGCCGGGGCCAGCGTTTCGTCCAGGATGCCGGCGCGGTGGCGGTTCTCCACCGCCGGCCAGGCCGCCATCTCCCCGTCCTCGCGCCGGGCGACGATGACGGAGACCTCCAGCGCGAAATCCACCCAGCCTTCCAGGATGCCCTCGGGGGCGCCCATCTCCGCCCAGGCCGCGGCCAGATCGGTGCCGGGCGCGAGCCGGACCTGCCCCTTGCCGTCATAGCCCATGCGGGTGGACTTCAGCACCGACGGGGTGCCCAGCGCGGCCACGGCGTCCGCCAGCCCGGCAACGTCGCGCACGGCGCGGAAGGGGGCCGTGCCGATGCCCAGCGCATTGGCGAACCCCTTCTCCCGCAGCCGGTCCTGCGCCACCGCCAGCACGCCGGCGCCGGGATGCACGGGCACCCGCTCGGCCAGGAAGGCGACCGCCTCCGTCGGGATGTTCTCCCACTCCAGCGTCACCACATCGACCGCGGCGGCGAAGCGGGTCAGGGCGGCGCGGTCGGTGTAGTCGGTGACGATGGTGGCCTCGGCCGCGACCTGGGCGCAGGGCCCTTCCGCCTCATGCGTCAGGACATGGGTGCGGTAGCCCAGCCGGGCCGCCGCCAGCGCCGTCATGCGGCCGAGCTGGCCGCCGCCCAGCATGCCGAGGGTGGCGCCCGGCGCGATCGTCCGCATGATGTCAGCCCTGCGGTTCGTCGACGGGGACCTCGGCCACCCGGTCGGTCTGCCGGGCCCGCCAGTCCACCAGCGCGGCATCCAGCCGCGGGTCGGAGAGCGCCAGCACCGCGGCGGCCAGCAGCGCCCCGTTGATCGCCCCGGCCTTGCCGATGGCCAGCGTGCCGACCGGCACGCCGCCGGGCATCTGCACGATGGAATAGAGGCTGTCCAGCCCGCGCAGCGCGTGGCTTTCCACCGGCACGCCGAAGACCGGCAGCGTCGTCATGCTGGCCGCCATGCCGGGCAGGTGCGCGGCCCCGCCGGCCCCGGCAATGATGACCCTGAGCCCGCGGCCCTTGGCCGTGTGCGCATAGTCGTAGAGGCGCTGCGGCGTCCGGTGGGCGGAGACGATGCGCGCCTCGAACGGCACGCCCAGCTCCTCCAGGACCTGGGCGGCGTGGCGCATGGTCGCCCAGTCGGACTGGCTCCCCATGATGATGCCGACCAGCGGGTCGGCGGCGTGGGTTTCGGGCGGGGTCACGGGCGGCGCTCCTGGCCTGTCGCAGGCGGAAAGCGGCGGATTATAGGAACGGACGCCGCCCGCGCAAGCGTGGTGGTGCAGCGCAGCGCGCCGCGCGGCCGGTGCTCAGGCGATGATGTCGGGCAGCAGCTCGCTCTCGATGCGGGCAATCATGTCCTTCAGCAGCAGCTTGCGCTTCTTCAGCCGCTGGAGCTGCAACTGGTCGATCGGGGTCTGCTCGGAAAGCCGCACGATGACATCGTCCAGGTCGCGGTGTTCGACCCGGAGCGCCGCCAGCTTTTCCTTCATCGCCTGTTGTTCGTTCATGCCACGCGCCGCCACTGCATCGAGCGGGTTCCTTATCACAAATCCCCCGGCAGGTGGCCTGTGGAATTTGCGCCCGGCCGGTGCGGTCCGGACGGTGCATTCCGCCCCCGGTGGCCGGGCGCCCGGCGGCAGGGCGGTTGCGGCGCCGGGGCGATCTGGTAACACTGGCAGCGTCCGGCGCGGACCCGTCCGGGCGCCGGCACCCTTCCCGTCCCGAGCATGGAACCCTGCCATGACGCCCACCAAACGCATCGGCATCCTCACCAGCGGCGGCGACTGCGCCGGCCTGAACGCGGTCATCCGGGCCGTGGTCCATCGGGCCACCACGCATTACGGCTGGCAGGTCGTCGGCATCGAGGACGGCACCCAGGGCCTGCTGTCGCGCCCCGTGCGCTACCTGAACCTGGACCTCAACATGGTGGACGGCACCATGATGCGGCAGGGCGGCACGGTGCTGGGCACCACCAACAAGGGCGACCCCTTCGCCTATCCCATGGCCGACGGCAGCACCCGCGACCGCAGCCAGGAGATCATCGGCGGCCTGCGCGAGCTGGGCGTGGATACGCTGATCGGCATCGGCGGCGACGGCAGCATGGCGATCCTGCGCAGGCTGGCCGCCATCGGCGGAATCAAGCTGATCGGCGTGCCCAAGACCATCGACAACGACCTGGGCATCACCGAGACGTCCGTCGGCTTCGATACGGCCGTCGCCGTGGCGACGGAGGCGCTGGACCGGCTCCAGCCCACCGCAGCCAGCCACGACCGCGTCATGGTGCTGGAGGTGATGGGCCGCGATGCCGGCCATATCGCCCTGACCGCGGGCATCGCCGGCGGCGCCGACGTGATCCTGCTGCCCGAGCTGTCCTGGTCCATCGAGGGCGTGGCGGCGAAGATCCGGCAGGTGCAGCGCAACGGCCGCAACTTCGCCCTGGTCGTCGTCTCCGAAGCCGTGAAGACGGCCGAGGGCGCCGCCGCGCGGAAGGAGTTCGCCGACGGCCAGAAGCGCTACGGCGGCATCGGCAACTACATCGGCCATCTGATCTCCGAGGCGACGGGGGCGGAGACCCGCGTCACCGTGCTGGGCCATGTCCAGCGCGGCTGCCCGCCCTCCTACCGCGACCGGCTGCTGGCCTCGGCCTTCGGCGTGCGCGCCGTGGACCTGATCGCGGAGGGCAAGTCCGACCGGCTGCTGGCCTGGTCGAACCGTCAGGTGATCGACGTGCCGATCGAGGAGGCGATCGCCGCCTATGCCAGCGTCGATACCGCCAGCACCCTGGTGCAGACGGCGCGCGGCCTGGGCATCTATATCGGCGATGTGGACGGCTGAGCGGCCGCCCGCCGCCGCCCTGACGTGATGCCCGCGTGACGGTCTCTGCCGCCCCTTCCCCCGACCTCTGGCGCTTCTCCCTGGCGGTCTACGCCCGGCCGGGCGTGGCACCGATGTGCCTGGAGCTTCAGGACCGGCACGGAGCGGACGTCAACCTGCTGCTCTGGGCCGCCTGGCTGGCCCTGGTGCATGGCCATGTCCTGACGCCGGAGGAACTGGCCGGGGCGGAGGCGGCGGTGGCGCCCTGGCGCGAGGCGGTGGTGCGGCCCTTGCGCGCGGTCCGACGCACGCTGAAGGCTCCGGAACCACCCCTCCCCGCCGACGCCGGCGCCCTGCGGGAGCGGATCAAGGCGGTGGAGCTGGAGGCTGAACGGCTGCAGCAGCAGATGCTGGA
Source organism: Rhodospirillum centenum SW (assembly GCF_000016185.1). Taxonomy (NCBI): domain Bacteria; kingdom Pseudomonadati; phylum Pseudomonadota; class Alphaproteobacteria; order Rhodospirillales; family Rhodospirillaceae; genus Rhodospirillum; species Rhodospirillum centenum. The sequence goes on from NC_011420.2 coordinate 1,909,460, forward strand.
CGGGCTGCCGGCCACGCGCAGGCCGGGCGGCAGCCCCGCCAGCCCCGCGGCGGCCCTGGCGACCAACCTGTCGCGGCTGGTTCCGCCCGAGACTCTCCCCGCCGTTACACGGGCGTTACACACGGCCGCTCAGGAGTCCGGCATCCTCCGTGGTAGCGTCCCTTCCCCGTGAGGGGGGGCCATCCGCCGCGGTGGTTGGTCCCCCCTCACGGGGAAACCACGAAGAAGCATGGGGCCTCGATGAGCAGGAATTCCAGCAAGGGCGCGCTGTCCCGCCGCGCGCAGTCCACCACGTCCCTGACGGGCGCCGCGCTCGGCGGCATGCTCGGGGCGTTCGCCGTCGCGCTGACCGTCGCCGGTACCGCCGTGGCCGCCGGGCCGACGCAGGTCGCGCAGTCCCAGGCCGTGCCGAAGGCGCAGCCCCCGGCCCCCGGCCTGCCGGTGCTGGACCCGGCCGTCAGCCCCTGCCAGAACTTCTTCCTGCACGCCTGCGGTCCCTGGATCAAGGCGCACCCGATCCCGGACGACCAGTCCCGCTGGGGCAGCTTCAACCTGCTGGCCGAGGACAACCAGGCCCTGCTGCACGACATCCTGGAAGCGGCGGTGAAGGCGCCGACGCCGGAGACGCAGAAGATCGGTGACTACTACAAGGCCTGCATGGACGAGGCCGGCATCGAGGCCAAGGGCCTGAAGCCGCTGGAGCCCGTGCTGTCCGGCATCCAGGGCCTGAAGGACAAGAAGGCGATCGCGCCCCTGCTGGCGGATCTGCACCGCCAGGGCATCGGCGGCCTGTTCCGCTTCGGCCAGCAGCAGGACTTCAAGGACGCCACCATGGCCATCGCCGTGGTGGATCAGGGCGGCCTGGGCCTGCCGGACCGCGACTTCTACCTGAAGGACGACGAGCGCTCGACGAAGCTGCGCGACGCCTATGTGGCGCATGTGCAGAAGATGTTCGAGCTGGCCGGCAGCAAGCCCGAGGAGGCCGCGAAGAAGGCCGCCGCGGTGATGAAGATCGAGACGGCGCTGGCCGACGGCTCGATGACCCGGGTGATGCGCCGGCAGCCCGAGAACCGCTACAACATGAAGGCCTTCGCGGACTTCACGGCGCTGGCCCCCAGCATCGACTGGGCCGCCTACACCGCGGCGCTGGGCGTGCCGCCGCAGAAGGATCTGAACGTCGCCAACCCGGCCTTCTTCCAGAAGCTGGAGGAGGTGGTCAAGGCGACCTCGCTGGACGACCTGAAGACCTATCTGTCCTGGCACGCCCTGCGCGGTGCTGCGCCGATGCTGCCCGACGCCTTCGTGCAGGAGAATTTCAACTTCTACGGCAAGGCCCTGTCGGGGGCGAAGCAGATCCGCCCGCGCTGGAAGCGCTGCGTCGCGGCGACCGACAACGCGCTGGGCGAGGATCTCGGCCAGCACTATGTCGAGAAGGTGTTCGGCCCCGACCACAAAAAGCGCATGCTGTCCATGGTCGCGGACATCCAGTCCGCCTTCCACGAGAAGATGGGCACGCTGGAATGGATGAGCCCGGAGACCCAGACCAAGGCCCGTGAGAAGCTGGCCGCGGTGCAGAACAAGATCGGCTATCCCGACCAGTGGCTGGACTACTCGCTGCTGGAGGTGAAGCCGGACGACGCGCTGGGCAACGCCGCCCGCGCCAACGCCTTCGAGACGAAGCGCGACCTGGACAAGATCGGCAAGCCCGTGGACCGCGGCGAGTGGTTCATGACCCCGCCGACCGTGAACGCCTACTATTCGCCGGCCTTCAACGACATCAACTTCCCGGCCGGCATCCTGCGTCCGCCCTTCTTCGACTTCGAGGCCGACGACGCCTACAACTACGGCGCCATCGGCGCCGTGATCGGGCATGAGATCACGCACGGCTTCGACGACCAGGGCCGCAAGTTCGACGCCAAGGGCAACCTGTCGAACTGGTGGACCGAGGACGACGCCAAGCGCTTCACCGAGCGCGCCCAGTGCCTGGTGGACCAGTACGGCTCCTACGTCGCGGAAGGCGACGTGAAGCAGAACGGCGAGCTGACCCTGGGCGAGAACACCGCCGACAACGGCGGCCTGCGTCTGGCCCTGGCCGGGCTGCGCAAGCGGCTGGGCGAGAAGGGGCTGGCCGAGAAGGTCGGCGGCCTGACGGCGGAGCAGCGCTTCTTCTACGGCTGGGCGCATGTCTGGTGCGCCACGGCGCGGCCGGAGGCGCGGGTGCTGCAGGCCAAGACCGACCCGCACTCGCTGCCGGAGTACCGTGTCAACGGCACCGTCTCCAACATGGAAGACTTCGCCAAGGCCTTCAACTGCAAGCCCACGGACCCGATGGTCCGCGGCGAGAAGGCCTGCCGCGTCTGGTGACGGCCGGGGCCGGGGCACCGCCCCGGCTCCCCTTCCCCTTCGCGGATACGACGAGGGCGGGCCCGCAAGGACCCGCCCTTTCGCATTCCAGGCTCCGGCGGACCGGAATGTCGGCCGACGCCGGTCAGTTCCGGTCGGTGCGGTCCTCGATCCGGTCGCCGGCCTCTTCGGCGTTCCGCTCCAGGCGGTCGCCGGTATTCTCCAGGGCCTCCCCGGTCTCCTCGGCCGCCTCGTCGAGCTGGGCGCCGGCCCGCTCGGCGGGACCCTCGTTGTCGCAGGCGGCCAGGGCCAGCGGCGAAGCCAGCAGGGCCACGGCGAGGAAGCGGCGCAGGGTGGGGTTGGCGGTCATGTCCATGTCCGTTCGCTGTTGCAGGGGGCCGCCGCAGCGGCTGCAACAACCAACGTCAAGAGCGCATCGGTGGTTCCGGGCGCCGTGAAACGATCACACTGGGGCGATTCCGGGGCAGCGCCTCCCCGGTCGGGGTTCAGTCCCCGTCCGCAGCGACGGGCGGCACCGGGGCCGGGGCTGCCGGATCGCGCCAGCGCCGCACCCGGTCCGTCTCGATGTCGAACAGGTCGAGCACGCGGCCGACCGTGTGGTCCACCATCTCGTCCACCGAGCCGGGCAGCGCATAGAGCGCCGGCACCGGCGGATAGACGATCGCCCCCATCTCCGTCACCGCCACCATGGAGCGCAGATGACCCAGATGCAGCGGCGTCTCCCGCACCATCAGGACCAGCCGCCGGCGCTCCTTCAGCACGACATCGGCCGCGCGGGTCAGCAGCGTCGAGGTCACGCCGGTGGCGATCTCGCTCAGGCTGCGCATGGAGCACGGGGCGACGACCATGCCGAGCGTGCGGAAGCTGCCGCTGGAGATGGCGGCCCCGATATCCTGCGGGGAATGCGCCACATCCGCCAGCGCCCGCACGTCCGCCGCCTTCAGGTCTGTTTCATACGCAAGGGTCACCTCCGCCGACCTGCTCATTACGAGGTGGGTTTCGATCGGCAAGGGACGTAGGATTTGCAGCAGGCGGATGCCGTAGACGACACCCGAGGCGCCGCTGATACCGACGATGAGGCGGGGAGTTCCGGACATGGACGTGATGTAGCGTTCCGCCGCGCCAGCGTCCAGCACCAGCTTCCCGCCCGTGACCTGAGTCCGCGACCCGGCAGGAGGGAACGAGATGTCGATGGTGGAGCGTGTCGAATCCCTGAAGGTGAAGCACCGGACCCTGGAGGCGCTGCTGCGCCACGAGACGCAACGGCCCCTGCCCGACCCCGCCATCGTCACCCGCCTGAAGCGGGAGAAACTGCGCATCAAGGATGAGATCGCCCGGATCGCCCTGGCCTGACCGGGAGCCGGACGACAGGGGCTGGAAGAGACACCAGCCGGAAACGCAGACGGCGTGTCCCGCCAGGGACACGCCGTCCGTTCCGTGACCGTGACAGGCCGGGAGCGCCTGCCGGGATGCCGTCAGTCGGCGTCGTACTCGGCCGCGTCCCCGGCACCTGCACCGCCTTCGACCAGCCCGGAGACGGTCTCCGTCTCCTCCTCCTCGTCGGCGGGGCGGCCCTTGCGAGCCTTCTCCAGCGCCGCTTCCATCTCCCGCTGGCTGCACAGGCCCAGCAGGACGGGGTTGCGCGGCTTGATGTTCTGGGAGTTCCAGTGGGTCTTGTCGCGCACCGAGGCGATGGTCGGCTTCGTCGTGCCGATCAGCTTGCAGATCTGCGCGTCGGTGAGCTGCGGATAGGTCTTCAGCAGCCAGGAGATCGCGTCGGGCTTGTCGCCGCGCTTGGTCACCGGCGTATAGCGCGGCCCCTTGGCGCGGGCGACCGGCTGCGGCAGATCCTGGTGCCGCATCTGGAGCTTGGCGTTCGGGTCCTTTTCCACCCGATGGATCTCGTCCCAGGTAAGCTCGCCGCCCGCGATGGGGTCGCGCCCGACCATGCCTACCGCCACCTCGTCGTCGGCGATGGCCTGGACCTCCAGCTCGTGCATGCCGCAGAACTCGGCGATCTGATCGAAGGTCAGGCCGGTGTTCTCGACCAGCCAGACCGCGGTCGCCTTCGGCATCAGGGGCAGAGCCATGTTTCCTCCTCGAACGCAAAGCCCGCCCGTGGCGCGGGTCACTGGCCCCGCGCAGCCCCGGACGGAAATGTCACGTATGCTTCTGCTATACAGGCAGGTGCCGGGAGAGGTCACGCCTTTTCGCAAGGAGCGCGCGTGGCGGACAGCCGGCTTCACCCGGCAACGGTGAGGATGATCTTGCCGACATGCTCGCCGGATTCGATCAGGGCATGGGCGGCGGCGGCCTGCTCCAGCGGGAAGGTGCGGTAGATGCGCGGCCGCACCAGCCCCTCCTCCAGCAGCGGCCAGACCTTCTCCTGCAGGGCCACGGCGATGCGCCCCTTCTCCGCCACCGGCCGCGGCCGCAGGGTGGAGCCGGTGAGCACCAGCCGCTTCTGCATCACCCACATCAGGTTGAGCGTCCCCTTCGGCCCGCGCTGGAAGGCGATGGAGACATGCCGCCCGTCGGGGGCGAGGCAGTCCACGTTGCGGGCAAGGTAGTCGCCACCGACCATGTCCAGCACCACGTCGACCCCGGTGCCGCCGGTCAGCTCCTTGACCACGACCACGAAATCCTCGGCCTTGTAGTCGATGCCGCGGTCGGCCCCCAGCTCCTCGCAGGCGCGGGCCTTGGCCGGGCTTCCGGCGGTGGCGAAGACACGGGCGCCGAACGCCTTGGCGAGCTGGATGGCGGTGGTGCCGATGCCGCTGGTGCCGCCATGGACCAGCAGCGACTCGGTCGGCTTCAGGGCGCCGCGCTCGAACACGTTGCTCCAGACGGTGAAGAAGGTCTCCGGCACGCCCGCCGCCTCCACCGCCGACAGCCCGCGCGGGATCGGCAGGCACTGCGGTGCCGGGGCGACGCAGTAGGCGGCATAGCCGCCGCCGGCGACCAGGGCGCAGAGCGCATCGCCCTCGCGCCAGCCCGACACGCCCTCGCCCACGGCCGCGACGGTGCCGGCCACCTCAAGCCCCGGCAGGTCGCTCGCCCCCGGCGGCGGCGGATAGAGGCCCAGGCGCTGGAGCACGTCCGGACGGTTGACGCCGGCGGCGGCGACGCGGATCAGCAGCTCGCCCGGGCCGGGCCGCGGCACCGGCCGCTCCACCGGGCGCAGCACCTCCGGGCCGCCGGCCCCGCCGATCTCCACCGCACGCATCCGCTCGGGCACCGCCATCACCATCCTCCTGAAAACCGACGGAGCGCCCCTGACCGGATCGCGCCCGCTGTTGCCCCGGCCCCGGGGCGGGGACAGACTATACAGATCGGAACCGCCTTGAGCAGAGGATGACGCCATGGAACCGGAGGATTTCGAGCCGCGCAACCGGCCGGCCAGACCGAAGGATCTCTCCACCCTGTCGGTGGGCGACCTGGAGGAGTACATCGCCGGCCTGGAGGCCGAGATCGCCCGCGCCCGCGCGACGATCCAGGCGAAACAGGCCGTGACCGCCGCCGCCCAGGCCGTCTTCAAGCGCTGAGCGTCCGTCAGGCCCGGGCATCTGATGCCGGACGTCGCGGCGCTGCCGCCGGAGCGAGAGGAGCGCCGCGGACGTCACAGAACGTCTCGTCCGTCATAAGACTTTTTCGCACGTCATAAGACTTTCATGGAGCGCTGCTAGGGTCCCGCCTCTTTCCTGAGGGGGGAAACGATGAACGGTTTCAGGACTCTGACATCAGCTCTGGCGCTCGTGACGGCGCTCGGCGCGGGGAGCGCCGCCGCCGATCCGGCACTGATGGACTTCGTGCTGCGCCCGGGCACCGACGGCGCCGAGGGCTCGATCGCGGTGGCGATCCCCCTGGCCGACAGCGACGCGGCCCGCACCTTCCTTGACCTGCGCGGCAGCATCGACGATGCCGACCGCCGCGTCGCCAACATCGGCATCGGCCATCGCTTCCGCCTGGGCGCGGTGGTGCTGGGCGGCGCCGTCTACTACGACCGGGTCCGCACCGACCTGGAGAGCGACTTCAGCCAGGCCACCGTCAGCCTGGACCTGATGACCGCCGACCTGGACCTGCGCGCCAACTATTACGCACCGCTGGACGACGAGGAGTCGGTCGGCACGACCGTCGCCGGGGCGCCGCGCCTGTCGGGCAACCATATCGTCCGCAGCATCTTCCAGCCGCGCGAAGTGACGCTGAAGGGCTTCGACGCCGAGGTCGGCTACCGCCTGGGCGCCATCGAGGGCTACGACGTGCGCGCCTTCGCCGGCGGCTACCGCTACACCGACGACGAGGCGCCCACGGTGGACGGCGTCAAGGGTCGCCTGGAAGCGTGGTCGCAGGACGGCCGCTTCAGCTTCGGCATCGAGGTGCGGGACGACGACCAGGACGACACGCAGGCGTTCGCCACCTTCCGCATGCGGCTGGGCCTGTTCAGCGAGCCGGCCCGGCGCGAAGGCACCGCGTCCCGCCTGGACTGGCCGGTGCTGCGCGAATCCGGCGTGCGCACGGCCGGCCCCGGCCGCTCCGATGACCGTTTCGTCGCCGAGGAGCAGTACAACCTGACGAGCGGCACCTTCGGCGGCAGCGGGGGCACCCGGCTGGTGTTCGTGAGCCAGGGCGCCGCGGGCACCGGCACCGTGGAAAGCCCGTTCGGCAGCATCGCCGCCGCCGCCGCCGCGGCGCAGGCGAACGACCTCATCTATGTCCGCAGCGGCTCCTACACCGGCAACGTGGCGCTGAAGAACGGCCAGCAGCTCATCGGCCAGGGCGAGGCGCTGAGCGCGGGTGGCACCACCCTGATCGCCGCCGGCGAGCGGCCGAGCCTGACGGCCGCCAGCGGGAACGTGGTGACGCTGGCCAACGGCAACACCGTTGCCGGCCTGCGCATCACCGCCCCTGCGGGGACGACGAACCGGGACGAGTTCGCCGCCGTTCTGGGCGACAACATCACCGGCCAGACCCTGCGTAACAACGATTTCTCCGGGAACACCGGCAGCAACGGCACCTCGTCCGTGGGTGTGCGCCTGACCAACATGGCCGGCATCGCCGGCACCCGGTCGGAGACGCGCCACTTCGTCTCCAACAGCACCAGCGCCCCCTATTACGGCACCTACTATACGGGCTTCGGCGCCAACAACGCCGAGATCGTCTCCGTCACCACGGCGAACGGCGGCTGGGGCGTGCTCTCGACCGACGGCGCCGGCACGGTGGACGTGTTCAGCATCGGCAGCGGCGACATCGCCGGCCTGCCCATCCTGATGCGGCGCGACACGGTGCGGGCCGACATCGCCCGCGACGTCGGCGCCGCCGCGGCGGGCGACCTGACGACGGTGACCGTGCATCCGACGTCCGGCTACTATCTGGTGGCGGTGCAGCACACCGACATCACCAGAAGCGGCCTTGTGGAGATCCGCGACAAGGCCACGGGCCGCGTCATCCAGCGCGTGACCGCGGGCGTCGGACCGGACGGCACCGGCATCTCCCCCGACGGCCGCTGGGCCGTGGTCGCCAACGAGGCGGAGGCGCTGAACGCCCCGGGCTCGATCACCGTGATCGATCTGGCGAAGGCCGCCAGCGGCGGGGCCGTGGCGCGGCAGGTCGCGCTGACCGACCAGACCGGGACCTTCTACGCCAACCCGGCGGGCACGCAGCAGCGTTTCACCGACAACGACGACCCCGTGCGCGTCGGTCCCGTGACGCACGACCCTGAGGGGCTCCAGCCCGAATATGTCGGCTTCAGCAGCGACAGCCGCTACGCCTATGTCTCCTTGCAGGAGAACAACGGTGTGATGGCCCTGGACCTGACCGGCGGCACGGCGCCGCGGTACTTCAACCTGGGCGCGGTGACGCGGACCGGGGTCGATCTGACCAACAGCTCCAGCAACCCGCCGCAGATCAGCTTCACCCAGACCCTGACCGGGGCGCTGCGCGAGCCGGACGGCGTCGCTGGCTTCACGCTGAACGGAGTCCGCTACTTCATCACCGCCGACGAGGGCGACACCAGCCAGCCGGGGGTGAGCAGCAGCCAGCGTTTCCGCGGCGGCCGCTCCGTCTCCATCTTCAACGCGGAGACGGGGCAGCTCGTCGGCGACACCGGCAGCCAGTTCGACCAGCTCCTGTTCAGCACCGGCAACGCGGCGATGGAGGCCAACCCCGGCATCTACGGGTCGCTGTCGCAGGCGCCGCGCTACTACAACGATGACCGCTCCCGCCGAGGCGGCAGCGAGCCGGAGGTGCTGACCGTGTTCGAGCAGAACGGCGCCACCTATGCCGCCGTCGGTCTGGAGCGCGGTGCCAGCATCGCACTGGTCAACCTGTCCGACCCGGCGCGCCCGCGGGTGGAGACCATCGCCCTCTTGCCGCGCGATCTGACGACGGTGACCGGCACGGTCGGCCTGGCCGCCAACCCGGAGGGCATCGCCTCGGCCGTGTTCGGCGGCCGGCGCTTCGTCTATGCCGGGCTGGAGAACGCCGGCAACGTCGCCATCTGGCGCTTCAACCCGGGCGGCAACTGACGCCCGGCCGAGAGACCCCGGATTGCTCCTCAACTCGGGGGCGGCAGCGATGCCGCCCCCTTTTCTTCGCCCGCGGCGCCCGTCAGCCCCGGGGAACCTCCCCGGCCCTGACCGCCTCCAGCACATGGACCCGCAGCGCGCTGGAGAGATTGCCCGTGCGGGTCGCGTCCACCTCCTCGATCAGGGTGCCGACGGGGACGCCGCGCGCCGCCGCCAGTTCCTTCAGCGCCTCCCAGAACGGTTCCTCCAGCGTCACGCTGGTCGGGTGCCCCGCCACGAGCACGGATCGCTTCTTGATCATGGTCCGCCGCCCCCTTCCGCCGGATCAGCCCCGGCCGCTCAGAACGTCACCCGGCCGGTCAGGCTCCAGACCCGGCCGTCGCCGGGCGTCACCAGCCAGGCGCGGGCGGAGCCGCGGGCCGGGTCGGAGAAGCGCACGGCCACCGGCGGCGTGCGGTCGTCGAACAGGTTCTCCACCCGCAGGGTCAGGCGCCAGGGGCCGCTTTCCAGCCCGGTCCAGACATCCACGCGGCCGGCGGACGGGACCCAGGAGAGGTTGGAGTTCTCCGTGTACTGGCGCGACTGCCAGAGCCATTCGCCGCCCGTGAACCAGCCCAGGTCCGCGGCCCAGGGCAGGTCGCCGTCATACTGCGCGGTGGCCGCGACCTGATGCCGGCTCTGCCGCGGCAGGGCGTTGCCGGAGATGTCGCCCGTGGGGCCGAAGGCGGGGATGTCGCGGTAGTCGGGGTCCTGGTAGTCGCGGAATTCCGCATCCACCAGCGTATAGGCGAGGCTGAGGTCCAGCCCCGCCGCGGGCGTCGCCGCCAGTTCCAGTTCCAGCCCGCGGCTGCGGCTGCGGGCGGCATTGTTGGTGTAGAAGTTGTTGGACCGGCCGGCGGCGCTGGCCGCGACCACCTGCTGGTCGCGCCAGTCGATCCAGAACAGCGCCGCGTTGGCGGTCAGCAGGCCGTCGAACCACGCCGTCTTGGTCCCCACCTCGTAGGTCCAGTTCGTCTCCGGACCGAAGCTGCGCTCCGTATCGAACAGGTTGGCCATGGTATTGAAGCCGCCGCTCTTCGCCCCCTTGGCGACGCTGGCATAGAGCATGGCCGTGTCCGTCGCCTGCCAGGAGAGGGCGAAGCGCGGAGTCCACATGGTCCAGCGGTCGGACAGCGCGATGGGATTGCCGGCCGCGTCGCGGCTGGTGGTCCGGAAGTCCTTCTCGTCGCGCTGCCAGCGCAGGTCGGCCGTGGCGGTCAGCCCGTCCAGCAGGCGCCAGCCGAGCGAGCCGTAGAGGGCGGTGCTGTCCGTCTCCTCGTCCGTGCGCGGCAGCCGCGGGCTGACGGTCTGGCCCAGCGCGTACTCGATGTTCCGCCGCTCCGTCTCGTTGTCGAAATGGTAGACGCTGGCGCCGACGATCCAGGTCAGCGCCTGCCCGCGGTCGGCGGAGACGAGCCGCAGCTCCTGGCCCGCGTCCCAGCGGTCGGTGAGCTGGCCGGCGCCGGAGACGAGGGCGGCCGTGTAGTCGTTGTCGCGGTTGAACTCGTTGGTTTCGGCGTTGAACGCCGTGATGGCGGTCAGCGTCGCCGCGTCCAGCGCATAGTCCACGGTCAGGGCGGTGCGCCACGCATCGCGCCGGAAGCCGAAATGCTCGGGATTGGCGGCGAAGGGGCCGCTGCTCTCCGGGATAGCGCCGCAGTACTGGCTGAACACGCCGGTCGCGGCGCGCGGCTCGCAGTTGGTGGCGAGGTAGTATCCCTTGGGCTGGCCGTCGTCGTCCTCGGCGTAGGAGACGCGCAGCAACGCCTCCAGCCGCTCCGTCGGCGTCGCGCGCAGGGTCAGGGCCCCGGCGACGCTCTTCTCCGAGCCGATCTCCGGCCCGCCGGCCAGCGCATTGTCGTAGAAGCCGCCATAGTCGCGCAGGGACACGCTGGCCCGCGCCGCCAGCTTGCCGGGGATCAGCGGGCCGCCGACGGCCGCCGCAGCCTGCCGCTGCTGCTTGGAGCCGAAGCCCGCTTCCGCGAAGCCCTCCAGCGTGTCGCCCGGCCGGCGCGTCACAAGGTTGACGGCGCCGCCGAAGGTGTTGCGGCCGAACAGGGCGTTCTGCGGTCCCTTCAGCACCTCCACCCGCTCCAGGTCGTTGAGGAACAGGTTGATGGAACTGCGGCCGGAGACATAGACGCCGTCCAGGAAGAAGCCGACCGACGGCTCCTCCCCCGTGCCGGGCTGGGTCAGGCCACGGATCGCCGGGGCCGGGTTGAAGCGGCCGAAGGGGTCGCTGACGACGAGGCCGGGCGCGCGCACCGCGATGCCGGCGATGCTGTCCACCCGCGCCCGCTCGATCAGGGTCGCGTCCAGCACCGTGACGGAGACCGGCACGCGCTGCGGGTTCTCCTCCCGCTGGCGGGCGGTGATGACGATCTCCTCCACCGGCGCCGCCCCGGCGGGGAAGGCGTGCAGGACGGTGACGGCCGCGGACAGGGACGGCAGCAGGGCGGCCGCGGCCGCCATGGACGTTCTACGCATCGGTCGGTGTCTTCGGTGCCGGGGATGTCGGGCGCGTCCTTCCGGAGCGCGCGCAGGGCTGCCGGGTAGCAGCTTCGCGGCAGCCCTGTCCAGCGCGGCCGGCCCGCCTGCGTCACCCGCAGGCAGCACCGTGGCACGGATGCTACGCCGCGCCCGCCTGCGCCGGGTCGAAGGGGCGGCCGAGCAGATAGCCCTGCATCAGGTCGATGCCGCGGTCCAGCAGCCAGTCACGGTCGGCTTCCTCCTCGATCCCTTCCGCCACCGAGAGCGCGCCCGTGTCGCGGATCATCGGGATCAGGTGGCCGACGATGCTCTGCCGGTAGCGGTCGGCATGGACGCCGCGGATCAGCCCCATGTCGATCTTCACGACGTCGGGGCGCAGTTCCTGCATCAGGCTGAGCCCGGCGAACCCGGCGCCCACATCGTCCAGCGCGATGCGGAACCCGGCCTTGCGGTAGAAGGCCAGGATGTTGCGCAGGTGGTCGAGATCCTTGACCTCGGCGCTCTCGATCACCTCGAAGACGACATCGCCCGGATCGAGGCCGATCTCCTGGATGAAGCGGGCCGTGGTGCGCAGGCAGTAGGTCGGGTCGTAGATGGCCGAGGGGTTGAAGTTGATGAAGACCTTGCCCCCCGACGGCCGGACCCGGCCCGCCGCCTGCAACCCGGCGCGGCGTGCCACGAGGTCGAGGTTGAAGAGAAGGTCCGCCTCCCGGGCCGTGTCGAACAGGGGGCCGGCGCCGATCAGGCTGCCGTCGGCCTCCCGCCCGCGCAGCAGGCTCTCATGGCCGTAGAGCGTGCCGTCGCGTCCGACGATGGGCTGGAGCATGGCGAACAGCCGGTCATGCTCCACCAGATCCACCAGCCAGCGCCCGCGCACCCGGGCCACCAGATGGCGCAGGGTGACCGTGTGCAGCCAGTCGCCCATGCGCGGGGCAACGTCGGCCGGCAGCAGCAGGGCACGGGTGTGCGTCTGCTCCTCCCGCGAGAGCAGCGGGTCGAGCGCGGCGCAGAAGCGTTGGAGCTGGTCGGCGCTGGCGGTGAAGCCCAGACAGTCCCCGTCCTCCAGCGGCTCCAGGGCCAGCGCGTGCTCGCGCGCCAGCCGGGCCACCTTGGTGCGGGTGAAGCCGGTCGCAAACCCCAGGAGAACCCGGTTCTCGGGATACTCGACGGGGGGAAGCCGCTCGCAGTCGGGACAACGCATGCGCCGGGGTCCTCCCTTCTGTCCGTCGAAGGCACAGCCCGGGGCGGCGTGGGGTGGCCCGCCGCCCCGCTTGGGACAGGTGGGCCGCATCAGCGCGGCCCGACCATGTCCTCCGGCCGTACCCACTGGCGGAACTGTTCTTCGGTCAACAGCCCCAGTTCGATGCCGGCCCGCATCAGCGTGGTGCCTTCCTTGTGCGCCTTCTTGGCGATCTTCGCCGCATTGTCGTAGCCGATGTGCGGGTTCAGCGCCGTGACCAGCATCAGGCTCTCATGCATCAGCCTGTCGATGCGCTCGCGGTTCGCCTCGATGCCGACGACGCAGTTCTCGGTGAAGCTGCGGCAGGCGTCGGCGATCAGCCGGATCGACTGCAGCAGGTTGTAGATCATCACCGGCTTGAAGACGTTCAGCTCGAAATGGCCGGTGGCGCCGGCCTGGCTGATGGTGACGTGGTTGCCCATCACCTGGGCGCAGACCATGGTCATGGCCTCGCTCTGGGTCGGGTTCACCTTGCCGGGCATGATGGAGCTGCCGGGCTCGTTCTCCGGCAGGCTGATCTCGCCGATGCCGCAGCGCGGGCCGGAGCCCAGCAGGCGGATGTCGTTGGCGATCTTCATCAGCGAGCAGGCCAGCGTGTTCATCACGCCCGACGCCTCGACCACCGAGTCATGGGCGGCCAGCGCCTCGAACTTGTTCGGGGCCGTGACGAAGGGCAGGCCGGTGATCTTCTCCACCTCCGCCGCGAAGGCCGCGTCGAAGCCCTTCCTGGCGTTCAGCCCGGTGCCGACGGCCGTGCCGCCCTGGGCGAGGCGCAGCAGCGCCGGCAGGCAGGACTTCGCCCGCTCGATGCCGTAGGCGACCTGCTGGGCGTAACCGCCGAACTCCTGCCCCAGGGTCAGGGGCGTCGCATCCTGAAGGTGGGTGCGGCCGATCTTGACGATGTCGGCGAACTCGCGGGCCTTGGCGTCCAGCGCGGCGTGGAGCTGCTCCAGCGCCGGGATCAGCTCGTGATGCACCTGCTCGGCGGCCGCGACATGCATGGCCGTCGGGAAGGTGTCGTTGGAGGACTGGCCCATGTTGACATGGTCGTTGGGATGGACAGGCTTCTTGCTGCCCATCTCCCCGCCCAGCAGCTCGATGGCGCGGTTGGAGATGACCTCGTTGGCGTTCATGTTCGTCTGGGTGCCCGAGCCGGTCTGCCAGACGACCAGGGGGAAGTGGTCGATCAGCGTGCCGTCGATCACCTCCTCGGCCGCGTCCACGATGGCGGCGCCGATCTTCGCGTCCAGCACCCCCAACGCCATATTGGTCTGGGCCGCGGCCTTCTTGACGATGCCGAGCGCGCGCACCAGGGGGGCGGGCATGCGCTCGCCGCCGATCCTGAAGTTCTGCAGAGACCGCTGGGTCTGGGCTCCCCAGTACCTGTCGGCGGGCACCTCGACGGGACCGAAGCTGTCGGTTTCGATGCGCACCTTGTCGGCCATTGGCCAGATCCTCCGGAAGGTCGAACGACGCTCCGCGTTGTAGCCCCACCGCCGCCGTCGGGCAATGGTGCCGGCCGGAGCGAAGGGACAGGTGACCGCGCGGACGGCAGGGCGACACCGCCACGGGAACAAACGCCGCCGCCGGCTGTCGTCATCCCGCGGGTGCCGGCACATCCGCCGCGGCCCCGTCGCCGCGGCGCTCCCCGGGGAGGAGGACAGCCGGTACCCCCGGAGAAGGCGGGGGTGGGGATGGAAGCCGGACGGCGGGGACTCCGGAAGCGGAAGGCGGTGGCGGGCCGGGCGGCCGCGCTGGCGGTGGTCGTCGTGTCCTGGGCCATGCCGGCCGCGGCAGGCGGAGGCGGCGGCCGGGAACCCGCCGCGGAAATACCGGCCGTGGTCGCCGGCCGGATCACAGAGATGCCGGCCGTAACCCGGTCGCGCCTGCTGGTGCTGCCCCCGACAGCCGGGCCGGCGCTGGCCGAGCCGGCCCTGCGCCTGGACCGCGCCCCCGACCGGCCGCGCACCGCCCCGGTGGACGCCCCCTTCTCCGGACACGGCTTCGCCGATGTCGGCAGCGTGCGGATGGGCATGGGCTGGGCCTTCGAGGGCGACGCCCTGTCCCTGGACCTGACGCCGGAGGCGGCCCGCTACCGCCTGCGCAGCCGGATCGAGCTGGACACCGGCGACGTGGTGGACCGGGTGATGCTGGGCGTCGTCATGCCGTTCTGACGCACCCGACCTGCAGAGACACCCCCCGCGGAAATGCCATCATGTCGCAGTTTTGCCTTCACTTGGGCACAGCGAGGGGCTAGTCCTTTCTCAGGATGCTTTAACCGGACCCTGTTACAGTTATCCAGGTTACAAGTATCCTGAATCGCAGCCGATCCCCACAGCCGATCATGTCCATCGAGACAGCCACGCCGTCCCTTCCCGCCGGCACCGCGCCCGTTGTGCGCCTTTACCTCACCCCCGCCCTGATCGCCGTCGCCATTGCCGCCCTGGCCGTGCTGGCGGCCTGCGCCCCGGACCGCCCGGTGCCGCACGGCGGCTATGGCGTGAACGAGCAGGCGGAGCGCCGGGCGGTGCTGGGCACCCCTGCCTTCGCGCAGTTCCCGCCTTACCGGATCGTGGCGCCGGAGGCCGTGGTGCCGGACCTGGACAGCCATCCGCAGGCGCGCGACTACGCCACCGCCCTGCGCCAGGGCGCTGCCCGCGGCGCGACCTTCGCCGGGCATCTGGCCGTGGCCCGCTGGAGCTGCGGCACGGGCTGCCAGCAGTGGGCCTTCATCGACGCGCTGGACGGGCGGGTGCTCTGGGGGCCGACGACGGCCGCCGGCGCCCGCTACACCATGGACAGCCGGCTGTTCGTCGCCGACGCGGACGGCACGGCGCGCTACTTCGTCTGGGACGGCAGCGCCCTGCGCCCGCTGGCCGGCTGAGGCAGCGGCGGCCCGGAAGCCGCCGCCCGCCATCCTCCAGCCTGTCGCCGGCGCGACCGGCCGTCAGCGGTTGCCCATCACGATGTCGCCCAGGGGGCCGAGGGCGCTGCCCTCCCCCTTCTTGCCCAGCGGCGTGGCGGCGGCCAGCATCCGCCCGGCGAGGCGCGAGAAGGGCAGGCTCTGGATCCAGACCCGGCCCGGCCCCCGCAGCGAGGCGAAGAACACCCCCTCCCCGCCGAACACCATCGACTTGATGCCGCCGACCTGGACGAGGTCGAAATCCACCTCCGGCGTCATCGCCGCGAGGCAGCCGGTATCGACGTGCAGTTCCTCACCGGCCGCGAGCTGACGCTCCACGACGGTGCCGCCGACATGCACGAAGACCCAGCCGTCGCCGGCCAGGTTCTGCATGATGAAGCCCTCGCCGCCGAACAGGCCGGTAAGGATGCGGCGCTGGAAATGGATGCCGATGGAGACGCCCTTGGCCGCGGCCAGGAAGCTGTCCTTCTGGCAGATCAGCCGGCCGCCGACATCGGACAGCTTCAGCGCCAGGATGGTGCCGGGATAGGGCGCGCCGAAGGCGACCTTTCCCTTGCCGGTCCCCTGATGGGTGAAGACGGTGGTGAACAGGCTCTCCCCGGTGATGACGCGCTTGCCGGCACCGATCAGCTTGTCCATGAAGCTGCCGCCCTCCGGCCCGGAGCCGTCGCCGAAGATGGTGGTCATCTCCACCCGGGAGTCCTTGTAGACCATGGCCCCGGCCTCGGCCACGGCACTCTCGCCGGGGTCGAGTTCGACCTCCACGAACTGCATCTCCTCGCCGTAGATGCGGAAGTCGATCTCGTCGGCGCGGCCGCCGCGGATGCCGGCCGACGGCGGCGGCGGCATCGCCCCGCCGGCCCAGGGGCTGGCGTCGGCCGACAGTTCCGCGACCGCCTTCACCGGCAGCCATTCCGGCATCCCCTGGCGCCAGCAGAAGGCGTCCGGGTTGCGCCGGGCGAAGTCGAGGGCGGCCTCACCCTGCAACGGGCCGACCTGTTCCCGCGACGTATGGAAGAACCACTGCGTCATCATCCGCTCTCCCCTTGTTCCCTGCCCTTCTGCACGGCTCCGTCCTTGCGACGGGTTCTTTTCTGTCATGGGGCCGTCGCCGGGCCCTGCGGTCTCCCGTCAGTCGTCGCTGCCGGCCCCGGCTTCGGCGAGGCGGGCCTCGATCTCCGCCACGGCGGCCTCGTCGAGGCCGAGGCGGCGGGCCAGCTCCGCCAGATAGTCCTGTTCCACCCGGGTGTCCGGCTCGATGGCGAGGCGGGAGGCGGCCCAGACCTCGGCCGCAGTGGCGGGGTCCTTCACCCGCGCGACCAGTCCATCCATGTCGCAGGGACCGGCCAGCAGCTCGTTGAAGCGGGCGAGCACGTCGTTCTCCGCCCCCTCCTCCTCCATCGCGTCGAGGATGTCGCGCTTCTCCTCCTCGTCCAGCACGCCGTCGGCCTTGGCCGCCTGCACAGCGGCATAGATCAGGAGATCGACGTCGGGCACCGGCGCCGGCGGGGTCAGCGCCCCCGGCGGCAGCGGCGGCGGGCCAGAGGGCGCGGCAGGCATGGGCACGGCGGGCAGGGGCACAACAGGCGGCGGCGCGGCAGGCGCGGCCCCAGCCCCGGGGGCGGCCCCGGGGAACGGTGGCGGCACGGCCTGCCCGCCCGGCGGCGGGGGCGGCTCGACCTGCGGCCCCTGCTGACGGCCGCGGAAATGTTCGTAGGCGGCGAATCCGATCCCGGCGATGAGCGTCAGCCCCTCGCGCGAGAAGGCTGCCCGGCGGGCGATCCCCCCCACCGATCTGCCGCGCAGGCTGTTGTCCAGAAACATGCCGAGAAGCCGTTCGACATCCATCCCCGGGTCTCCACCGACCATCGTGACCGGCCCCCTTATAGGGCATCCCGGCGCCCGCTGTCCCGGTCCGCTTGGGGGCACCCCGTCGGACCAGCGCTGCCGACCGGTCCCGTATGTCAGCCGCGCGGGGCCGCCACCAGCCGCAGCGCGAGCGCGACAAAGATCGTCCCCACCAGCCAGTTCTGCACCCGTGCCCAGAGCGGCCGGCGCAGCAGCCAGCGGCCCAGCCCCCCGGCGGAGACGCCGACGGCGGCGTTCACCAGGAAGCCCGGCACGAACAGGATCAGGCTGAGCACCAGGAACTGCGCCGCCATGCTGCCCGCCTCCGGCCGCACGAACTGCGGCAGGAAGGCCAGCATGAACAGCAGCAGCTTCGGGTTCAGCAGGCAGGTCAGCAGGCCGCGCCGGTAGACCGCCGCCAGGGCGGCGCGCTGATCCGTCGGCGCCACCGCGCCCAGCCCCGCCGGGCCGGCGCGGAAGGCGTTCCAGGCCGCCCACAGCAGATAGGCGGCGCCGAGCCAGCGCAGCAGGTCCAGCGCCAGGGGGGACGCCGCCACCAGCCCGGCGAAGCCCAGCGTCATCGCCACCGTGTGCAGCAGCAGCGCGGTGGCGACGCCGGCGGAGGCCGCCAGCCCGGCCCGCGGTCCGCCGCCCAGGCCGCTGGCGAAGCAGAGCAGCATGTCCGGTCCCGGGGTAAGGGAGAGGGCCACGGCGGCCAGGGTGTAGACGGCCAGGAGCTGGGGATCGAAGACAGGCATGGCGGGTCCCGGGATTGCGGCGCTGCGGGACCGCTATTGGACGGGGCGTCCGGGCGTCGCGCAAGCCCCGTCGTGCCCGGGCGGCGAACGACGTTCCCGCCGTTCCCGCCGCCGGGCGGCGCGGGCCGCCAGCCGACGGCGGGGCAGGAGCACGGCGGCGGCGCCTGCGGCGACCGCGAGCCAGGCGGGCAGCGCGTGCGTCGCCAGCGACGGCAGGGCGTGCAGCACCAGCACGTCGTTGCCGCCGTAGCTGAGCCCCGCCCCGCCGCCCATCAGGATGCCGCCGGCGAAGCACGCCACCGCCCGGGCCGGGATCGAAGTGCAGGCGGAAGCGGCCGGAGGCGCGCACCGACACCGTCGCCCCGGCGAGCACGGCCGCCGTCAGCAGCGCCACCTTCCCAAGGCCCGGAAATGCCGTTCCGGCGACACCTGTCTGGCCCAGGGCGCGGGGGATCAGGGAGGTGTACATTCCAGGGGCCCGTGCAGGGCGTAGAGCGTGCCGCCGGCGACTCTAATCACCGCCGTCGCCGCGAAAGGGGTTCCAGCGCGCCCGGCTCCAGGGCGTTGCGCCAGGCCCGGCCGCGGGACCAGCCGCACCAGCAGGGCCGTCCCGGCCACCAGGAGGGCCGCCACCAGCAGCAGCGACCAGGGGTGCGGCTCGGCCAGGACGCTGGTCCGGTCCGGCGCCGGAACCTCCCGCGCCAGCCCGCGCCAGAGGGCCAGCAGGCCGAGCCCGCCGGCCAGCCCGGCCGCCGCCGCGAGATAGGAGAGGTCGCCGCCGCCCAGCCGGGTGACCGTGCTGAAGGCGCAGCCGCGGTTGACCGCCGCCCCCATCCCGAAGACGAAGGCGCCCGCCAGCAGGGGGAGATCCACCGGCAGGCTGACCGCCAGCGTCGAGCGCGGCAGCAGCCAGGCCAGCGGCACCGTCACCGCCAGAACCCAGGCGGAGCAGGCGAGGATCGCCACGCCCTGCCGCGGCCGGCGGCGGTCCAGCAGTTCCTGCACTGCCGCCACGGCGCAGATCGAGCCCTTCTGTGATGCCAGCCCGACGATGAAGGCCAGCGGCAGCGACACCAGCACCATGACGACCGCGAGAAGCACCCCCGTTCCCCCTTCCTGCCGCGTCCCCTGCCCCCGACAACGGCGGCCGACGCGCTCCGCTCCCGCACGGGAACCGCACGGAACCGCCGCGGCCGGCCCCGGAAGGGCGACAGCCTGGCGCGGGCGTGCGCGCAGTTTCCCCCTCGACACCGTCGTCGGAACGGGTGTTCGATTGATCCAGGAGGAACAAGCGCACCAGGCCGACTGTCGGGTCGGCGGGCGGCGCGCAAGCCCGCCTGAAGACCGCGAGAGCCGCACCGGGGCGTGATCGTACACGGAGGTGTGGCATGAATGACGGCATGAGGTCAGGGCCGCGCGTCGCGGCCCTGGTCGGACCCTATCTCAGCGGCAAGACGACGCTGCTGGAGAGCCTTCTCGCGGCCACCGGCGCCGTCGCGCGCAAGGGCAGCACGACCGAGGGCAGCAGCCTGGGCGATGCCTCGCCCGAGGCCCGCGCGCGGCACATGACCATCGACATGAATCTGGCCGCCGCCGAGTTCCTGGGCGAGCGCTGGCATTTCCTGGACTGCCCCGGCTCGATCGAGCTGGCGGCCGAGGCGCAGCGGGCGCTGTGCGTGGCCGACGTGGCGGTCGTCGTCTGCGAACCCGACCCGGACAAGGCGGCGGCGCTGGCGCCGCTGTTCAGGTTCCTGGACGATCTTGCCATCCCGCACATGGTCTTCATCAACAAGATGGACCAGCTCGCCGGGGCGGACCTGCGCGTGCGCGACCTGATGCAGGCGCTGCAGGGCGCCTCGCAGCGGCCGCTGGTGCTGCGGCAGGTCCCCATCCGCGACGGGCAGGAGGTCACCGGCTACGTCGATCTGGTCAGCGAGCGCGCCTACCGCTGGCGCCCCGGCCAGGCGTCGGACCTGGTGCCGCTGCCCGACACCGTGCGCGAGCGCGAGCAGGATGCCCGGCAGACCATGCTGGAGTCGCTGGCCGACTTCGACGACACCCTGATGGAGCAGCTTCTGGAGGACATGGCGCCCGAGCGCGGCGAGGTCTACCGGCAACTCTCGCAGGATCTGGCGCGCGACCTGATCGTGCCCGTCTTCCTGGGCTGCGCCGACCGCGACCACGGTGTCCGCCGGCTGCTGAAGGCGCTGCGCCACGAGACGCCGGACAGCACGCAGAGCGCCGCCCGCCTGGGGATCCCCGAGGGCCAGACGGTCGTGCAGGTGTTCAAGACCTTCCACGCCAGCCATGCCGGCAAGCTGTCCATCGCCCGCGTCTGGCGCGGCACGGTCGGCGACGGGGCCGTTCTGTCCGGCGACAAGGCCAGCGGCCTGTTCGACTTCGTCGGCCTTGCCGCCACCAAGCGCGGCCCCGCCGCCCAGGGCGAGGTGGTCGCCATCGGCAAGCTGGAGCATGCGCGCAGCGGCGACGTGCTGTCCGACGCCGGACCGGCCGTGCGCGCGACCTTCTGGCCGGAGCCGTCGGTGCCGGTCCATGCCGTCGCCATCGCCGCCGAGCAGAAGACCGACGAGGTCAAGCTGACCGCCGCCATCCAGAAGCTGATCGACGAGGACGCAAGCCTGTGCTTCCAGCACGGCGGCGACACGGGCGAGCTGATCCTGTCCGGCCAGGGCGCGGTGCATCTGGCCATCGCCATCGACCGGCTGCGCAGCCGCTACAACGTGGCCGTCCGCTCCCACCCGCCGGCGGTGCCGTACCGCGAGACGATCCGGAAACCGACCGAGCAGCACGCCCGCTTCAAGCGCCAGACCGGCGGCCACGGCCAGTTCGCCGACGTGCATGTGGAGGTGCGGCCGCTGGCCCGCGGCGAGGGCTTCCGCTTCGAGGACAGGATCGTCGGCGGCGTCATCCCGCGCACCTACATCCCCGCCGTGGAGGAAGGGGCGAAGGAGGCGCTGGCCCTGGGGCCGCTGGGCTTCCCCGTCGTTGACGTGGCCATGACCCTGACCAACGGCCAGTACCATGCCGTGGACAGCAGCGAACAGGCCTTCAAGACCGCCGGCCGCATGGCCATGCAGGAGGCCCTGCCGAAGTGCGAGCCGGTGCTGCTGGAACCGATCCTGCTGGTCACCCTGTCGGTGCCGTCGGAGTTCACGCCCAAGGTGCAGCGCATGGTCAGCCAGCGCCGCGGCCAGATCCTGGGCTTCGACGCCCGGCCCGGCTGGCCCGGCTGGGACGAGACCAAGGCCTACATCCCGCAGGCCGACATGGCCGACCTGATCGTGGAGATGCGGTCCCTGAGCCAGGGGCTCGGCACCTACACGGCCGAGCTGGCGCATCTGGCCGAGCTGAACGGCAAGCTGGCCGACCGCGTGATCGAAAGCCGCGCCGCCGCCATCGCGGCCCAGTAGCCGCCGGTCCGGTAACCGCCGTCACAGCGAACGCCGGCTGATCCCGCCCAAGGGCGGAGCGGACCCCGGGGCCATCCCCGGGGTCCGTCCGTTCCGGCCCTCTTGTCCGGCCCCGGGGCGGTCCCCATCCTGCTGCGGCGTGCGCAAGCGTCTTGCAGCCGCCGCCGGCTTGCCGCAGTAAGAGCGTCGCCAGTTTCCCTGGAGTGGGTACGCCCTCCGGCGCGCCGGTTCCGTCCGGCGCCCGCGGGGCCAGTGTCGGGAGCCGTTCTTGAAAGCCATCATCCTGAGCGCCGGGCAGGGCAAGCGGCTGATGCCGCTGACCGCGGACCAGCCGAAATGCCTGATCGCGCTGTCCGGCCGCACCCTGCTGGAATGGCAGTTGCGCCATCTGGCGCAGGCCGGCGTGGAGGAGGCCGTCGTCGTCACCGGATTCGGCGCCGACATGGTGGACCAGGCCATCGCGGCCATGCCGCTGTCGGGCATCCGGGTGAGGACCCTGCACAACCCCTTCTACGCCCTGGCCGACAATCTGGGGAGCTGCTGGGCCGCCCGCGGAGAGATGGGGGACGGCTTCCTGATCCTGAACGGCGACACCCTGTTTCCGACCGCCGCGGCGGCACGGTTGCTGGCCGCAGGGGACGCGCCGATCACGGTCACCATCGACCGCAAGGACGGCTACGACGCCGACGACATGAAGGTGCGGACGGCCCCCGACGGGCGGCTGCTGGCCATCGGCAAGACCCTGCCGGCGGAGATCGTCAACGGCGAGTCCATCGGCTTCCTGAAGTTCACGCCCGAGGGCGGCCACCGCTTCCGGACGGAGGTGGAGCGCGCCCTGCGCGCGCCGGAAGGGCTGAAGCTCTGGTATCTCTCGGTGATCGACCGCATCGCCCGGGCGACGCCGGAAGATGCGACGCCGGTGGTCGGCACCGTGGGCATCGAGGGGCTGGAGTGGGGCGAGATGGACTTTCCCGCCGATGTCCGCCGCAACGAGGAACTGACCCGCGGCTGGCTGGCGGCCGAAGCCGCCGGGCGTTAGCCGCGGCAGGACGCCGCAGCCATTCCGACCCGCCTGCCGTGACCCGGTGCTCTTTCCGCTGTTGCAGGGACACGTTCCCTGAACGCGGAGAGAAACGATGGACCAGCAACTGACCGATACCCAGCGCACGCCCCCGTCGCACGAGGCGCTGCCCGTGCAGACCGGGCTGCCCGAGGACGCCCGGCAGGATCTGGCACAGGGGCTGGCGCGGGTCCTGGCCGATACCTACACGCTGCTGGGCAAGACGCACGGCTTCCACTGGAACGTCACCGGCCGGCAGTTCCATTCCCTGCACGAGATGTTCCAGGAACAGTACGAGGATCTGACCGGGGCCGTGGACGACCTGGCCGAGCGCATCCGCGCCCTGGGCCACTTCGCCCCCGGCAGCCTGAGCCAGTTCCTGAAGCTGACCGAGATCGAGGACGAGCACGGCGTGCCCGCGCCGCAGGAGATGCTGAGCCAGCTCGTGCGCGACAACGAGACGGTGACGCGGACCTGCCGCGAGGTGGTGGACATCGCCCAGGAGGCCGGGGACACGGTCACCGAGGACCTGATGAACCAGCGCATGGCCTATCACGAGAAGGCGGCCTGGATGCTGCGCGCCAGCATCGGCTGAGCCGCCGTCCCGGCAGAGACCGGCCAGAAGACGGGCGGGCCCCCGCGGCCCGCCCGTTCCGTTGTGCGGGTCCCGCCGGAGCCGGAAAAGGGGAGCGGCGATACCCCTGCCATAGGTAGTGCTTCTTCAAGGGCCCGGAGGGGCTTATCCTTTGTGTGCGACGCATAGCCGGTAAACTTGGAAGAATTCTAAACTGGGCTTGAGGGGATGTCCCCGCCCCGTTAGGATCGCCAGCGGATGGCCGGTTACGGCTCACAGCATCGAGGAGAAGCGATTATGGCCAAGGCAATGACCATCGACATCGGCATTCCGGAAGCGGACCGCAAGGAGATCGCGGACGGGCTGTCCGCCCTGCTGGCGGACACCTTCTCGCTCTACCTGAAGACCCATGGCTTCCACTGGAACGTCACGGGCCCGATGTTCAACACGCTCCACACCATGTTCATGACCCAGTACACGGAGCTGTGGAACGCGCTGGACGACATCGCCGAGCGCATCCGCTCCCTGGGCTTCCCGGCCCCGGCCAGCAGCACCCAGTACGCCGCCCTGACCTCGGTGACGGAGGAGACGGCCGTGCCGTCCGCGATGGAGATGGTGCGCCAGCTCGTCGCCGGGCACGAGGCCGTGGCGCGCACTGCGCGGCGCGTCTTCCCGGCCGCCGAGAAGGGCGGCGACGAGTCGACCGCCGATCTGCTGACGCAGCGTCTCCAGATCCATGAGAAGACCGCCTGGATGCTGCGCTCCCTGCTGGAATAGCAGCCTGCCCGCTCAGCCGAAGGCCGTCGCCTGCATCGACGGCCTTCGGCCGACCTCGTCGTACCAGTCCGCCAGCCGCGGCGCGAGGCTGCGCCAGCCCAGCGCGGCGTGGCGGAAATCCAGATAGGCCAAGGCGACGGCAAGGCCGATGTCGCCCAGGTCGAAGTGCTCCGGCTCCCCGGGCTCGCCGTCCGGGAAGCGGGCCTTCTCCAGCGCCGGCACGGCCCGGCGCAGCGCCGCCGTCTGGCGCGACACCCAGCCGGCGGAGCGTTCCGCCTCCGGCCGCCGTCCCTCCACGACGGCCGCGAAGGCCGCGTCGGTGACGCCGCGGGCCAGCGCCGCCAGCCGCAGCGCCCGCCAGCGTGCCGGCCCGATGGGGGCCAGCAGCCGCGGGGCCGGGCCGGAGGCGTCCAGCCATTCCGCGATCAGGTCGCTGTCCACCAGCGTCGTGCCGTCCTCAAGGTCCAGCGCGGGCACCTTTGACAACGGATTGACGGCCAGCAGGGCCGCCGGGTCCGACCAGGGGTCGCAGAACACCGTCTCGACGGCGCTCTCCAGCCCCTTCTCCTGCACCACCACCAGCACCTTGCGCGCATAGGGCGAGGTGCCGTTGACATAGAGCTTCATCGCCTGTTTCCCGTGGCGCCTGGTGCCCGCTGCGGCCGCCCCCTCCATAGGGATCGTCACCCTCGAACAGGCGTGAGGCGGCGTCCTCCCGCCCGGACGGACGGAGGGGCGGTGATCAGTGCGTGACCAGCAGCGGCACCTTGGTGTGCTGCAGGACGTACTTGCTGACGCCGCCGAGGATGCGGGTGCGCAGGCGGCTGTGGCCGTAGACGCCCATCACGATCAGCCCGGCCCCGGCGATCCGCGCCTCCTCCAGAATGGTGTCGCCGACATCGTGGTCGTCGGCGCCGATGGTGCGCAGTTCCACCTGGACGCCGTGTTCGGCCAGGAACTGCGACAGGCCGGCGCCGGGCAGATCCTTGGAGCCGTGCGGCTGGGCGCAGACGACGGTGACGCCCTCGGCCTCCTTCAGCAGCGGCAGCGCGTCGCGCACGGCCGACGCCGCCTCCCGCGAGGATTTCCAGGCGATCAGGATGCGGGTGGGGTCGATCACGCTGTCGCGGCCCTGGGGCAGCACGATCACCGGCGCGCTGGCGGCGAAGGGCAGGAACTCCGTCAGGTCGGCGTGGAAATCGTTGAAGGCGCTGCGCGGCGCGTCCTGGCTGATGACGATGGCGTCCGCATAGCGGCCGTGCAGGGCGAGGTGCTCGGCGGCGTCGCCCAGTTCCATCAGGAATTCATGGCGCAGCCCGTTGCGCCCGCAGACCGCCTCGAAATGTTCCCGGGCCTCGGCCGAGACCTCCTCCGCCCGCAGCACGGCATCGCGCATGGACACGCCATAGGGCAGGCCGGGAAGCTGCATGGGAAGGCAGATGAACAGGCCGCGCAGCCGTGCCTGCTGGCGGGCCGCGAACTCGGCCGCGATCTCCACCCGCCGACGGCTGTCAGGATCGGGGCCGATGTGGACGAGGACGGTCTTGAATCCCACGGGCGCTCTCCTTGATCTTTGATTTTATTATATGTTTCCGGCCAGGGCGGGGAGGGTCCGCCGCCCTGCCGCGCTCCGGATCGCCGCGGACCCGGGACGTCCGCCTGGAACGGCCCCGGATTGTCGCCGGAGGCGCCCCCCCAGTCCAGCCCCTGATCAATGACGGCCCCGTGACCGGACGGAACCGTGACCGCCGCTACTTCTGCCCGTCACCCCCGTCATCCGTGCAGGAGGTGCATTCACCCCCCAGATACGTGTGGAGAAACCGCTCGATGGCCTCGCTGGAGACGATGACGCCGTCGAGCGAGCTGATCTCATGGCCGTCCTCCGGCAGGGTCACCAGGGTGGATGTCCGCCCCGCCGCCGCCATCCGGGCCTGCATCTGGCGCACGGGACCGACAGGCGTGACCTCGTCCTTCTCTCCCTGCACGAAGAGCGTGGGCGGGAAGCCCTCCCGGGTGCCGGTGAGCGGCGACGCCGCCACACGCCGCCGTTTCAGATCGGCATCATCCGGATCGCCCAGGTAACGGAGTTGCTCCATCCCCGCGGAACCCATTGATCGGGCGTAAGCTAAGAACTGTTCCAGGTCCACGAGGCCGCCGAGGGCGACGACGGCGCGGTAGGGCGTGCCGGGGCGGTTGGCCGCCGCCAGCGCCAGATAGCTGCCGAAGCTGCCGCCCACCAGCGCCACCCGGTCCCGCCGCGCCAGTCCCGCCGACACCGCCCAGGCCAGCGTGTCCTCAACATCGTCCAGCATGGCCCCGTCGAACTGACGGAACCCCGCCTTCTGGAAGGCCTGCCCGAAGCCGGTGGAGCCGCGGTAGTCGGGCATGATCACCGTATAGCCCCGGTCGGCCAGGAACAGGGTCAACTGGTCCAGATGGGGTTTGTTCTGCTCCTGTGGACCGCCGTGCAGCATGACAATCGCAGGGCCATCGGTGCCGGCTGCCGCATCGGCCCGGCGCCGGACCGTGTAGACCGGCAGTTCGGTCCCGTCCCGCGCCGTGATGAAGCGGAAGTCGAAGGCGAAGGCCCCCATCAGGTCGCACCCGGACGAAAGCCGCTGCACCGCCCTGGCCTTGATGTCCAGGATGACGTCGTCCACCTGCCCGTCGCGGCTGTAGACCCGCAGGAGCTGGCGTTCGCCCGTAGCATCGGCTGCCGTGACCGAGACGAAGGCGGTGGGCGCACCGAAGGCCGTCTGCAAGGCCGGTTCGATCCAGGCGGAGTCGTGATCGAACAGGGCGATGCGGGAGAAGCCGGCGGTCTCGACCGCCCCGAAAGCCGTGCGCCCGTCGGCGGAGAGCAGCAGATCAGAGACATCGCCGCGGGCCGGAGCCCAGAGCGGCGTCACGGTACCGTCGCCGCCCAGTTTCCCGAAGGCCAGCAGACCCCGCCCGTCCCAGTACCGCACATGGCTCCAGGGTATCCCGTCCATGACCAGACCGCGCCCCATACGGAGGTAGTCCGCAGGGAAGACCGTGTCCTTGTCGATGGTCAGCAGCGGGGTCGGTGTCCGCCCCTGGCGGATCTCCTCGACCGTGCCGAGAAAGAGGTGCCGGAGATCCAGGGGGTCGCCCACCTCATTGGGGCGGCCGGCGACAGCGTAGATACGGTCCTCGGCATCGACCACCCAGCGCACGATATCGCCCGGATTCCGGACCAGCAGCTCTGCCGTACCGCTGGACAGGTCCACGGTGAACAGGTCACCGCCCTTATGATGCCTGTCGGCGGACAGCGGGTCCGCATCCGCTCCCAGCCGCAGGGCGATGAAACCGGTATGCGGCTGCGCCGGATAGCCCAGGCGCGTCACCCGGTCTGGCAGCAGGATTCTTCTGTCCTGGGGCATCTCCCGGGCGAGAGGGACGACCAGGGGGCGCTCGGAGACGTCCGGCTCCAGGGTGACCAGGATCGGCGTCTTGTCCCGCAGCACCACCAGGAACCGGCTCGCCGTTCCATCCAAGGGGACATAAACCGTCACGTCCTCGACTACGCGCTCACGCCCCGATACGAGGTCGCGGGTCTTCAGCAGGGTGCGACTGCCTTCGGTGCGGATCGGTCCCGGGGTGCGCGCCCTGGCAACAAGGCGCAGCCCGTCCGCCGAGAGACCCTCGGCATCGGTCCGGCAGACGGGCTGATAGTAATGGATATAGGGAGCTGTCGGCCCTTCATCTGCAGAAGCCCCCGCCCCCGGTCCTCCGGTAATGACTGCGGCGAAGAATACCGGAACCACGAACAAGACACGATCCAGCTTTCTCATCGAAACGAAGTCCCACTTATCGGAATTGCGCCAGACAGAATGAAGGACCTTCCTTGAGGCCAGAACCTCAGGAGCCGAGCCCACCTGTTACCGCGGTAGCACACCCGGCGGCCAACCATGACCTGCGTCAAGGATACGCTGGCGGGCCCCGTCCGCACTTCCTAAAAATGGCGGCAAGGGGCCGCACTTACGCGGCCCGTCCGGGAGGAAGCCATGACGGCCCGCCGTGGATGCCTGAATTTTGCCGCCCTGGGTTGTGCCCTGGCCCTGGCCGCTGCCTTTTCGCCCGTCGAAGCGCAGAGCGCCGACCGGACGGACCCGAAGCCGGCCCCGCGCCCCTCGCAGGCCGAGTCCGTCCCCCTGGGCGCGGCGGCCTGATCCGCGCGGGGGCCTGTCCGCGCGGGCGATGCCTGCCCCGGAGGGGGAAACCCCTGCCCCCCGGTGTCAGGTCAGGCTGACAGCCTTTTCCGGATCGCCGGCGGGAAATACAGAACTTTTAACAGCTTGCATGGATGGCCCGGACTTGCTTGAGCCCGGCCCCGCGATCCGGGCCGCGTGAGACGGGGTCCGGCCCCCCATCGGCTCCGGTCGTGCTTCCGCCACTGCCGCGGCATGTCCCGCGGCAGCACTCAAGGGCGGCGGCCTGCCTGCGCCGCCGCCCGGTTTTCCGGTCCCGCTTCCGTTCGGCGTTCCGACCCCGGCCGGCGTCAGCGCAGCGAGGCGCAGAAGCGCTGGATGCGG
Source organism: Rhodospirillum centenum SW (assembly GCF_000016185.1). Taxonomy (NCBI): domain Bacteria; kingdom Pseudomonadati; phylum Pseudomonadota; class Alphaproteobacteria; order Rhodospirillales; family Rhodospirillaceae; genus Rhodospirillum; species Rhodospirillum centenum. Next base: position 1,938,044 of record NC_011420.2, read on the forward strand.
CGGCACGCCTCCTCCAGCACCGTCTCCGACGTGGCGTAGCTGATGCGGAAGTGCGGCGACAGGCCGAAGGCCGCGCCATGCACGACGGCCACGCCTTCCGCCTCCAGCAGTTCGGTGGCGAAGTCCTCGTCACTGCCGATCACCCGGCCGCCGGGGGTGGAGAGGCCCAGCGTGGCGGCGCAGGAGGGGTAGACGTAGAACGCCCCCTCCGGATTCGGGCAGGACAGGCCCTTGGCCTGGTTCAGCATGCTGACCACGAGATCGCGGCGGCGGGCGAACACCTCGGCCTGGCGGGGGATGTAGTCCTGCGGGCCGTTCAGCGCCTCGGTCGCCGCCGCCTGGGAGATGGAGGTGGGGTTGGAGGTGGACTGGCTCTGGATCACGCCCATCGCCTTGATCAGCTCCTTCGGACCGCCGGCGAAGCCGATGCGCCAGCCGGTCATGCTGTACGCCTTGGAGACGCCGTTGACCGTGAGCGTGCGGCCCAGAAGACCGGGCACCACCTGGGCGATGGTGGCGAAGCGGAAGCCGTCATAGACCAGGTGCTCGTACATGTCGTCGCTCATCACCCAGACCTGGGGATGGCGCAGCAGCACCTCCCCCAGCGCCGTCAGCTCGGCGGCCGTGTAGGCGGCGCCGGTGGGGTTGGAGGGCGAGTTCAGGATCAGCCACTTGGTGCGCGGCGTGATGGCCGCCTCCAGCGCCGCGGGCGTCAGCTTGAAGCCCGCCTCCGCCGGGCAGGCGACGGGCACCGGCGTGCCCTCGGCCAGCAGCACCATGTCCGGATAGCTGACCCAGTAGGGCGCCGGCACGATCACCTCGTCACCCGGATCGAGCGTCGCCAGCAGGGCGTTGAAGAGCACCTGCTTGCCGCCGGTGCCGACGGTGATCTGCGTCGCCGGGTCGTACTCCAGCCCGTTGTCACGGCGGAACTTGGCGGCCACGGCCTTCTTCAGCTCGGGCGTGCCGTCCACGTCGGTGTACTTGGTGAAGCCGCGGCGGATCGCCTCGATGGCGGCGTCCTTGATGCTGTCCGGCGTGTCGAAGTCCGGCTCCCCCGCCCCCAGCCCGATGACGTCGCGCCCCGCGGCCTTCAGCGCGCGGGCCTTGGAGGTGACGGCGATGGTGGCCGACGGCTTGATGCGGGAAAGACGGCTGGCGAGGAACGGCATGGCTGGCCCCGGGGCGGTGGTCGGTGGATCGGTCCGGGCGGACGGGCCGCGACGGTACGCCCCACGCCCCGGAGGGGCAAGGGCCAGCCGCGGCAGAGGTGCGATGCGGCCGGCGGACGGCGGGAGGCGATGCACCACGGAGGCACGGAGGACACGGGAGGGGCACGGAGGGCGCAGGAAGGGCCCTGCCTGCCGGGGTCACGCGGACTCGCACAGGGGCGGCGGCAGGCGCTTGGCGGCGGCAGGCGCGCGGCATGCGGTGATTCAGGACACGGATGAACGCGGATAACCACGGATAGCCACGGATGAACCGGATGAGACCTGTTCCTGTCCGCGCCATCCGTGCGCCGGCGCAGCCGGCATCCATGGCCATCCGCGTTCCCTGCCCTACGCCTGGGGTGTCGGCCCGCAAGATGCGCGCGACCTCCGAGGGCGGGCGGAAACTCCGTGTCCTCCGTGCCTCCGTGGTGAGAAGATCCGGTGGGCGCCTACCGCCGCTTCCGGGTCCGGGTGCCGCCGAACTGGACACCGCCGACGTCCAGGCCGCCGTCGTCGGTGGCGTGTGCGCCCTTGGGGGCGCCTTTGGGAGCCCCCTTGGCGGACTTCGTGTCGCCGCGGCCGCGGCCCTTCGCGGCGGCGTGGTCTGCCCGGGCGTGGTCTCCCCGGGCGCTGGCGCGCAGGGCGGTGCTGCCGGGGATGCCGGGGGCGGCGAGGCCGAGGTCGATGGCTTCCAGGCGGCGGATCTCGTCGCGGATCTTCGCCGCCGTCTCGAACTCCAGGTCCGCGGCGGCCGTGCGCATCTTCTTCTCCAGGTCCGCGATGACGGCCTTGATGTCCTTGCCGGCCAGGAGGTTGCCGGCGGCGCCCGTGTCCACCTCCACGCGGTCGCCGCGTTCGTAGACGCTGCCCAGCACGTCGGCGATGTTCTTGCGCACGCTCTCCGGCGTGATGCCGTGTTCGGCGTTGTAGGCGAGCTGGCGGGCGCGGCGGCGCGCCGTCTCCTCCAGCGCCGCCTTCATGCTGGCCGTCTCCTTGTCGGCATAGAGGATGGCGCGGCCTTCCAGGTTGCGCGCGGCGCGGCCGATGGTCTGGATCAGCGAGGTGCGGGAGCGCAGATAGCCCTCCTTGTCCGCGTCCAGGATGGCGACGAGGCCGCATTCGGGGATGTCCAGCCCCTCGCGCAGCAGGTTGATGCCGATCAGCACGTCGAACACGCCCAGGCGCAGGTCGCGGATGATCTCGATGCGCTCCAGCGTCTCCACGTCGGAGTGGATGTAGCGGACCTTGATGCCCGCCTCCATCATGTACTCGGTCAGCGCCTCGGCCATCTTCTTGGTCAGGGTGGTGACCAGCACGCGCAGGCCCTTGGCCACCACCTCGCGCACCTCGGCCATCACGTCGTCCACCTGCGTCTCCGTCGGGCGGACGATCACCTCCGGGTCCACGAGGCCGGTGGGGCGCACCACCTGCTCGACGAAGACGCCGCCGGTGCGCTCCAGCTCCCAGGGCCCCGGGGTGGCGGAGACGAAGACCGTGGGCGGGCGCATGGTGTCCCACTCCTCGAACTTCAGCGGCCGGTTGTCCTTGCAGGAGGGCAGCCGGAAGCCGAAATCCGCCAGCGTGGACTTGCGCATGAAGTCGCCGCGGAACATGCCGCCGATCTGGGGCACCATGACGTGGCTCTCGTCCACGATCAGCAGCGCGTCCTCGGGCAGATACTCGAACAGGGTCGGCGGCGGCTCGCCCGGATTGCGGCCCGAGAGGTAGCGGGAATAGTTCTCGATGCCGGCGCAGGAGCCGGTGGCGGCCATCATCTCGATGTCGAAGGTGGTGCGCTGCTCCAGCCGCTGCGCTTCCAGCAGCTTGCCCTCGGCGTAGAACTCCTCCAGCCGCAGCTTCAGGTCGCGCTTGATCTGCTCCACCGCCTGCTGGAGCGTGGGCTTGGGCGTGACATAGTGGCTGTTGGCGTAGATCCGCACCTCCTTCAGCGCCCCCTGCTTCTCCCCGGTCAGGGGGTCGAACTCGTGGATCGCCTCCACCTCGTCCCCGAACAGGGAGAAGCGCCAGGCCCGGTCCTCCATGTGCGCGGGGAACAGCTCCACCGTGTCGCCGCGCACCCGGAAGGTGCCGCGGGAGAAGCCGGCATCGTTCCGGCGGTACTGCAGCTCCACGAGCTGCTGGAGGAACTTCTGCCGGTGCAGCGCCTGCCCGACGACGACGTCCACCGTCATCGCCTGATAGGTCTCCACCGAGCCGATACCGTAGATGCAGGAGACCGAGGCCACGATCACCGCATCGCGCCGCTCCAGCAGGGCGCGGGTGGCGGCATGGCGCATGCGGTCGATCTGCTCGTTGATCGTGGATTCCTTCTCGATATAGGTATCGGTGCGCGGGACGTAGGCTTCCGGCTGGTAATAGTCGTAGTAGCTGACGAAGTATTCGACCGCGTTGTCGGGGAAGAAGCTCTTCATCTCCCCGTAGAGCTGCGCGGCCAGCGTCTTGTTCGGCGCCAGGATCAGGGTCGGGCGCTGCAGCGCCTGGATGACGTGCGCCATGGTGAAGGTCTTGCCCGAGCCGGTGACGCCCAGCAGCACCTGGTCGCGCTCACCCCGGCGCAGGCCCTCCGTCAGCTCGGCGATGGCGCGCGGCTGGTCGCCCGCCGGGGCGAACTCGCTGACCACCGTCAGGGGCGCGCGCTGCGGCGGGCTTTCCACCCGCGTGCGCCAGGGCATCACGGCGGAACCGGCGGGATCGGAGCCGGCGGCAGCAGAGCCGGCAGCAGCAGAGCCGGCGGTGGGGGCGGTGTCGGGGCGGTCCTGGGGCATGCCCCTAGGATAGGACGCGGCGGCCCGCCGTTCCAGTGCCCGATCCCGTTCTGTTCGCCCCGGCCCGCCCGCCGGTGCGGCCGCTGGCCTGGGAGAACGCCTTGGACAGGGTGTCCCAGGCCGCGTCCAGGGCCGGCGAGGCGCCCCCGTCCTCGGCCGCCATGTCGCGGATCGCCTTGGCGAAATCGTCCATGACGCAGGTCCCCTTGGGCGGCCGGGGACCGAGGTCGGCGCTGCGCGGGAACACGGTCAGCACCCGGATGCGGACCAGCGGGAAGCGGCCGCGGATGGCCTGGATCAGGGGATGCAGCCTGACCACCGGATTGGGGAAGCTGCCGACCTTGCCCCCCGGCGCGACATAGCGCCAGAGGCCGGACCCGGCATTGGCCTTCACCGGCCCGACCACGTCGTGCGGGCCGGAATGGACCAGCAGGACCGAGGCCGGCAGCCGCAGCACATGGTCCACCTTCAGCACCTTGCCATGCCCGTCATGGATGCGGACATCGTGGATCGCCTCGAAGGGCAACTCGTCCAGCACGATGCGACGCTTGTAGAGGTCGGCGTCGTACTGCCGCGCCGACGGCATCCGGCGCCGCCGCGAGACCAGCGCCAGCAGCAGCACCAGGACGAGCACGGCCAACACCAGCGCCAGGGCGCCGGCCGTCACCAGTTCGCCGGGGCTCAGACCCGTCTGTTGCACAAGCGTGGAAAGCATGGGGGTTGCTTAGCTCTTTTATGCGCCCCTGTCACCGTTGCGGGTCCCCGCCCGCCCCGCATGCCATATCGCCACTGACACCTGCCCGGCCGGAGCGTTACGCTGCCGGGCGACAGGTGACGGAGCGCAGGCGGGGGAGCGACGATGCCGGTGATGGCGAAGAAGGCGGTACTGGTGACGGGGGCGGCGATGGGCGTGGGCGCCGCCATCGCGGAGGACCTGGGGGCCGACGGCTGGAACGTGGGTGTCCACTACTTCACCCAGAAGGACCTGGCCGACCAGGTGGTGGCGAACATCCGCCGCAACGGCGGCACGGCCCACGCGCTCCAGGCCAATCTGGCGAGCGAGGCCGACACGGCGGGGCTGATCCCGCAGGCCTTCCAGACGCTGGGGGCGCTGACCCTGCTGATCAACGCCGCCTCCGTGTTCGAGGACGACACGGCCCTGACCGCCACCCGGCGCTGCTGGGACCGGCACATGGAGACGAACCTGCGGGCGCCGTTCGTGCTGATCCAGCAGTTCGCCCGCCAGCTTTCCGAGACCGAGAGCGGCTGCGTCATCAACGTGCTGGACCAGCGGGTGCTGAACCTGACGCCGCACTATCTGAGCTACACCGTGTCCAAGGCCGGGCTGTGGACCCTGACCCGCACGCTGGCGCTGGCGCTGGCCCCGCGCATCCGGGTCAACGGCATCGGCCCGGGGCAGGAGTTCCGCCCGGCGCGGGAGCCCGACGCCAAAGGTGCCGCCATGGCAGCGGCCCCGCCCCTGGATCCCGACGAGCACGCGCGCAGCCTGCCGCTGCGCAGGCGCGTGGGCGTGGAGGAGGTCTGCCGCGCCGTCCACTTCATCCTGGAAACCCCGTCCCTGACCGGCCAGATGCTGGCGCTGGACGCGGGCGAGCACATGGGCTGGGCGCTGCCGACCTCGGTCCTGCCGGGCGGGTCGTGACCCCCGGGAGCGGGCGGTGCCGGCGGGCGGCCGGACGGGACTCCGGGCCGGCGCGCCTGTGCCGCAGTGCGGCAGGTGCTGTGCTGCAAATCCGCACGGAGAAGACAGACCGCCCCCCTGGCCCTGTTCTTTCGGCAGGCTCTGGCCGGGGGCCGGACCCAAGGATGGTTCGCCCGCCGAAATAAAGGGAGCCGAAGTTTTGCACACCCCCCGGCTGCGCCCCACGCCCCCGCCTGTCAAGCCGAAAAATCCGCCACATGACGGGACCGTGACCCCTTGACTTGAAAAAAGCTCAATGAAATCAATGACGTCATATTTGATGCCCAAAAAATGAGCAGGGACGTGAAAGCCGCGGAGCGCTTAGGGTCCCACAGCACAGACCAGGGCTTATCCGCAGAGTTATCCACAGGAATCGTGGATGACTTCCCGATTACCCCTCCCGGAAGGGTGGGGCCGGTCGATTCGACGTCCCGCCCCGGGCCGGGGCCGGCATCCTGCGGATCGGCGGCGGCCGCAGCGCCCGCGGCGCGGCATGCCCGGGTTGCCCGTCACCCGCGTTGACCATGGCGGCGGGATCGGCCACATGAGCGGCATGCACCCCGATGAGATGCCTCCCCCGCAGGACGCGGAGACCCTGCCGTCTGTGAACAGCCCGGCGACGGACGGTCCTGCCGACGCCGCCCCCGCCGTTCCGGACGGGGGGCCGGGAGAAGACGGAAGCACCGCCCCCGCCGAGGCGCGCCCGGGCCGGCGGCGACGCGGCAGCGTGGCGGACCTGGCCCGCGGGGTGGAGACGATCAAGGGGTATCTGCGCACCCTGCCCGACCGGCCCGGCGTCTACCGCATGCTGAGCGCCGAGGGGGACGTGCTCTATGTCGGCAAGGCGCGGAACCTGAAGCGGCGCGTCACCAACTACACCCAGGTCGCCAAGCTGCCCGTGCGCCTGCAGCGCATGGTGGCCGAGACGGTCACCATGGAGTTCGTCACCACCCACACGGAGGTGGAGGCGCTGCTGCTGGAGTCGAACCTGATCAAGCGGCTGATGCCGCGCTACAACGTGCTGCTGCGGGACGACAAGAGCTTCCCGCACATCCTGATCACGGGCGACCACCCCTTCCCCCAGCTCACCAAGCACCGCGGCGCCCGCGACCGTGCCGGCAGCTATTACGGCCCCTTCGCCAGCGCCGGAGCGGTGAACCGGGTGATGACGGCGCTGCAGCGCGCCTTCCAGATCCGCACCTGCACCGACACGGTGTTCGCCAGCCGGACACGGCCCTGTCTCCAGTTCCAGATCAAGCGCTGCACGGCGCCCTGCGTCGGCCGGGTCGGCGACGCCGGCTACGCCGCCCAGGTGGCCGAGGCGAAGTCCTTCCTGTCGGGCCGGAGTTCGGAGGTGCAGGCGCGGCTGGCCCGGGCCATGCAGGACGCGGCCGAGGCGCTGGAGTTCGAGACGGCGGCCAAGCTGCGCGACCGCATCCGCGCCCTGACCGCCATCCAGGCGCATCAGGACATCAATGTCGAAGGGGTGGAGGATGCCGACGTGATCGCCGCGCACCAGGACGGCGGCGTCACCTGCATCCAGGTCTTCTTCTTCCGCGGCGGCCGCAACTACGGCAACCGCGCCTATTTCCCCAGCCACGACAAGGCCCAGGATACGCCCGAGGTGCTGTCCGCCTTCGTCGCCCAGTTCTACGAGAACAAGGCCGCCCCGGAGCTGGTGCTGGTCAGCGAGGACCTGCCCGAACACGCGCTGCTGCAGGAGGCGCTGTCGGTGCGCGCCGGGCACAGGGTGGCGCTGGTGGCCCCCAAGCGCGGCGACAAGCGCCGGGTGGTGGACCATGCCCTGACCAACGCGCGGGAGGCGCATGGCCGCCGGCTGGCGGAGAGCGGCAGCCAGGCGAAGCTGCTGGCCGGGGTGGCCGAGGTCTTCGGTCTGGCGGAACCGCCGCAGCGGATCGAGGTCTACGACAACTCCCACATCCAGGGCACGAACGCCGTGGGCGGCATGATCGTGGCCGGCCCCGAGGGCTTCCTGAAGTCCGCCTACCGCAAGTTCAACATCAAGGACCCGGCCGCCGCCGGCGACGACTACGCCATGATGCGGGAGGTGCTGACCCGGCGCTTCGAGCGGGCCCTGAAGGAGGACCCGGAGCGCACGGGCGGCACCTGGCCCGACCTGCTGCTGATCGACGGCGGCGAGGGCCAGCTTGCCGTGGCGCTGGAGGTGCTGGCCGAGCTGGGCATCGACGACGTGCCGCTGGCCGGCATCGCCAAGGGACCGGACCGCGACGCCGGCCGCGAGCGCTTCTTCCTGCCCGGCCGTCCGCCCTTCGGACTCGATCCGAAGAGCCCCGTCCTCTACTACCTCCAGCGCCTGCGCGACGAGGCGCACCGCTTCGCCATCGGCACCCACCGGGCGCGGCGGGAGAAGGCGCTGGGCGCCAGCCCGCTGGACGAGATCGCCGGCATCGGGCCGCGGCGCAAGAAGGCGCTGCTGCACCATTTCGGCTCGGCCCGCGCCGTCTCCCGCGCCGGACTGCAGGACCTCGCCAGCGTCGAGGGGATCAGCGAGGCGGTGGCCAGAATCATCTATGACCACTTCCATCCGGACGGCTAGGATGGGCCCGGCCCGGAACCGGGCCAAGGAACCGGACGCGGCTGCGCCCGGTTCCGCCAGCAGCCGGGGCGACCCGGTCTGCCGTGACCGCGAAGTGTTTGGACGCCGATGCTGACCAGCCTGCCCAACATCCTGACCCTGTCCCGGATCGTCGTCATTCCGGTGATCGTGGCGCTGTTCTTCGTGCCGGGGCCGTCGGCCGCCTACACCGCCTGCGCCCTGTTCGCGGCGGCCGGCATCACCGACTGGTTCGACGGCTACCTGGCCCGCGCCTGGCGGGAGGAGAGCGTCATCGGCAAGTTCCTGGACCCGATCGCCGACAAGCTGCTGGTCGCCGCCGTGCTGATGATGCTGGTGGCGGTGGACAAGGTGGCCGGCTGGGCCGTGATCGCCGCCGTCGTCATCCTGCTGCGCGAGGTCATGGTGTCCGGCCTGCGCGAATTCCTGGCCGGCCTGCAGGTGGGCGTGCCGGTCAGCCGGCTGGCGAAGTGGAAGACCGGCATCCAGATGGGGGCCATCGGCGTGCTGATTGTCGGCGACGACGGTCCCGGCTGGCTGCCCACCACCCTGATCGGCGAGGCCGGCCTCTGGGTCGCCGCCCTGCTGACCCTGGTCACCGGCTGGGACTATCTGCGCGCCGGCCTGCGCCACATGCTGGCGCCCTTGCCGGAAAAGCCGCCGCGGGCGACCGAGGTGCGGACCTGAGGTCGGGCCGGCACAGGAGCGCACGCCTGCAAGCGGGCGCCCCTACAAGAGAAGTCCAAGGCGAATGCATACAAGTAGACGGCGGAGCATCGAAAGCCGAAGACTTCCGAGGCTTCCTTCCAGGCGATGACGCCGACTGTACTGCATCTCGACACCGGAACAAATAATGGGTATTTCTTTCGTCGTGCCGCCGGACGGTCGGCGGCCTGACGATGAGGACTCCATGATCCGTCGCGCGCTTGCTGCAAGTGTCCTGGTCCCCGTCCTTCTTGCCGGGGCCGCGCTGGCCGACGGCCGGCAGGATTTCACCCTGGTCAACAAGACCGGCTACACGATCTCCGAAGTCTACGTCTCCTCGGCCAAGACGGACGACTGGGAAGAGGACGTGATGGGCCGCGACGTCCTGGAGGACGGCGACCGCGTCCAGATCTCCTTCCCCTACAAGGAGAAGTCGTGCAAGTGGGACCTGAAGGTCGTCTATGACGATGGCGAGGAAGCCGTCTGGAACGGCTTCGACCTCTGCCGGACCTCGGTGATCCGCATCCGCTACAACCGCAATGACGGCAGCACCTGGGCCGAGTACGAGTGACGGCTGAGGCAGAGCCCCTCCCCGCCGGTCCGCTGCCTTGTCCGGGCTTCCGTCCCTGGCCGGGTGCGCTATGTATGGGGGCGAGACCGCGGGGAGGATTGCTGTGAAGCTGCTCTATTTCGCCTGGCTGCGCACCAAGGTCGGCCTGTCCGAGGAAACGGTGGAGCCGCCGCCCGGGGTGACGGACGTGGCCGGCCTGATCGACTGGCTGAAGGGGCGCGGCCCCGGCTATGCCGACGCGCTGGCCAATCTGGCCGTCGTGAAGGTGGCCGTGAACCAGGAATACGTCCCCTTCGAGCATCCGGTCCGGCCGGGGGACGAGGTGGCGCTGTTCCCCCCGGTCACCGGCGGCTGAGGCCCCCCGTGACGGTACGCGTGCAGGCGGAGGATTTCGATGTCGGCGCCGAGCTGGCGGCCCTGACCCGCGGCAATCCGCGGATCGGCGGGCTGGCCTGCTTCGTCGGGCTGGTGCGCGACCTGCACCCCGGCGCCGCGGATGCCGCCGCCGTCCAGGCCCTGACCCTGGAACACTATCCCGGCATGACGGAGCGCCAGATCGGCGCCATCGCGGCCGAGGCGAAGGCGCGCTGGCCGCTGGAGTCGGTGCTGGTGATCCACCGCCACGGCCGGCTGGAGCCGGGCGACCGCATCGTGCTGGTGGCCTGTGCCAGCGCCCACCGGGACGCCGCCTTCGCCGCCTGCCAGTTCCTGATGGACTGGCTGAAGACCCGCGCCCCCTTCTGGAAGCGGGAAGAGACCGTGGAGGGCGGCCGCTGGGTGGAGGCCCGTGCAGAGGACGAGGCGGCAGCCCGGAAGTGGTAGTCCATCCGGCTGCGAGGGAGCCGTGCGAAAGTTGCCGGAGACAGAGACCCTTGGAGAGCGATAGGATAGCCGCCGGTTTCTGAGAGCGATCAAGAAGATATGACCCAGGGACAGCGGACCTGTACCATCCTGGTCGTCGATGACAGCCGGACACATCTCGCCCAGCTCTCCGACCTGTTGCGCCAGGACGGCTATGCTGCCGTCCATACGGTCCGCGATCCGCGCACGGCCGTTGCGGAATGCCGCGAGCGCAAGCCGGACGTCATCCTGCTCGACTATGTGATGCCGCACCTGGACGGGTTGCAGGTGATGGACGCGCTCCAGGCCGCCCGGCTGGAGGTGGAGCCCGCGGTCATCCTGGTCACCGGCCATTCCGACCGGAATCTCCGGCTGGAAGCCCTGCGCCGCGGCGCCCGCGACTTCATCGGCCGCCCCTTCGACCCGCACGAGCTGCTGGCCCGCCTTTCCAACGTGGCCCAGGCGCAGTTCCTGCAACGCCAGCTCCGGCACCAGAACGTGATGCTGGAGAGCATGGTCAAGGAGAGCACCCAGCGCCTGTCGGAGGCGATGGAGGTGCTGCGCCATGCCGAACGGCAACTGGCTGAACAGCTTGAGCATTCGCGGGAAGAGAACCGGCGCAAGAGCGAGTTCCTGGCGAACGCGACGCACGAGCTGCGCACGCCCCTGAACGCCATCCTGGGCTTTGCCGACCTGCTGGTGGCGGAGGCCTACGGTCCGCTGGGCAACCCGCACTATGCCGAGTATGCCCACGACATCCACACCGCCGCCGAGCACCTGCTGGCGCTGGTGGAAGGCACCATGGATCTGGCCAAGGCGGAATCCGGCCAGGACGAGATCGAGCTGCGGGAGATCGATATCGGCCGCACGGTGCAGGACAGCATCCGCCTGCTGCGCCAGCTTGCCGAGATCGGCGGCGTGAGCCTGACCGTGAGCGTGCCGGAGACGCCGCTGCGGCTGCGCAGCGACCCGGAGAAGATCAGGCAGATCGTCCTGAACCTCGCCTCCAACGCCATCAAGTTCACGCCCAAGGGCGGCTGCGTGACCGTGGATGTCAGCGCCGACAGCGACGGCGGGGCCTGCATCCTGGTGATCCGCGACACCGGCATCGGCATCGCGCCGCAGGACCTTGCCACGGCCCTGCGCCCGTTCGGACAGGTGCGCAGCCCCGATCGCCCGCACCCCAAGGGCACCGGGCTGGGACTGCCGCTGACCCGGCGTTTCGTGGAGATGCTGGGCGGCTCCATGGCGATCGACAGCCGCCCCGGCCACGGCACCGTCGTCACCGTGCGCCTGCCCGCCCTGGCGGAGGAGGCCCTCTCCGAAAATCTGGCCGCCGGCTGACGCCCCCCCGACGCCCGGGAAACGTCATCGTGCATCCGTGTTTCCGGCGCGACCGGCCCGCGGCTGGTGCCGACGGACCGGATGGCACGGATCACCACGGATGACACGGATCGGAACGGCACCCGTCGGTACTTTCCGGAGCCCCCGGCGATCCGGTAAGGCGGACGGTCACCGGCGCCTGCGGCGCCCGGACCCTTCATCCGTGTTCATCCGTGTTTCCGGCGCGACCGGCCCGCGGCTGGTGCCGACGGACCGGATGGCACGGATCACCACGGATGACACGGATCGGAACGGCACCCGTCGGTACTTTCCGGAGCCCCCGGCGATCCGGGCAGGTGGACGGTCACCGGCGCCTGCGGTGCCCGGAGCCTTCACCCGTGTTCATCCGGACAATCCGTGTTCATCCGTGTTTCCGGCGCGACCGGCCCGGGCTGGTGCCGACGGACACGGATGGCGCGGCGGATGACGCGGGGTAGCCGCCCCTCCCCCGCCGTGGGCGACGGGGGACGGGCGGGACCGGACCGGGTCGAGCGGCGTTACTCGGCCGCGGCGGCGTCCGCGAGGCGGCCGTTCACCAGGGCGTCGTAGTCCAGCATCAGGGCCTTGGTGATCTCGCCCGGGGTATAGGTGATGTCCCCGATGCGGCCGACGGCCGTGACCTCGGCAGCGGTGCCGGTGAGGAAGACCTCGGTGAAGTCCTTCAGCTCGTCGGCGCTGATCGCCCGCTCCACCACCTGGTAGCCGCGCCGGCGGGCGAGGCCGATCACGGTGCGGCGGGTGATGCCGTCCAGGAAGCAGTCCGGCGTCGGCGTATGGATCGCCCCGTCCTTGACCAGGAAGATGTTGGCACCCGTCGCCTCCGCCACGAGGCCGCGGTAGTCCAGCATCAGCGCGTCCTGGAAGCCGTCATTCTCGGCCGCATGCTTGGACATGGTGCAGATCATGTAGAGGCCGGCCGCCTTGCTGGCCGTGGGCGCCGTGTCGGGCGCCGGCCGCCGCCACTTGGAGATCTGGAGCGAGATGCCCTTCATCCGCAACTCGGGCGAGAAATAGCTGGGCCATTCCCAGGCGGCGATGGCGAGGTGGATCTTGTTCGCCTGGGCGGAGACGCCCATCATCTCGCTGCCGCGCCACGCCACGGGCCGGACATAGCCGTTGACCATGCCCGCGGCCTTGACGACGTCATTCGTCGCCTTCTCGATCTCCGCCGCGCTGTAGGGAATGCGGAAACCGAGGATTTCCCCCGACCTGACAAGCCGTTCCGAATGCTCGGTCAGCTTGAAGACCTTGCCGTTGTAAACCCGCTCCCCTTCGAATACACAACTTGCATAATGCAGGCCGTGCGTCAGGACGTGGATCTTGGCATCGCGCCACGGCACCATCTCACCGTCGAACCAGATAACGCCGTCGCGGTCGTGGAAGGGGATGATGGACATCGCAGGTCGGTTCCTCATGGCTTACGCCCGGGTCAGAATGTGTCCGGGTGGACAGCTCGGACGTTACGATCTTTCAGAAAAAAGTCAACATGGCTGACATAAAAACCGGCGCCAACCCCCTCTTCCTCCGCGAGGAGGAACTGCGTCAGGGGATCGAGCTGCTGTTCTACGCCTACCGCGACTTTACCGCCGAACCCGACGCGATGCTTGAGAAAATCGGTCTGGGCCGGGCGCACCACAGGGTCGTCTATTTCGTGGGACGCTATCCCCAGATCACGATCACAGAGCTGCTATCGATTTTGCGCATCACGAAACAGAGCCTCAGCCGGGTGCTGAACGACCTGATCGGGCAGGAGTACATCGAGCAGCGCACCGGCACCCGCGACCGCCGCCAGCGCCTGCTGACCCTGACCGCCAAGGGCGAGGCGCTGGAGCGCGAACTGTCCGACGCCCAGCGCGCCCGCATCGCCCGTGCCTACCGCGCCGCCGGGGCCGAGGCGGTGGAGGGATTCCGCACCGTCATGCTGGGCATCATGGACGAGGACGACCGCGCCAAGTTCCCCGCCCGCGGCCCCGCCCCGAAACGCTGACCCCGCCCCTGCCCCGCCAGCGGAGCGCGGCCGCCGTGGCTTGTCCGCCGGAGGATCGCGCCGGTTCGCCCGGCCGGCCGGATGCGGCGGGGGATGCCGCGGGGGCGGGAGCGCGGTATGATCCCGCCATGACCGAGGAAATCCCGCACATCCTGGTGGTGGACGACGACACCCGCCTGCGCGAGGCGCTGAAGCGCTACCTGTCGCAGCACGGCTTCCTGGTGACAACGGCGGCCGACGCGGCCGAAGCGCGGGCGCGGCTGGAGGGGCTGTGCTTCGACCTGATCGTGCTGGACGTGATGATGCCGGGCGAGAACGGGCTGGACCTGACCCGCAGCCTGCGCCGCACGGGCGGCGTGCCGATCCTCCTGCTGACGGCCCGCGGCCAGCCCGACGACCGCATCGCCGGGCTGGAGGCCGGGGCCGACGACTACCTGCCCAAGCCGTTCGAGCCGCGGGAGCTGCTGCTGCGCATCCAGTCGATCCTGCGCCGGCTGGCGAAGCCGGCCGCCGCCCCGGCGGAGATCCGCCTGGGCCGCTGGGTGTTCGACCCGCAGCGGGAGGAACTGCGCGCCGGCGAGGAGACCGTGCGCCTGACCCCCGCCGAAGCGGGCCTGCTGAAGACCCTGGCGACGGCGCCGGGCGAGGTGTTCAGCCGGGAGGAGCTGGTGGACCGCGTGGGCATGGAGTGCAACGCCCGCACCATCGACGTGCAGGTCACGCGCCTGCGCCGCAAGCTGGAGGACGACCCCCGCCTGCCCCGCTACCTTCAGACGGTGCGCGGCGAGGGCTACGTCCTGCGGCCCGACTGAGGGAAGCCGGCATGACCGTCCCCGGAATGCTGTCCCGCCCCCTGGCCGCCTGGCGCCGGCGGCCGCGGCCCTTCGCCTGGATGAAGCGGTTCCTGCCGCGGACCCTGTTCGGCCGTTCGCTGATGATCATCGCCACGCCGGTGGTGCTGGCCCAGGCCATCGCCACCTTCGTCTTCTACGACCGGCACTGGGACACCATGACCAACCGGCTGGCCTTCGCGGTCGCCGGCGAGATCGCCATCATCGTGGACGAGCTGCTGGAGGACCGCAGCGAGGAGGAACGCGCCAGCACCATGGCGCGGGCCGCGGGCGCCGTGGACCTGTTCGTGAGCTGGCTGCCGGGCGAGACCCTGCCCCCCGGCCGGCAGGAACTGCGCGGCATCCTGAAGACCACCCTGGGCCGCGCCCTGGACGAGCGGGTGCGGCGGCCCTGGCGGATCGATTCCACCGTGGCGCACGAATGGATCGAGATCCGCATCCAGATGGACGAGGGCGTGCTCTCGGTGATGAGCCCGGAGCGCCGCCTGTTCAGCTTCACCAGCTATCTCTTCATCATGTGGATGATCGGCAGCTCGGTGGTGCTGTTCGCCATCGCCATCGTCTTCATGCGCAACCAGATCCGCCCGATCCGCCGGCTGGCCGTGGTGGCCGACGCCTTCGGCAAGGGCCGCGACGCCCCCGGCTTCAAGCCGGAGGGGGCGCTGGAGGTGCGGCAGGCGGCGGCGGCCTTCCTGCTGATGCGCGAGCGCATCCAGCGCATGATCAGCCAGCGCACGGAGATGCTGGCCGGGGTCAGCCACGACCTGCGCACGCCGCTGACCCGGATGAAGCTGGAACTGGCCATGCTGCCCGACCTGCCGGAGGTGGCGGAGCTGCGCCAGGACGTGGCCGACATGGAGACGATGATCGAGGGCTATCTGGCCTTCGCCCGCGGCGAAGGGGCGGAAGCACCCCAGCCGGTGGACATCGCCCGGCTGCTGGAGGCCGTGGCGGCGAACGCCCGGCGCGAGGGCGCCGCCGTCACCCTGGATCTGCCGGCGGAGACGGCCGGCGAGGACGGGGGGAAGGACGAGGGAGCGGACGGGGAGGCCGGCATCATCCTTCCGATCCGCCCGAACGCCTTCAAGCGCTGCCTCGCCAATCTGGTGGGCAATGCGCGCCGCTACGGCAGCCATGTCTGGATCGGGCTGCGCCGCGACGCCACGGCGGTGGAGATCGTCATCGACGACGACGGGCCCGGCATCCCGCCCGACCGCCGCGAAGAGGTGTTCCGCCCCTTCACCCGGCTGGAACCGTCGCGCAATGCCGAGACGGGGGGCGTGGGGCTGGGCATGACCATCGCGCGCGACGTGGCCCGACGGCACGGCGGCGACGTGGTGCTGGGCGACAGCCCGCACGGGGGGCTGCGCGCCATCGTCAGGCTGCCGGTCTGACGGCGCCGGTCTGACGGCGCTGATCCGGAGGAGCGGAGGGGGCCGGGCGGAGCGGTCGGCCCCGCGCCGGCACCCGCGGGCGGCCTACTTCTTCGGCTGCGTCTTGCTGACGGCGACCTTCAGCTCCTCCAGGCTTTCCTTGACCCGGTTGGAGAGGACCTCGGCCGCCTCGGTGTTCGACTTGGCGACCATCTCGGCCATTTCCTTCATGTTGGTGAGCGCCTTCTCGAAGGCGGCCTTCACCAGCTCGGTCTGCTTGGCGACCTTCTCCTCCGGCGTGCCGGCGGCCATCATGTCGGAGACGCTGGAGGACGCCTCTTCCATCGACTGGCGCAGGATCTCCACCTGCCGGCGCATCACGGCCTGCAACCCCTCGAAGGCGAGCTGGTTGGCAGCGGTCAGCGCCTCGATGTTCTTGCGTTGGGCCTGCATCATCTGGTCGAGATCGACGCCGGGGACCTTGAAGTCGCCCATCATCTTCGTCACGTCCATGAACTTCGCCGGGTCCATGAACTTGGACATGTCGAAGTCGAAGAAGGGATTCTTGGAAGCCGCCATGGATTCGTTCCCCCACGTCCGGGTTGCGCCGCACTGCAACAAAGTCGCGTCGAAGACTGCCCTCTGCCGCTTTCTTAGTCAATCTTTTTGTTGCACTGCACAAAATCGCATGCACTTCAGGGGGCCGGCGCCTCGGCCGCGGTAGCCCGCCGGCGCGGCCGGGAGACGCTGTTCCAGACCTCCTCCGCCCGGCGCAGATTGGCGTCGAGCGCCGCCATGGTGCGGGCGAGATCGGGGCTGTCATCCTCGAACCAGACGCGCAGGGTCGCCAGCCAGACGGCGGCAAGCCCGCGCGCCTTCAGCATGCCGGCCAGCCCGCCGCCGGGCAGCCCGGCGGCCTCCAGCATCCAGGCCATGGAGCGGGGAAGCTGCGGCGCCACGCAGAGCGCCGCCGAGGGGGAGCCACGCAGCTCCCGCCAGACGACGCGCAGCCCGGCCCGGTAGGGCTCCAGCGCGTCGAAGCGCCGCATCAGCACGTCGAACACGCGGTCGTGCGGCCGCTCCTCCATGTCGGGAGCGGGGCCGGCGAGCACAGCCCCATCGGCGAGCCGCGCGAGGCCGCGCAGAAGCGCGAGCTTGCCGGGGAAATGGCGGTAGAGGTCGGCCAGCGACACCTCCGCCGCCGCTGCGATCTCCGCGAGCGTGAGGTCGCGCCAGCCCTTCTCCGCCGCCAGGGTCATGGCCGCGGCGATGAGGCGCCGCTCCGCCTCGGTCTTCCTGTCCGGGTCCGACTTCCTGCTCATGCCGTCTCCGCCCTTGCTGTCTTCGGCGCTTGCTGTCTCAGGCCCCTCACGTCCCTGCCGCACCAGCGGAAGCGGACTCCCGGGGCCACCCGCTAGAAGTGGGGACGGACTCCCGGTCCGGCCAGCCGGGACGGACGGGATCGCCGGGGAAAGACGGTCGGGCAGGCAGCGTTCAGGTCACCTCGTCCACCTGCCCGCCGGTCAGCGCGACCAGGGTGGCGGGGGCGACGGGGAAGACGGCGCTGGGCGTGCCCGCGGCGGCCCACACCGTGTCGAACGCCAGCAGGTCGCGGTCCACCAGCACCACCGGCGGCACCGTATGGCCGAGCGGCGGCACCCCGCCGATGGCATAGCCGGCATTGGCGCGGACGAATTCCGCATCCGCCTTCGCCAGCTTCTCGCCGCCGATCAGCGGGCCGAGCCGGCGGGCCACCGCCGTCTCGTTCACCCGGTTGCTGCCGCTGGCGACGACCAGCACGGGCCGGCCGCTGTCGCGGGTGCGGAACATGATCGACTTGGCGATCTGGGCCACCTCGCAGCCCACGACGGCGGCGGCCTCGGCCGCGGTGCGGGTGGAGGCGGAGAACTCCACGACATGGACCGGATGGCCCAGGTCGTTGATCAGGTTCTGGAAGCGCTGGGCGCTGGGGCTGAGGGGAAGCGGCACGGCCCGGCTCCGCTCAGCCCGCCAGCTCGCGCGAGCGGCGCACTGCGGCGGCGACCGCCCGGTCGAGCAGCGGCCCCAGCCCGTCCGGCGCCATCAGCACGTCCAGCGCCGCCTGGGTGGTGCCGCCGGGGCTGGTGACGTTGCGGCGGAGCTGGTCCGCCGGTTCGGCGGCCCGGTGCAGCAGCTCCCCCGAGCCGGAGACGGTGGCGCGGGCCAGCGTCATGGCGAGATCCGGCGGCAGGCCCGCCGCCTCCCCCGCCTTCGCCAGCGCCTCCACCAGCAGGAAGACATAGGCCGGGCCGCTGCCGGAAACGGCGGTCACGGCGTCGATCTGGCTCTCCTCGGAGAGCCACGCCACCTCCCCGGCCGCGGCCAGCAGGCGGGTGCAGAGATCGCGCTGTTCGGACGTGACGGCGGCATTGGCGACGGCCGCCGTGATGCCACGGCCGATGGCGGCCGGCGTGTTGGGCATGGCCCGCACGATGGCCGCCCCTGACCCGAACACCCGTTCGAAATAGCCGACGGTCCTGCCGGCGGCGATGGAGAGGAAGACGGCCGTTCCGGCGAAGCGGGCGTAGGCGGGGGCCGCGGCATCCATCATCTGCGGCTTGACCGCCAGGACCACCGCGTCGGGCGCGAAGCCGGACGGCAGCGCCTCCGCCCCGGTCACCACCTCGACACCGTCCGGCACCCCGGACGGAAAGGCCGCGGCGGGGCCGGACGGCTCCACCACGACGATGCGGGACGCGACCGAGGCCGCCCTCCAGCCGGAGAGCAGGGCCCCGCCCATCTTGCCGCATCCGACCAGCAGCAGCGAAACACCCATGCCGATGCCCGAACCGCCTCCTGTTTCCGGGGCCTGTTCCACAGCTCGCCGCGGCCGCATCCGGGCGGTCGCCGTGCGGGGATCAGGCCTCCCCGACCGTATCCAGGATGGCGGCGGTGACCGCCTCCTGGGCCGACTTGCCGCCCCAGATGACGAACTGGAAGGCGGGGTAGTAACGCTCGCACTCGGACAGCGCGATGTCCACCAGATCCTCAAGCTGTTCCACACTGGCCGCCCGGGCGCCGCGCAGCAGCAGCGTCTGCCGGAACATCGGGGTCTGCTCCTCGGGGCAGACATCGAAATGGCCGAGCCACATCTTCGAGTTCACCTCGGCCAGCAATTCGTGGATGGACGGCCGCCGCGGTACGGGCACCTTCATGTCGAACTGACAGGAGAACTGCATGGCGCTCACCTCCGTCTGCCAGACGAAGAAGAGCCGGTAGTCGCACCAGCGCCCGCCGATCTCGACCACCATCTCCTCCTCGCTGGCGCGATCGAAGGGCCATTCGTTGGCGACGACGATCTCCTCGATGATGTCGAGCGGATTGTGGGTGTTGCCCTGGGTATCGACGGATACGGCCGTCATGATGCGCCCTCCTCTCGCGCGCGGTGGGAAGGATGACCCCGCCCCCCGTTCCCGGTCTGGAAACCCGCCTGCCCCGGCTCCGTCACGCTGCGTCGTGCCCCCGGCCCGACCCAGCATGTATGACAGCGCCGATATGTTGTGGTTCCAGACCGTGGGGCTACTAGGCTTACGGTGCCAGATGCGCCCCCGTGCGCGCAACCGGATTCCCGGCGGGCCGGGTATTCCGGTGCATGAACTTTCCCCGACGCGGTTCCGGCGTCCAGGGCCGTTTCAGCCGTTCTTTCAGCGACGGTGCGGACAGGCGCCGCCCGTGCGGCGCCGGCCGGATCAGGCCCCGGTATCCTTGGCGCCCGTGTCCTTGGCGCCCGCGTCCGGACCGGCATCCTTGCCGGCCGGCCGGTGCGGCCGCTTGGGCGGCGTGTCGGGGCTCAGCAGTTCGAGCTGCGCCGTCAGCGTGGCGACCAGGGCTTCCAGCCGGGTCACCCGGTCGGCCAGCGTCTCCTGCTGGCGGACCTTGTCCTCCAGCTCCTCCTGGGCCGCGCGGGCCCGGGTGGCCATCTCGCGCACCATCTCGAAGTCGTCGCGCGGCACCACGTCCATCTGCGACAGGATACGCTCGAACTGCTGGCGGAACTGGGACTCGACCTCCGAGCGGATGCCGGTCAGCGCACCCACCGCGCTGCTCGCGACTCGGGCCAGATCATCCAGCAGCTTATTGTCGACCTGCATCGGTCATCACCCCTTGATGGAAGCGCGCCAGTATGGCGGGCGGGTCCCGGCCTGTCCAATGCAGGATCGGCCGGGCCCGTCGGACGGGGGCGCAAGATGCGGTGCCGTCGCGGGCGGCGCAACCCCGGAAAAGCGTCCCCCGAGAAGCGTCCCCTGGCCTGATGGTCCGCAACCGCGGCGCAGCCGCCGCCCGGACCGGGGACGTCCCGTCAGCCACGGGTCGCCGCCCTGTGGACAACCCACCGTGGACAACCCACCCCGGCCCCTATAACACTTCCTATAACACTCAAGGCCGGCGGACGTGCCGTCCGCCTGCTGAATCGGCAGGGAGGGGCCGCCCATGCTCGTGGTCACCGGCGGTGCCGGCTTCATCGGATCGAACCTGGTCGCCGGCCTGGAAGAGGCGGGCCTGGGTCCCGTCGTCGTCTGCGACCGGCTGGGCCGCGGGGAGAAGTGGCGCAACCTGGGCAAGCGCGCCCTCTGGGACCTGATCCCGCCGGAGGAGCTGTTCCGTTACCTGGACCGCCATGCCGGCGAGATCGACTGCGTGTTCCACATGGGCGCGGTCTCCGAGACGACGGAGACGGACGCCGACCTGATCGTGACCAACAATTTCCGCCTGACCCTGGATCTCTGGGAGTGGTGTACCCGCACCGCGACCCGGATGATCTACGCCTCCTCCGCCGCGACCTATGGCGACGGCTCGGCCGGCTTCGACGATGACCCGTCGCCGGGGGCGCTGGCGGCGCTCAGGCCGCTGAACCCCTACGGCTGGTCCAAGCACCTGTTCGACCGCCGTATCCTGCAAGGCGGCATGACCGGCGGCCGGCGCCCGCGGCAATGGGCCGGGCTGAAGTTCTTCAACGTCTACGGCCCGAACGAATACCACAAGGGCGAGATGCGCTCGGTGGCCTGCAAGATGTGGCCCGCCATCGCCGCGGGCGAGCCGGCCCGGCTGTTCGCCTCGGACCTGCCGGACTATCCCGACGGCGGGCAGATGCGCGACTTCGTCTGGGTCGGCGACTGCGTGGACGTGATGATCTGGCTGTACGGGCACCCGCAGGTCAGCGGCCTGTTCAACCTGGGCACGGGCCACGCCCGCACCTGGAACGATCTGGCCTGCGCCCTGTCCATCGCCACGGGCCGCGCCCCGGCCATCGAGTACGTGCCGATGCCCGACGTGCTGCGCGGCCGTTACCAGTATTTCACGCAGGCGCGCATGGACCGGCTGCGGGCCGCGGGCTACACGGCACCGTTCACGTCGCTGGAGGAGGGCGTCGCCCGTTACGTGCGCGACTACCTCGCCACCCCCGACCCGTATCGCTAGAGCCCCTGTCCGATGTCCGGTATCCCCTTTCCCGCCATCGACCCCGTCGCGGTCGAGCTGGGTCCCATCGTGATCCGCTGGTACGCCCTGGCCTATCTGGCCGGGTTCCTGTTCGGCTGGTGGTACTGCACCCGTCTGGCCCGGGCGATTCCGGGCCGGCCGACCCCGGACGACCTGTCGGAGTTCCTGACCTGGGCCATCGTCGGCGTGCTGCTGGGCGGCCGGCTGGGCTTCGTGCTGTTCTACAATCTCGACTACTACATACAGCATCCTTTGCAGGCCCTGGCGATCTGGTCGGGCGGCATGTCCTTCCACGGCGGGCTGACGGGCATCGTCGCCGCCATCCTGCTGTATGGCTGGCGGCACGGCTTCAGCCCCTTCGCGCTGGGCGATCTGGTGGCGGTGGCCGGCCCGGTGGGGCTGTTCCTGGGCCGCATCGCCAACTTCGTGAACGGCGAGCTGTGGGGCCGCCCCGCACCGGATCTGCCCTGGGCCGTGATCTTCCCCGACCCGCGGGCCGGCGGGGTGCCGCGCCACCCGAGCCAGCTCTATGAGGCGGCGCTGGAGGGGCTGGTGCTGTTCGCCGTGCTGGCCTGGCTGGCGTCGAAGCCGGCGGTGCGCGAGCGCACGGGCACGCTGTCGGGCACCTTCCTGGTCGGCTACGGCATCGCCCGCATCCTGGGCGAGGTCTTCCGCGAGCCCGACGTGCAGATCGGCTATCTGGCCTTCGGCGTCACCATGGGACAGATCCTGTCCGTGCCGATGGTGCTGATCGGTCTCTGGATCCTGGTGCGGGCGCCGTTCGGCCCCGTGCGCACGCCCGCGGCGGCCGCGGCCGGGCGATGAGCCCGACGCCCGTCACGGGCACGCCGCCGGAGGCGGAGACGCCGCTCGCGGCGCTGATCGCCCGGCAGATCCGGCTCACGGGACCGCTGCCGGTCAGCGCCTACATGGCGCTCTGCCTCGGCCATCCGCAGCACGGCTACTACACGACCCGCGACCCGCTGGGCGCGGGCGGCGACTTCACCACCGCCCCCGAGATCAGCCAGATGTTCGGGGAGATGCTGGGCCTCTGGGCGGCGCACTGCTGGCTGGCGATGGGCAGTCCGGCCGGCGTCGCCCTGGTGGAGCTGGGACCGGGCCGCGGCACCCTGATGGCCGACGCGCTGCGCGCCACCGCCCGGGTGCCCGGCTTCCACGCCGCCCTGCGCCCGCATCTGGTGGAGACGAGCCCGGTGCTGCGGCAGCGGCAGGCGGCGGCGCTGGCCGCCCTGCCCGCCCCGCCGGCGCCGGTCTGGCACGACCGGCTGGAGGAGGTGCCGGAGGGGCCGCTGCTGCTGCTGGCGAACGAGTTCTTCGACGCCCTGCCGATCCGCCAGCTCGTGCGGCAGGAACACCGCGGCCGGCTGCTCTGGGCCGAGCGCAAGGTGGGGCTGGACGCGGACGGGCGGCTGGCCTGGGTGCTGGACCCGGCCGCCGGCGAGGCGCTGGTGCCGCCCGCCCTGCGCGGCTCCCCGCCCGGCAGCGTCGTCGAGCTGGCCCCCGCGGCGGCGGCCGTGGCGCAGGAGATCGGCGGACGGCTGGCGCGCGCGCCCGGTGCCGCGCTGATGGTGGATTACGGCCATGCCGGGCCGGCCGTGGGCGACACGCTCCAGGCCGTGCGGCGGCACCGCTTCGCCGACCCGCTGGAAGCCCCGGGCGAGGCGGACCTGACGGCGCATGTGGACTTCGCGGCGCTGGCGGCGGCGCTGCGGGCGGGCGGGGCCG
Source organism: Rhodospirillum centenum SW (assembly GCF_000016185.1). NCBI lineage: Bacteria > Pseudomonadati > Pseudomonadota > Alphaproteobacteria > Rhodospirillales > Rhodospirillaceae > Rhodospirillum > Rhodospirillum centenum. The sequence goes on from NC_011420.2 coordinate 1,961,273, forward strand.
CGGCCTGGGGGCCGGTGACGCAGGGCGATCTGCTGTCCGCCCTGGTATCCGGACCCGCGCCGCCGTCCTGAAGGGGCTTGCGACGCCGGCGCACCTGCGGATATTGACAGCGCCCTCGACCGCCTGCTGGGGGAGGCCGGCATGGTCCGGCTGTTCAAGGCGGTCGCGGCAACGAGCCCCGGCCTGCCGGCCCCGGCCGGCTTCGACGCCTGACCCCCAGCCACCCCGTTTTCCGCCGCGAAGGTCCGCAGGACGACCGTGATCACCCTTAGCACGTTGAACGCGATCCCCGCCATCCGGCACGGCTTCTTCACCCGCACGGGCGGCGTCTCCCGCGGGCTGTTCGACAGCCTGAACTGCGGCTTCGGCTCGGGCGACGCGCCGGCCGCCGTGGCGGAGAACCGGGCCCGCTGCATGCGCCGGCTGGACCTGCCGGCGGAGAGCCTGGTCACCGTCTACCAGATCCACAGCCCCACCGTCGTGACGGTGACCGCCCCCTGGCACCACAGCACCGCCCCGAAGGCCGACGCGATGGTGACGCGGGTGCCGGGGATCGCGCTGGGCATCCTGACGGCCGACTGTGCGCCGGTGCTGTTCTGCGATCCCGAGGCGGCGGTGATCGGCGCCGCCCATGCCGGCTGGAAGGGGGCGTTCGGCGGCGTGCTGGAGGCCACGCTGGCCGCCATGACCGCGCTGGGCGCCCGGCCGGAGCGCACGCTGGCCGCCATCGGCCCGCACATCGCCCACCGCTCCTACGAGGTGGGGGCGGAGTTCCGCGACCGCTTCCTGGAGCAGGACCCGGCGCACGCGGCCCTGTTCGCCCCCGCGCGCCGGGAGGGGCACTGGCTGTTCGACCTGGGCGGCTATGCCGAGGGGCGGCTGGTCGCGGCCGGGGTGGCGGGGGTGCAGCGCACGCCGCACGACACGCTGGGCGAGACCGACCGCTTCTTCAGCTACCGCCGCGCCACCTTGCAGGGCGAGCCGGACTACGGCCGCGGCCTGTCCGCCATCGCCCTGGCGGAGTGACCGGCCGGGGGGCGGGGCGCCGGAAGCGGGCCGTCCGGCCAAGTCGAACGGGGCTGGCTCCCGTACCCGCCCGGCAGCGGCTGGCACAGGATGACTGTCCGCGCGGGGGAGGCAGCCATACCCTGAGGAGATGCCCCGGCCGCGCCGAGAAGGGAGGAGCAGCGTTTACTTCAAGAACATGCCTTGATATGGTCCGCGCGCCTCATGAAGGTTTCGCTACGGCCGCCGGGCGGGCGTGGCACTTCCACCACGACATCGCGAGACGGGCGGCGCTCCCATGAAGCTCATCGCCGGCAACAGCAATCGGCCGTTGGCCGAGGCCATTTCCGTTTGCCTCAAGGTGCCCTTGACCAAGGCCAGCGTCCGGCGCTTCTCGGACATGGAGGTCTTCGTCGAGATCCTGGAGAACGTCCGGGGCGAGGACACCTTCGTCATCCAGTCGACCAGCTATCCGGCGAACGACAACCTGATGGAGCTGCTGGTCACCATCGATGCGCTGCGCCGCGGGTCCGCGCGCCGCATCACGGCGGTGATCCCCTACTACGGCTATGCCCGGCAGGACCGCAAGACCGGCCCGCGCACGCCGATCTCCGCCAAGCTGGTCGCCAACCTGGTCACCATGGCCGGCGCCCACCGCGTGCTGACGCTGGACCTGCACGCCGGCCAGATCCAGGGCTTCTTCGACATCCCGACGGACAACCTGATCGCCGCCCCGGTGTTCACCCAGGACATCCAGGCGAAGATGCCGGACAAGGGCAACCTGACCATCGTGTCGCCCGACGTGGGCGGCGTGGTCCGCGCCCGCGCCATCGCCAAGCGCCTGGACGCCGACCTCGCCATCATCGACAAGCGGCGCGAGCGCGCCGGCGTGTCGGAGGTGATGAACGTCATCGGCGACGTGGACGGCCGCGACTGCATCCTGATCGACGACATCGTGGATTCCGCCGGCACCCTGTGCAACGCGGGCGTGGCCCTGCGTGAGCGCGGCGCCCGCTCGGTCCGCGCCTATGTCACCCACGGCGTGCTGTCGGGCGGCGCCGTCGCCCGCGTCGCGGACTCGCCGCTGGACGAGCTGGTGACGACGGACAGCATCCAGGCGACGGAGGCCGTGCGCGTCTCCCGCAACATCCGCCAGCTCACCATCGCGCCGCTGATGGCCGAGGCGGTGGAGCGCATCAGCCACGAGCGCTCGGTGTCGAGCCTGTTCGACTGATCTTCGACTGACCACCGTCGGCGCCGGTCCTTTTCCGGGTCTGCGCTTGACAGGAAACGGGGCGGGCATTAGACCCGCGCAACTTGATCCGGGCGTACAGCACCCCTGGAGGCTGGCGTCCGGCTCGCGGACCCGGGGCGATCCCGCCCGACCGGGTCCGTCTGCTTTGAGGAGATGACCTATGACCCAGACCATCGCGCTGAGCGCCGAGCTGCGCGACCGGGCCGGAAAGGGGACCGCCCGCCAGACGCGCCGCGAGGGCCGCATTCCGGCCGTGATCTACGGCAACAAGGAAAAGCCGGTGATGATCTCGCTGGAGTTCAACCAGTTCTTCCGCGAGCTGCACCGCCCGGGCTTCTTCACGCACCTGTTCAGCATCACCGTCGACGGCGCCACGCACCGCGTGCTGCCGCGTGACGTGCAGTTCGACCCGGTCAGCGACCGGCCGCTGCATGTGGACTTCCTGCGCGTCTCCGCCGCGACCGAGATCGTGGTGAAGATTCCGGTGGAGTTCGCCAACGGCGAAACCTCCCCGGGCATCAAGCGGGGCGGCGTGCTGAACATCGTGCGCCACGAGATTGAGGTGTTCTGCCGGGCCGACAACATCCCGGAGCACATCACCGTCGATCTGGCCGATGCGGACCTGAACAGCTCCATCCACATCAGCGCGGTGGCGCTGCCGGAAGGCGTGCGTCCGACCATTGCCGACCGCGATTTCACCATCGCCACCATCGCCGCCCCGTCGGGCCTCAAGTCCGAGGCTGCCGAGGCGGAGGATGCGGCCCAGGCGGGCGCGTAAGCTCCGATGCGTCTCGTCGTCGGTCTGGGCAATCCCGGCCCGGAGTACGAGCGCCAGCGGCATAATGTCGGCTTCATGGCGGTGGACCTGCTCCACCGCCGCTACGGCTTCGGTCCCTGGAAGCGCCGCTTCCAGGGGCTGACCGCCGAAGGCAGCGTGGCGGGGGAGAAGGTCCTTCTCCTGAAGCCCGCCACCTTCATGAACCTCTCCGGCCAGGCCGCCGGCGAGGCCATGCGCTTCTACAAGATCACGCCCGACCAGGTCCTCGTCTTCCATGACGAGCTGGACCTGCCGCCGGGCCGCGTCCGCGTCAAGCGGGGCGGCGGCCATGGCGGCCACAACGGCCTGCGGTCGCTGGACGACCATGTCGGCAAGGACTACTGGCGCATCCGCATCGGCATCGGCCACCCCGGCTCGAAGGAGCGGGTGACCGGCTGGGTGCTGTCCAACTTCGCCAAGGCGGAGGAACAGTGGCTGGAGCCGCTGCTGGACGCCCTGGTGGCGGAAGCTCCCCTGCTCGTGGCCGGCGAGCCCGAGAAGTACGCCAGCCGCATCGCCCTGCTGACCCAGCCCCCCAAGCCGCCGAAGCCCCCGAAACCGCCGAAGGACGGCGCGAAGGAGACGGCCGGCAAGGGAACGGAAGCAGAAACGGCCAAGCCCCCCGGCCCCGCGGCCGGGCGCACCGGGTAGGGCGCCTTTTCGGCCTGCGGAGTGGATGCTGCCGGCAGGTGGCGTTGCGATACCCTCCGGTGATATGATCCCCAAGGGAGTGCCGGTCGTCTTCAACCGTTCGGAACGGGTCTGGATGCGTGCGGTGTCGCACAGGCTGCTGCGAACGGTGATCGAGACGCCCGTGTTCTCAAGGCGGGCGGATGCACTTCTGACCCCGGCCGAGCGGGACAGGCTGATCGAGACATTGTCGAACCACCCGGAGCGCGGCGTCCCGGTCCCCGGGATGAACGGCATCCGGAAGATGCGCTTCGCGGCGGACGGCAGGGGCAGGAGCGGCGGATTCCGCGTTCTCTATTTCCTGCGGCTCCGGGATGATCTGGTGTTCGCGCTCCTGATCTATGGCAAGAATGAGCAGGTCAACCCGACGCCCGAACAGCAAAAGAAGCTGTGCGACCTTGTCGAGCGCCTGACCCAGGACCCGCCGCGCAACCGGTGACATGGAGGTTCCGATGTCCCGCACCACCGATGTGACCGACGAGCTTCTGGTCTCCCTGGACGAGGCCGTGGCGATCGTCGCGGGGAGGACGGGGCCGGGCCGGGTCCATGTCGCGGGACCTGCGGCCCAGCCGGCGCCGCCGGCCGTTCCGGAAACGATGCCGGCCGGGAGCCCCCGGAGCGCCGACCGGATCCGGTCGCGTCTGCGCGGCGCTCCACGCCGCACGGCCCTGCCCGAGGGATAAGGCATTGTCGCCTGCCCGGCGCACCGGCTGACGTCCCTGCGACGGGACGCCCCCGACCCCCCTCCTGCCTGGATCGGCCCCGGCGGGCGCTATAGGATCGCCCCGGTCCGGGCATGACGGATGCCCCGTGGTCGATCAGGGTCGGGCGATGGTACGCGCAGGTCTGGTCTTCTTGGCGATTCTGCTGGCCGGGGCGGTGGCCGGCACGCTGATGATGTACTTCACGATGAACCCGCCGGCATCGGCGGACTCGCTGCAACGGCTGGCGGCGGCGCTCCTGATCTGCATCGTGGCGCTGGTGTCGGTGGTGCTGCTGACCCGCGACGCGGCCGCCGTGCAAACCGCCCTGCCCGCCCCCGCTCCCGACCTGCCGGAGACGGGGCCGGCGGCCGACGGGGCGGTCCTGGACGAGATGATCCGCATGGCGGAGGTGCGGCTGTCGGCGCAGTACACGGCGGCCCTGGCCGCGGATCAGCGGGCCAACTCCTTCACCGGCCTGATGATCGCCCTGACCCTGGGGCTGGGCGTCGCCACCCTGCTGCTGCACGGGCGCGCGCCCGCCCTGAGCATCGCCGCCGGCTTCGGCAGCCTGACGGCCCAGGTGGCCGCGGCCATCGCCTACTGGGCCGGCAAACCCCGGTCCCTGGCCCCGGCCGGCGTCCTGCCGTCCGACTGGACGCCGGAGATGCGGACCCTGTCCGACCCTTGCGCCGTGAAGGCCCGCATCTGCCGGCTCTACGAGGACCGGCTGCGTGAGAACGAGGCGGCCCTGGCCGAGGCGTCGCGGGCCACGGGCACGGCCGTTCTGGCGGGGCTGGCGATGCCGGTCGTGGCGCTGATCGCCTATCTGCTGGCGAGCCGGTTCCTCTAAGGCCGTCAGCCCGGGCGCTCCCGTCACGCCAGCAGGTCGATCAGCATCCCGGTGGTGCGGTCGTCGCTGCGCAGCACGGCGGCCGCCACGCCGGCCTGCACCTGGGCGAGCGCGAGGTCGGCCGCCGCCTGGGGCAGCACGGCGGCGGCCTCGCCACCACCGGCAAGCGCCTCCGCCGCGCGGGCGACGCGCGCCTGGGCATCCCCGATGCCGGAAAGCGCCAGACCGGAGGGAGAGCCGGTCAGGGGACCGCTCCCGGAAATACCGCCGATCCCTGCCATGCCGATCCCCTTCCCCCGCCACAGGACAGTCCCCGCGGGTCCCCGATCATAGCCGCATCAGCGGCGCCGGGCGAGCCCCGCCGCGTCTGCCCGCCACCCCCTGGTTGCCGGTCGGGCTGGCGTATGGTCATCATCTCACGGTTCCGATAGTGTCGCCTGCCCAGGCCGGGAGAGGGTGTCATGGATGCACGGGAAGCCGCCGCCGAGGCGCCGATGGACGACGTCGCCGCCCTGATGGAGACGCTGGGCCGCCGGGCCCGCGCCGCCGCGGAGCAGCTCGCCACCGTGCCGACGGCGGCGAAGGACGCGGCCCTGCGCGCGGCCGCCGCTGCCGTGCGCGCCCGTGCGGCGGAAATCCTGGAGGCCAACGCGGCCGACATGCAGGCGGCGCGGGCCAAGGACCTGCCCCCGGCCATGCTGGACCGGCTGCGGCTGGACGGCGGCCGGGTCGATGCCATCGCCCGGGGGCTGGAGGAGGTGGCCGCCCTGCCCGATCCGGTGGGCAGCGTGACGGAGGAGTGGACCCGCCCGAACGGGCTGCGCATCCAGCGGGTGCGGGTGCCGCTGGGCGTCATCGGCATCATCTACGAGAGCCGCCCCAACGTGACGGCGGACGCCGGAGGGCTGTGCCTGAAGTCGGGCAACGCCGCCATCCTGCGCGGCGGTTCGGAGAGCTTCCACAGCTCCCGCGCCATCCTGGCGGCCCTGCAGGACGGGCTGCGCGCGGCCGGGCTGCCGCCGGACGCCGTGCAGGCGGTGCCGACCCGCGACCGCGCCGCCGTCGGTGCCCTGCTGGGCCTGACCGGGCTGGTGGACGTGGTGATCCCGCGCGGCGGCAAGTCGCTGACCGCCCGGGTGGCGGCAGAGAGCCGGGTGCCGGTGATCTACCACCTGGACGGCATCTGCCATGTCTACGTGGACCGTGCCGCCGATGTGGAGAAGGCGCGGGCCGTGGTGATGAACTCCAAGATGCGGCGCACCGGCATCTGCGGGGCGGCGGAGACGCTGCTGGTGGACCGCACGGTGCTGGACAGCCACCTGCGCCCGATCCTGGCCGACCTGCTGGAGGCCGGCTGCGAGATCCGCGGCGACGCGGCGGTGCAGGCGCTGGACCCACGGGTCCGGCCCGCCGCCGAGGAGGACTGGGAGACCGAGTACCTGGACGCCATCCTGTCGGTGAAGGCGGTGGACGGGGTGGACGCGGCGGTGGAGCACATCCAGCGCCACGGCAGCCACCACACCGACAGCATCGTGACCAAGGACGCGGCCACGGCCGAGCGCTTCCTGTCCCGCGTGGACAGCGGCATCGTGCTGTGGAACGCCTCCACCCAGTTCGCCGACGGCGGCGAGTTCGGCTTCGGGGCGGAGATCGGCATCTCCACCGGCAAGCTGCACGCCCGCGGCCCCGTCGGCGCTGCCCAGCTCACCAGCTACAAGTACGTCGTCCGCGGCGACGGCCAGATCCGGCCGTGACGCAGGCCCCCGACCCCGGCGGAGCGGGTGCCGCCACCCGCCCCTATTCCCGCACTGCCGCCCCGCTCCCGTCTCCGGCACAGCCGCGCCCCCTGGGCGGGGCGGCCTGGGCCGGGCGGCGCATCGGGCTGCTGGGCGGGTCGTTCAACCCGGCGCACGAGGGGCACCGCCACATCAGCCTGATGGCGCTGAAGCGGCTGGGGCTGGATCAGGTCTGGTGGCTGGTGACGCCGCAGAACCCGCTGAAGTCCGCCGCCGATACGGCGGCGCTGGACCTGCGCGTGGCGACCGCCCAGGCCCGCGCCCGGCACCCGCGCATCGTGGTGACGGCGCTGGAGACGCAGCTCGGCACCCGCTACACGGCGGAAACGCTGGCCGAACTGCGTCGGCGCTTCCCGCGGACGCGCTTCGTCTGGCTGATGGGGGCGGACAACCTGCGGCAGATCCCCCACTGGCGGGGCTGGACGCGAATCTTCGGGATGGTCCCGGTTGCAGTCTTCCCGCGCCATCCCTATGCTATTCCCGCGCTGGTCGGCAAGGCCGCCCGGCGCTTCGCCCGGGACCGGGTGGATGCGGGCCGGTCGCGCGAGCTTCCCCTGAGGGAGCCGCCGGCCTGGGTGTTCCTGGACGGCCCCCTGCATCCGGCCTCGGCAACGGAGATCCGGCGCCGGGGCGATTCCCGTGCCTGGGCCGGGAAGACCGGGGTTCCGGCAGCCGGCGTCGCGGCAAGCGACGGCCCGGCGGATCGGGCCCCCCATCATGGGACATGAGGTGAAGACCATACCTGCCGCATCTAGCATCGGCGTCGCCGGCGCCAGCGCCGCTTCCGCCGACATCCCCGCCCGCATCCGGGATCTCGTCCTCCAGTCGCTCGACGGCGACAAGGCAGAGGACACGGTCGTGATCGACCTGATCGGCAAGACGAGCCTGGCCGACTACATGGTCGTCACTTCCGGCCGTTCGGCCCGTCAGGTCGGCGCCATGGCCGACCACCTGCTGGAGAAGCTGAAGGCCATGGGCATCGACGCCGAGGCCGAGGGCATGCCCCAGAACGACTGGGTGCTGATCGACGCCGGCGACGTGATCGTCCACCTGTTCCGGCCGGAGGTCCGCGCCTTCTACAACATCGAGAAGATGTGGGGCGTGGAACCGCCGGCATCGCTGATCACGACCGGGTTCCAGCCGGACCTGCGGGCGGGCTGACCGCCCGCCCGGTCCACGCGGGGAAGACGCCGACATGCGCCTGTGGCTTGCCGCCGTGGGGCGGGCCAGGCCCGGCCCCGCGCGCGACCTGTTCGAGGAGTACCGCGGCCGCCTGGGCTGGCCCCTGACCTTGAAAGAGGTCGAGGCCCGCAAGCGGGTGGCGGGCGAGGAACTGAAGCGGCTGGAAGCGGACCTGCTTCTGGCCGCGGTTCCCCCCGGCGCCATCCTGGTGGCGCTGGACGAGCGCGGCCAGATGCTCGCCTCCGAAGCCTTCGCCCGCCGCCTGGGCACCTGGCGCGACCAGGACAGCGCCGACATCGCCTTCGTCATCGGTGGCGCCGACGGACTGGCCGAGGAGGTGCGGCGCCGCGCCGACCTGCTGCTGGCCTTCGGCCCCATGACCTGGCCGCACATGCTGGTGCGCGGGATGCTGGCCGAGCAGATCTATCGCGCCCAGCAGATCCTGGCCGGCCACCCCTATCACAGGGCTTAAGACTTCCGAAGGCGTCACACGCCTGCACGCGCTGCATGACAACGGCGGACGGACCTGCATTCCCGCCGATCTGCTTTCCCACGCCACCGAACACTTCCATGCTAGCCTTCAATACTCGGGCAACGCTTGACATGGGGAGGTCGGTATGCGGAAAGCATCGCTGTCGGTGGCGTCTGTTCTCTCCTTCTCCCTTGGAACCCTGGCCGTCGGACTCCTGGCCCTGGTCATGTGCACCGGGCCGGCGGTGGCGGAGGTCCGGTCCCTGAGCACGACCGGCACCATCACGGTGATCGGGCTGACCGATGTGCAGCTCTGCGTGCGGGAGACCCTGCGGGACAATCTCGACGAGGCGGACTACTGGTGTACCCGGACCCTGCAACGGGCGGAGAGCAGCATCAACAGCCGCGCCGTGGCCTCGGTCCACCGCGGCGTGCTGAACCTGAAGCGTGGCCGGACGGCGGACGCGCTGGCGGACATGAACGAGGCGATCCGGCTGACGCCCGACTATGGCGACGCCCACTTCAACCTGGGCAACGCCCTGTTCGCGCTGGGCCGCTACGGCGAGGCGGCGCAGGCCTACGGCAGCGCCATCGCGCTCGCCAATTCGACCATGCCGGACCTGACCTACTTCAACCGGGCCAAGGCCCATGAGCGGCTGGGTCGGGCAGACCTCGCCCGCGCCGACTACGATCAGGCCCGCGCCCTGATGGCGCCGGACAGCCCCCTGCGCGGACGGCTGGCGCAGAACTGACCGGCGGCGGCGCGGAAACGGTCCATGATGAAAGAGGCGTGGGGCGGCAGGATCACCCGCCGCCCCACGCCGGTCCGTGCCGGGACAAGACCTGTTACCGACAGACAAGACCTGCGGGGTTGACGCGGCCGCCCAGCCAAAGCTTCACTGGCGCCCCGTCGCGGCCCGGGCTAAGAGCGCGGCCGGATTACGCGCGAGGTCGCCTTGCTCCGCTATTCGCTGGTCATTCCGGTCCTGAACGAACAGGACAACGTGCTGCCCCTGGTCGAGGAGCTGTACGCCGTCCTGGACCCCGGCTTCGAACTGATCTTCGTGGATGACGGCTCCACCGACGCCACGGCCGAGCGGCTGGCGGCGGCGAAGGAGCGCTTCCCCGGCCTGCGCCTGATCCGCCACGCCGGCCGCGCCGGCAAGAGTGCCGCCCTGCGCACCGGGATCGCTGCCGCCACCGCCCCCTGGATCGTCACCATGGACGGCGACGGCCAGAACGACCCGCGCGACGTGCCCCGCCTGCTGGCGGCGGCCGAGGCCGACCCCGCCGTGGCGCTGGTCGCCGGGCTGCGGCGCAAGCGCGACGACATCTGGCGCAAGCGCGTCGCCTCGCGCATCGGCAACGGCATCCGCCGCGCCCTGCTGCGCGACGACTGCCCGGACACGGCCTGCGGGCTGAAGGCGATCCGGCGCGACGTGTTCCTGGGGCTGCCCTTCTTCGACAGCCTGCACCGCTTCTTCCCGGCGCTGGTGCGCCGGCACGGCCACGCCGTCGCCATGGTGGCGGTGAACGACCGGGCGCGGCGGGCCGGGGTCTCCAAGTACACGAACTGGGGCCGCGCCGTGGCCGGCCTGTTCGATCTGGCCGGCGTCGTCTGGCTGATGCGCCGCACCACCCTGCCCTCCGCCGCGACCGAGATCTGACCCATGCTGTGGACCCATCTGGAATCGTGGTGGCAGGCGGCCGTCGCCGACAAGGGCTGGCTGGTCGTCTTCGGGCTGGCCGCCCAGACCATGTTCATGATGCGCTTCGTGATCCAGTGGATCTCCTCGGAGCGGGCGAAGCGCAGCGTGGTGCCGGAGGCGTTCTGGTACTTCAGCCTCCTGGGCGGGATGATGCTGGTGGTCTACGGCCTGCTGCGGCCGGATCTCGTCATCATCGTCGGGCAGATGCCGGCGCTGATCATCTACAGCCGCAACATCGTCCTGATCCGGCGCGAGAAGCGCCTGAAGGGGGCGGTCGAGCCGGCCGCGGAGGCCGCCCGCGAGGCGGTGGCGGAATGAGCCCGGTAACGGCGGGTGGATCGGCCGCGGACGGGGCGCTGCGGCTGCCGCACTATCTGCTGATCGCGGCGGTGGCGCTGCTGCTGCTGCTGCCCGGCTTCTTCACGATCCCGCCCTTCGACCGGGACGAGAGCCGCTACGCCCAGGCCAGCCACCAGATGCTGGAGACGGGCGATTTCGTGGACATCCGCTTCCAGGAGGAGCCGCGGCACAAGAAGCCCGTGGGCATCTACTGGATGCAGAGCGCGGCCGTGGCGCTTCTGTCCGACGACGGGCACGGCGCCATCTGGATGTACCGCCTGCCGTCCCTGCTGGGGGCCGTCGCGGCGGCGCTGCTGACGGCCTGGGCCGGGGCGCGGCTGTTCGGACCGGCGGCGGGGCTGGCCGGCGGGCTGGCCCTGGCGGCGGCGCTGGTGCTGGGCGTCGAGGCCCGCATGGCGAAGACGGACGCCGCCCTGCTGGCGACCGTGGCCGCGGCGCAGGGCGTGCTGGCGCAGTTCTACATGGCACGCGGCCGGCCGGGGATGCAGCCCGGGACCGGCGTCGCCCTGGCCTTCTGGGCGGCGCTGGGCGTCGGCATCCTGATCAAGGGGCCGATCATCCTGATGGTGACGGGCGGCACGCTCCTGGCGCTGGGCGCGGCCGACCGCGACCTGCGCTGGCTGAAGCCGCTGCGGCCTGCCCTGGGCGTGCCGCTGCTGCTGGCCATCGTGCTGCCCTGGCTGGTCGCCATCGGCATCGCCACCGACTGGGAGTTCTTCCGCTACGCCATCGGGCACGAGTTCCTGGGCAAGGCGCATTCCGTGCAGGAAAGCCATTCCGGCCCGCCCGGCTACTATCTGGCGACCTTCTGGCTGAGCTTCTGGCCCTGGTCGCTGCCGGCGGTGCTGGCCCTGCCCTGGGCCTGGGCGGCGCGGCGGGAGCCGGCGGTGCGCTTCTGCCTCGCCTGGGTGCTGCCGAGCTGGATCATCTTCGAGGCGGTGTCCACCAAGCTGCCGCACTACACCATCATCGTCTTCCCGGCGATCGCCCTGCTGGCCGCCGCGTCCCTCCTGGACCGCGCGAACGGGGCGGACGGGGCCGGTGCCGCGGGGGCTCCCGCACCGGGCCAGGGGGCGCGCTGGTTCCGCGGCGGGGCCGCGGGCTTCTATCTGCTGGTCACCGCCGCCTTCGCCGGGGGCGCCGTCTGGTTCCCCTACGACCTGGAAGGCCGGGTCGAGCCGCTGGCCGTGGCCGCCGCCGTCGCCATCCTGGGCACCGGCATCGCCGTCGCGGTCTTCGCGGCAAGGCGGCAGGCGGAACGGCTGCTGGTGGCCGGTCTGATCGGCGCCGCCGCGACCTACGGTCTGGCCCACGGCGCGGTGCTGCCGCGGATCGAGCCGATGTGGCTGAGCCCGAAGGTCGCCGCCGCGCTGGAGAAGCACCGCCCCTGCCCCGGCACGGTGCTGGCCGCGGCCGGCTATACCGAGCCCAGCATGGTCTTCCTGGTCGGCACCGGCACCGTGCTGGGCGCGGGCGACCGGGTGGCCCGACACCTGCTGGCGGACCCGGCCTGCGCCCTGGGGCTGGTCACCGGCGAGGCGGAGGAGCGCCGCTTCCGCGAGGCGCTGGGCGGTGCGGAACCGCGCCTGCTGGAAGAAATCCCCGGCTTCAACTATTCCCGCGGCAAGCGGGTGGTGCTGCGCCTCTACACGCTGGCGCCCGCCGCTGCGGACCCCGACCAACCCCGGCAACAGCCATAGAAAAGGAGACCATCCCATGGCAGGACGGATCGACGCGCGCCTCGCGGAACTGGGCATCGAGCTGCCGCAGGCCGCCGCCCCCGTGGCCGCCTACGTGCCCGCGGTGCGCACGGGCAACCTGCTCTTCCTCTCCGGCCAGATCACGCTGGAGAACGGCGAGCTGCGCCACAAGGGCAAGCTGGGCGACGGCATCGACCTGGAGACCGGCCGGCAGGCGGCGCGGCTGTGCGGCCTGAACATCCTGGCCCAGGCGAAGGCCGCCCTGGGCGGCGACCTGGACCGCGTGGTGCGGGTGGTGAAGCTGGTCGGCTTCGTGAACTCCACCCCCGACTTCGTGGACCAGCCGAAGGTCGTCAACGGCGCCTCGGAGCTGATGCAGGAGGTGTTCGGCGAGGCCGGCCGCCATGCCCGCTCCGCCGTCAGCGCCGGCAGCCTGCCCCTGGGCGTGGCGGTCGAGGTCGAGGCGATCCTGGAAGTGGCGGACTGACAGCCGGCGGTCGGAACCGGGTGCGGGCGGGGGAGGCTTCCGGAGCCTCCCTTGCCCCGGCCGGGCGGGGCGCTACATGCTGTGGACGCCAACCCGGACCCGCCCATGCCCGACGGACGCGACCTCCCGAGCAGCCTGACCCTGCGCCTCGTCCCCCATATCGCGGAGGTCGGCGCCGACGAGTGGGACACCCTGGCCGGGCCGGACAACCCCACCGTGAGCCACGCCTTCCTACGTCTGCTGGAAGAGAGCGGGTCCGTCGGCAAGGGCACCGGCTGGACCCCGCAGCATCTGACCCTGCGCGACGGCGCCGGCACGCTGCTGGGGGCGATGCCGCTCTACCTGAAGTCCCATTCCTACGGCGAATACGTCTTCGACCATGCCTGGGCCGCCGCCTGGGAGCGGGCGGGCCGCGACTACTACCCCAAGCTCCAGTCGGCCGTTCCCTTCACCCCGGTGACGGGGCCGCGCCTGCTGGTCCGCCCGCAGGCGCCCGAAGGCACGGCGGAGGCGATGCTGCGCGGGCTGGAGCAGATCGCCCGCACCAACGGCCTGTCCTCCGTCCATGTCACCTTCCCGACGGCGGCGGAGTACGATCTGGCCGGCCGCGCCGGCTGGCTGCAACGGCTGGGCCGGCAGTTCCACTGGGAGAACCGGGGCTATGGCAGCTTCGACGACTTCCTGGGGGCGCTGAGCGCGCGCAAGCGCAAGGCCGTGCGGCGGGAACGGCGGGAGGTGGCGGAGAGCGGGCTGGTCCTGCACAGCCTGACCGGCGACGCCCTGCGGCCGGAGCACTGGGACGCCTTCCACCGGCTCTACATGGCGACCAGCGACCGCAAATGGGGCTGGGCCTACCTGACGCGGGACTTCTTCCACCGGCTGGGCACGGTAATGCCCGACCGGGTGCTGCTGGTGCTGGCGGAGGACGGGGGCCGCTGGGTCGGGGGCGCGCTGAACCTGATCGGCACGGACACGCTCTACGGCCGCAACTGGGGGTCCGCCGGGGAATACCCGTTCCTGCATTTCGAGGCGTGCTATTACCGCGCCATCGACTTCGCCATCGCCCGAGGTCTGAAGCGGGTGGAGGCCGGCGCCCAGGGCGAGCACAAGATCCAGCGCGGCTATCTGCCGAGCCCCACCTACAGCGTCCACCACATCGTGGACCGCGGCTTCCGCCGTGCCGTGGCCGACTTCCTGGAGCGCGAACGCGCCACCGAGACGGAGGAGACGGCGCTGCTGGCGGCAGAGAGCCCCTACCGCAAGGACGGCGGCGATGACGCCGGCGGACGTGAGGGCGCTTAGGGCCTGGAACAGACCCGCAGCATGAGCCGGATGGCGCTTCCGGAACCACTCTTCGCTGCCACAAGACGCTGTCGGTGCCTCATGACAGCCGGATGCGCTGATGGATCTCGATATGCTGCTTTTCCGGTGAGCGGTGATCCGGATCGATATCCAGCCCAAGCCGGCGCTCCGCATAATAGAGCAAGGCTTCCCTGACGGTCAGGCGCAGATATCCATCCACCATGCCGTAGTCACGCTCAATCGCCGCTCTCTGAGGCAAGGACAAGCGGCGGTGCGGGACAATTTCCAGCAGGATCAACTGGTGCCATTGGGCATCCTGGGCGGGATCGGACTCTGCCGGGTCCTGCCCGCTCACCGACAGGATGCGGCCCAGCACGAAATCCTTGAAGACCTTGTCGCGGCGGCACCAGGACCGGGCGTGCCACCGGAAACCGTCGAAGGCCAGGGCGTGCGGTTCAATCCAGCGGTCCGTCGGCGCTGCGGCGGTCATGGACTGGTAGCGGACCGCCAGCGCCTGCCGCCGTTGGATCGCCGTGACGATGGCCCGCAGGATGTCCGGGGGCACGGCACGGCGCGGTGTGGGTACCGTTGAGAAGGGCGGCAGATCCGCGGGAGAGATGCCGGCATCCGCGACGATACCCTCCGCATCCAGCCGCAACCAGGCAAGATAGCGATCACTGTCCGGTGTCAGCACCACCGGCTGGAAGCCTGGGGCGGCCCGGTAACATTTGGCGCTCTTGTCGTAGCGGATGTTACCCGGCGCCATCGACTGATAGCGGGTCAGGTCCCCCGACGCCTGATTGATGGAGATGTCGAACCTTTCCATCAGGTCGGAGCGGTTCACCGTCCCGCCCCAGTACAGGCGGAACTCGATGAATTCAAGACGATGCCGGATGCCCCAGCGCAACCCGGACGAGTCCCCTTGTCCCATGATTGAATCTCCCTTGACTCCCTGTCCGGCTTTACCCACCATGAGATGCGAATATAAAATGGATGGACCGCCTTAAAGGACCCGTCAATCTTCACCACTCATCTGATTTCAGGAGGGAAAATCATGCTGCCGCAAGGACCGGCGCCGATCAAGCGGCGGGGCCTTCTGGCTGGCCTGGCCGGGCTTGCCGGTGGACTGATCGCCCCGCGCGCAACCCAGGCAGCGGCAGCCCCGTCCGCCCCGATCCTGCTGCTGGAAAGCCAGGTCGCGGGCACAGCCTATTACGATGCAGGCAAACTGCTGAAGGGATTGTCGCCGGGGCAGCGCCTGACCCTGCGCCGTCAGCCGGACAACAGGCATGACGGTCTGGCCATCGAGGTGCTGGTGCCTGACGCCGGCAAGCTGGGCTACGTGCCCCGGATCCACAACCAGCCGCTGGCGCGACTGATGGATGCAGGCAAAGTCCTGCACGCCGAAGTATTGGCTCTGACTCCGCAGGAATGGGAAAAGGTGCGGATCCAGGTCTGGATGGCAGGGTGACGGGTATGGACGGTTTCGCACAGAACTTCAAGGCGTTGACCGGACATTCCCCTTTGCCCTGGCAATGCCGGCTGTATAGCCGGTTCCGGCAGGGCGACGTGCCGCCGGCCCTGGATCTGCCGACCGGCCTGGGCAAAACCTCCGTCATGGCGATCTGGCTGGCAGCGAAGATCGCCGGGACGCGCCTGCCCACCCGGCTGGTCTATGTGGTGGACCGGCGCGTGGTGGTGGATCAGGCGACGGAAGAGGCGGAGATGCTGCGCCGGAATGCCATGGCACATGGCCTTCTGCCTGACCTGCCCATCTCCACCCTGCGCGGTCAGCATCTGGACAACCGGCGCTGGATGGAGGACCCGACGGCGCCGGCGATCATTGTCGGCACGGTGGACATGATCGGCTCGCGGCTGCTGTTCCAGGGCTATGGCGTGTCCGCCGGCATGCGCCCGTTCCAGGCCGGGCTGCTGGGAGTGGATACGCTGGTGGTGCTGGATGAGGCCCATCTCTGCCCGCCCTTCCAGGCGCTGCTGGAGCGGATCGCGGCCCGGAAAGGCCTGGGCCCGGCAGAAAGCCTGGGGCCGGATGCGGGGCTGCTGCCGCCGTTCAGGCTGCTGCCCCTGTCAGCCACGGGACTGCTGCCCCTGTCAGCCACGGGAAAGAACGCCGATGGCGCTTTCACCCTGGAGGAAGAAGACGAAAAGGACAGCTTCGTCCGCGACCGGCTGACCGCCGGCAAAAGCCTGACCATCGCCCCCTCCGACGGCAAGCTGGAGGACGGGCTGGCCCGGGAAGCGCTGGCCCTGGCCGACAGCGCCGGTGGCCGCATCGCCGTCTTCTGCACCAGCCGTGAGGTGGCCCGGAAGGTGGCCGACCGGCTGGTCGACAGGAAGGCGGGACGCCCGCGCGAAGCGGTCGTGCTGCTGGCCGGCGCCCGCCGGGTCCATGAACGGGAACGGGCCAGGGACGAGCTACAGGCAACCGGCTTCCTTCCCGCCAGGAAAGATCAGTCCGCCCTGTCCCCGCCTACGTTCCTGGTCGCCACGGCCGCCGGTGAGGTGGGGATCGACCTGGACGCCGACCATGCGGTCATGGATCTGGTGGCGGCGGAGCGGATGATCCAGCGGCTGGGCCGCGTCAACCGCGCGGGGGGCCAGGGCCGGCTGGCCCAGGTGCGGGTGATCGACGCCGCACCGGAGAAGGAGAGTGCCGAGGCCCAGGCCCGGCGGCAGGCTTGCCGGCAGTTGCTGGAAAGCCTGCCGATCCGCAGCGATGGCGGCTTCGACGCCAGCCCCGGCGCCCTGCTGACCCTGCGGAAGGACCGCAAGCTGCTGGACCGGGCCAGCACCCCGGCCCCGCTGTACCCGGCCCTGGACCGGCCGACGCTGGACGCCTGGGCCATGACCAGCCTGAAGACCCATCCGGGCCGGCCGGATGTGGCCCCCTGGTTGCGCGGCTGGGTGGAGGAGGACGATCCGGAGATCACCCTGATCTGGCGCCGCTGGCCCTGGGACGAGCAGCATCGGCTGCCCGACCCCAAGGTGCTGCAGGACTATTTCGAGGCGACCAGCCCCCGCCTGCTGGAACGGCTGGAAGTGCCCCGCTCCCTGGCCCAGAAGGTGCTGACCGAGCGGGCCAGGCGGGTGGATCTGGGCGAGCAGGTCCCGGTGGTGCTGGCCCTGGGCGACCGGGTCGAGTGGCTGACCTTGGGCGATCTGCGGGACAAGCGGCAGCGCGACCGCTTCTTCGAACGGCGTTCCGCCGACACGGTCTTCGTCGTCTGCCACCATCTGGGCGGGCTGGATGAGCATGGCCTGCTGTCCGACGATGCCGCCGGCCCGGTGCCCTGCCTGGATGATGGCTGGGACGATGAGGTCCTGAAAAATGCCGGACTCCGCATCGTCTTCGACGAAGCGGGCGAAGCGTCCGGGAGTGAGGGAAAAGGCGGCTGGCGGCAGGTGGACCGGATCGACCTGACCGATCCCCAGCGGCCGGATGCCGAACGGTACCTGTCCATCCAGGTCTGGCGCGATACGGACCGGGAGACGGGCGGTGATCCGGCCGTCCGGCGGCGGGAACAGTTGTTGACCGAGCATCTGCGCGAGGCGGAGGAGGAAGCGGGCGGGCTGGCCAAACGGCTGCACCTGCCTGCCCCCTACCGGGACCTGCCTGCCCCCTATCGGGCCATGCTGATGGCGGCGGCCAAGGCCCACGATCTGGGCAAGCAGCGGCCGCACTGGCAGCGGGCCATGGGGGCGCCGCGGGGCGGGGAACCCTACGCCAAGACCACCGGCAAGGGCGCCACCCCCGCCCTGCTGCGCATCAACGGAGAGACCTACCGGCACGAGTTCGGCAGCCTGCTGGACCTGGAACGGGCGCCGGAGGTTCTGGCCGGGCTGGACGCGGGTCTGAAAGACCTGGCCCTGCATCTGGTGGCCGCCCACCACGGGTACGCCCGGCCCTGGATCGCCCCCGTCGATCCCGACTGGGAGATGTCCCTGGCCAGCCACCGGGAACGGGCGGCCGCGGCGGCCCTGCGCTTCGCCCGGCTTCAGGCGACATGGGGCCCGTGGGGGCTGGCCTGGTGGGAAGCGCTGCTGCGGGCCGCCGACCAGCGGGTGTCGCGCCGGCTGGACCAGGATGCGCAACCGGCCGAGGAGACGGCGTGATGGCGACCTCATCCATTCCCGTCGATCTGCGCAATCCAGGCCAGGTCTTCGCCTGCCTGGGCCTGATGGAGGCGGCGGAGATCCTCGGCGACCCGGCAGAGGGGGGCTTCTTCTGGAAGGATCGGGAAACGCATGTGCGCTTCACCCTGACCACCCCCGGTGAGGCCGATCCCGTGCTGACGGTCCTCCGGTTTCTGACACAGGCCGAGGTGGTGGCGCTGGCGCCGTATCATTCGGGCATAAGGGATAGCCACAAGATTCGGACGGTGGAGACGAAAAATCGCGAATTCCCCTGCCCCCTGCCGGCCGAAACCGCTTTGCCGATTTTCCTTCAAGCCGATGGCGTGAGAGTTCCTATTTCACATTGGGTCGATAGTTTCGGAAAATATAATATAGAAAAAAGATTATTTATTTCTTCTGGGGTGGATAATGTAAAATTTTGGGCCGGCAATAACTCCGGAGCCAAGATAGCAAATTTGGGATTGTCCATTATAAAGAGTGTAAGCGACGACATTCACTCTATATCGGCCCACCCCTTTGCTTTTGCCCACCCACAGAGCAGCAGCTTCCGCTTCGACTGGCGGCGGGACTACATCCCGCTGGATGTGGGATTCTCGCCCAATGACCATGACAAGAAGGTGCGGATGGTGGGCTATCCGCTGGTGGAACTGCTGGCGGCCATCGGCCTGCAGCACGCCCGCCCGCTGCGCCTGCAGAACCTAGCCTATCGCTACGGCGCCTGGGGAGCCAGGGTCCCGACCCTGTTCGCCCGTGCCATGCTGGGGCTGAGCAATCCCGGCTTTCCCATCCGCAGTTTCACCATGCATCTCGGTTGGCCCGGCAAGGAAGGTCAGGCCCGCTGCATCAAGGACGCCCTGGAGGATACCGCACCATGACCGACATCCTGTCTCTGACCGACGACATCATCCATGGCTGGGCCGACGATCCGCGCGGACCGGTGGCCCTGTCCCTGAAGCAGCGCCTGCTGCCGGTGGAGGGCGAGGGGGCGGTCTTCTTCCCGCCCACTTATGCCGACACCAAGAATGGCTACGCCATCGACGAGCTGTCCGATGGCACCAAAGTGGTGACGGTGGACAGTGTGGGGGCGCAGGCCAACCGCATGGAACCCCTGTTCAAGCGGGCCGAGGGCGACCAGCCGGAGAATCCCCTGGCTGCCCTGGTGCCGCAGATCGACGTCGTCTATGGCAACGAAAAGACGATTTCCATCCTGGAGGCGGGCCATCGGCTGGGCGATGCCCTGATCCGGTCCACGGACCTGCAGGAACAGGCCCAGGCCGCCTTCCGGCACTATCTGGACACCGGCGATGCGGACGCCATCGCCAAACTGGCCCCGACCTCCCTGGTATTCGGCGCCTGGGACAGCCGCGACACCCAGGCCAAGCTGCCGCGCATCGTGCAGTCGGTGATCCGCGCCTTCGACATTGACGTGCTGCACCGTTCCGCCCAGTACAACCCGGCCCTGGACTATACGGCCCTGGGCGTCTTCGATGAGACCGACAAGGCCAAAGCGGAGCGCGATGCCAAGAGCCCACTCGCCCAGCGCGGCTTCGTCCATGTGCCCTCCGTCAATGCGCCCGGCGGCGTCATCGCCCGTGGCGGCATCTGGCGCAGCGTGACCATCAATCTGGTGGCCCTGCGCCAGTTGGGGGGAACGAACGGCAAGGCCTTGCGCCGCTATGTCCTGGGGCTGTCGCTGGTGGCGGCGACGGAGCCGCAGGATGGCTTCCTGCGCCAGGGCTGCCTCTTGACCCCCGATGCCGAGGCGCCGGCCGACTGGCAGCTTGTCGCCCGCACCGGCAAGCGCCAGGCCCTGGCCCTGGATGCCGACCTCGCCCTGGCCTATGCGCGCGGTGCGGCGGCGGCGTTCGGCGTCGGGCCGGATCGGCGCGCCACCTTCAACCCCGCCAAGGCCAAGGCCGACGTGAAGGCCAAGGGCTGAGACCACGCCGGTCCCGGTGGGAAAGGAGGGGGATTCATGGCCGACCGTGCCCTGTTGATCGAGGTGACGCTGCTGGACGCGCGGTATCACGGCGTCGGCGACTGGCCGCCCGCTCCCTGGCGCCTGTTCCAGGCGCTGGTGGCCGGGGCCCATGGTGGGCGATGGGCGGCGGAGGACGCAGACGCCAAGGATCAGGCCCTCCAATGGCTGGAGACCCTGAATCCGCCCCATATCGCCGCCCCGCCGGCCGTTCGAGGGGCGGAGACGACCTATTACGTCCCAAACAATAGTCTGGATGCCAAAGGCGGCGATCCCGACCGGGTCGCGGAACTGCGCGTGCCAAAGCGGGTCCGCCCGACCCTGCTGGACGGTGAGCCGCGGCTGCTCTACGCTTGGCCCTATGACCGGGCGGATGAGGGGCTGGCGCGCATCATGGCCGGTCTGGCCGACCGGCTGCACACGCTGGGTCGGGGCATCGACCCGGCCTTCGCCCGCGCCGAGCTGCTGGACTGGTACGAGGCGGAAGAGCGGCTGCGCGCCCATGGCGGGACCGTCGCCCGGCCCGACAACAGACCCGGACGTCCGGACAGGGACCCGGGCTGCCCCGAACCCGGATCGCTTCTCAGCCTGAAACAGCGCTTCGCCGCCACCCGCCGGCAATATCAGCCGGGAAAGGAAGGGCGGACCCGGACGCTGAATTTCGCCCGGCCGCCCAAACCCGCCTTCCGCACCATCGCTTACGACCGCCCCCCCGCCCGCACCCTGTACGAGCTGCGGCAGGAAGACGGGCGGTTCCATCCCTGGCCGCTCTGGCGGGCGGTGGAGCTGACCACCCGGCTCCGCGATCTGGCCGCGGCGGTGCTGACACGGCGCCTGAAGGACCACGCAGCGCAGATCGACCGCTTCCTGGTCGGGCGGGAGGCCGGGCCGGCGGACAAGGACCGCCGGGTGCGGCTGATCCCCCTGCCCTCCATCGGCACGCAGCACACCGACGCCTCGATCCGCCGGCTGCTGCTGGAGATCCCGCCCGACTGCCCCCTGCCGCGGGATGAGGTGGTCTCCGTCTTCTCCGGCCTGGACCTGCGGCTGGACCCCGCCACGGGGGAGGTGGCCGACCGGCCGGAGCCGACCCTGGTGGACAGCAGTGATTCGGGCATGACCGGGCAGTACGGGGTCGGATCGGCCGGCGCGCGCCACTGGCACAGCGTCACGCCGCTGGCCCTGCCGGCCACCCGCCGCCGCCTGGATCCCGGGCGCCTGCGCGATCCGGATGCGCAGGTGCGGGCGCAGGAGTACAAGACCGGCCAGGAGCGCCAGGACGAGGAAACCCGCGCCCGCGCCGCCGTGCTGGAGGCCTGCCGCCACGCCGGGCTGGACCCCCGCAGCGTCCTGTCCATCCGCCTGCAACGCGAGCCGTTCTTCCTCAGGGGAGAGGGGGCGGAGCGCTTCGCCGACGCACGCTTTTCCAGGCACCGGCTCTGGCATCTGGCCATCAGCTTCACCGAACCGGTGGCCGGTCCCCTGCTGCTGGGCGACGGGCGCTGGCTGGGTCTGGGCCTGATGGCCCCGGACAAGGGGGCGGCGGTGCAGGCGGACGCCGTGTCCTACGGCCTGACCCCGGATGCCCGCCCGCCGCTGGCGGAGGGGGCGGCAGTGACGCGGGCCGTGCGCGCCGCGCTGATGAGTCTGGCCCGCACGCCGGACGGCGGCGTGCTGCCCCTGTTCTCCGGCCATCTGGACGGGCCGGGACCGGCACGCCCGGGCGAGCACCGGCATGTCTATGTCGCGGTGCTGGATACCGATGGCGACGGCCGGCTGGACCAGGTGCAGGTGATCGCCCCCTGGCGGGCGGATCGTAGCTTCCGACCGGCAGACAAGGAGAAGGAGACACTGCTGGACGATTTTACCCGTATCACCAACCAGTTGCGGCAGGTGCGGGCCGGGGCCGCCGGCCTGCTCTCCCTCTCTCCGCCCCAGGCCCTGCCGGCCGAGCGGGGTCACGTCTGGACCAGCCGGACCCGCTACCGCCCGACCCGGCATCCGGACTCGGCAGCGGACAGCGCCGCCTTCATCGCCGACGATGTGCGCCGGGAACTCCACCGTCGCGGCCTGCCGGCGCCGACGGCGATCGAGGTCAGCGACAGCCGGGTCGGGCCGCGCAAGGGCCTGTCCGCCCGCGTCACCCTGCATTTCGCCCAGCCCCTCACCGGCCCGGTCCTGCTGGGCCGGGATGCGCACCGGGGCGGGGGGAGGTTCTGCGCAGACAGCCACAGCCCTTCATGACCAGAAGCTGATTTTCACCAGGATTTTGCTATCCTCGGCCCCGAGGCCAGAGGGAGCGACACGCCATGGCGGATGATCCGCCCGAGGATGATCCCGAAGATGCGGGGATCGGCGCCCCGGCGCCCCCGGCCCTGCGGCGATGGCCGATGATGTGCTGGTGCCGGCGCGGATGGTCAATGAATGGGTCTATTGCCCGCGGCTGGCCTATCTGGAATGGGTGGAGGGCGAATGGGCCGACAGCGGCGACACCGTGAACGGGCGCCGCACGCTGATCCGCGCCTTCGAGCGGCGGCTGGAGCAGGAAGTGACCCACCCCGTCTTCGGCTATCAGATTTCGACCCGGCGCATGCTGCATGTGCAGGCCCGGCTGCTGGCCAAATCTCTGCGCGGCGAGATCCCGGCCTATCCGCACTACATCCCCCGCTGATCCCGCCGGAGGGGCGCCCCATGGCAGCACGCAATGAACGGCTCTACATCGTGACCTACGACATCGCCGACCAGAAGCGCTGGCGGCGCGTGTTCCGGGTCATGGAGGCCTATGGCCACTGGCTGCAGCTGTCGGTCTTCCAGTGCCGGCTGACCGCGCGGCGACGGGCCGCCCTGGCCATGCGCCTGGACCGCGAGATCAAGCCGGCGGAGGACCATGTCCTGATCCTTGACGTGGGGCCGGCCGATGAGGTGGATTTGCGTGTGGAAAGTCTGGGCAAGAGCTTCCAGGCCATCGTCCGCGAGGCGCGCGTGATCTGACCCCCGGCCCCGGTTGCCGGCCCCGGTTGCGAGCGGTCCGATACCCCCCGAAAGGCGGGACCCGCTCGAATCAAGACAAGCCTCTGTTTTTGCTTTTGTTCTTGGACATCGTGAAGTAGAGTTCATGCCGTAAGGCGCAGTGTTGCACCCCCGATACCCGACCCGCTCGACTCCCCCCGGAAAAGCCAGGGATCGTCAGCAGGTTGGACCAGGGGGGCTTCCTCGGCCCCTCGGGCCGAGGCCTCATTGAAGCGAAGTCCTTAGGCTCCTGATCATAAAACCCGAAGGGGCCTTCCTCGGCCCCTCGGGCCGAGGCCTCATTGAAGCATTCTGTTTCGGACGTCGCTGAACGCCGTCCACGCCGCCCTTCCTCGGCCCCTCGGGCCGAGGCCTCATTGAAGCTGCCGGACGGTGCCGCAGAAGTCGCGGGCGCCTCGACCTTCTTCCTCGGCCCCTCGGGCCGAGGCCTCATTGAAGCGACGCCGTCGCTCCACCGTTCGGTGGTGGGGCTCAGGGCCTTCCTCGGCCCCTCGGGCCGAGGCCTCATTGAAGCTCCCGCTGGTTGGCATACGGCTTGAGGCTAGCGTACAGCCTTCCTCGGCCCCTCGGGCCGAGGCCTCATTGAAGCGCCAGCGTCGGCACCAGCTCGAGAGGTCGGCCGAGCCACTTCCTCGGCCCCTCGGGCCGAGGCCTCATTGAAGCTGAAGGCCCTCGCCCAGGCCGGCCGCGATCCCGCCCGCTTCCTCGGCCCCTCGGGCCGAGGCCTCATTGAAGCGCGAGTTCAACGACGGTGCGCGCGACCTGTCCCGGACGCCCTTCCTCGGCCCCCCGGGCCCAGGCCTCATTGAAGCGCCGACAGGTTCTCGTCAGAGATCGGGGAGAGGGCGATGCCTTCCTCGGCCCCCCGGGCCGAGGCCTCATTGAAGCACCAAATGGCCATGTGCCAAGCCCGTCCAAACGCAAGCCCCTTCCTCGGCCCCTCGGGCCGAGGCCTCATTGAAGCTCCGATTCCACCGGCATGATCGGTGTCCGGGTGGCGCCTTCCTCGGCCCCTCGGGCCGAGGCCTCATTGAAGCGTCGGTCCGGGCCTTGCCGGGAAGAGCGTGCGGGAGAGGATGCCCTGCAGGCTTCGTCCGGCCATCAGAACCGCCGTGCCCTCAACCCTCGCCGGTCGCTGGAAACCCGGTCCCCCGGGGGGGAAAGCAGGCCGAAAACCGGAACGGTGTCCGGGTGCCCTGCCTAGGACCGGAGCCCGCGCAGGCCGGCGGCGGAGAGCAGGAGCCAGCCCAGGATGAAGCAGACGCCGCCGACCGGGGCGACGGCGCCCAGTGCGCTCGGGCCGAACCAGCCCAGCAGATAGAGCGCGCCGGGGAACAGCAGGCAGCCCAGGGCGAAAGCGGCGCCGGCCAGCGCCGTCAGCCGGTCCGCCCCGCCGTGCCGCCGCCACGCCACCAGCCCCAGCAGGGCCGCCGCATGGGCAAGCTGGTACTGGCTGGCGGTCTGCCACAGCTCCACCGCGCGGGCATCCCGCACCGCGGGCAGGCCATGGCTGGCATAGGCACCGCAGGCCACGGCGACAGCCCCGAACAGGCCGGCGAGGATGAGCAGCGGACGGGTGGCTCGGTCGGTCATGGCGGATGTCCCGGATCGGTTTCGTCCCGACACTTTAGAGGGGTTTCCGGGCGACGGGAATCGTGAGGGATTCTCATTCGCCCGGGGCTGGTGTCGTGATCCATGCTGCCTGCCGGGTCCGGAGGCCCGCATGGACGGGGCCTGGGCGGAACCGAGGGGCGCCGCGCTGAGAGGCCCCGCCGGGTCGCCTGCATGCCCATCCTCTTCAGGATGTCGGCGTGGGCGGGCGGGATGCCAGGATCCCGCCCGCAGCCCGTCCGGGCCGCCTCAGAACGCGTACCGGAAGCCGACGCCATAGGTCGCCGGCGCCCCGACAAGGCGCGAAGCCCCGTTCAGCTCCGGGAAATAGACCTCGTCGGTGATGTTCCGGCCGTAGCCGTAGACCGACCAGCCGGCCAGCGCCTCGAGTTCGACGCGCGCATCAACCAGGGTGTAGGCCTCCATCGTGTTGTTCGGCAGCGCGTTCAGCCGGTTCGTTTCCTCGCCATGATGGCTGACGCTGAGCGTCGAGGTGAGTGTCCAGCCACCAGCGAACAGGATGGAATGGGTGAGTGACGCATAGGCCGTGACGTCTGGTGCGCCTGGCAACGGATCGCCCACCGTCGCGCGCACATCCGCGATCCGGTTCGAGGTGAATTCGGTGATTTCGCTGTCCAGAAAGGCGACGGAGGCCGAGGCGTCCAGGGTCTGGCGGTCGGTCTGAAGCACCCGCAGGAACCCCGAGGCCTCGACCCCCCGCGTCTCCGCACGGCCGACGTTGGTACGGCCGTTGGTATCGTTGGACAGGCGGGTCGTCGCCTGGAGATTCCGGAATCTGTTGATGAAGCCGTCCAACGACAGCCGGAAGCGGTCGCCTGTCCAGCGGAGGCCGGCCTCCAACGATCGCACCGTCTCGCTCTTGAAGGGATAGGTCTCCTCGACCGTGAAGATGGATGTCCCGTCGAACCCGCCGGCCCGGTACCCGGTCCCGCCGGAAACGAAGATGTTGAGCGCATCGTTGACGAAATACTGCGCGGTCAGCCGGCCCGAGGCATTGTCGTCATCGAACGAGCGGTCCCAGGTGAAGGGGCTCCTGGTGGCGAAGCTGGTCTCGAAGGTGGAGATGCCCCAGGGGTTGCGGTCGATGTTGCTGCCCCGATAGTCGGCCGTGTCGCGTGTGTAGCGGGCACCCGCGCCGAGGCGCAGGCTGTCCGTCACGTTCCAGTCGAGTTGCCCGAAGACGGCCGCGCTGTCACGGTTCTGCGCATAGGGCGAGTCATAGACCGAGCGGACCGTGAAGCTGGTCCAGGTGCTGTTGAAGTCGATGTCGTCGCTCACATAGAAGACGCCTGCGATCCAGTCGATCGCCCCGCCGACATCGTCGGCCAGCCGGGCCTCGATGGAGGCCTGGCTCAGGTCCTCATCGAACAGAAACTCGTACTGCGGATAGGGCGTGCCGTCACCGTTGCCACCGACGCGGCGGTCGCTCCACTGCGAGCCGCCGAGGATCGTGAGGTTCAGCCCGTCTGCCAACCGGTGCTCCAGTTCGCCCGACAGCCCCGACACGTTGATCCGCTGCCGGAAGTACTGGCTGGAGAAGAACGTGTAGGGATCCTCGTCCTCCCCCGGGTTCAGGATGGTGTTGTCCAGCCGGCGGGGAAGGCGGTCATACTGCCGGGTGTCCCCTCGATCCCGGCTGCCGAACAGCTTGAGGGTGAGGGTGGTGTCGTCGTCCAGGGTCAGGCCGATGGTGCCACGGGCGGCAAAGATGTCCTTGTCGCCGAATCCCTCGCGCGGGCCGGGGTCGGTGATCGGCGGAACCTGTGTCTGGCGGACACCGCCGATCACCGGCTGGAAGCCCGCCAGGGTCCCGGCGCCGCGGCCCGTCATGAAGCCGCCCCCCTGCTCCGTCAGGACGGCGAGGCGGACCCCGATCCGGTCGGACAGCCTGCCGCCGACAGCGGCCTTCACGGCGGCATAGTCGTAACTCCCGTACTCGACGTCGACATAGCCCTCGGTCTCGTCCGTCACCCCACGGGTGATGGCGTTGACAACGCCGGCGGTGGTGTTGCGGCCGTAGAGCGTCCCCTGCGGCCCTTTCAGGATCTCGATCCTCTCAAGGTCGAAGAGCGGGATCCCCAGATAGGCGTTGGACGTCTGATAGATACCATCGACATGCAGGGCCACCGACGGGTTGCCGTTGGGCTTGTAGTCATCGGCACCGCCGACGCCGCGGATGCTCAACAGACCGTAGCCGGGACCGCCGAAGGCATAGTTGATGGAGACACCGGGCACCTCGTCGACCAGCCCCCCGAAGTCGGTGATACCGCGCTTCGCGGCCTCGGCCCCGTCAAGGACGGCAATGGCAGTCGGCACCGTCTCCAGCAGGCTCTCCCGCTTCTGCGCCGTGACGACGATCTCTTCCAGCGGTTCACGCAGCGCGTCGGCCACCGGCCCCATGGCTGCGGGGGGCGGTGCCCCCGGCCCCGGCCGGGATGGCGCGGAGCCCGCCGGCAGGGGCGTCACCGTGCCCGATCCATCGGGCGCCACCTGGGCGACGAGGCCGGTGCCGACCAGCAAGGCATCCAGAGCCGCCTCGAATGAATCCGCGCGGTTCACGGGAGCGGACCGCTTGTCGGCCACGGCGGCAGGGTTGAAAAGGATGTTACGCCCGGACTGGCTGGCCAGCGACAGCAGGGCGGCCGACAGGTCCTGGGAAGGGATGGAGTAGACGGCTGCCGCAGGGGCCGGTCCGGGCTGGGCGGCGGCGGCAGCCGGAAGGGTGGCGAGGATGGTCCCTGCCAGCAGGACGGGCTTCAAGGCACTGGAGAGCATAATCGACCCCGGTTTCGTTCGGATCGGGCCACGCTGACCCGCACCCGCTCCAGACGCAGCGGATCGACGGATTCCGGGATGACGTAAAAAATTCATGGACCCTTGGAGGCGGCGCCGGGCTCCAGCACGACCTGTCCCGGACCGGTCTGGCGCCAGCCGACCGGGTGGATGCGGGAGAGCGCATCAAGAAAGGCCTGGAGATCGGTCGCGCGGTAGACACCGCTGACGGACAGATCGCGCAGCGGCGCCGCGACCTGGACATCGGCATGCGTGTAGCGGGCGAACTCGGCCAAGGCATCGGGGAGCGGCGTGTTCCGGAAGACGAGCTGCCCGGCGAGCCACGCCCGTTCCGCCGCCGCGTCCGCGGGGGCGAGGGCGACGACGCCGGTCCGGTCCAGCTCGGCCCGCTCTCCGGGTCTGAGCACGGCGAGGGTCCTGTCATCATCGTCATTGAGGATCCGGACGCCCCCCTCCAGCAGGAAGACCCGGGTTCCCTCGCCCGTGTCGCGCACGGTGAAGACCGTGCCCGTGGCGCGCACCTCGATCCCGTTGACGGACACCGTGAAGGCCCGCGGGTCCCCGTGAGCCACGACGAACTCCGCCTCGCCGCGGGCAAGCGCGACGTGGCGGCCGAACCAGCCGTAGTCGATGTGCAGTTCCGTATCCGTGTTGAGCCGCACACGGCTGCCGTCGGGAAGGCTGGTCTCCAGGCTCTGGCCCATGGCCGTGCGGTGGACCGCATCCAGTCCGTAGTTCACGGGCGGAAACAATGCCAGAACGAGTGCAGCGGCGAGCGCGAGCGCCCCCGCGCCGGCCGCGGGCGCGCGCCAGGGCCGCTGGCGGCGTGGGGTATCGGCGGCCGTCGCCAGGCGCAGCCGACGCGCCCGGGCCCTTTCTGCCTGGACGCCGGGCGTCCCTTCCAGATCCCCCGCCATCCGCCAGCTGCGCTCGACAAGGTCCATGGCGGCCAGGTTGCGCGGATGCTCCGCCAGCCATCGCCGCAGTGCCTCGCGGTCCGCCGCTCCGGAGCCCGGTGCGGCCATGCGGACCATCCAGGCGGCCGCGTCACGCAGCGCCGTCTCGTCAGCGGGGGTGCCAAGCCGTGGCCCGGTCATCGTGGGTCCCCGTCGCACTCCGCCAACCGGCGGGCCAGATGGGCGAGCGCACGCTCGACATGGCGGCCGACGGATACGGTGGGGATCCCGAGCCGCTCCGCAATGTCGCGGTGGGAGAAGCCTTCATAACGCGCGAGCATGAAGGCTTGCCGGCAGATGGGCTCCAGCTCCATCAGGGCCGCCTCCACGTCCCGAAGCGTGCGGCGGGCCGCGGCCACGTCCTCGGGCGATGCGGACGGATCGGCGTGGGCGTCATTTTCGGAAAGCAGGTCGACATGGTGGTCCCGCAGCCGGGCGCGGTCACGCCGGAACTGGTCAATCCATACCGTAGACGCAGTCCGCAGCAGAATCCCACGCCAGCTCTGGATTTTTTTCTGCTGCGCCGCCGTGGCGAGGACGCGACAGTAGACCTCCTGGATATGGTCTTCGATATCGTCGGGGGCACGTAGCCGTCGCTGGAAGAACCGGCGCAGCAGGGCCCGATGCTCCGCCGCCTCGACAGTGTCGCCCGGACTCTCCTGTCTTCGATGGGCCGAGCCTTCACCCTTGTGCCTGGACACCCGCCACGCCTCATCCCTGCCGCGTCGGGCATCCGATACCACCGATGCTGCGACGGTTTTATGTCAGCAGGCCGTCATCCCCATCGCCTGTCTGCGGATGCGGGCGACGGGGGATGCGGGCGACAGGCGGCGGCGCCCCGATGGGCAGGGCGGGTCCCCCCCGGGAAGGACCCGCCCGCTTCATCCTGTCCCGGTCGCCGCTCAGGCCATGGGCGGCAGGTCGGCGAGCAGGAGTTCCGTCTCCTCCAGCGCCTCGATCACCAGTTCCGGCTCGTCCCGGACGGCCGCACCGTCGCGGGCGGACAGGTCCACGCCGTTGACCCGCAGCCGTCCCGCGGCGGGGACCAGATAGGCCAGACGCCCGTCCAGCCGGTGGGTCACGGTCGTGCCCGCCGCCAGGGTGGCGCCCAGCAGGGCCGCGTCCTGGTGGATGGTCAGCGCCCCGGACCCGGCGTCCTGCGCCCGGCCGGAGGCCAGCACCACCAGTTCCCCGGCCCGGTCCGCCTTGGGAAAGTGCCGGGTCTCCCAGCGCGGGGCGACGCCGGCCCGGTCCGGGATGATCCAGATCTGGAACAGCCGGGTCTCGCCCGGCTCCCGGTTGTACTCGGCATGCACGATGCCGGTGCCGGCGGACATCACCTGCACGTCGCCCGCCTCGGTCCGGCCCTCGTTGCCCAGGGCGTCCTTGTGCGTGACGGCACCCTGCCGGACATAGGTGATGATCTCCATGTCGCGGTGGGGGTGCGGATCGAAGCCGGTGCCGGGTGCGATGGCGTCATCGTTCCAGACCCGCAGCGGCCCCCAGTGGACCCGGCCGGGATCGCGGTACTGGCCGAAGCTGAAATGGTAGCGGGCATCCAGCCAGCCGTAGCTGGCGGACCCCAGACTGTCGAAGGCGCGACGCTCGATCATGTCGGGTCTCCTTGCCGCGGCCCCTCTGCTGAGGCGGCCGCGTCGACACCGGCCGGCGGAATGCCGGCCGGAAAGCCTCAGCCGCGCAGCTTTGCGGCCGTGCGGGCCACCAGCGCCCCCTGGTAGCGGGCGCCGCCGAGTTCCACCTCGGTCGGCCTGCGGCTGCCGTCGCCGTCGGCGATGGTGCTGGCGCCGTAGGGCGTGCCGCCCTTGACCTGCTCGACCCCGGACAGCCCCTCATAGCTGTAGGGCAGACCGACGACGACCATGCCGTGGTGGAGCAGGTTGGTGAGGATGCTGAACAGCGTCGTCTCCTGCCCGCCATGCTGCGAGGCGGTGCTGGTGAAGGCGGCGCCGACCTTGCCGTTGAGGGCACCCTTGGCCCAGAGCCCGCCGGTCTGGTCCAGGAAGTTCGCCATCTGGCTGGTCATGCGGCCGAACCGGGTGGGGCTGCCGACGATGATGGCGTCGTACTCCGCCAGTTCCGCCACGGTGGCGACGGGGGCCGGCTGGTCCAGCTTCATGCCGGCGTTGCGGGCGACCTCCTCCGGCACCAGCTCCGGCACGCGCTTCACCGCGACCTCGGTGCCGGGCACGGAGCGCGCGCCTTCGGCCACGGCCTGCGCCATGGTCTCGATATGGCCGTAGCTGGAATAGTAGAGCACCAGGACCTTGGTCATCGTCCGTCTCCTTGTTGGTGTCGGGTGGAATCGTGCCGGATAGAGTCAAGCCGGGGCGCCGGTTCGGTATGGGGGTAAGATAGGGCGTTGCACCGGAACCGATAATCGACGCTCTGCGCACAGGCTTGTTGCGGCCGGAAGGACAATCCGGCAGAAGCGGGAGAGCCGACAGGCCAGCCCCGGCCGGGCAACAGACGGAGGGCGCACATGGACCGGCTGGACGATCTGCGCCTGTTCACCTGCGTGGCGGAGACGCGCAGCTTCACCCGCGCGGCCGAGCGCATGGGCCTGTCGAAATCAGCGGCCAGCCGGCGGATCGCGGAGCTGGAGGCGCGGCTGGGCGCACGGCTGTTCCACCGCACCACCCGCTCCATCAGCCTGACCCAGGTGGGCCAGGGCTTCCACGAGCGGGTCAGCCAGATCCTGGCCGACCTGGAGGAAGCGGAGGGACTGGTCGCCAGCCAGCACGCCGCCCCCCGCGGGGTGCTGAAGCTGGCCGCACCGATGTCCTTCGGCCTCTTGCATCTGGGTCCCGCCATCTGCGCCTTCCAGGAGCGGTTCCCGGAGGTGCAGGTGGATGTGGACCTGTCCGACCGCTTCGTGGACCTGGTGGACGAAGGCTACGACCTGGCCGTCCGCATCGGGCGGCTGAAGGACAGCAGCCTGATCGCGCGGCGCATCTGCCCGGCCCGGCGGGTCGCCGTCGCCAGCCCCGCCTATCTGCAGCGTCGCGGCGAACCGGCGACACCCGACGCGCTGGCGGAACACGACTGCCTGCACTATTCCAACGCCTCCGTCGCAGACCATTGGAGCTTCCGGGCGGCGCCGGGGTCGGAGATGCTGCGCCCGGCCCGGCCCGCCGTCACCATGCGCGCCAACAACGGCGACATCCTGCGCACGGCCGCCGTGGCCGGGCGCGGCATCGCCGTGCTGCCGACCTTCATCGTGGGCGACGATCTGGCGGCGGGGCGGCTGCGCGCGGTCCTGCTGGACTGGACGGTCTCGCCCTCGGCGCTGCACGCCGTCTATCCCGCCAACCGGCACCTGAGCCCCAAGGTGCGGGCCTTCGTGGACTTCATCGCCACGCGCTTCGGCCCGGAACCGCCCTGGGACACGGCCCTGCCCGCATGGCCGGGCGGTTGAGCGGGCCGGTACGGATCCTGACGGCGACGGTTGTCGTGACGGCGGCGGCCGTGGCATCCGTCACTGCACCGGGGCCGACCGACCCGGCATGGTCCCGCCCCCGTTTCCGCATCCATCGAGGACGACATGGCGATCGATCTCTACGTCTGGCCCACCCCGAACGGCTTCAAGGTCTCCATCGCGCTGGAGGAGACGGGGCTGCCCTACACGGTCCACCCCATCGACATCGGCAAGGGCGATCAGTTCAGGCCCGAATTCCTGAAGATCGCCCCGAACAACCGGATGCCCGCCATCGTCGATCCCGACGGCCCCGGCGGCCGGCCGATCAGCCTGTTCGAATCCGGCGCCATCCTGATCTATCTGGCGGAGAAGAGCGGCCGTTTCCGGCCGCAGGACCCGGCCGTCTGGTACACCCACCTGCAATGGCTGATGTGGCAGATGGGTGGCGTGGGGCCGATGTTCGGACAGGCCGGCCACTTCATGATCTACGCGCCGGAGAAGGTCCCCTACGGCATCGAACGCTACGGCAACGAGGCGAAGCGCCTGATGAAGGTGGCGGACACCCGGCTGGCGGAGGCCGAGTATCTGGGCGGCGCCGAGTACGGCATCGCCGACATGGCGACCTTCCCCTGGCTGCGGGTGCATGAGCGCTACGGCCTTGTCACCGACGAGTACCCGAACGTGCGGCGCTGGCTGGAGACGGTCGCCGCCCGCCCCGCCGTGCAGCGCGGGCTGGAGCTGCTGAAGGAGCACCAGCCGAAGCCGGGCCAGACCATGACGGACGAACAGCGCGCCGTGCTGTTCGGCAAGCGGCCGGGCTGACGGGTCGCTCCGGGTGCTCCCGCGGGCGGCCCCCGCGGGAGCGCCGGCCGGCCAGAGGCGGCCCATCGGAAGCCGCCGGTATCAGACCTTGCCGAACATCTCCGCCAGGGCGGGGTCGCCCAGGGCGGGGCTGCCGCCCAGGTTGCTGCCGCCGTCCACCGGCAGCACGACGCCGGTGATGTAGGCGGCCATCGGGCTGGAGAGGAACAGGCAGGCGTCCGCGATCTCCTGCGCCGTGCCCCAGCGCCCCAGCGGGATGCCGCGCTTCGAGCGTTCCTCCGCCTCCGGCGTCGGGGTCAGGCGGCGCATCCCCTCCGTCCCCTCGATCGGGCCGGGGGAGACGGCGTTGACGCGGATGCCCTGCGGCCCCCACTCCATCGCCAGCACGCGGGTGAGCTGGTCGATGCCGGCCTTGGCCGCGCAGACATGGGCCTGGAAGACGTAGGGCCGGCTGGACTGGCCGGCGGAGATGCTGATGACGCTGGCGCCGGGGCTGCGCAGGAACGGGTGCGCCGCCCGCAGGACGTTGAAGGTGCCCAGCAGGTCGATGTCCACCACCGCCTTGAAGCCGTTCGACGACATGCCGAGCGCCGGCGCCACGAAGTTGCCCGCCGCCCCGCTGACCAGCACGTCGATCGGGCCGAAACGGTCGTGCGCCTGCCGCAGCGCCGAGTCGACCTGCTCGTAGCTGCGCACGTCGGCCGAAGCGCCGAGCGCATCCACCCCGTGGCCGCGCAGGCGCTCCAGCGCCGCTTCGATCCGCTGCGGATCGCGGGCAAGGATGCCGACATTGGCCCCGCGCGCGGCGAACCCTTCCGCGATGCCCAGGTTGATGCCGCTGGAACCGCCGGCGACGAAGACGGTCCTGCCCGTGAAGTCGAACGGGTCGCGCATGCCTCACTCTCTCCCTTCCCGGTGGCGCCCGGCGGACGTGACGCCGCCGCCGGAGCGGGAGTAGATTAAGCTCTCACCCGTCCCCCGGAACATCCCCCCACATGCGCCCGGTCCTGTCCGTTCTTGCCGCCATCCTCCTGGCGGCCGCCCTCCCCCGTCCGGTCGAGGGCCGCGAGGCCGTCACGGCCTGCGACCGGCTGGCCTCCCACCCCGACGATCCCGACCGCACGGGACCGGGCGTGCCGCAGGAGCGGATGGACATGCCGCGCGCCGTCACCGCCTGCACGGCGGATCTGGCCGCCGCCCCGGGAACGCCGCGGCTGGCCTATCAGCTCTCTCGCGCGCTGATGCTGTCCGGCAAGCCGGACGCCGCCCTGCCGAAGCTGGAGGAGTCGGCGGCCGGGGGATACCGCCATGCCCGCTTCGTGCTGGGATTGCTGCTGATCTCCGGCAAGGGGGTCGCGGCCGACCCGTGCCGCGCCGCGTCGCTGTGGCGGGAGGCGGCGCAGGCCGGCCATCTGCTGGCGGAAATCTCCTTCGCGGCCACGGTGCTGGACGGCGGCTTCGGCCGCTGCGCCCTGGAGGTGCCGGAGGCCGAGGTGCGCGGCTACATCGCCCATGCCCGCGTCCAGGCGAAGGGCACCCGCCTGGAACAGGAGGTCGAGGAACTGGCCGAGGCGCTGGAGGGGGACGAGTAGGCGCGACCCCTGGCGCGGGTGCCGGATCAGCCGTTCCCGTCGCGGCCACGGCCGCGGCTGCCGCTGCTGTAGTAGATGTGGGCGCCGATCTCGGCGACCTGCTCGAAGACCGCGCTCCAGGACGGGCTCACGCGGGTATGGTGGAAGTAGAGGGCGCCGCCCGTGGGGTCCTCGACGGTGCCGGACCCGACCAGATCGGCAATGCGCAGCGCCTGCCGCCAGGAATCCTGGTCGCGCGGCCGGTCGGAGCGTCCATCGCACCACCAGGAGAACTGGCAGGGCGGCGTCTCGCCCCCCTGCCGGACGACGTCGCAGGGCGTGTCGGGGAACTGCGGGTCTTCGACCCGGTTCAGGACGACCGCCGCGACCGCCGCCTGCGCCTTCTCCGGCTCGCCGCGGGCCTCGAAATAGACCGCCTTGGCGAGACACTCCCGCTGCGCCGGCGGCAGGGCGGCACGGGCGGCCGTTTCGTCCATCTCCCGCGTCATGCCCGCGTCGTATCCGGTTTCCGCTCCGGCCGTCCCCTTCGGCGTGTCCGCACGGTCGCGGGCGACGGCGTCGGGGGACGCGAGCAGCAGCACGGGGAGCAGGGCCAGGGCGGCGGAACGGGCGGACATCGGGACGGCCTCGTCGTTGTTGACACCGCCCCGGCAACCCGCCGCAGACCGTCCTTGTTTCCCGCCTACCCCCTCTGCCCCGTTGACCGCCCGACCGGAAGGCGGGCCGCGCGTCCCGTTTCCTTCCCCCGGACGGCGCCGGATCAGGTCGTGTGGGCGCGGGCGGACATCTCCTGTTCCGCCTGTTGCCAGGCGAGGATGCCCGGCGGCACCGGCGGGGAGTCGATCTGGCCGCCGCCCAGCGCGTCGAGCACGGCGGCGGTGGGCACGGTGCGGCCGCCGGCGAGGAACAGGCCCTTGGTCATGGCGACGGCATGGACCTCGCCCGCCAGATCCTCGAACACATGCTCGATGTAGAGCCACTTCTCGTCCCAGCAGATCACCTGGGTGCGGACGCGGAAGCGCTGGAACGGCGCCAGCGAGCGCCGGTAGCGGATGGTCGAGCTGCCCAGCACCGGCGCCCAGCGCCGTTTCAGCAGCACCCGCCAGATGCGGGTGCGGACGATCAGGTCCAGCCGGCCGATGTCCATCATCGCCAGATAGCGGCTGTTGGTCATGTGCAGGTTGGGGTCCAGGTCGGTGGGCCAGACCCGCAGCGTGACGACCGATGCCGCCAGCGGGTGGACCGGGCGGCCCAGCAGGGCGGCGACCACCACCCGGAGCATGCGGAAGAGAAGATTCATGGCGGCACCGGGGTCAGGTCGGGGCGGGGCACGGTCGGCGCTGGGTCATGATTGGCACAGGGTCAGGGCCGGCCGACGGTGATGGTTGGCAGGAACGGCCCGGCCCTGATACCAAGCTGCCGTTCTGCCAGGGAGGGTTCGGCGTGCGCTACGGTAAGCTCGAGGTGATCTGCGGCCCCATGTTCTCGGGCAAATCGACCGAAATCCTCAAGCGTGCCATCTGGTACACGCACGGGACCGGCACCCGGATCATGCTGCTGAAGCCCGCCTTCGACGTGCGCTACGCCCACGACCGGGTGGTGAACCACGACGGCATCGGCTTCGACGCCACGCCCATCACCCGCATGCCGGAGGTGCCGGAGGACGTGAGCGCCGTCTTCATCGACGAGGCGCAGTTCTGCTGCGCCCCGCATTTCGAGGGCGATCTGGTGCAGTCGGTGCGGGCGCTGCTGGAGCGGGGCATCGACGTGGGCGTCAGCGGGCTGGACACCGACTGGCGCGGCCACCCCTTCCCCGTCACCGCCACCCTGGCCGGGATGGCGGACACGGTGATCAAGCTGCGCTCCCGCTGTGCCGTGTGCGGGCACGAGGCGACCAAGAGCTTCAAGAAGCATGGCAACGACCGCACGCTCGAACTGGGCCAGGCCGACCTCTACGAGCCGCGCTGCAACCTGCACTGGCACGACCACAGCGGCCCCCGCAGCCGCGAACTGGCCCTGGATCTGTAGGGGCGGACGGGGAGTCCGGGCGTCGGTCAGGACAGCAGCCTGTCATAGTCCGCATGGGACCCGATCCAGAACCATGTGACCGTATCGCCGTCCACGATCCCCAGCGCCCGCCAGTGGATGCCTATGCGCACAGCATAGACGGCCGCGTCCACGTTGACACATTTGAAGTGCAGGCCCGGATGCCTGGGATTCTCCCGCCAGAGCCGATAGGCCCGGACCGGGGTCCTCTTCACCTCGCGCGGGAGCCCCGCGTAACACGCCCAGAAGTCGATGGTCGTCTGCGACTTCATTCCCGGGGAGCGTCGGAAGGATCATAGGGAAGGACCTCCCCTTCCGCGATCCGCTGCCGCGCGCGGGCGGCCAGGGCGGCAAGCTTGTCCTGGGTGGCCTCGAACCGCGCTGCCCACGCCCGCTCGGCCGCCGCCTGCTCCAGCATCGCGCTGGCGATGGCCTCCTGCGCGTCGTCCGGCAGGCGGGAGACTTCGGCGATGGCCTGGTCGAGGAGCTTGTTCATGCTGCCATCCTAAGGCGAACCGGCCCGCCGTTCCAGGGGCAGCCCGGCCCCGGCGGTCATCGCCGGGGCCGGGTCCCTGTCGCGCCGGGACGGCCGTCAGAACTGGGCGGCGTCCAGGTCCATCAGCGTCTTGCCGCCGGCCATCAGGCTCTTGAAGCGGAAGTCCACCTCCGGGAGCATCTTCTGCATGAAGAAGCGCGCGGTCTTGACCTTGCCGTCCAGGAAGGCGGCGTTGGCCGTGTCGTCGTTGGCTGCCTTCTGCTGCGCCACCTTCACCATCTTCAGCCACATCCAGCCCACGGCCACGAGGCCGAAGATGCGCAGATAGTCGGTGGAGGCCGCCCCCGCCTCGTCCGGCTTCGCCATGCCCTTCTGCGCCACGATGGCGGTCGCCTGCTGGAGCTTGCCGAACGCCTTGAACAGCGGCCCGGCGAACTCGATCAGCGCCGGCTCGTCCATCGCCGCCGCAAGCTCCGCCTGCATCGGGTGGAAGAAGCGGCGCAGCAGCCGGCCCATGTTCTGCGGCATCTTGCGGCCGACCAGATCGAGCGCCTGGATGCCGTTCGCGCCCTCGTAGATCATGGCGATGCGGGCGTCGCGGACGAACTGCTCCATGCCCCATTCGCGGATGTAGCCGTGGCCGCCGTACATCTGCTGCGAGGTGACCGCCGTCTCGAACCCGGCGTCGGTGAAGTACGCCTTCACCACCGGGGTCAGCAGCGCCACGAAATCCTCGGCCTCCTGCCGGACCCTGGGGTCGGGGTGCTTCTCGTAGACATCGATCATCATGCCGACCCAGTAGCCGAGCGCGCGGGCGCCCTCGGTGAAGGCCTTGGCCGTCATCAGGTTCTTGCGCACGTCCGGATGCACGATGATCGGGTCGGCCGGCTGCTCCGGCGCCTTGGTGCCGCCGAGCGAGCGACCCTGGAGCCGGTCCTTGGCATAGGCGACGGCGTTCTGGTAGGCGACGGTGGCGACGCCCAGCCCCTGCATGCCCACGCCCAGGCGCGCCGCGTTCATCATGGTGAACATGGCGCGCATGCCCTTGTGCGGCTCGCCCACCAGCCAGCCGGTGGCCTCGTCGAAGTTCATGACGCAGGTGGCCGAGGCCTTGATGCCCATCTTGTGCTCGACCGCCCCGCACATCACGCCGTTGCGCGGGCCGGGCCGGTTGTCTTCCGTCGGCAGGAACTTCGGCACGATGAAGAGGGAGATGCCCTTCGTGCCCGCCGGCGCGTCCGGCAGCTTCGCCAGCACCAGATGGATGATGTTCTGCGTCAGATCGTGCTCGCCGGCGGAGATGAAGATCTTGGTGCCGGTGATGCGGTAGCTGCCGTCGTCGGCCGGCACGGCCCTGGTCTTGATCAGGCCCAGGTCGGTGCCGCAGTGCGGCTCGGTCAGGCACATGGTGCCGGACCATTCGCCCGCGATCATCTTCGGCAGGTAGCGCCGCTTCAGCTCGTCGCTGGCATGCACCTTGATGGCGTTGATGGCGCCGTGGGTCAGGCCGGGATACATGCTGAACGACATGTTCGCCCCGTTCATCAGCTCTTCCATCACGAAGCTGACGGTGTGCGGCAGGCCCTGCCCGCCATACTCGGGATCGGCCGAGAGGCCCTGCCAGCCACCCTCGACATACCTGTCGTAGGCTTCCTTGAAGCCCTTGGGCGTGCGCACGACGCCGTTCTCGTAGGTGCAGCCCTCCTCGTCGCCGGAGCGGTTCAGCGGTTGCAGCTCGTTCTCGCAGAGCTTCGCCGCCTCCTCCAGGATCGTCATGACGAGGTCGGGCGTCGCGTCCTCGTAGCCGGGCAGCCTGGCGATCTGTCCGATGTCCAGCACGTCGTTCAGGACGAAGCCGATATCCTCGAGCGGGGCCTTGTAGATGGGCATGGGCGTTTCCTCTCTCGCATCCCGCCTCCCCTCCCCCGCCGCACCGGCACCGGCGTCCCCTGGACGGTCCGGATTCGGGTCGGCGGGCGAGACGAGGCCCGTTGGTGTCGATCAGGGCCGGGACCGGAGCGGCACCCCGGCCCCGGTGTTGTTCTAGTTCCGCAGCGGCTTGCCGGTTTCGAGCATGTGCTCGATCCGGTCGATGGTCTGCGTGGTCTTCACCAGCCCGATGAAGGCGTCCCGCTCCAGGGCGAGCAGGTCGTCCTCGGTCACCGGCTTCGTGATGTCGGTGTTGCCGCCCGACAGGATGAAGGCCAGCGCCTTGGACACGGTGATGTCGTGCGGCGTGGCCTTGCCCTGCAGGGCGAAGCCTTCCACCGCCATCTCCAGCGCCATCTTCGCCGACGGGCCGGGCAGGCGGATCTCCACCGGCTGCGGCGGCTCGTAGGCGGCGGCCATCTCCAGCGCCTTCTTCTTGGCGTCGGCCAGCAGGCGATAGCGGTTGAAGGTGATGCCGTCGGTCGGGCGGAGGAACAGCAGCTCCTTCGCCTCGAAGGCCGACTTCGCCACCTTCGCCGTGCTGATGGTCTCGAACACCTGGGCGATCGGCGGCATCGGGCCGCCGGGGCGCTTCTTGTTGACCGTGGCGCGGGTCAGCAGCTCCTTGCAGCCGCCCCAGCCGGGGATCAGGCCGACGCCGACCTCGACGAGGCCGATGTAGCTTTCGGCATGCGCCTGCACCGCCGAGCAGTGCAGCAGGATCTCGCAGCCGCCGCCCAGCGCCATGCCCGAGGGCGCGCCGACCGTCGGGAAGGGCGCGTACTTCAGCGCCTTGTAGGTCGCCTGCCCTTCCGCCGTGCCGGCCTCGATCTGCGGCCACAGCCCGATGTTCACGGCGAACATGGCGAGGCCGAGATTGGCGCCGACGGAGAAGTTGTCGGATTCGTTGTGGATGACCAGCGCCTTGAACGGACCCGCCTTGCCGTTGCCGATCGTCTCGATGGCCTTGCGGATCATGGCCATGATGTCGGTGTCGAGCGCGTTCATCTTGGAGGTGAACTCCAGGCAGAGCACGCCGTCGCCGATGTCCCAGAGGGCGGCGGAACCGTTCTTCGCCACGGGCTTCGACGCCCGCTTCACGTCGGACAGCAGCAGCACGCCGTCGGGGCGCTTCACGTCGCGGTAGTCGCCGTCCACGCCGAGGAACTGGAGCTTCCCGTTCTCCACCCGGTAGAAGGGACGCCCGGCGGCGACCGCCAGCAGCTCGGGCACGCGCTTGCCTTCGGCCGCCAGCTTCTCCGCGAACCAGCCCGTGCCGAGCTGGTCGATCATCTCGAACGGACCCCACTTCCAGTTGTAGCCCAGGCGCATCGCCTCATCGACCTCGACCACCGTGTCGGCGATCTGCGGCACCAGATCGGCGGCATAGGTCAGGGCCTGCGACAGCACCCGCCAGGCGTAGCGGCCGCCCTTGTCGGGATGATCGACCAGGGCGCGCAGGCCCTTCACGCCGGCGCTCTCCAGCGCGGTACGCTGCTGCGGCCGGTACTGGCCCGTGCCCAGGTCCAGCGCCTCGCGGCTGCGCTTGCCGCCCGGCAGCTTCTGCTGGCGGTAGAAGCCGCCCTTGCCCTTCCGGCCCGTGTAGCCCTCGGCGATCATGCGCTCGATCACCGGGCTGGTGCGGAAGATGCGGCGGTAGTCGTCGTCCGCCGGCAGGGTCGCCAGCAGCGACTTGGCGATCAGCGGCATCAGGTCCAGCCCGACCAGATCGATCAGGCCGAAGGTGCCGGTCTTGGGCAGGCCCATGGGCCGGCCGGAGATGGCGTCCGCCTCCTCCACCGTCAGGCCACCGTCGATCGCCTCGTTCACCGCCGCCTGCATGAAGTAGGTGCCGATGCGGTTGGCGATGAAGCCGGGCGTGTCCTTGCAGGTGACCACGCCCTTGCCCAGCGCCACGTCGCAGAAGCGGGCCACCGCCTCCACCGCGTCGGCACGGGTGCGCTCGCCCTTCACGATCTCCAGCAGCCGCATGTAGCGCGGCGGGTTGAAGAAGTGGGTGATCAGGAAGTCCTGCGCGAACTGCTCGCTCTGGCCGTCCAGCAGGATGCGCAGGGGAATGGTGGAGGTGTTGGAGCTGACGACCGAGCCGGGCTTCCGCACGGCGTCCAGCTTGCGGTAGAGGTCGGACTTGATCGCCGGGTTCTCGACGATGGCTTCGACGATCCAGTCCACCCCGGCCAGCTTGTCGAGGTCGTCCTCAAGGTTGCCGGGGGTGATGAGGCCGGCGGCCTTGCGGTGCATGAAGGGAGCCGGGTCGGTCTTCAGCATCTTCTCGACCGCCGTGCGGGCGACGACCGAACGGTCGTTGCCCTGGCCGTCCTTGACGGCCTGCGGAACGATGTCGAGCAGGAAGACGGGGATGCCGGCGTTGGCGATGTGGGCGGCGATGCCGCTGCCCATGACGCCGGCACCGATCACGGCGGCGCTGCGGATTTCCATGGTTCTTTCCTCCCTGGGGGAAGGACGCAGGGGTGCCTGCGGCCGTCGCGTCTCAGACCGCCTCAAGGACGGTGGCGATGCCCTGACCGCCGCCGATGCACTGGGTGGCGACGGCGAGCTGCTTGCCCTCCCGCTGAAGCAGGCTGGCCGCCTTGCCGGTGATGCGCGCGCCGGTGGCGCCCAGCGGATGGCCCAGCGCGATGGCGCCGCCGTCCAGATTGCAGCGGGCGAGATCCATGCCCAGCTCGCGCGCCACGGTCATGGACTGCACGGCGAACGCCTCGTTGCTCTCCCACAGGTCGATGTGCTTCACCTCCAGCCCGGCGCGCTTCAGCGCCTTGCGGGTGGCCGGCACGGGCCCGTAGCCCATGATCGTCGGATCGCAGCCGGAGACGGCGATGGCGCGGATCTTCGCCAGCGGCTTCAGGCCATGGGCGCGGGCGTACTCCTCGCTGCACACCAGCGTGGCCGAGGCGCCGTCGGTCAGCGGCGAGGAGGTGCCGGCGGTCACCGAGCCCTCCGCGTCGAAGGCGGGCTTCAGCCCGGCCAGACCCTCGGCGGAGGTGTCGGGGCGGATGCAGCCGTCCTGATCCACCAGCTTGCCATTGGCCTGGATCGGCACGATCTCGTCCGTGAACCGGCCGGCCTCGCGGGCGGCGGCGGCCTTGCGGTGGCTCTCCACCGCGAAGGCCTCCTGCTCGGCGCGGGTGATCTGGAACTTGCGGGCCAGATTCTCGGCGGTGATGCCCATGGCCATGTAGGCGCCGGGCTCGACCTCGGCCAGCTTCGGATTCGGCATCGGGTTGAAGCCCATCATGGGCACCCGCGTCATGCTCTCCACCCCGGCGGCGATGAAGACATCGCCCGCGCCCATCTGGATGGCGCCGGCGGCCATGTGGATCGACTGCATGGAGGAGCCGCAGAAGCGGTTCACCGTGGTGCCGGCGACCGAGCGCGGCAGGCCGGCCAGCATCGCCACCAGCTTGGCCATGTTGAAGCCCTGCTCGCCCTCGGGGAAGGCGCAGCCCAGGATCAGGTCCTCGATCTCCTCGGCGGGGACGCCGGAGCGCTCCACCAGCGCCTTGATCACGGTGGCGGCCAGATCGTCGGGCCGTACCTTGGTCAGCTCACCCTTGTTGGCCAGATGGAAGGGGGACCGGGCGTATCCGGCAATCACGACGGTCTTCATGGTATCTGCGCTCCTCGCCTTATGAGTTCGTGGTCCTGACGGGATAGGGTCACGTTGTTTCCGGCAGTCCGAAGATCAGGACTGTCCGGTATTTGAGGTCGTCCGGTCTTCTTCCCGGCGTTCCCTGGCATGTGGGGTACCGATCATTCCTCATCCAGGGCGACACCTTGATGACGGAAATGTTCGACGATCTGCCGGTCGATCTCGCGCAGCTCCCGCAGGGTCTGCTGCACGTCCGTGAGCTGCTGTTCAAGCTGGGCGATCCGCCTGGCGCCGATCCGGCGGGCGTAGCGCATCTGCTCGATCTGGCGCTCGTCCTGATCGTACAGGTCGATGAAATCCTTGATCTCGTCGATCGAGAAGCCGAGCCGCTTGCCGCGGCAGATCAGCATCAGCCGGGCGCGGTCGCGGTGGCTGTAGACGCGGTTCTGACCCTCGCGGGCGGGCGAGAGCAGCCCCTCATCCTCGTAGAAGCGCAGGGTGCGCAGGGTGAGGCCGAATTCCTCGGCCAGCTCGCCGATCGTGTAGGTGCGCTCACCGCGCGGCCCCGCCGCCCGGGATGTCTCCAGGCCTTCCGGCACGCCTTGTCTCCTCCCCGCCGGTCATCGACGTGTCCCGGACAGGTTCGGAGCGTCCGGTTTACGTTTACGTAAAGGTAAGTAAGGCTGCCGGGTGTGTCAAGCGGCCGCGGGCCGGCGCGTCCGCCCGGGGGAAGCAGCTTGGCGGGTGCAGGATGTTCATGTATTGTTCCAACCGCCGCTTCGAGATCCGGAGCGGAGCATGAGGCCGCCGCTCCGGCACCCGGGGCGGGCCACGACGGGAGGACCGCATGATCGGGTACGTGACCCTGGGCACCAACGATCTGGAGCGGGGGGCGAAGTTCTACGATGCCATCGCGGCGGCGATGGGCGTGGGCCGCATGATGGAGATGGAGCGCGGCATCGCCTGGGCGGTGCCCGGCGGGGCCGCCGGAATCGGGCTGATGAAGCCCTTCGACGGCAAGCCGGCCACGGTGGGCAACGGCGTCATGGTGGCGCTGGAGGCCAAGGACAGGGAGCAGGTGGACACGCTCTACCGGATCGCGCTGGAGAACGGCGGCACCTGCGAGGGGCCGCCGGGCCTGCGCGGCGACAGTTTCTACGCCGCCTATTTCCGCGATCCCGACGGCAACAAGCTGAACGCCTTCTTCATGGGCTGATCCGGTCGGGGACCGGCCGGACAAGGACGGGGCCGCCGGAACGATCCGGCGGCCCCGATCCCGCATCGCGCTCGCCCCCGCGCCGGGTACGACCCGGCCGCGAGCGGCGGCCCGACGGCACCCTATTCCGCCGCGGCGGGCCGGGGCTTGCCGCTGGTGTGCATGTCCGGCGCGTCGGTATGCATCATCCGCTTCAGGAACGGCGAGACGACCAGCAGGGCAAGGCCGATCACGCCGGCACCGATGAACAGGTCCTGGAACACGCCGGCATAGATCCAGAGGCTCTCGGTCGGCGCGACCTCGACGCCGCCGCCTTCCTGCACGCTCATCAGCGAGGCGACGATGCCGGCCAGATAGTGTGCCATGGCGGACGACAGGAACCAGACGCCCATCATCATCGCCGTGACCCGGGCGACGGACAGGCGGGAGACCATGGACAGCCCCACCGGCGACAGGCACAGCTCGCCCGTCGTGTGCAGCAGGTAGCCGAGACCCAGCCAGAACATCGCCGTCTGCCCGTCCTCCCCGGCGAGGGAGGCGCCCAGCACCAGCGCACCGAAGCCGAGACCCACCTGGATGATGGCCAGGGCGAACTTCACCGGGGTGTTCGGCTCCAGCCCGCGCCGCGCCAGCGTCACCCAGAGCCAGGAGAAGACCGGCCCCAGCATCACGATGAACAGCGGGTTGAAGGACTGCACCGTGGAGGCCGGGACGATGAAGCCCAGCACCTCGCGGTCGGTGTTGCGGTCGGCGAACAGGGTCAGCGAGGTGCCGGCCTGCTCGAACAGGGTCCAGAACACGACGGAGGCGGCCGTCAGGATCAGCACGACCAGCATGCGGTCGCGCTCCGTGGGCGTGCACTTGGCGAGGCTGAACCAGACAAGGCCGGCGACCACCAGGGCGGTGAAGGCG
This sequence comes from Rhodospirillum centenum SW, assembly GCF_000016185.1. NCBI lineage: Bacteria > Pseudomonadati > Pseudomonadota > Alphaproteobacteria > Rhodospirillales > Rhodospirillaceae > Rhodospirillum > Rhodospirillum centenum. The sequence continues at coordinate 2,006,225 of NC_011420.2, forward strand.
ATCAGCAGGACGCCCACGGCCTCGTGGAACTGCACGAGCTGCCAGTTGACCACCACGGCGGCCAGCGCGCCCAGATAGATCAGCCATTCCTTCGAGAGCCCGGCGAAGACCGGCCGGCGCAGATCCTCGGGCATCGGCGGCTCGGCATTGCGGTAGAGCGGCGTGCCGCGGGCGAAGACGATGGCGCCGGCGATCATGCCCAGCCCGGCAAGGCCGAAGCCGTAGGCCCAGCCGAACGTCTCACCGAGATAGCCGCAGGCGATGGTCGAGACCAGCGACCCCATGTTCACGCCCATGTAGAAGATCGTGTAACCCGGGTCGCGGCGGGGATCGTCCTTGTCGACATAGAGCTTGCCGACCATGGTGGAGATGTTCGACTTCAGGAAGCCGACACCGACGATGATGAAGGCCAGCGCCAGGAACATGACCTGGTCGTAGAAGGCCTCGCGGACCACGACCCCGTTCACGACTTCGGCGGCCGGTCCCTCGATCGCCATGGTGACATGGCCGCAGACGAGCAGGATGGCGCCCAGCATCACCGCCTTGCGGTTCCCCAGATAGCGGTCGGCGATCATGCCGCCGATCACCGGCATCGCGTAGTTCAGGCTGGCGTAGCTGGCGTAGATGAGGCTCGCCGTGCCGTCGCTGTAGAGGAAGTGCTTGACCAGATAGAGCGTCAGCAGGGCCCGCATGCCGTAATAGCTGAAACGCTCCCACATCTCGGCGAAGAACAGCGGGGCAAGCCCCCGCGGATGTCCGAAGAACCCGGTTTCGGGGTCGGATGAGATCACTGCCATTGTCGCCTGCATTCCCTGTCCGGAAGGTGGCGCGCCTATAGCATGATCGCCGCGCAGGGCGGAAGATCGCTTGAACGGTCCGTGACAGTCGGCGGACAGCCCTTTCCTTCCGCGCGGACGCGGGAGGATATGCCTGTCCACACAGGATGATGGGCGGAGACTGGCGGCACCGCGCCGGTCCATTTGCCGGACCGGCGCGACATCGTTTCCCGGAGCAGCGGACGACGCGGCCGCGCGGGCCGGTCCCGGCAGGAGACCAGGGGGCGGGGATCAGGCGCCGGCGAGGGCCGCCGCCACCTCGTCCGCCGTCGGCATGGCGGTGCCGGTGCCGACGCGGGTGACGGCGATGCTGGCCGCCACGTTGGCATAGCGCATGGCCTCGGGCAGCGCGTCGCCGGCCGCAAGCCGGGCGGCCAGCGCGCCGACGAAGCAGTCGCCGGCGCCGGTGGTGTCCACCGCCTTCACGGGCCGGCCGGGCACCAGCACCTCGCCGCCCGCCGCCACGGCCACCGCACCACGGGCGCCCAGCGTGGCGACGACGGTCTGGCCGTCGCGGCGGAACAGCCGGCGGGCGGCGTCCGCCACCTGCACCACGGGAGCGTCGGCGGCGACCGAGGCGCCGGCGAAATGGCCCAGCTCCGTCTCGTTCACCACCAGGATGTCGGTGTCCAGCCAGAGGTCGGCCGGCGCGTCGTCCAGCGCCGGGGCGGCGTTCAGCACCGTGCGGGCGCCTGCGGCGCGGCCGCGGCGGAAGAAGGCGGCGATGGTGGTGCGCGGAATCTCGAACTGGCTGACCAGCACGTCGCCGGGCGCGATCGCCACCGTGGCCACGTCCTCGGGCGAGGTCTCCCCGTTCGCGGCGGGGATCACGACGATCCGGTTCTCCGCCGTGCCGTCCACGAAGATGATGGCGTTGGCCGTCGGCTGTGCCGTGCTGCGGACGATGTGCCCGGTGTCGATCCCCTTCTCCCGGAAGAACGCCTCCACCTGGTCGCCGAAGGCGTCGCGCCCCAGCCGTCCGACGAAGGCGACCTCGCCGCCGAGCTGCGCCGCCGCCACCGCCTGATTGAGGCCCTTGCCACCGGGCATGAAGGCCACGGTATCGCCGTTCACCGTCTCACCGGCGCGCGGGGCGCGCTTCATGGTGGACAGGATGTCGATGTTCATGCTGCCGGCGATGACGATGCGCGCCATGGGTTCCGCTCCCCGACCTTGTGGTTCTTCCGGCCCAACCGGATAGCGCAAAGGGCAGAGGTCGGAAAGGGGCGAGGCCGCCGCGGCACCGGCTCCCCCACCGTTCAACCGGCCGTTTCCCCGACCGCGTGCCGTGACTTGCCGCGGTCGCTGGCCTATCTTCCGGAACAGAGCGCAGCCCGTCACGGGCACCGGAACGAAGGCCCGAACCGAAGGCCGGAACGAAAGACCGAGCACCATGGACATCGTTGGCACCACGCCCGCCGCCCCGAAGGCGATCCACCTCAGCGACTACGCCCCGCCCGCGTGGCTGATCGACACGGTCGAGCTGCATGTCGATCTGCGGGAGGACGTGACGACCGTGACCTCCCGCCTCGCCGTGCGCCGGAACCCGGTCCGCGCCGCCGAGGGGCCGGCGCCGCTGGTGCTGGACGGCGAGGCGATGGAGCTGGTCAGCGTCACCGTGGACAACCGGCTGCTGCACCCGGCCGACTATGCCGTGACGGCGGAGAGCCTGACCGTGCCGCGGCTGCCCGAGGCGGCGACGGTGGAGATCGTCACCCGCATCAAGCCGCAGGAGAACACCGCCCTCCAGGGTCTCTACAAGTCCTCCGGCAACTACTGCACCCAGTGCGAGGCCGAGGGCTTCCGCCGCATCACCTACTTCCTGGACCGGCCCGACGTGATGGCCCGCTACACCGTCACCATCGAGGCGGAGAAGGCGCGCTATCCGGTGCTGCTGTCCAACGGCAACCTGGTGGACCAGGGCGACCGGCTGGACGGCCGCCACTGGGCGCGCTGGAACGACCCCTGGCCGAAGCCCAGCTACCTGTTCGCCATGGTGGCCGGCGCGCTGACCCAGGTGGAGGACCGCTTCGTCACCCGCTCCGGCCGCGAGGTCACGCTGCGGATCTTCGTGGAGCCGGGCAACGAGGGCAAGGTCGCCCACGCCATGGACAGCCTGAAGAAGTCCATGAAGTGGGACGAGGACGCCTACGGCCTGGAATACGACCTGGACATCTTCAACATCGTCGCCGTGTCCGACTTCAACATGGGCGCGATGGAGAACAAGAGCCTGAACGTCTTCAACACCAAGTACGTGCTCGCCAACCCGGAGACGGCGACGGACACCGACTTCCTGGGCATCGAGACGGTGGTGGCGCACGAATACTTCCATAACTGGACCGGCAACCGCGTCACCTGCCGCGACTGGTTCCAGCTTTCCCTGAAGGAAGGGCTGACGGTCTTCCGCGACCAGCAGTTCTCCGCCGACATGAACTCGGCCCCCGTGAAGCGCATCCAGGACGTGACTCGGCTGCGGCAGGTCCAGTTCGCCGAGGATGCCGGCCCCACGGCGCACCCGGTGCGGCCGGAGAGCTATATCGAGATCAACAACTTCTACACCCCCACCGTCTACGAGAAGGGGGCCGAGGTCCTGCGCATGTACCGGACCCTTCTGGGGCCGCAGGGCTACCGCAAGGGCATCGACCTCTACTTCCAGCGCCATGACGGTCAGGCGGTGACGACCGACGACTTCCTGGCCGCCATGCGCGACGCCAACCCCGACGCCGCCGTGGACTGGGCGCAGTTCCAGCTCTGGTACCGGCAGGCCGGCACGCCGGTGGTGGAGGCGGACGGCGCCTACGACGCCGCGTCGCGCAGCTACCGGCTGACCCTGCGGCAGTCGCTGGCCCCGACGCCGGGCCAGCCGGAGAAGGCGCCGCTGCTGATCCCGGTGGCGCTGGGGCTGGTCGGTCCGGACGGCGCCGACCTGCCGCTGCGGCTGGAGGGGGAGGCCGCCGCGGCCGGCAGCACCCGCGTGCTGCACCTGACGGAAGCCAGCCAGAGCTTCACCTTCGTGGACGTGCCGGCGGCGCCGGTGCCGTCGCTGTTCCGCGGCTTCTCCGCCCCGGTGCGGCTGCGCTTCCCCTGCTCCGACGCCGAGCTGACCTTCCTGATGGCGAAGGACAGCGACGCCTTCAACCGCTGGGAAGCCGGGCAGACCCTGGCCACCCGCATCATCCTGGGCATGGTCGCCGAGCGGACCGCCGGCCGCGCCATGACCGTGCCGCCGGCCTTCGTGGAGGCCGTCGGCGCCACGCTGGCGCGGGCGCACGAGGACCGCAGCTTCGCCGCCCTGGCCCTGATGCTGCCCAGCGAGGGCTATCTGGGCCAGTCCATGGAGGTGGTGGACCCCGACGGGCTGCACGAGGCGCGGGAGACGATCCGGCGGACGGTCGGCAGCAGCCTGGGGGCGGCACTGCGGCGCCTCTACGGGGAGTGCCGCGAGGACGGCCCCTTCGCCATCACGCCGGAGGCGATGGGCCGCCGGGCGCTGAAGAACGCCTGTCTGGGCTACCTGATGGCGGCTGGCGATGCCGAGGCCGCCGCCCTCTGCCTGGAGCAGTACCGCGGCGGCTCCGGCATGACCGACGTGCTGGCCGCGCTGTCCCTGATCGCGGACAGCGACCTGCCGGAGCGGGAGGCGTGCCTTGAAGCCTTCGCCACCAGGTGGCAGGGCGAGCCGCTGGTGATGGACAAGTGGTTCACGGTCCAGGCCCTGTCGGGCCGGCCGGACACGCTGGAGCGGGTGCGCCGGCTGACGGGCCATCCCGCCTTCTCCATCCGCAACCCGAACAAGGTCTATGCCCTGATCGGCGGCTTCACGGCCAACCAGGCGCGCTTCCATGCCGCCGACGGGTCCGGCTACGCCTTCCTGGCCGAGCGGGTGCTGGAGCTGGACGGGCTGAACCCGCAGGTCGCCTCCCGCATGGTCAAGGCCTTCGCCCGCTGGCGCAAGTTCGACGCCGGCCGGCAGGCGCATGCCCGTGCCCAGCTCGAACGCATCCAGGCGACGCCGGGCCTGTCGCCGGACGTGTTCGAGATCGTCGAGCGCAGCCTGGACGGCTGAACCGGTAACGACGCGGCTGGAGGTCGTCGAGGGCGACATCACGACACTCGCCCTCGACGCCATCGTCAACGCCGCCAACGACCGGCTTGCCGGCGGCGGCGGCGTGGACGGGGCCATCCACCGGGCGGCCGGATGGGCGGAGATGCAGGCGGCACTGCGGCCCTTCGGGGGGTGTCCGACGGGCGGGGCCGTCATCACCCCCGGCTTCCGCCTGCCGGCCCGGTTCGTCATCCACACCGTCGGGCCGGTCTGGCGCGGCGGCGGGGCGGGCGAGCCGGACCTGCTGGCCGCCTGCTACCGGCGCTCGCTGGAGCTGGCGGCGGAGCACACGCTGCGCAGCATCGCCTTCCCCGCCATCTCGACCGGAGTCTACGGCTACCCGGCGGCCCCGGCGGCGCGGCTGGCGGTGGCGACGGTGCGCGGCTTCGTGGCGGCGAACGCCGGCCTGCTGGAGCGTGTCGTCTTCTGCTGCTTCAGCGCGGAGAGCGCACGGCTGCACCGCGCCGCCCTGGCGGGCGAGGCGCCGGCATGATCCCCGACCGCCGCGCAGCGGCCGGGGGGCGGCTGCCGGGCGGGCAGCGTCAGTGCGGGTCGGTGACGGAAACCACCTTGAAGGGACGCTGCTCCCCGTCATGCTCGGTGACGGAAACATAGTCGCCCTGGTTGAAGGTGTGGCGGTCGAACCGGAAGATCGGCTCGTCGTCCTCCGCCTCCACCCCGTCATAGTGGAAGTACCAGGCCGAGCCGCGATGGACGAGGCGGCCGCGCTCGTCCGGCTCCCCGGCCCAGAACCGGCGGACGAGGCACTGCTCGCGCGCCTCATGCCAGCCGTCCTTGTCGAGATGCCCGTCGACCGTCAGCGGGGCCACGAATTCGTAGCCGCGGTCGGCCGCACCCTCGGGGAATTCGTGGGTGCGGGCCAGTTCCAGCCGGATCCTGCGCAGTGCCATGGGCGTCCTCCTCCCGCGCCGTTCCGGCGCGATGCTTCGCCTGCCCGGGCTTCTTGCGACCCTGGGCCAGTTCTGCCGCGCGCCCGCTCTCCGCGCGATCGACCGTGCCGGCCGACCGGCCCGGACCGTTCCGTCCGGGCCGTGGAGCGCCCCCGTCGGATCGCGCTCAGTGGCCCATCAACACCGGAATGGTCGCCTGGTTCAGCACATGCCGGGTGACGCCGCCGAGGATCATCTCGCGCAGGCGCGAATGGCCGTAGCCGCCCATGACCAGCAGGTCGGACCCGACCTCCGCCGCGGAGCGCAGGAGTGCGGCCCCGACCGGCTCATGCCCGACGGTCACGGCATAGGGCGTGCTGTGGATGCCGTGCCACGCCAGCAGCGCCGCCAGCCGGTCGCCATGGGCCGTCGCCGTCTTGCCGGTGCCGGCAGTCAGGATGTGGACATCGTCCGCCGCGGCCAGCAGGGTCATCGACAGGCCGACGGTGCGGGCGGCCTCGATGCTGCCGTTCCAGGCGACCGCCGGGTGGCTGCCGATGCTGTGCGGCGCCGTCGGCGGGGCCACGAGGATCGGCTTGCCGCCGGCCATCAGCGCGGCCTCGAACATCAGGATGCCCTGGCTCTCCTCGGTCGTCGTGATGTGCGGGAAGACGACAAGGTCGGCGACACGGGCGAAGGCGATCACCGTGTCCTCCGGCCGGCCGACCTGCTCGGTCCAGGAGGTGGTGACGCCGCCCGGGCCGGGCCCCTCGGTCGCAGGCACGGCGCCGGCCGCGACGCGGCCGGCATCGAAGCAGGCCCGCGCATGGGTGGCGTGCTCCGCCCCTTCCTTGCGGGCGATGTCCATCACCTGCTGCACCAGCGAGCCGGACACGCCCTCGCCGAGCATGGGAACCGCGTCGCGGGGATCGCCGCTGACGAACAGCCCCTGAACGTGCGCCTCGAACCGGCGGGCCACGGAGAAGGCGCTGGCGACAGCCGCCTCATCCCCGCCGCAACCGCACAGGACGCACAGGATCTTCTTGAAGGCCATGGCCCGTTACCCCTTCGTTCCAGACGGAACCGTCAACGGACCGTAGGATGCCCCCCGCCCCCCCTCATTGACGTGCGTCAATAGCGGGACGGACCCGGGGTCGCGGGCGGCGTCAGGCGACGATCAGCCGCCGCGCGATGGCCGCGACATCGGCCGGCGGGCCGCTGGCCGGGATGATCTCCCAGCGCATCTCCCCCAGATCGTAGGCGCCCTGGCGGCGCACCACGTCGGCGGTGGCATCGGACGCGTCCCCCGAACGCTCGCCCACGCGGGCGAGCTGAGTCTCCTGGTCCGCCACCAGCCAGAGGCCGGCGAAGGGCTGTCCGGCGGCGCGGGCGATGGCCTCGATGGCGGCCCGCTGCTCCGCCCGGGCATAGACGGCATCGCAGATGACCGCATGCCGACTCTCCAGCGCCAGGCCGGCGCGGCCGGCGATCTCGGCATAGACGCGGCCGGTCACGGCCTCGCTGTAGCTCTCCGGCGGCAGCCGGGTGCGCTCGTCCACGCCCAGCAGGCGCTTGCGCAGCCCGTCGCTGCGCAGGATCACGGCGCCGGGCGCCGGCCCGATCTCCGGCGCCAGCCAGCGCGCCAGAGTGGACTTGCCGGTGCCCGACAGGCCGCCGATGGCGACCAGCCGCGGCGCCGGCGGGGTCAGAACCTGCAAGGCCAGCGTCAGGTGCGCCGCGGCGTCGGCCCGCATCGCCTCGGCCACCGACGGGGCCTGCTGCGCCGCCGCGGCGGTGGCGCCGGCATGGGCCCGGATGCCAGCCCGGAGCGCCAGGAACAGCGGCATCAGCGCCAGCCCGGCGAGGTCGCCCGACAGTTCCAGGTAGCGGTTGAACAGCACGTTCGCCAGCGGCCGCAGCCGACGGTGCTCCAGATCCATCAGCAGGAAGGCGAGGTCGTAGAGAACGTCCGTGACCGCCAGGGCCTCGTCGAACTCCAGACAGTCGAAGGGCACCGGATGGCCCTGCCAGAGGACGATGTTCCGCAGGTGCAGGTCGCCATGGCAGTGGCGCACATAGCCGGCGTCGCGCCGGCGGTCGAGCTGGGCGCCGTGGCGCTCCAGCTCCTGCCCGAACAGATGCTCCAGCAGCCGGACACGGGACGCGGCGAACAGCTCAGGGAAGCGGCGCAGCTCCGCCAGCACGCCGGCGACGAGACCGGCCATGGTCGCCGCTCCGCCCAGGTCGGTGCGGGGCTCCGCCTCTTCATGGAAGCCGGCGATGGTTTCGGCCAGTTCCCGCATCAGGGCGGGGGTCAGGGCCCGCCGCTCCGCCATGCGGTCGAACAGATCCTCGTCCCGGAAGCGGCGCATCTCCACGACCCAGTCCGCCGGCTCGCCCTGCCGCGCCGCCGGGTCCAGGGTCAACCCACCATCGGGCCTGCGCAGCAGGGGGACGGTGCGGAGATAGAGGTCCGGCGCCGTGCGCCGGTTCAGCGCCAGCTCCGCCGCACAGGCGGCACGCCGGCGCTCCAGCGTGGAGAAGTCGAGATAGGGCAGCCGGACGGCCCGCTTCAGCTTCCAGGCCCGGTCGCCGGCCATGAAGACGATGGCGCCATGCGTGTCGATCCGCTCCACCGGCTGGCCGCCATGGGTCATCGGATCGCCGAGGAAGGCGATCACGTCCGCCTGCGCCGTGGTCGGGGTAGCCGCGTCCATGACCACCGACCATAGCGAATCCAGATGACATTTCGAGTGCCTTGAGCGCGCGAAGAGGACGCACATCCGGAGACCGCCCATCTGCGCCGACCGCCCGTGACCGGGGTAGCCCGCCCCGGTCCGCCACACCGTGCGACCGTCCCACGGCGGGCGGGCGAGTCACCGGACGGCAACACCCCGTCGGGAAAGGCAGACCCGCGGCGTTCAAGGGAGTATTGGCCTTGCGGTGCGACGATCGTTCCGGAATCAATCCGGTCCGCCGTTGGCTCTGCGCGTTGGGGGTAATCTTGGTCCGCCGCTTCTTGTCAGCCCTGCTCTGCCTTGTCGGGCTGGCGGTCCTGTCCGGGGGCGCCAGAGCCGAGGACCGCGCACAGCCCGACCTGTTCAGCCTGGGCGCCGGCAAGTTCGACGTGGACGACAACCAGCCGCGCAACCAGGCTGCCGATTTCCGCCTGGAATACAGGTTCGGGGCGGCTCTGCTGGAAGCCGGCGACTGGCTTACCGTGCGGCCCTGGGTCGGGGCGGAGGTGACGTCGGACGGCGGTGTCTACGGCGGCGGCGGGCTGGTCCTGGACATCCCGATCGGGCCGTTGAACCTGACCCCCAGCTTCGGCGCCGGCCTGCACTATGACGGCAACGGCAAGCAGCTCGGATCAGCCCTGGAGTTCCGCTCACAGGCCGAACTGTCCTACCGCTTCGAGAACGACAGCCGCCTGGGTATCGCCTACGGCCACATCTCCAACGGCGGCATCACGGAGGCCAATCCGGGCTCCGAGATCCTGACCGTCTACTGGCACTTCCCGTCCTCCTGGCTGTTCGGCAACTGAACCGGCAGCCTTCTATGCCTTGGCGTCTCCGGCATCCGCGGGTACCGCGGGCGGCGGAGAAGGACGACGCAGCAGGCGGGACAGCCATCCGCCGACGCTGGCTTCGGCCGGGGACGCGACGCCCTCCGGGGCTGTCTCTCCGGCGGGTTCGGCCCTGCCGTCCCGGTCGCGCGTGCTGTCCCACTCCATCTCCTCGTGCCGGGTGACGAAACGGGTCACGGCCGCCCCCTGAAGCAGGCGGAAGCCGGCGAGCAGCCCCTCCTCCACCGCGCGGCGTTCGGCGCAGCGGGCCAGGATGCAGCGGTCCACCCCGACCGTCTCCAGGATCGCGGCCGCCCCGTCGAGCGAATTCGACCGCCCGGCGTCGTCCAGCCACGGCACCCGGAAATAGTCCATCTCGGGGAAGCGGCCGGCCCCCAGCGCCGTCAGCGGCACATGGTCCAGGGCGACCCCCAGAGCCTTGCCGCGCGCCACGGCGATGGCCTGCACCACCCGGTCGCGGTCCGTCTCCCATTCCAGCCAGGGCAGCTCCACCACCACGCGGCCGTACCGTTTGGCCGGAAACTCCGCGATCAGCCGGGAGAACTCCGGGGAGCAGACGGTGGCGGCGTGCAGCTTGACGGCCACCGGCAGCTGATGGGTGTCACGGTCGTGCAGCAGGTGGGAGAGCATCCGCCGGTCCAGCAGTTCCGTCACCCGGGTGTAGAGCCAGGGGTCGCGCTGCACCGGCACGTCGAACAGACGCTCCAGCTCCGGCAGCGCCACCGTCAGCTCCAGCATCACGGGATCGGGTTCGGCCACCGGGGCGCCGCCCTGCCGCGTCTCCGGGTCGGTGAAGCGGTAAATGGGCTGCTGCCGCACCAGAACGGTCAGATCCATGGCGTGCAGCGACCGCTCCACCGCCATGAAGCGGCCGAGCCGGTCGTCGGCGGGCAACGAGCCCGGCCGGTCACCCGGCATCGCCTCCTCGGCCAGCAGGCGGACCGTTCTGACGAAACCGTCCGCATCCCGCGGCAGCTCGAACCAGGCGGCCTTCAGCAGACCGCGCCGGTGCTCGGCCAGCAGTTCCGCGACCTGGGTCAGGACGGCGCGGCGCTCGGCCAGCCGGCCCTCGTCGATGATCAGGGCGAGGCGGTTGCGCACCAGCTCGTAGGCATCGATGGTTCCGGCAGGCGCAGGCTCCTCGGCGTCGGCCGGCGCCGACGCCTCCCCCGTCAGCCAGCGGGCGAGCGTGCGGTGGAACACCGGCTCGTCGATGTGGAGCACGCCCGACAGATCCAGGATGACCGCATGCCGTACCGGCTGGTCAGGCCGGGACAGGGCGGCGGCATCGGCAAGCAGGCGGCTTTCCTCGGTCTTCATGGCAGGCTCACAGCACGGACCGGCAGCGGGCAGACGCCGGAACTTTGGTTAACATTTGGGGCAAATGCCCCAGGGAACCTTGACCCACGTCAAGCGCGCCAGCGACCGACCGCCGCGCGGGCAGGCCCCGGAAGGGCGGTCCTGGCGGACCGGCATGCCCGCTTGCCCCCGGCCCCGCGAGCGCCCTATCGTCCCGCCGCACCGACCGCCCGCGCCGCGGGCCGCCGCCAGCAGGACAGATCATGCCCCCGACGAAGCCCGGCCCGGGCCTTCCCGTCCGCTCCGAGGAGCGCCTTCTGCCCGCCGGGCTGGCGGGCCGCCTGACCATCGCCCTGGCCGCGAGCTGGGCGGTGGCGGGCGCGGCCTGGGTCGAGGTGCCGATGATCCCGGTGCCGATGACGATGCAGACCTGGGCCGTGGTGCTGGTCGGCACCCTTTGCGGCTGGCGCCTGGGTGCCGCCGCCCTGGCCCTGTACCTGCTGCAAGGGGCCCTGGGCCTGCCCGTCTTCGCCGGCGGCCACGCGGGAACGGCAGTGCTGACCGGCCCCACGGGGGGCTATCTGGCCGCCTTTCCCGTCGCCGCCGCACTCTGCGGTTTCCTGGCCGAGCGGGGCTGGCGCGCGACGCTGCCGCGGCTGCTGACATCCCTGCTGGCGGGCCATGCCCTGATCCTGGCGGCGGGGTTCGTCTGGCTGTCGGGCTTCGTCGGCGCGGAGAAGGCACTGCATGCGGGCGTGCTGCCCTTCCTGGCCGGCATGGTGCTGAAGAGCGCCCTGGCCGCCGCCAGCGTGCGGGCGGTCGAACGGCTGCGGCCGCGGCGGGGGACCTGACGGCATCGGTCCTCAGAAAACGACGACGGACCGCAGCACCCGGCGCAGCAGCACCGCGAGCGTGGCCCCGAGGATCATGCCGACAGGCTGCCCCAGGGCGAGCAGCGTCACCGCGGCCCAGACCAGACCGCCCCCCGCCCAGGCGGTCAGATCGCCCCGCGCCGCCGCCGCGTCCGTCTCGAACTTCAGCCAGTCCATCGCCACCCCCTCCCGTCCGGAAGGGGCAGCCTAGGCAGGAAGCATTGCCGGTCCGTTAGCGGCCCCCCGCCCTGACCCAAGGGACAGGGCGCCCGCATGCAGGAAAGACATCCGCGGCGTCAAAGAGCGTTATGGAGCGGCCGTTACGGAGCCGGAACCGTCATGTCTGGGAAAAGATCGTTCCGCCTGGGGAACGGAGCCGGTGGTGGGTGTACAAGGACTCGAACCTTGGACCCGCTGATTAAGAGTCAGCTGCTCTACCAACTGAGCTATACACCCGGACCGGCGCTGCCGGACGGCGTGGAGGGACAGGACGGAAGGTGGTGGGTGTACAAGGACTCGAACCTTGGACCCGCTGATTAAGAGTCAGCTGCTCTACCAACTGAGCTATACACCCGACCTTCGACCGTCCGACGCAACGCGCCGCGCGGCGGGAGGAAGCAACCTCCCTGCGAGGCGCGCGGTATAGCAAAGGGCGGCGGGCTTGTCGATAGGGAAAAGTCCCCCGACCGGACGGGGCGGACAGCAGCCCTTCCCCGCCGGCCCCGTCAGAAATCCGTCAGTCCCCGCCGCGACAGGCGGACATCGCGGTGGATATGCACCGACATGAGCAGCCCGAACCCGATCATGACGGTCAGGGTCGCGGTGCCGCCATAGGAGATCAGCGGCAGCGGAATACCGACCACCGGGATCAGCCCCATGTTCATGGCGCAGTTGATGAAGAGGTAGAGGAACAGGTTGAAGGTCAGCCCCAGCGCCACCAGCCGGCCGAACTGGTGGCGGCAGCGCAGGCCGATGACCAGCCCGTAGACCAGCAGCAGGCAGTAGAGCCCCAGGAAGCCCAGGCTGCCGGTCAGCCCGAACTCCTCCCCCAGCATGGTGAAGATGAAGTCCGTCTGCTTCTCCGGCAGGAAGTTCAGATGGCTCTGGCTGCCCATCAGGAAGCCCTTGCCGAACATCCCGCCCGACCCCAGCGCGATCTTGGACTGCATGATGTGATAGCCGGTGCCGAGCGGGTCCTCCTCCGGGTTCAGGAAGGTGCGGACCCGGTTCCTCTGGTAGTCGTGCATGAACTGCCAGACGACGGGGATGGCGGCCAGCCCGCTGCCGATGACCAGCGCGAACTTCCAGAGCCGCACCCCGACCAGGAAGAAGATCGCCCCCGTCACCATCAGCAGCATCAGCGACGTGCCCAGGTTCGGCTGCATCAGCACCAGCGCCACCGGCATCAGCACCAGCAGCAGGGGCGGCAGCAGGTACGAGATGCGGCCCGTATCCTCCAGGCTGGCGCCGTGGAAGTAGCGGGCCAGCGCCAGCACGAGGCAGACCTTCATCAGCTCCGACGGCTGCAACTGGATGAAGCCCAGGTCGATCCAGCGCTGGGCCCCCATGCCGATCTGGCCCACCAGTTCCACGCCGATCAGCAGCACCAGCGACAGGGCGTAGAGCGGATAGGCGAGCCGCATCCAGACGCGGATGTCCACCAGCGCCACCACCATCATCATGCCCAGCCCCGCGGCGAAGCGGACCATCTGGCGCGAGGCCCAGGGGTCGAAGCTGCCGTTCGCCGCGGAATAGAGCATGGCGAAACCGATCGAGGCGACGACGATGATCAGCAGCACCAGGCTCCAGGAGACCTGGCCCAGCTTCTCCGCGATCGTCATGTCGTTGTGGTCGACGCCGAGGTCCCAGCTCATTCCTCGTCCTCCTCGGCCCCGGATCCGGGCTGGGCGGCCACGGCCGGCGCGGGGCGGACGGGCAGCGCCGCCGCCTGCGCCGGCGCGATCCGCATGGCGTCCAGCATCTGGCATTCCAGCAGGATGTCACGGCCGATCGGGGCCGCCACCTTGCCGCCGCCGCCGCCATGCTCGACGATCACGGCCACGGCGTAGCGCGGCGACTGCACCGGGGCGTAGCCGACGAACAGCGCGTGGTCGCGCTCGCGCCAGGGCAGATCCTCGTTCTTGCGCACGCCGGTGGCACGCTCGGCCATGCTGATGCGGCGGACCTGGCTGGTCCCGGTCTTGCCGCCCATGGCCATGTCGGGCTGGGTGATGCGCTGGGAGAAGGCGGTGCCGCCGGGCTCCATGGTCACGGCCGCCATGGCGCGGGCGATGACCGCCAGATTCTCCGGCCTGACCCCGATGGAGGGCCACTGCGTCCGTTCCTGTTCCTGCCCTTCGACCGAGCGGGTCAGGTGCGGCCTCACGGCGAAGCCGCCGTTGACGAGGCGCGACTGCATCACGGCGAGCTGGATCGGCGTCGCCAGCATGTATCCCTGGCCGATGGAGACGATCAGCGTCTCCCCCTCGTACCAGCCGGCCTTGAGGCGTTCGCGCTTCCAGCGGGAATCGGGGACGAGCCCGCCGCGCTCCCCGGGCAGGTCGATCTCCGTCGGCTGGCCGAGGCCGAAGCGGCGGGCCATCTCGGCGATGCGATCGACGCCGACACGGCGCGACACCTCGTAGAAATAGGTGTCGCAGGAATGCTTGATGGCATCATGCATGCTCATCGCGCCGTGACCGCCCTTCTTCCAGCAGTGGAAGCGGTGGCTGCCCAGCTCGTAGTGTCCGGGACAGAAGACGCGGAAGTCGGGGCTGACGATGCCGTGCTCCAGCGCCGCCAGGGCGACGATCATCTTGAAGGTGGACCCGGGCGCGTAGAGGCCCGCGATCACCTTGTTGGTCAGCGGCGAGGTCTCGTCCGAGGTCAGCCGCTTCCAGAGATCCAGACTGATCCCCATGGCGAACTGGTTGGGGTCGAAGCTGGGGCTGGAGCAGAGGGCCTGGATACCGCCGGAATGCACGTCCATGACCACGGCAGCGGCGCTCTGTTCGCTGGACAGGCGCTGCTGCACATAGTGCTGGAGCTTGGCGTCGATGGTCAGCGCCACCTCCCGCCCCGGCTGACCGTCATTGCGGGACAGTTCGCGCACGACACGGCCGACGGCGTTCACTTCGAACTGCACGGTGCCGCCGGTACCGCGCAGCGCGAGGTCATGCGCCCGCTCGATGCCGCTCTTGCCGGTGCGGAAGCCGGGCAGGGTCAGCAGCGGGTCCTCCGACCCTTGAAGCTCCTTCTCCGTCACGGCACCGACATAGCCCAGCACATGGGCCGTCGCCTCGCCGAAGGGGTAGCTGCGCACCTGCCCCACGTCGATGGAGATGCCGGGCAGGTCCGGCAGGTTGACCTCCACCGCGGAGACCTGGTCCCAGGTCAGGTTCTCCCGCACCGTGACCGGGACGAAGGAACGGGAGCGCTGGATGTCGCGCCGGATACGGCGGTAGTCCGTATCCCCCAGCGGCACGAGTCCGGCGACCTGTTCCAGGATCAGATCCACGTCGCCCGCCCGCTCGCTGGTCAGCAGCAGACGGAAGTTCTGCTCATTGACCGCCAGCGGCACACCGTAACGGTCCACGATCAGGCCGCGCGGCGGCGCCACCAGCCGCAGGCTGATGCGGTTCTCCTCCGCCAGCATGGAGTATTTGTCGCTCTCCACGATCTGGAGATAGTAGAGCCGGCCCACGAGCGCCGAGACGGCCGCGGCCTGCAGACCGCCCAGCACCAGGGTCCGGCGGGTCAGGACGCGCTGGCGTTCGGCATCACGGTCGAAAGCGGACAGCACGGCCTCAGCCCTCCTCGTCCATCAGGAAGGCGCGATGCAGACGCATCAGCACCCAGGCCGCCAGCGGAAACACGGCGGTCGCCAGCATCACCTGGAAGCCCGCCGCCCGGAACGTGAGCAGCTCCGCCGCCATCAGGGAATAGACCGCCCACTGCACCGCCGCAGCCCCCAGCGCCACCATGGTGAAGCCGATCCAGAGCAGCAGGAACGAGTTGCCCAGGAAGAAGCGGCGCTGCGTCAGCAGCAGCCAGTAGGCCAGCACGAAGACCAGCGCCGTCATGCCCAGGGGCGCGCCCCCCAGCAGGTCGTTCAGCACGCCCAGCAGGAACACCAGCGTCGGCCGCAACAGGTCGGGGCGATGGATCGCCCAGTAGACGACGGCCATCAGCATCAGCGGCGGCGCCACCTGCACCAGCCCCGGTATCTGTGTCGGGGTCATGCCGACCAGCATGAAGATCACCGTCGTGCCCAAGGGCAGCAGATGGCGCCCCGTCTGGTCGAGCCTTTGCCAGATCCCCACGGCCATGGCCGCGGCCCTCACTGCATGGCGCCAGGCTGCACCGCTTCGGCCGCCAGCCCGCCGGGAATGCCGAAATCGACGAGCTGGACATGCTCGATCCGCGTCAGGTCCACCATCGGCACGACCCGCGGCTCACCGCCCCCGGTCGTCACCATGCCCATGGGCAGGCCCGGCGGGAACAGGCCGCCATGGCCGGAGGTGAAGACCCGTTCCCCCTCGATCACCTCCGCCCCCCGCTGCATGTACATCAGACGCGGCCGCTCCGTGTTGTCGCCGGCCAGCATGGCGCGGCGACGGCTGGTTTCCAGCACCACCGGAATGCGGGCGTTGATGTCGGTCATCAGCAGGATGCGCGACGACCATTCGCCCACCTGGACCACCCGGCCGACCAGCCCCTGCCCCGCCATGGCAGCCTGTCCCCGCTTCACCCCGTCGCGCCGGCCGGCCGTGACGACCAGGGTGTGAAGGAAGGCGCTGCCGGGATCGGCGATGACGCGGGCGGTGATGAAGGAGACGGCAGGATCCGGCCTGTAGGCCAGCAGCGAACGCAGCGAGCGGTTTTCCGCATCCAGACGCAGCGCCGCCTGCTGCCATTGCAGCAGGCGCGCATTCTCTTCCCGCAGGCGCTGGTTCTCACCGTGGATGCGGGCAAGCTGGCGGATGGATTCGATCACGTCCGCCGCGGCGGCGGCCGGCCGGGAGAGCACGTCGAGGACGGGAGCGAAAGCATCCGTGACACGGGCACGGGCATGATCGACGACAACCGCATCGACCCGTCCGAAGACCATCAGCGCCACCGCGGCCACGATGAGCAGCAGGAAGTAGAACCGGTTGAGCAGAGCCCAGAGTGGGGCCGCGATCCGAACCACTGTTCCGCCGTTGCGCGTCTTCACTGGCCGCTTCCGCAGGGTCCGAAAACTTGGTCTCCCCCGGCGGCACCGGGGGAGCGATCAAGGGAATATTATAACATCCGGCCGCGTCAGTACATGGTGATGAGGACGTTCTTGAGCGTCTTCATCTCCTCCAGCGCCCGGCCGGTGCCCAGCGCCACACAGGACAGCGGGTCGTCAGCGATGGAAACGGGCAGGCCCGTCGCATGGCGCAGCACGAAATCCAGGTTGCTCAGCAGGGCGCCGCCGCCGGTCAGCACGATGCCCTTGTCCACGATGTCGGCGGCCAGCTCGGGCGCCGTATGCTCCAGCGCGACCTTCACCGCCTCGATGATCTGGCTGACGGGCTCCGCGAGGCTCTCGGCGATCTGCCGTTCGCTGATGATCAGCTCCTTCGGCACGCCGTTCATCAGGTCCCGGCCCTTTATCTCCATGACCCGGCCCTCGCCGTCCTCCGGCGGACAGGCAGAGCCGATCTCCTTCTTGATGCGCTCGGCCGAGCCCTCGCCCACCAGCAGGTTATGGTGGCGACGGATGTAGGCGATGATCGCCTCGTCCATCTTGTCGCCGCCGACACGGACGGAGCGGGAATAGACGATGCCGCCCAGCGACAGGACGGCCACCTCGGTCGTGCCGCCGCCGATGTCCACGACCATGCTGCCGGTCGGTTCCGTCACCGGAAGCCCGGCGCCGATCGCGGCGGCCATCGGCTCCTCGATCAGGAACACCCGGCGCGAGCCGGCATGCTCGGCGGATTCCTGGATGGCGCGGCGTTCCACGGCGGTGGAACCCGACGGCACGCAGATGATCACCTGCGGGCTGGCGAAGCCGCGCCGGTTGTGCACCTTCCGGATGAAGTGCTTGATCATCTCCTCCGCCACCTCGAAATCGGCGATGACGCCGTCGCGCAGGGGGCGGATGGCCTGGATGTTGCCCGGCGTGCGGCCGAGCATGAGCTTCGCCTCGTCACCGACGGCGAGCACCTGCTTCTTGCCGCGCACGTTGGCGATGGCAACCACCGAGGGCTCGTTCAGCACGATGCCGCGGCCCTTCACGTAGACCAGGGTGTTGGCCGTCCCCAGGTCGATCGCCATGTCGGCCGAGAACATCCCAAGCAGGTTAGGAAACATGGACGGAAATTTTCTCTGAGTCCGGTGTCAGCGGGCCGCTCCGCGGACGACCCCGGAACTGGCCGTGCCGCCCGGTTTGCATAGACCATCCAGGCGCCCTTCCTCAAGGGGTGAAAGCCCGGCGGCTGGAATTTGTCGTTGCGGTGTTAAGGAATTGCAGCAGATGAGACCGCCCCCGCGAGGGTCGGAGGGCAGTCGGGAGGCCGTCGGGAGGCGGTCAGGAGCCGACCGGGGGCCGCCCGCGACCGTTGCAGCAGACAGCCGCGGGGAGCGGCAGAGCCGCCGGGCCGGGACAGCCCCGACTCGCCCGGCAGGGCGCCGGGCGGACGGGACACCGGTGGGATGATGCCGTCAGGCCGGTCAGGCGCTGAGCGCCGCGGGTGCGGTCTTCTCCCGCTTCACCAGCAGCTTGTTCAGGGCGTGGATGTAGGCACGGGCGCTGGCGACCAGGGTGTCGGCGTCCGCCCCCTGCCCGTTCACGGTCTTGCCGTTCTCCTCCAGCCGCACCGTCACCTCCGCCTGGGCGTCGGTGCCGGCGGTCACGGCCTGCACCTGATAGAGCTGCAGCCGCGCCTCGTGCGGGAAGGCCTGCTTGATGGCGTTGAAGACCGCATCCACGGGGCCGTTGCCGAAGCTGACCACCGGCGCGCACGCCTTGCCGTCCACCTCCACCTCCAGCACGGCATGCTGCGGCCCCTTGGAGCCGGCGACGACCTGGAGGGAGACGAACTGGATACGGTCGTTCTGGCGGCCGACCTCGTCGTCCACCAGGGCCACGATGTCCTCGTCGAACACGTCCTTCTTGCGGTCGGCCAGATCCTTGAAGCGCCTGAAGGCGTCGTTGACGGCGTTGTCGCCCATCTCCTCGTAGCCCAGCTCCTTGAGCTTGGCGCGGAAGGCGGCGCGGCCGGAATGCTTGCCCATGACCAGGGTGGAGCGGTTCAGGCCGACGCTCTCGGGCGTCATGATCTCGTAGGTGCCGGCATGCTTGAGCATGCCGTCCTGGTGGATGCCGGATTCATGGGCGAAGGCGTTGGTGCCGACGATCGCCTTGTTGGGCTGCACCGTGAAGCCGGTGATGGTGGAGACCAGCCGCGAGGCGCGGGTGATGTGCTCGGTCCGGACGCCGGTCGTATAGGGCATGGCGTCATGGCGCGTGCGCAGCGCCATGACGATCTCCTCCAGGGCCGCGTTGCCGGCGCGTTCGCCCAGGCCGTTGATCGTGCATTCGACCTGCCGCGCACCGTTGGCGACGCCGGCCAGCGAGTTGGCGACGGCGAGGCCCAGATCGTTGTGGCAGTGGACGGAGAAGACCGCCTTGTCGCTGTTCGGCACCCGCTCGATCACCATGCGGATCAGCGCGCCGTACTCCTCCGGCACGGCATAGCCCACCGTGTCGGGGATGTTGATGGTGGTGGCGCCGGCCTTGATCGCCGTCTCCACGCAGCGGCAGAGGAAATCGGGCTCGGTCCGCGAGCCGTCCTCCGCCGACCATTCCACGTCGTCCACCAGAGTGCGGGCATGGCCCACGCTGTCCGCGATGGCCTGGACCACGGCGTCCGGCTGCATCTGGAGCTTGTACTTCATGTGCAGCGGGCTGGTGGAGATGAAGGTGTGGATGCGCCTGCGCTCGGCGTACTGCAACGCCTCCGCGGCGCGGTCGATGTCCATGCGCGCGGCGCGCGACAGGCCGGCGACGACGGAGGTCTTCACCACCCGGCCGATTTCCCGCACGCACTCGAAATCGCCGTTGGACGCGATGGGGAAGCCGGCCTCGATCACATCGACGCCCATCTCCTCCAGCGTCAACGCGATGCGGAGCTTCTCCTCCAGGTTCATGGAGGCGCCGGGCGACTGCTCGCCGTCGCGCAGCGTCGTGTCGAAGATGACGACGCGGTCGGCCGGGCGCTGCGATACGGGGGTGGTGACGGTCATGCTACGGGTCCTCGCCTGGGCGGCCGTTCCCGCGGATCATCGGTGGGGCGGACGGCCGGAAATTTCGACTATGGCTGACGCGCCGACATGCGGCGCGGGGTTCCCCCTGAACGCCTCTCCGCAAGCGGAGCCGCGGCGCTCAGGGGCCGATAAGTCGAAGGGCGAGAAGCAGCAGGGCGGTGGCCGCGCCGGACAGGTGCAGCGCCAGCAGCGCGCGGCCGGTATCGGCGGCGGCGGTGCGGGCGGTTGCTTTTCCAACGGGACGCTGCATGGCGCCGTCAGTCCTGTTCATGTCGAAACCGGCCAGCCCCTGGCGGGATCGCGGCCGGCGAAGCCGGGTTGCTGAAGGTCAATCTAGGACGCAACGCCGTTAGCCGCAACGGCTTTCTTCCGAAAGGAGCTTTCCCGGAAAGGCGCACGGCCGGGGCGGCGGCGCCCCGGCCGGCGGAACCGTCACGCCTTGCGGGCGTCGGTCCAGCGACCCACGACCTGTTCCAGGATCGGCAGCGGCATGCTGCCGCCGACCAGGATCAGTTCGTGGAAGTCGCGCAGGTCGAAGGCGGCCCCGAGCTTCGCCGCCGCCTTGGCCCGCAGATCCTCGATGGCGCGCATGCCGACCTTGTAGGCCAGCGCCTGCCCCGGATTGACGGCGTAGCGGTTGATCTCCCGCTCCACGCTCTCCCGCGGGATCATGGAGTTCGACTCCATGTAGTCGGCCGCCTGCTCGCGTGTCCAGCGTCGGGCATGGATGCCGCTGTCCACGACCAGCCGGATGGCGCGCCACAGCTCGTTGTTCAGGCGGCCGGCGTCGGAATAGGGGTCCTGATAGAGCCCGACCTCCTTGCCCAGCTTCTCGGCATAGAGGCCCCAGCCCTCCCCGAACACGGTGTAGCCGCCGATCCGGCGGAAGATCGGCAGGTTGTCCGCCTCCTGCTGGATGGCGTTCTGCATGTGGTGGCCCGGCACCGCCTCGTGATAGGCGATGGCCTCGATCTCGTGCCGCGGCCGCTCGCGCATGGTGGCGAGGTTGATGAAGTAGATGCCGGGCCGGCTGCCGTCGCGCGAGGGGCGGTTGTAGAAGGCCGGCGGCGAGGATTTCTCGCGGAACGGCTCGACCCGCCGCACCTCCACCGGGGCCTGCGGCAGGGTGCGGAACAGCAGCGGCAGCTTGCCCTGCATCGCCGCCACCGCGGCGCGCGCCTCGGTCAGATAGGCCTCGCGGCCCGCATCCGTGTCGGGGAAGAAGAAGCGCGGATCGCTGCGCAGATAGGTGAGGAAGGCCGGCAGGTCGCCGCCGAACCCCGTCGCCTTGCGGATGGCGTCCAGCTCCCCGTGCAGGCGCTTGACCTCCGACAGGCCGAACTCGTGGACCTCGTCGGGGGTCATGGGCAGGGTGGTGTGGCGGCGGACGCAGGCGCGGTAGTAGTCCTCGCCCTGCGGCAGCTTCCAGACGCCGTCATCCGTGCCGGCGCGCGCCTCCAGCGAGGCCAGCAGGGCCAGCAGCCGCTCGTAGGCCGGCTTCACGCCGTCGCGCAGGGCGCTCTCCGCCTCCGTCAGCAGGGCCTTGTGCTCCGCCTCGGGCAGCCTGGCGCGTGCCAGCTTCGCCTTGGCATCGGCCCAGAGGGCGCTGTCCTCCCCGGAGCCGTCGAACGGCGCGCCGGCGATGATGGAGCGGGCGTCCTCGACCGCCTTCGCCAGGGAGAATTTCGGCGGCAGCACGCCCATCTCGGCCCGCCGCAGCGTCTCCCGCTCCACCGCCGCGAACTGGGCGGGGATGCCCTTCAGCCGCTGCACATAGGCGGCGGCCGAGGCCGCATCCACGACGCGGTGCTGGTTGATGAGGAAGGCCGGCAGCCCCGTATGGGCGCCGTACAGATGATTGATGGTGTAGGCGTGCAGCCGCCAGGGGAAGGCCTCCGCGTTCTGCTGCGCGCGGAACCGGAACAGCTCGACCGACAGCCGGTCCTGCTCCGACAGGGTGGCGGGGTCGAACGCCGCCTCCAGGCGGGCGACGGCCTCCTGCTCCAGCGCCTGTTCGCGCTGTGCCGCCTCGTCGGAGATGTCGTCCCAGTCGCCGCGGTCGTAGCGCAGGCCCAGCGAGGTTTCGAGCTGCGGCCGGCGCTCCACATAGCCCTTGTCGAATTCGGTGAAGAAGAGATCCAGCGCCGGCGACGGCCCGGCCGCGGCTCCCGTCGCCGCCCCCTCTGTAGCCGCGGCGGCAGCGCCCGCCCACGGCAGCGAGGCGACCGCCACCGCGGCGGCCCCGCCCAGCATGCCCGTTCTCAGCACGTCACGACGTGTCAGCATTGCGCTCAAGCTCCCCGGTCCCTGTTGTTTCGTGGTTGGTGATGTCCGTCCGCGGGGACGGCCGCCGCGGATCAGGCCCGTTCGGCCGCGATCCAGCCGTCGATCCTGTCCTCCAGCACGGTCAGCGGCAGGCTGCCGCCGGTCAGCACCGCGTCATGGAAGCGGCGCAGGTCGAAGCGGTCGCCCAGGTCCGACTCCGCGCGGGTGCGCAGGTCCTCGATGGTGCGCATGCCCATCTTGTAGGCCAGCGCCTGTCCGGGATTGCCGATGTAGCGCTCGATCTCGCGCACGGCGCGCGGCTCCGGGATGGCGCTGTTGGCGGTCATGAAGTCGATGGCCTGCCGCCGGGTCCAGCGTCTGGCGTGGATGCCGGTGTCCACCACCAGCCGGATGGCGCGGAACAGCTCCCCCTCCAGCCGGCCGTAGTCGCTGTAGGGATCGGTGAAGGCGCCGAACGCCTTGACCATCTTCTCCGTGTACAGCGCCCAGCCCTCGGCATAGGCGGAGTAGCCGCCGAAGCGGCGGAAGCGCGGCAGTCCCGTCAGCTCCTGCGCGATGGCGATCTGCATGTGATGGCCGGGGATGCCCTCGTGATAGGCCAGCGTCTCCACCCCGTGCCGCCGGTGCTCCTCCATGTTGAACAGGTTGATGAAGTAGATGCCGCCGCGGGAGCCGTCGCCCGGCGGCCCGTCATAGAAGGCGCGGGCAGAGCTGCGCTCGCGGAAGGGCTCCACCCGGCGGATCTCCATGCCGGCCTTGGGCAGGGTGATGAACATGCGGTCGAGCCGGGCCTTCATGGCCTCGATATAGCCGTGACTCAGCGCGATGTACTCGGCCCGCCCTTCGTCGGTGTCGGGGAAGCGGAAACGGGCATCGTCCCGCAGATAGGCGAGAAAGCCCTTGAGGTCGCCGTCGAAGCCGACCTTGCGGCGGATCTCCTCCACCTCGCCATGGATGCGGCGGACCTCCTCCAGTCCGAAGGCATGCACCTCCTCGGCCGGGGCGGAGCGGGTGGTGAAGCGACGGATGCGGTGGTCGTAGTAGGCGAGCCCGTCCGGCAGGCGCCAGACGCCGTCGTCCTCCCCCGCCTTGGCGACCAGCGGGTCGAGCGTGGCGAGAAGCGTCTCGTAGCCCTCGCGGAACGGCCCGTCGAGCGCCGCCGTCAGCTCCGCCACCAGCGCGGCGCTGCGCGCTTCCGGCAGCCCGGCCTCGCCCAGCTTGCCGCGGAAGTCCAGCAGCAGCAGGTTCTCCCCCTCCCCCGCGAAGGGCGCGCCAGCCAGGACGCGGCGCGCATCCGCCGCCGCCTTCGCCAGCGAGAAGCGGGGCGGCAGCACGCCGCGGTCCGCCCGGATCCGGACATTCTCGGCGGTGACGGCCAGCAGTTCCTTCACCGCGCGGACGCGGGCGACATAGGCGGCAGCGTCCGCCTCGGTCCGGATGTGGTGCTCGTTGATCAGGAATCCGGGAATGCCGGTGTGGCGTCCGCCGATATGGCTGACGGCGTAGCTGTTGAGCCGCCATCCGTACGCCTCGGCGTCGGCCTCGGCCTCGTACTCGAACAGGCGGTAGCTCAGCCGGTCCTGCTCCGACAGGCGGGCGGGATCGAACTCCGCCCGCAGGCGGGCCAGTTCGGCCTGCCGGCGCTCGTGCTCGCGGCGGCGGCCGTCCTCGCTGTCGTCGCTCCAGGCGCCATTGTCATAGCGGTAACCCAGCGCCGTCTCGCGCTCCGGGCTGGCCGCCACCTCGGCGTCGAAGGCCGCCTCCAGGAAGGTGTTGAGCGCGGTCCCCGCGCCGTCCGCCCCCGCCGTCGGCCCTGGAGCCGCCTTCCCGTCCGCCGCGACGGCCATCCCGCCGCGCAGCAGCAACGGCCCCGCGACCGCCCCAGCCGCCGCCATCGCCAGGAAATCGCGCCTGCCCACCCGCATCGTCGCCCGCATCGCCCTGTTCCGTTCGTTACTTTTGTTGCGAAGGATTAGGGCGGGGCGGCACGATTCCGTCCAGCGGGATTTACCAATCCGTTACAAACCAGCAGCACGGGGCACCGCAGCGCGGAGGGGGAGTGCGCGGCCGGAAGGCTGGCCCCGGAAACACGAACGGCCCCCGTCCGGATGGGACGGGGGCCGTCGACGGATGCCGCCTGGTGGCGAGGGATCAGTTCCGGTTCTTGTCGACCAGCTTGTTGGCGGTGATCCACGGCATCATGCCGCGCAGCTTCGCCCCCACCTCCTCGATGGGATGCTCGGCCTGACGGCGGCGGGTGGCCTTGAAGAAGGGCAGCCCGGCCTTGTTCTCCAGCATCCAGTCGCGGGTGAAGCGGCCGGACTGGATGTCCTCCAGCACCCGCTTCATCTCCGCCTTCGTCTCGGCGGTGATGATGCGCGGGCCGGTCACGTAGTCGCCGTACTCGGCGGTGTTGGAGATCGAGTAGCGCATGTTGGCGATGCCGCCCTCGTACATGAGGTCGACGATCAGCTTCACCTCGTGCAGGCACTCGAAATAGGCCATCTCGGGCGCGTAGCCGGCTTCCACCAGCGTCTCGAAGCCGGCCTGGATCAGGGCGGAGAGACCGCCGCAGAGCACGGTCTGCTCACCGAACAGGTCGGTCTCGCACTCCTCGCGGAAGGTCGTCTCGATGATGCCGGAACGGCCGCCGCCGATGGCCGAGGCGTAGGACAGCGCCACCTCCAGCGCGTTGCCGGAGGCGTTCTGGTGAACGGCCACGAGGCAGGGCACGCCGCCGCCCTTGACGTATTCGCTGCGCACCAGATGGCCGGGGCCCTTCGGCGCCACCATGAACACGTCCAGGTCCGGGCGCGGCTCGATCAGCTTGAAATGCACGTTCAGCCCGTGCCCGAAGGCGATGGCCGCCCCTTCGCGCAGGTTCGGGCCCAGCTCGGTCGCGTACAGCTCGGCCTGATGCTCATCGGGGGTGAGGATCATCACCACGTCCGCCCAGGCGGCCGCCTCGGCCGGGGTGACGACGGCGAGGCCGGCGGCCTCCGCCTTCTTCTTGCTGGCCGAGCCCGGCTTCAGCGCCACGCGCACCTCGGCGACGCCGCTGTCGCGCAGGTTCTGCGCATGGGCGTGACCCTGGCTGCCATAGCCGACGACGGCGACCTTCTTGCCCTTGATCAGGTTCACGTCGGCGTCACGATCATAGTAAACGCGCATTATTCTTTCTCCGGAAGGCCGCGAATCGGTCGTTTGCTACAGGCCGCACGGCCGTGCGGCAACAGGATTTTTCGTGCCCTGCCCATGCATTCCTCGCACCGGACGGCGGGCGGCCCGGTGCGGGGTCCCTTCCGGCACGGCGGCGCCGGAACGGTCCGTCACGGTGTCCCGACCCGCGTCACAGCCCGCCCGTGCCGCGGGACATGGCGACGGCGCCGGTGCGGCTGAGGTCCACCAGCCCGAGCTGGCCCATCAGGTCGATGAAGCGGTTCAGGTCGTCCGCCGTGCCGGTGATCTCGAAGACGAAGCTGGTGATGGTGGCGTCCACCACCCGCGCCTTGAAGATGTCGGCGATGCGCAGCGCCTCGACCCGCTTCTCGCCCGCGCCGGACACCTTCACCAGCGCCATCTCGCGCTCCACGAAGGGGCCTTCGAGGGTGAGGTCGCGGACCCGGTGGACGGGCACCAGCCGGTCGAGCTGCGCCTTGATCTGCTCGATGATCATGGGCGTGCCGGAGGTGACGATGGTGATGCGCGAGAGCTGCTGCTCCGCGTTCACCTCGGCCACGGTCAGGCTCTCGATATTGTAGCCGCGGCCCGAGAAGAGGCCGATGACGCGGGCCAGCACGCCCGGCTCGTTGTCCACGAGCACGCTGATCGTGTGGCGTTCGATGTGTTGTTCGACGGGAGACATGGGGCAGAAGGTCCGGATGTTCGTTGTTGCTGGGCACCATCGTATGGGGCGGCGGGCGTGCCGGCCGGGCCGGTCAGACCAGCACCATCCCCTCCTCCGGGGTCGCCTCGTCCAGCTTCTCCTCCGGGCCCAGCAGCATCTCGTTGTGGGCCTTGCCGCCGGGGATCATGGGGAAGCAGTTCTCCTTCTGGTCCACGCACATGTCCACGATCACGGCCTTCGGCGTCTCGATCATGGTGCGGATCACGTCGTCCACCTCCGACACCTTGGTGGCGCGCAGGCCGACGGCGCCGAACGCCTCGGCCAGCTTCACGAAGTCGGGCAGCGCCTGGGAATAGCTCTCCGAATAGCGCTCGCCGTGCAGGAGCTGCTGCCACTGCCGGACCATGCCCATCCACTGATTGTTCAGGATGAAGACCTTGACCGGCAGCCGGTACTGCAGGGCGGTGGACATCTCCTGGATGTTCATGAGGATGCTGGCCTCACCGGCCACGTCCACGACCAGCGCCTTGGGGTGCGCGATCTGCACGCCGATGGCGGCGGGCAGGCCGTAGCCCATGGTGCCCAGCCCGCCGGAGGTGAGCCAGCGGTTCGGCTTCTCGAACGGCAGGAACTGGGCCGCCCACATCTGATGCTGGCCGACCTCGGTCGTGATGAAGACGTCGTCGCGGCCGCGGGTCAGCTCGCGCAGGCGCTCCAGCGCGTACTGCGGCTTGATCACCTTGTCCGTCTTCTCGTAGCGCAGGCAGTCGCGCGCCCGCCAGCCCTCGATCTGCTTCCACCACGCCGCCAGCGCCTCGCGGTCGGGCTGCTTCGCCCGCGCCTTCCACAGCCGGATCATGTCCTCCAGCACATGCGCGGCGTCGCCCACGATGGCCACGTCCACGGGGACGTTCTTGTTGATGCTGGAGGGGTCGATATCGACATGGATCTTCTTCGAGCCCGGAGCGAACTCCGACAGCTTGCCGGTCACCCGGTCGTCGAAGCGGGCGCCGATGTTGATCATCACGTCGCACCCGTGCATGGCGAGGTTCGCCTCGTAGGTGCCGTGCATGCCCAGCATGCCCAGGAACTGCGGGTCCGACGCCGGGAAGGCGCCCAGGCCCATCAGCGTGGTCGTGCAGGGATAGCCCGTCATGCGCACGAGCTGGGTCAGGAGCTGGCTGGCGATCGGGCCGGAATTGATGACGCCGCCGCCGACATAGAAGATCGGCCGCCTGGCGTTGGCGATCAGTTCGACCGCCTCCTCCACCCGGTTCAGGTCGGGGCGGATCTGCGGCCGGTAGCTCTTGGGCGCGCACTCGCCGGGGGTGCGGTAGGGGCCTTCGGCGAACTGCACGTCCTTGGGAATGTCGATGACGACGGGACCCGGCCGGCCGTTGCGGGCGACGTAGAAGCCCTCATGGATGGTGCGGGCCAGGTTGTCCACATGCTTGACCAGGTAGTTGTGCTTGGACGCCGGCCGGGTGATGCCGGTCGTGTCGCACTCCTGGAAGGCGTCGTTGCCGATCAGGTGGGTGGGCACCTGCCCCGTCAGGCAGACGACGGGAATGCTGTCCATCAGCGCGTCCACCAGCCCGGTGACGGCGTTGGTGGCGCCGGGGCCGCTGGTCACCAGCACCACGCCCACCTTGCCGGTGGACCGGGCATAGCCCTCCGCCGCATGCACGGCGGCCTGCTCGTGCCGGACCAGGATGTGGCGGATCTCGTTCTGCTTGAACAGCGCGTCGTAGATGGGAAGGACGGCGCCGCCGGGATAGCCGAAGATGACGTCTACGCCCTGGTCCCGCAGCGCCTTGATGACGATCTCAGCCCCGGTGAGCTTGCCGTTGGGGGCGGTGACGGGCTTCTGGGCGGGAGGCATGGCGGTCTCTTCAAGGCTTCGGTGTCTGTAACGGGCCGTCGGCCGGCAGCGCGGGCGGACGGACCCTGTGCGGGTCCTGCTGCGCGCGCGAACGACGGCGGGAGGGGGAACCTATTTCGAAGCGTGCGCGGCGTCAACCCGTTTCGGTAATGATCTATGAGATTTGCGTCACGTTATCGACACAAAATTTCATGACCGCGTTGCGTTCCACGCAATCGCCGGGATCGAACCGCCGCGCCGCGGCGATCTGATGGCGGAACCAGGTGAGCTGGCGCTTGGCGTAGTTCCGCGTCGCCTGCTGCGCCGTCGCCGTCGCCGCCTCCAGCGGCAGGTCACCGCGAAGATGCGCCAGCAGTTCCGGCACGCCCAGCGCCTTCATCGCCGGCAGGCCGGGATCGAGGCCCAGGGCGGCAAGCCGCCGCACCTCCTCCAGCGCCCCCGCCTCCAGCATGCGCAGGAAGCGCGCATCGCAGGCGGCATAGAGACGGTCGCGCGGCGGCTCGCAGACCAGCGTCAGGAAGCGCAGCCCCGGCGGCGGGGCCGCGCGCCCGGCCGTCTGCCAGTATCCCAGCGGCCGGCCGGTGGCGCGCAGCACCTCCCAGGCGCGCAGCACGCGGGTGGTGTCCCCCGGATGCAGGCGGGCGGCCCCGTCGGGGTCCTCCGCCGCCAGCCGGGCATGCAGGGCCGGGGTGCCGAGGGCGCGGTGCAGGGCCTGCGCCTCCGCCCGCACCGGCTCCGGCACCGGCGGGATGTCCGCCAGCCCCTCGGCCAGGGCGCGGAGATAGAGGCCGGTGCCGCCGACGACGACGGGCACCCGCCCGGCATCATGCGCGGCCGCGATCTCCGCCAGCGCCAGATCGCGCCAGCGCGCCGCGCTCATCCGCTCCGACGGCGGAACGATGCCGTAGAGCCGGTGCGGGACCCGCGCCTCCTCGGCCACGGAGGGGCGCGCCGTCAGCACCCGCAGCCCGTCATAGAGCTGCATGCTGTCGGCATTCACGACGGTGCCGGACAGCCGCCCGGCGAGGTCGAGCGCCAGGGCGGACTTGCCGCCGGCCGTGGGGCCGCCGATCAGGAGGACGGGTCGGGTCGCGGGCACGGGGATCGGTCCTGGGTCCGGTGCGGGAGCGGTGGAAGCGTCAAGCTGCCGCTCTTTATCACACCCCGGCGGTGACATGGGTCCGCTTCGGGCCGCGTTTGTACCCGGTCAGATCGCCGACGGGCGACGGTATCGGGGCGGAGCACGCATGCGGGATCTCAGGATCGACTTCTTCCGCGGACTCGCGTTGTGCGCCATCTTCCTGAACCATGTGCCCACGCCGGCGACGCTCCTGACCTGGCGGGCCTACGGGTTCTCGGATGCGGCGGATCTGTTCGTCTTCCTGGCGGGATTCAGTGCCTCGCTGGCCTGGTCGCAGGGGTTCCTGAAGGACGGGCTGTCCGCCTCGCTGAAGGCGGCCCGCCGGGCCTTCGTGCTCTACAAGGCGCATCTCTGCCTCGTCGCGGCCCTGCTGGCGGTGGCGCTGGTCACCGTGCGGCTGACGGGCGACGCGGCGGTGCTGGACTGGATGGCCCTGGAGCATCTGGCCCGCGACCCGGTGGACGGCTGGCTGCGGGTGGCGACCCTGAGCTATCTGCCGACCTATGGCGACATCCTGCCGATGTACGTGGTCTTCATCGGGGGGCTGGCGCTGCTGGGACCGCTGATCGTGCGCCAGCCGGCGGCGGCGCTGCTGCTGTCCGTGCTGCTCTGGCTGGTGGCGGGACGCTACGGGCTGGCCCCGGCCGGCCGGCCCGACGGCGAGGCCTGGTTCTTCAACCCCTTCTGCTGGCAGCTCCTGTTCGTGCTGGGTTTCGTGCTGGGCCAGCGGGCCCGCCGCGGCACGCCGCTGCCGCGCCATCCCCTGCTGGCCGCCGCCGCCGCGGCCATGGTGCTCTACGCCTTCCTGGCGGTGTCGCCCTGGCAGCGGTTCGGGTATGCGCCCGGATTCGTGCTGTTCGACCCGGACCTGCTGCCGCCGCACGGCAAGTCCATGCTGGAGATCGGGCGGCTGCTGCATTTCCTGGCCCTGGCCTATCTCTGCGCCTGGGCGATCCCGCCGCAGGCCCGCTGGCTGGGTCGCGGTCCGGCGGCGCTGTTCCTGCTGATGGGCCGGCACTCGCTGCCCGTCTTCTCCGTCGGCATCGTGCTGTCCACGGTCTGGACGGTGCTGGTGGTGACGACACCGACCACCCCGGGGCTGGAGATCGTCTTCGCCCTGTCGGGGCTGCCGATCCTGATCGCCGTCGCCCTGATGCAGGAGCTGGACGCGCGGCAGGCGGCGGAAGCGGCGCAGGCCGGTCCGGGGACAACAGGCCCGGGACCGGCACTCCCGACGCCCGCCGGCCAGAGGGTCACCGGCCGGGCGGCGGTGGCGTGACGGCGCTTTCGGCCATGGACTTTGCCCGGCAGGGACCGCATAACGGCGGCGCCCCCTCCTCCGGAGTAGCCGCGCATGACACATGTCCTGACCCTGGTCTCCTCCCCGACCGAGCCGGCGCTGGACGACGTCGCCGCCCGTGCCGCCCGCACGGCGTTGCAGGATCTGGGCGCCTCGGCCTCTCCGCCGGACTGGCTGGCGCCGGGCGTGGCCTGCGACATCGGCTTTGACGGGCTGGATGCCGACCAGGCCCAGGCGGCGGCCGCGCAGGCCCTGTCCGGCCTGCCGCTGGACGTCATCGCGCAGCCCGTGGAAGGCCGGCGCAAGGCCGTGCTGGTGGCGGACATGGAGTCCACCATCATCCGGCAGGAGATGCTGGACGAGCTGGGCGAGCTGGTCGGCGCACGCGACCGGATCGCCGCCATCACCCAGCGCGCCATGAACGGGGAGATCGACTTCCGCGGCGCCCTGCGCGAGCGGGTGGCGCTGCTGGCCGGCCTGCCCGCCGGCGTGCTGGCGGACATGATCGGCCGCATCACGCTGATGCCCGGAGCGGCAGCGCTGGTGACGACCCTGCACCGGAACGGCGTCTACTGTGCGCTGGTGTCGGGCGGTTTCAAGGTCTTCACCGACCATGTCCGCGACCTGCTGGGGTTCGACGAGGATCAGGCGAACGACCTGGAGGTGGCGGACGGCAAGCTGACCGGCCGGCCGGTCGAGCCGATCCTGGACAAGGACGCGAAGCTCCAGGCCCTGACCCGCGTCGCCACCGCCCGCCGGGTGCCGCTGTCCGCCACGCTGACGGTGGGCGACGGAGCGAACGACCTGCCGATGCTCCAGGCGTCGGGCCTGGGGATCGCCTTCCATGCCAAGCCCGCCGTGGCGGCACAGGCGCGCGCCCGGGTGGACCATGGCGACCTGACGGCGTTGCTGTTCGCCCAGGGCTACCGCTCGACGGAGATCGCCGGCCGCTGAGCCGCAGCGTGCCGCAAGGCCGCGGACAGAGTCCCGCAGGCCACGGACCGAAAGAAGGAAGGCCGCCGCCCCGGCAGGGACGGCGGCCTTTTCCATATCCGGCCCGGCGGCGCGGGCGGGGATCACTCCTCCGTCAGCGGAACCGCCTGGAAGACCAGCTCGCCGCGGCGCTCGATCAGCAGCAGCAGGGCCTTCTGGCCGGCGTCGCGGGCTTTCTTCACCCGGGCAACGACGTCGGCGGGCGACCCGACCTCTTCCTGGCTGACCTCGACGATCACGTCGCCGGCACGGAGCTGCTGGCGGACGGCCGCGGGGCTGTTCGGGGCCACCTGGGTGATGACCACGCCCTTCACGTCGTCGTCCAGTTCGAACTGGCGGCGCACCTCCGGCGAGATCGACGTGACGGCGATGCCGACGCCCTCGATCGTCTCCGGCTTGCCCGGCGCCGCGTCGCCCTGACCGGGGGCGTTGGCGAGCTGGACGTCCTGCGGCTGCAGCTCGCCCAGCACCACCTGCACCGTCTCGCGCTTGCCGCGGCGGATCAGCTCGACCGGGACCTTCTTGCCGACCGGCGTGTCGGCGACCATGCGGGGCAGCGAGCGGCTGTTCGTCACCTCCCGTCCGTCGAAGCTGAGAATGACGTCGCCCGGCTGCAGGCCGGCCTTCTCGGCGGGGCCGCCCGGATTGACCATGCCGACCAGCGCGCCCTTCGCCTCCGGCAGGCGCAGGGCCTCCGCCTCCTCCGGCGAGATGTTCTGGATCTGCACGCCCAGCCAGCCGCGGCGGACCTTGCCGGACTCGCGGAGCTGCGCGATCACGTTCTTCGCCATGGCGGACGGAATGGCGAAGCCGATGCCGATCGAGCCGCCGGTCTGTGAGAAGATGGCCGTGTTGATGCCGATCACGTCGCCCGACAGATTGACCAGCGGGCCGCCGGAATTGCCACGGTTGATCGAGGCATCGGTCTGAAGGAAGTCGTCGTAGCGGCCGGCCCCGATGTCGCGGGCACGGGCCGAGATGATGCCCGCCGTGACGGAGCCGCCCAGGCCGAACGGGTTGCCGATGGCGACGACCCAGTCACCGACGCGGATCTTCTCGCTGTCGCCCCAGCTCAGGGCGGGCAGCTTGCGGCCGGCGTCCACCTTCAGCAGCGCAAGGTCCGTCTCCTTGTCGACGCCGATGACCTCGGCCTTCAGCTCGGTCCCCTCCTGGTCGTGCAGGATCACACGGATCTCGTCGGCCCCGTCGATGACGTGGTTGTTCGTCACGACGTAGCCGGCCGGGTCGATGATGAAGCCGGAGCCGAGCGAGGTGGCGCGGCGCGGCGGCGTGTTCGGGTCCTGCTGCGGCTGCTGGCGGTCGAAGAAGTCCCGGAAGAACTCCTCGAAGGGGGAGCCGGGCGGGAACTCGGGCATCGGCACCGGCGAGCGGCCCCGGTTCTGCACCGTCTGCGTCGTCGAGACGTTGACCACGGCCGGCAGGATGCGTTCCGCCAGGGGAGCGAAGCTCTCAGGCGCCCCCCGCTGGGCCAGGGCCGGCGGTGCGGCGACCATCACCGCCGCGAGCGGCAGCAGAAGCAGCCAGGCGATCCAGCGGCGTGCCTGGACGCCCGCGCCGGCGGCATCGGGCCGGCCGGAACGGGAACGGACGGGTTGGGTCACGGGTAGGGTCACGTGGGTCTCCTTGGCACCTCGAAATGGCCGCACCGTCCCCGCGAACGGGCGCGGCCGCCCGGCATCCGGCTGTCCCGGCCGTGCCGGACGCCGCAGCGCGGACGCTAAATATAAGCTGCGACGGAATTGTGGCGAAGCTTTCCTTGACCGGCAGGGCAAAGAAATCAGCCGCGGATCACCCAGACGATCCCCACGCCCACCGTCATCGCCACCAGTCCCGCCAGCCGCAGATATCCCGCGGGCGTCTCCAGGGCGATGGCGGCCATCTCCTTCATGCCGTCGGGGGCGATGGCATAGAGCAGCCCTTCGATCACGAACACCAGTGCCAGGGCTGTCATCAGATCGGTCACGGGCAACCTCGACGGACGGAAGAGGGCTCGACGGGAAGGGGTCTGCCGCAAGAAAAAAGGCCGGACCGGATTTCCCCCGGTCCGGCCTTGCCGGTCAAGCGGTCAGGGCCGCCTGCGGCCGTGTGACTTACTGGGCTTTGCCCGCCGGGGCGGGCTCGGCGCGGGAGCGCTGGGACGCACCGTTGCCGAGCGCACCCATGCTGTCGAAGAAGCGGAAGAAGTCGCTGTCCGGAGACAGAACCAGTGAGGTGTTGTCCTGACGCAGCGCCTGCCGGTAGGCCTCCAGCGAGCGGTAGAACTGGTAGAACTCCGGATTCCGGGCGCCGGCGTCGGCCAGGATGCGGATCGCCTGGTTGTCCCCCTCACCGCGCAGCACCTGGGCGTCGCGCTGGGCCTCGGCCAGGATCACGGTGCGCTCGCGCTCCGCCCGCGAGCGGATCTGCTGCGCCTGCTCCTGGCCCTGGGCGCGGGCCTCGCGGGCCTCGCGCTCGCGTTCGGAGCGCATGCGCTCGAACACGGCCTGGGACGTGGCTTCCGGCAGGTCGGCCCGGCGGATGCGGACATCGACGATCTCGATGCCGAAACGCTGCGCCTCCTGGTTCACCTGGGTGCGGATGTCGGTCATGACGCGGGCGCGCTCCTCGGAGAGGACGGCGAGCAGCGTCACGTTGCCGAGCACGCGGCGCAGGGCGGAGTTGACCACCGCCGACAGCCGGGTCTCGGCGTTCGCCTCCGTCCCCACCGACTGGTAGAAGCGCAGCGGGTCGGCGATGCGGTAGCGGGCGAAGGCGTCAACCTCCAGCCGCTTCTGGTCGGCCAGGATGACCTGTTCCACCGGGGGGTCGATGTCGAGGACCCGGCGGTCGATCATCACCACGTTCTGGACGAACGGGACCTTCACGTTCAGCCCCGGCTTCTGCACCGTCCGCTTCCATTCACCGAACTGGAGCACCAGGGCCTGCTGCGTCTGATGGACGGTGAACAGGGAGGCACTGCCGACCACGGCCAGGATCAGGACGAGGACGCCGAGAATCACCAATCGCTTGCTCATCGGGCGTCCTCCTACTGGCGCGGTTGGGCCGGCTGCGTCTGACCGGGCTGGCGTTGCAGCAGCTCGTTCAGCGGCAGATAGGGCAGCACGCCCTGACCGCCCGACTTGCCGTCGATGATGATCTTGTTGGTCCCGGACATCACCTCCTGCATCGTCTCCAGATACATGCGGCGGGCGGTGACCTCCGGTGCCTTGGCGTAGGCCTCCAGCACCGAGATGAAGCGCTGCGCGTCACCCTGGGCCAGATTGACGACCTGCTCGCGGTAGGCCGAGGCCTCCTGGATCAGTCGTTCCGCCTCACCGCGGGCACGCGGGATGATGTCGTTGCGGTAGCCTTCGGCCTCGTTGCGCAGGCGCTCGCGGTCCTGCCGGGCGCGCTGCACGTCGTTGAAGGCGTCCACCACCGCCGAGGGCGGGTCCACCTTCTGGAGCTGCACCTGCGTGATCTCGATGCCGGACTGGTACTCGTCCAGCATGGCCTGGAGCAGGCCGAGGGTGGACGCCTCGATCTCCTGCCGCGCCTCGGTCAGGGCAGGCTGGATGTCGGTGCGGCCGATCACCTCGCGCATCGCGCTCTCGGCGGCCTTCTTCACGGTCGCTTCGGGGTCGCGGATGTTGAACAGGTAGGCCCCGGCGTCCTTGATGAACCAGAACACCGTGAAGTCGATGTCGATGATGTTCTCGTCGCCGGTGAGCATCAGGCTCTCATCGACCACGTCGCCACCGGCACGGCGGCCGTCCGCGACGGAGCGGTAGCCGATCTCGATCCGGTTCACGCGCGTGACCTTCGGCGTCAGCGCCGTCTCGATCGGCGCAGGGAAATGCCAGCGCAGGCCGGGCTGGTCGGTGCGGACGAACTCGCCGAAGCGGAGAACCACACCCTGCTCGTCCTGCTGCACCCGGTAGATGCCGCTCGCCACCCACAGCAGGGCGACGACGAAGATGGCCAGCGCGATGCCCTTGCCACTGCCGAAACCGCCCGGAACCATGCGCTTGAACCGATCCTGGCTCCTGCGCAGAAGGTCCTCCAGATCGGGACCCTGGGGATTGGAGCCACCGCCCCCGCCACCCGGACGCCCCCACGGGCTGTTCCCGCCGCCTCCCGGAGGCGGTCCCCACGGACCACCGCCACCACCACTTTGATTGTTCCAGGGCATGTCAGAAGACCCTTCGGTTCCATCGCTTTCCCGGCTCGGGCGCTTTCCCACGCCCCGCGGCCACCGTATATAGACGGGCGACGGCAGGGAAGGCCCTCGGTCGGGAGTGCCTGCCAATATTGGGAAGGGGTGGGAGTTTTCAACCATGGCCGAGGTCACCGAGGCACAAGTCCTGGCAGCGCTGGGCACGGTAAAAGACCCGGACCGGGGCACGGACATCGTCAGTCTCGGCATGATTTCGGGTCTGGCCATCAAGAATGGCAATGTGGGTTTCTCAATCGAGGTCGATCCGCGGCGCGGACCGGCGCTTGAGCCGCTGAGACAGGCCGCAGAAAAGGCCGTGGACAGGCTTGCGGGAGTACTTTCGGTGACCGCGGTGCTGACTGCGCACCGCCCCGCCCCGCAAATGCAGGCCGGAGCGCAGTCCGCCCCCGGACCCGGCGCCAACTCCGCTCCCCGTGCCGCCGGGCCGAAACCTGCGGTGCCGGGGGTGCGCGCCATCGTCGCGGTCGCCTCCGGCAAGGGGGGGGTGGGCAAATCCACCACCGCCGTCAATCTCGCACTCGCGCTGGCTGGCCGCGGGCTGCGCATCGGGCTTCTGGACGCGGACATCTACGGCCCGTCGCTGCCCCGCCTGATGGGGCTGTCGGGCCGC
This sequence comes from Rhodospirillum centenum SW, assembly GCF_000016185.1. Classification (NCBI taxonomy): domain Bacteria; kingdom Pseudomonadati; phylum Pseudomonadota; class Alphaproteobacteria; order Rhodospirillales; family Rhodospirillaceae; genus Rhodospirillum; species Rhodospirillum centenum. The sequence goes on from NC_011420.2 coordinate 2,042,407, forward strand.
CCGCCCGCCCGCGACGGCCGCACGCTGGAGCCCCTGACGGGTCACGGCGTCAAGGTCATGTCGATCGGCTTCCTGGTGGCCGAGGACACGCCGATGATCTGGCGCGGCCCCATGGTGCAGAGCGCCATCCAGCAGATGCTGCGCGACGTGGCCTGGGGCGAGCTGGACGTTCTGGTCGTGGACATGCCGCCCGGCACCGGCGACGCCCAGCTCACGCTGGCGCAGCAGGTGCCGCTGGCGGGGGCGGTGATCGTCTCCACCCCGCAGGACATCGCCCTGCTGGACGCCCGCAAGGGGCTGAACATGTTCCGCCGGGTGGACGTGCCCGTGCTCGGCATCGTCGAGAACATGAGCTATTTCTGCTGCCCGAACTGCGGCCACCGCTCCGACATCTTCGGCCATGGCGGCGCCCGCGCCGAAGCCGGGCGGCTGGGGGTGGACTTCCTGGGCGAGATCCCGCTGGACATCGCCATCCGGGAGACCAGCGACGGCGGCACCCCGATCGTCGCCACCGACCCCGACGGCGCGCACGCCCGGGCCTACCGCGCCATCGCGGAGACGGTCTGGCAGAAGATCTCCGGCGAGGGCGGACGCCGCGCGGCGCCGCGCATCGTCATCGAGTGAGCCGGCGCCGGCACGGCTTCTGCCCACGCGGACCGTCCCCGCCCGGAAGGGGTGCGGCGCATTGCTGCGCTGCGTTCAGGTTTTACGATTATTCCTTTCTCCGGATAGCGCATTTTGGTACGAAAGATGCGCAATCCGCCCGAGGCTCCCGATCATGGCCCAGAGCAACCCGATCCTCGTCGCCTATGCGTTCCGTAACGGCGCGCATTCCTTCCGCACCGACGATCCCCGCACGGGGGAGATCGCGGTGGCCCACGGGGTGCCGGAGATCGCCTATGAACAGGTCACCCGCACCCTGACGGAACGGGTGTCCGGCACGCTGGGCCACACCGCCCAGGCGCGCCCTGCCCTGCCCTTCAAGGAATTCTGGACATGGTTGCAGATGAATCCCATCGCGGCCATGCCCAATGCCCCCTGCCACGTGGAGTTCGCGTGGGAGATCCGGGGCTGACGCCCGCCCGTCTGCGGGGCGGCGTCGCGCCGGATAGTTTCGACTGTCCTGGTCAGAGCAACCTCGCAACGCCCGGACCCGGCAAGGGTCCGGGCGTTCTTTTGGCGCCACCGCGTCTCAGCGCAGGGCCTGCTCCAGATCGGCCAGCAGGTCGTCCACCTCCTCCACGCCGACGGACAGGCGGACCATGCCGTCGTCGATGCCCAGCGCCGCCCGCTGGTCGGCGGGGATGGAGGCGTGGGTCATGATCGCCGGGTGCTCGATCAGGCTCTCGACCCCGCCCAGGCTCTCGGCCAGGGCGAACAGTTCGGTCCGCTCCAGCATGCGCCGGGCCGGCTCCAGCCCGCCCTTCAGATGGATGGTGACCATGCCGCCGCCGGCCGCCATCTGCCGCCGCGCCAGCTCGTGCTGCGGATGGCTGGGCAGGAACGGGTAGCGCACACGCGCCACGGCCGGGTGCCGCTCCAGCCATTCCGCCACGACCAGGGCGTTCTGGCAGTGCCGCTCCATGCGCAGGGCCAGCGTCTTCAGCCCGCGCAGGGCGAGGAAGCTGTCGAACGGCCCCTGGATGGCGCCGACGGCGTTCTGCAGGAAGCCCAGCCGGTCGGACAGCTCGCCCGCCTCCCGCACCACCACCAGACCGCCGACCATGTCGGAATGGCCGTTCAGGTACTTGGTGGCCGAGTGGGTGACGATGTCGAAGCCCAGTTCCAGCGGGCGCTGCACCCACGGGCTGGCGAAGGTGTTGTCGCAGACCGTGATGAGGCCGCGGCGCCGGCCGAGCTGGGCCAGCGCCTCCAGGTCGGCCAGCTTCAGCAGCGGGTTCGTCGGCGTCTCGACCCAGATCATGCGCGTCTCGGGCCGGATCGCCGCCTCCACGGCGGCGAGGTCGGCGACGTCCACGAAGCTGAAGGACAGCCCGGCCGTGCGCTTGCGCACCCGCTCGAACAGCCGGTAGCTGCCGCCATAGATGTCGTCGGTGGCGACGACATGGCTGCCGCTGTCGAGCAGTTCCAGCACCGTCGCCTCGCCCGCGAGGCCGGAGGCGAAGGCGAAGCCGCGGTGGCCGCTCTCCAGGTCGGCGACGCAGCGCTCATAGGCGAAGCGGGTCGGGTTCTGGCTGCGGCTGTACTCGAACCCCTTGTGGACGCCCGGGCTTTCCTGGACGTAGGTCGAGGTCTGGTAGATCGGCACCATGATGGCGCCGGTGGCGGGGTCGGGCTCCTGCCCGGCATGGATCGCGCGGGTGGAGAAGCCGTGGCGGTTCGGGCGGTCGGTCATGCGTGGGTCCTCGGACTCAGGGGGCTCTCGTGCCGGATCGGGGCTCTCAGCCCATCTGCCGGCGCAGATGGTTCAGCAGATCCATCCGCGTCAGCAGGCCGAGGAAACGGCCGTCCTGCATGATGATGGCGACCAGGTTGCGCTCGAACAGCGGCGTCAGGGCGGCGATCGGCGCCGTCGCGGGCAGCGTCTCCAGCCGGTTGACCATGGCGGTATAGACCTTGTCCTTGAAGCGGACGGGGTCCTTCTCGACATGCAGCAGCAGGTCGGATTCGTCCAGGATGCCGATGACGCGCTCCCCCTCCATCACCGGAAGCTGGGAGACGTCGCTGATCCGCATGCGCTTGTAGGCGGTCAGCAGCGTGTCCTGGGGCGAGACGGTGACCACCTGTCCCTTGTCGTGGCGGCGGGTCATCAGATCGCGCAGGTCGCCGTGCTTCTCCAGCGGCAGGAAGCCCTGGTCGGCCATCCAGGCGTCGTTGAACATCTTCGACAGGTACTTGTTGCCCGTATCGCAGACGAAGGTGACGACGCGCTGGCGGGTGGTCTGGTCGCGGCAGTACTTCAGGGCACCGGCCAGCAGCGTGCCGCTGGAAGAGCCGCCCAGGATGCCCTCCCGCCGCAGCAGGTCGCGCGCCGCCGTCAGGCTCTCCGCGTCGGAGACGTAGTAGGCGGCCTTGGCATAGCGCAGGTCGCAGTTGGGCGGCACGAAGTCCTCGCCCACACCCTCGACGACCCAGCTTCCCGGTTCCTCGTGCGTGCCCTTGTTCACCAGATCGGCGATGATGGAGCCGGCCGGGTCGGCGATGACCATCTTCGTCTTCGGGCTGGCCTTGGCGAAGAAGGCGCCCAGCCCCGTCATGGTGCCGCCGGAGCCGACGCCGACGACCACGGCATCCACGTCGCCGTCCATCTGGCGCAGCAGTTCCGGCCCGGTCCATTCCTCATGGGCGCGGGGATTCGCCGGGTTGGCGAACTGGTTCATGTAGACGCTGCCGGGGATGTCGGCGGCAAGGCGCTCGGCGATGTCCTGGTAGTAGTCGGGATGGCCCTTGCCCACGTCGGAGCGGGTGATGTGGATCTCCGCCCCCAGGGCGCGCAGGTGGTTGATCTTCTCCACCGCCATCTTGTCGGGGATGACCAGGATCAGCCGGTAGCCCTTGGCGGCGCAGACCAGCGCCAGCCCCAGGCCGGTGTTGCCGGCGGTCGCCTCGATCACCGTGCCGCCGGGCTTCAGGCGGCCTTCGGCCTCGGCGGCCTCGATCATCTTCAGCCCGATGCGGTCCTTGATGGAGCCGCCGGGATTCTGGTTCTCCAGCTTCAGATACAGTTCGCAGGGGCCGGTATCGAAGGTGCTGACACGGATGACCGGCGTCCCGCCGATCATGGACAGGATCGCCGGTGCTTTGGCGGCGGACAGGGTGTCCGGCATGGGGTCTCTCCTCCCGGGGGCTGGCGCCGGGCCCGTGGCCGGGTCCCGTCACGCCTTGTCGCCGTCAGGAAAACGCATCCCGGGGCCGGGCGGCAACCGCCATGGCGGGCGCGGAATCAAGCTGCCGCGGGCGCCGTTCCGGGGAAATTTTCGGGCGGGACGGGCCGTCCGTCGGCATCGATCCAACCCTGCCGGTGCAGCGCCTCCAGATTGGCGGCGAAATTTTCGGCGCAGAAGGGGCGCTGCCACCCCTCCATCCAGTTCTGCTCCAGGAAGGCGAGGATGGCGGGCTGGCCCAGTTCCACCTCCCAGAGGATGCCGATGAGGCTGGCCAGCGCCTCCTCCTCGATCTGGCTCTCGCGGTCCACGGCCAGGGCGGCGTCCGCCTCTGCCCTCCGGCCCGATTCCGGGCCGGCGCCGAGGCCGAAGTCGATCACGCCGCGCCGCTCCGGCGGGGCGACGATCCAGTGCCCCACCTCATGCACGATCACCGCCGCCTCGGAGCGGGTGCGGATCGCCTGCCCGTCGTAGCTCCAGGCCGCCTGCGGCGCCTCGTCGATGGTGCCGATGCCGAAGCGGCGCGCGAGATCGACCGCCGCCGCCCGGTGCGCCGGCGTATCGACGCCCAGCGGGATCAGGTCGGCCGTAGCGGCGATGCGGTCGAACACGGACCGCGCCAGGGTGCCGGGCGTCAGGTTCACCCGCACGGCCTCGATGGCCCGGGGCAGGTCGCTGTCGGGGATGGGGGTGAGCTGCATGGGATCGGTTCGTCGGAAGGGTCAGCGTTTCCGGTCCAGCCGCAGGATGCGGTAGGCGGGGCTGTCGGGGCCGGCAGCGTCCGCCCGCTCCAGCTCCGTCTGCATCCAGGCGCCACGGTCGAAGGGCGGGAACAGCACGTCGCCCGCCGGCTCGGCCAGGACCTCGGTGAGATAGAGGCGGTCCGCCATGCGCAGCGCCTCGGCGAACAGGCTCTCGCCGCCGATGACGCAGACCTCCGGGGCCCCCGTGCGGGCGGCGACGCTGCGCGCCTCCGCGATGGCGCCCAGGAAGCCGTGGCAGACGATCGCCCCTTCCGGCGCGAAGCCGGTGTCGCGCGTCAGCACGATGTTGCAGCGGCCGGGCAGCGGCTTCGCACCGATGCTCTCCCAGGTGCGGCGGCCCATCACCACGGGCTTGCCCATCGTCGTGCGCTTGAAGAAGCGGAGATCGCCCGGCAGCCGCCAGGGCAGCGTGTTGCCCCGGCCGATCACGCCGTTGCGGGCGACGGCGGCGACCAGGACCAGCCGCGGCGTCTCAAGCGGGGCGCTCCCGCTGCGGGCACCCGACGCGCACTCGACCCCGGCACCTGACATGCTTCCCGTCCGCTCCACCCGGCCGGCTCCGGGCCGGCATCATCGACGGGGGAGAATGCCGCGCACGCCACCGGGGCTCAAGACCCGGTTGCGGGAGGCCGGGGCGCGGGCGACGCGGGGCGGGACGGTCGCGGACGGGGAGAAGGCGGGCCGCCGGGGCGTGGTCGGCGGCCCGCCCGCACGGGCCGGGGCTCAGGACGGCGAGGCTTCGCCGGACAGAGGCGGCACGTACACCGGGACGGGCCAGAGCGCACCATCCTGCCCGCTGCGGAACTCGACCACGGTGCCGTCGTCCAGCGTCGCCTCCCACTGGCCGTCATGGCTGCGGTGGCGTCGGCCATAGGCCGACTGGAGCGCGCACATCAGATGCCCCTCGTCGTAGCGGTCGGGAAAGAAGACGCTCTCCCCCTGCTGCGTCGTCCCGCCATGGCGGTAGAGCACCGTGCCCTTGTAGACGCCGGTATGGTCCGGAGCGCCGGTGATCCGCATCAGCCGGGCGTAGGCCGGCGCCGGATCGCTTCCCTTCGGCCGCGCGACGAAGCCCTGGGCGTGGCCGCCTGCCCGCACGCCACGGTAGAGCCAGCCCTTGCTGATCGGCGGCACATGTTCCCCGGCGACGAGACTCTCCTGGATGTAGTGGTGCGGCGAATGCGGGGCGGGCGGGACGATGAGATCCGCCCCAGCCGCTTTGTACGAGTCCGGCACACCGGCCCCCGGCATGGGCGGCGGATTCAGCCCCGCGCCGACGGTCAGCAGGGGGCCGGGCGGCCCCGGCGGGCCGGCGGGTCCCTGCGGGCCGGGGATTCCCTGCGGTCCCTGCGGCCCCTGGGGGCCAGGGATTCCCTGCGGACCGGGCAGTCCCTGGGGACCCTGGGGACCTTCCGGACCCGGCGGTCCCATCGGGCCTTCAGGACCCTGGGGGCCGCCCGGACCCTGTGGCCCGCCGGGACCCTGGGGGCCTTCGCCGCCCGGCGGTCCGGAGGGGCCGGGATCGCCCGGCGGACCCGGAGGCCCCGGAGGACCGGGAGGGCCCGGCGGCCCCGGCGGGCCGGAGGGCCCGGGCCTGGCGCCCTGGGGCGTCCCGATCTGGATGACACCATGCACAGAAGCCTTGTCGCTCATCTTGCTTCTCCTTCCGAAACCAGCAGGGAGACCGGGATCACCCGGAAGGGCACGCCGACCCGCGGGCGGGCGGCGCGCACGGAACGGTCATCCCCGGCCTTCCAGGCCGGCGGTCCGTTGCCCAGAACCACCGGCCGCAAGTCCAGAAAAGATAACAGAAAATATCCGCTACGCAACTTTGAAGTATTTGATTGTATTGAGTGTTCTCTCAATAGGAGAAATCCTGTCGGATCAACATGAAGATTGAAAACAATCGAAAATTCTCGAAAGCCGGCCCGGGGGCGCCCGACGGATGCGGTCAGCGTCGGACCTCCTGCTGCTCCTCCAGCTCCTGCACGCGCAGCACCAGCTTCGCCACCAGGGCCCGCAGGCGGCGGTTCTCCTCCTCCAGCCCGCGCAGACGCTGGTCACGTTCCGGCGGCGCATCGCCATAGCGTTCGCGCCAGCGGTAATAGGTGGCTTCGGCAATGCCGAAGCGTTTGATGACGTCGGCGACCGCCGACCCCTGCTCGACCGCCTTGACCACTTGGCGCCTCAGTTCGTCGCTGTACCGTTTGCGCACCATCAAGACTCTCCCGAGCATGACCCTGTCCGGGCTCGGACAGGGACTCCCACCGGAAAAAACGGCCGGCCCCACGGCGCGCTGTGCGCCCGCAGCGGAAGCCGGCACTCAAGGTTAGGGACGCTGTCGGGACACCTCTCTGCCGGCCGGACACTGCGGCGTTGCCGCGGCCCTGCCGGTGCCGGGATTCCGCGGCACCCGTCGCCCGCGGCCCGGCCAAGTTTCCCCCCTGCCCTGTTCTTTCTGCTGCCGTTCATGGCGGCGTTCCCTGCCGCGCCCGGATCAGCCTCCCCCCGGAGGCGGTGGAGGCGGAGGCGGAGGCGGAGGAGGTGGTGCCGGCGGTGCGGGCGGTGGCGCCGGAGGTGGCGGTGGCGGCGGCGCCGGCGGTGCGGGCGGCGGTGCCGGCGGTGGCGGTGGCGCCGGAGGTGGTGGCGGGGCGGGCGGCGGCGGCTGCGGGGTGGTGGGGTTCAGGATCACGTTGTAGATCCGCTGCAACTGGTCGGCGGTCATCGCCAGGTTGCCCTGGTTCTGCTGCACCGCCTGCAACGCCTTCTCCGGATTCGTCTCCGCCAGCACGTTCATCGCCTTGGTGGCGATGGCGTTGTTGATCGTCAGCATCGTCTGCTGCTGCGCGACGATGTTCTGCATCGCCATGCCCAGGGCCTGGGCGAGGACGGTGTAGAGGGCCGAGGTCGCCTCCGCCGGGGCCGGCCCCAGCACCATCGCGTTCAGGGGGCTGAGCGGCGCGCCGTCCAACGTCGTCTGGGCCTGGGCCTGGGGTTGGGGCTGCGGAGCCGGGGCGGCACCATAGCCGTAACCGTAGCCGGGAGGGTTCAAGGGTCCGTTTGCCATGGCGGTCAGGCTCCTTCGTCCGGGGTCACGGCTTCAGCGACCGCAGCAGCGCGCGCAGGCTGTCCGTCGCCGCCGCCGTCTGGTTGCCGGAGAAGACCTCGTTGGTGCCCCTTACGCCCGCGGCAAGATCGCTGCCGAAGATCATGCCGATGGCATCCACCGTGACGCCGAGGCCGATGGTGGAACCGTTCTTCTGGTAGGCGACCGCGTTCTGCATGCCCAGCCCCAGCGACTGGGACAGGGTCAGGTAGTTGGTCGCCAGTGCGTGCGCAGGCGCTATGCCGGTATTGACGACGTTGGCCTGCGCGACCGCGTCGGTGATCTGTCCATTCATTGCCGTGGTGTCGGCCATCGCCAGTCTCCTTCAGATGGATGGCGGAACGAGCCGCCGGTCAGCCCTTCTTCATGGCGGCGACGGCCGTCAGCGCGGCGATGAGCTCGGCCAGGCCGTTACCGCTGAAGACCTCGGTGGTGCCGCGGGCACCCGCCGCGACCGGCGTGCTGTAGAGCAGGCTGGTGCCCTGGGTGGTGACGGCGGTGTCGATCATCGCCATGGAGCGCTGGCGCGCGACGGCGTTCTGCATCGACAGTCCGATGGACTGGGCCATCACCTGATAAAGGGTCGCCATGGCCTGCGCCGGAGCGGCGGCCAGAATGGTGACGTTCGCCTGGCTTACGGCATCGGTGATCTGTCCGTTGACGAGGGTTGGGTATGCCATTATCGTTCACGCCCTGTGTGATGGTTGGCTTCAGGCCGGCCGACGGCAGTGCAAGTGCCGACGGCCGGCCTTTTCGTGTCCGGACCCGGTCAGCGGATGCCGACCCGGTCCGCGATCAGCCCAGGGACGGGCGCCCGGCGGGCGCCGACCGATCAGCCGAACGCCTGGACGGTGGACTTGAGCTGCGCGATCAGCTCGGCCAGGGAGTTGCCCGAGAAGATCTCGTTCGTGCCGCGGGCGCCGGCGGCGACCGGCAGGCTGTAGAGCAGGTTCACGCCCTGGGTCGTCACGGCCGTGTCGATCGTCGACATGTTCTGCTGATTGGCGACCGCGTTCTGCATGGACAGACCGACGGTCTGGGCCATGACCTGGTAGACGGACGCGATGGCCTGGGCCGGGGCGTCGCCGAGGACCTTCACGTTGGCCTGGGTGACGGCGTCGGTGATCTGGCCGTTGACGAGGGTGGGATCAGCCATGGTTCAGCTCCTGTGTGTGCATGGTTGGATGAAGGCTCTCTGAGAGCGGGAGCGAGAGCCCTTACGCGTGACTGCGTGGAATGACGGTTCCGTCGAGAGGGTCCTTTCGAGAGCCGTCATCCGACACTACCGGCCGACCGGAGGTCTGCCGGGTTCCGGGATCACGGACCGCGACCGGGGATCGGGGCCGGGACCTTGGTCGCCTGGAGCACGGACTTGAGCTGGGCGAGCATCTCGGCCGTCGCATTGCCCGAGAAGATCGCGTTCGTGCCGCGGGCACCGGCCGCCACCGGCATGCTGTAGAGCAGGTTCACGGCCTGGGTCGTGACCGCGGTCGTGATCGTGCTCTTGTTCTGCTGGTTGCTGGTGGCGTTCTGCATCGACAGGCCGGTGGACTGGGCGGCGGCCTGGTACACGCTGGAGAGGGCCTGGGCGGGCGCGTCGCCCAGGACCTTGACGTTGGCCTGGGTCACCGCATCGGTGATCTGGCCGTTCACGAGGGTGGTGTTTGCCATTCTCAACTCCCTGGAGGTTCAACGCGACCGACTTACCGCCCCGGAACCTGATCGGTGCGGGTGAGCGACTGGACCATCGAGCGGAGATCGCGGATCGCCGAGACGAGCTCCTGCTGCACCAGCATCGCGTTGACGGCCCGGGTGTCCGCGGCGGTCGGGATGCTGGCGATCAGGGCCACGCATTGGGAGGTGAGAGCCGTGCCGATCGCATTCATGTGCTGCTGATTGGCGACAGCATTCTGCATGGAGAGCGCGAGAGACTGCGCCATCGCCTGGTAGAGTGCCCCCGTGGCGTGCGCAGGTGCCGCCCCGAGGACCTGCACCTGTGCCTGGGTGACCGCATCCGTGACCAGGCCGTTAGCGAGCGTCGTTTCCGCCATGCTTCTTCCGTTCCCTTTGCGTGTCCGCGGCCGATCGGGGATCGGGTCGCTACGCATCCGGGAAGACGCGGGCAGGCGGGCTTTGTGAAACGCGGACGTGCGGAAACGGCGCCGACGGGCGGACCGCGGGCGTCGCAGGACAGGGCGGGGAGGATCGGATCCGGGCCGAACACGGAAATCCGGCCGGGGCAGTCCCCCCGGCCGGTTCCCCGTCCCCCTCGGGCTACTTGCCCAGGGTCGCCAGGAAGGCCTTCAGCGCAGCTGCGATGGCGATGGCGATCGTCTCGATCGACTGCCCGGCGTTGGACGCGCTGAGCGAGGCCGTCTCGACCGTTCCGACCAGGGCGCTGCCGTTGCCGAGCGCGGTCGAGACCTGGCTCGTGGCATTGCCCTGGGCGGTCGCCACCTGGCTGGCCGCCGTGCCCTGGGCGGCGGCGACCTGACTGGCGCCGTTGCCCTGGGCCGCGGTCACCTGGCTGACGCTCTCACCGACGGCCGAGGAGACCGAGGCGAGCGCCTCGCTGTTGGCGGTGGCGACGGAGTTGATGCCGTTGCCGAGCGCCGTGGTGAGGCTGGTGACCGCGTTGGTGTTCGCCAGCATCTGGCTGTTGTAGGCCTCCGTCGTCACCAGCGCCGCCTTCTGCGCCAGATTGTTGTTGTAGGCGGCGTTGAGCATGGCGATGCCGGAGGAGGTCGCGGCGAACTGGTAGACCAGTCCGGACGCGAAGGCAGGAACGTCGGCCAGGTTCTTCAGGTTCGCCTGGGCGACTGACGTCGTTATGTCGTCAGGCATGGTCGGTCCTCCCTCGCCGCATCAACCCTGGAGATCGAAGTCGAACTCGACCTTGCCGTTGATCGGCCTGGAGAAGCGGGCGAGGAAGGCATTCAGCATCTCGCCGGCGGACGGGCCGGAGCCGCCGCCCCCGCCGCGCGGGCCGGGCTTGCCCTCCATGATCATGGTCACGGCCCGGTCCACGGTGGGGGAACCCATGATGTGGTCGATCGCGCGCGCCGTGACCGCGGTCTGCGCCGTCCAGTTCTGCTGCTGCTGGTTCACCGAGTTCAGCAGCGCCTGGGACAGGCCCATGCTGTTGGTCAGCAGAAGCGTCCCCATGGCATAGGCCTGGGCGTCCCCCATCCCGAAGGATGCCGAAGGGAAGGTGCTGTTGGTGATGTAGATCGGGCTTGTCTCGAACGGGCCGGTGTTGTCCATGGCTGTTCCCTAACCTTGAGTTATTTTGGGTACATATTTGCTACCATGGTATTTTTGTCTTAACAATATGAAGTAATCGGTGAAGAAATTTCTCATTATTTGCTTTCACAACCTGCGTTTTGACAAACCTGCTCGCATTCTGACACTCACTCTTTCGATGGCTCTCACCTTCCCGTCACTTGGCGTTACCCCGTATGGATATTTCCGTTCAGCCAATCGTCCGGCATCCGTTGAAATGTCCGCAGTATGGCAGACGATCCCAGGGGAATTGCCGCCGATAGCGAAAAATCCAGGCGCCACTTTCTACCCAAGCGGATTTTTTTTCTCCTGTTCCGTATCCGCACAATAGTGATTCAGAGCACCCCGATCACCGCCGCAAGACGCACAGGGATTTCGGACGCACTAGAACCTTCCTTGATCTCTGACGAGTCGTGAAAAACCACACTCTCCTCGCGCTTCACGACTCTCGTTCAAAAACGTCGTCCGGTATGGCAGGTAGCTCTCGCTGCCGTTCGCCTGAAAAGAGATTACGTATGATATTGTCTTGACGGGAGGTGCTCGTGACTCATCACGCAGCGCGCGGGGGACGACCGCCTCTGGTTTCGACCCTGGATGTGCAATACGGCCGCAACTGTTCCGTCAGAGAGGAACCTCTCCGCCCAGGGCTTTACCGGAATGTCACTTTTCCCCAGATCAGCAGAATCAGGCCTACGCCCTGCCAGAACCATTTTTTGAATATCTGGCAGCATAATCGCGCATATCTGCGGGCGCTCGCCTATCGCTGGCTGGCCGGAAACGCGGCCGATGTCGAAGACGCGATGTCCGATGTTTTCTGCAAGGCCAGCAGGGCCTTCGACCAGGCGCAGGTCGGGATCGCCAACGAGCGGGCGTGGCTGTCCCGGCTGCTGCACAACACCTGCATGGACGCACATCGGCGGCGGCGGGCGACGGAACAGGTGATCGCCCCCGCCTTCGAGGACAGCGACGAGACCGACGCCGCGGCCGAACTGGGCGAGACGGCGTCGCCGGAAGACGAGCTGCTGAACCTGGAGCTGCGCCGCGTGCTGCAAGGCGCGCTGGCCGACCTGCCGGAATCGCTGCGCGGTCCGGCCGTGATGCGGCTGGTGGAGGACGAGCCGTATGAGAGGATCGCGGCCGCCTACAACATCAGTCTTGCGAACGCCCGCAAACGCATCCAACTGGCCCGGGCCGCGCTGCGCTCGCAGCTCACCGGCTATCTGACCGCCGGGGAAGCCCCCCGTGCCGCAGCGGACGCCGCCGCCCCCCAGCCGCCCGGCACCGCCGCGGCTCCCGTGGCTCCCGTGGGGCCGGCGGTAACGCCGACACCCTCGGCCGGCGCCGCCCTGGCGGCGGCACGGGCCGCCATGGCCGCTGCCGCATCGGCCCCGCCTCCCCCGCCGCCCGCCCGTCCGGCGGCGCCGGCCCCGGACGGGGCCGCGGCACCGCGGCGGCGCGGCGTGCTGACGATCCGCTTCACCATCGCCTGAGTCACCATCGCCCGAGGATGACCGCCGGCCCCGGGAGCGGGGCCGGCAGGAACATCAGACCGCGACCTCGGCCCGGATGTGGGGATGCGGGTCGTAGCCTTCGATGGCGAAATCCTCGAAGCGGTAGCCGAACAGGCTCTCCGGCCGGCGCCGGATGACCAGCCGCGGCAGCGGCCGCGGCTCGCGGCCGAGCTGCTGGCGCGCCTGCTCGACATGGTTCAGGTAGAGATGGACGTCGGCTCCCGTCCAGACCAGCTCGCCCGGCTCCAGGTCGCACTGCTGCGCCAGCATGTGGATCAGCAGCGCCGCCTCGCAGAGATTCCAGGGCAGGCCCAGCAGGGTGTCGGCGCTGCGCTGGTAGAGGATGCCGGACAGCCGCCCGTCCGCCACGAAATACTGGTAGGTCATGTGGCAGGGCGGCAGGGCCATGCGCTCCAGTTCGCCCACGTTCCAGCCGGTGAACAGCAGCCGGCGGCTGGTCGGGTTGCCGCGGATGCCGTCCACAAGCTGGGCGATCTGGTCCACCACCCGGCCGTCCGCCGTCTCCCAGGCCCGCCACTGCTTGCCGTAGACGGGACCCAGGTCGCCCCAGCGGGCGGCGAAGGCATCGTCCTCCAGCACCCGGCGCTCGAACGTCTCCTGGTCGATCGACTCGCCCGTCTCCCGCCGGTAACGGGCCAGCGGCCAGTCGGTCCAGATGCGCACGCCGTTCTGCAGCAGGGGCCGCAGCCGGGTATCACCGGAGAGGAACCAGAGCAGTTCGTGGATCGCCGCCTTGTAGAAGATCCGTTTCGTCGTCAGCAGCGGGAATCCCCGGGACAGGTCGAAACGCATCTGCCGCCCGAACAGGGCCAGGGTGCCCACGCCGGTGCGGTCCTCCCGCCGAGCGCCTCGCTCCAGCAGGTCCCGCAGCAGGTCGAGATACTGGGTTTCCGGATGCGGCGGGACGGCGGATGGAACCATGATGGGTCGGACCTCCAGGGAGCGCGCTGGCCTGATGAGGGCCGGACTATGCCATAGAACTCCCTGTTGGCAGCCCCGCTTCAGGGCCTGCGGCGCCCCTGCATGCGCAAGGCCCTTTCGTCCCCGGCGCCGAGTGCCTATATTGGGGTCGTCGGGTTCGCCCGACTATGGCGATAAACGCTATGCGGAATAAGCGTTGTGGACCCGGGGGCGGTACCCGGCGCCTCCACCAATCTCCCCGGACGGCCTTGGCCGGCCGGGACGACGGGGGCGAAACAGGATCGACACGCGTGGTAAAGGCATGGTTTTCGCTCGGCATGGTTCCGCCGTTACCGGGCCATTTCATAGGTGCCAACGACAACACGGCGCCTGCCCTTCGCATGGCTGCCTGATAGCCCCCTTAAGGGCTGTTAGCAGTTAGCTGAGGACGGGGTTCGGGGGGCACCCGGCAACAGAAGCCCCCCACTGATTTCCAGGTCCCGCCCGCTGGCGGGACCACAGAACTGGTGACGAGGTTCGCGCGCCGTATGTCCAGGGAACCCTTGCGATACGACCGGATGGTCGAGAACGCCCTGCGCGGCGTGGTGCGCGAAGCCCTGACCGAGGTTCAGGAAGACGGCCTGCCCGGGGAGCACCATTTCTACGTCACCTTCCGCACCGACGGGGCCGGCGTGAAGATCCCGGACTATCTGCGGGAGCAGTATCCGGGCGAGATGACGATCGTCCTGCAATACCAGTTCTACGGGCTGGAGGTGACCCCGCAGGGCTTCTCCGCCACCCTGAGCTTCGGCGGCGTGCATGAGCGGCTGGTCATCCCCTTCGCCGCCATCACCGGCTTCGCCGACCCCTCCGTCAATTTCGGCCTGAAATTCCAGGGCGCTGACGAGGAGGCGAGCGGGGAGGACGAGGCCGACGGGGAAGCGGCGGCCGAGGATGACACGCCGGCGGAGGAGTCCCGCACCGGGACCGTCGTCGCGCTGGACGCCTTCCGCAAGAAGTGAGCGGTCCCCCGGCATGCCGGTGTCCCGCGACTATCTCGACCATGTGCTGGAGCTGCTGGCCCCGCTGGGGCCGGTGAAGGCCCGCGCCATGTTCGGCGGCTGTTCGCTCTCCCTGGACGGCGCCAGCTTCGCGCTGATCGCCGACGATGTGCTCTACCTCAAAGCCGACGCGCAGAACCGGCCCGCCTTCGAAGCGGCCGGCTGCCGGCCGTTCGCGCCGTTCGAGGACAGGCCGCAGCAGACCATGTCCTACTATCCGCCGCCGGAAACCGCCTTCGACGACACGGACGAACTTCTGGCCTGGGCCCGCCCGGCCGTGTCGGCGGCGCTGCGGGCCAAGGCGGCGAAGAAGCCCGCGCGGACGAAGGCTCCACGGACCAAGCCCTGACGGACGACGCCGGACTGAAGGTCACGTCCCCGCCCCCCCCACCGGCATGCAGAAAAGAAAAGGGGCGGCGCCCCGTAGGCCCCGCCCCTTCCCGTCCTGTCGTCAGAGCCGATCCGCAGGCGGCGGTTTCCCGCCGCCCGGGCCTCACGTATCCAGGAAGCTCCGCAGCTTGCGCGAACGCGAGGGGTGCTTGAGCTTGCGCAGGGCCTTCGCCTCGATCTGGCGGATACGCTCGCGCGTGACGCTGAACTGCTGGCCGACCTCTTCCAGCGTGTGGTCGGTGTTCATGCCGATGCCGAAGCGCATGCGCAGCACGCGCTCCTCACGCGGGGTCAGGGTGGCGAGGATGCGGGTCGTCGTCTCGCGCAGGTTCGCCTGGATGGCGGCGTCCAGCGGCAGGACGGCGTTCTTGTCCTCGATGAAGTCGCCGAGGTGTGAATCCTCCTCGTCGCCGATCGGCGTTTCGAGGGAGATCGGCTCCTTGGCGATCTTCAGGACCTTGCGCACCTTCTCCAGCGGCATCATCAGCCGTTCGGCCAGTTCCTCCGGCGTCGGCTCGCGCCCGATCTCGTGCAGCATCTGGCGCGAGGTGCGCACCAGCTTGTTGATCGTCTCGATCATGTGCACGGGGATGCGGATGGTGCGGGCCTGATCGGCGATCGAGCGGGTGATCGCCTGCCGGATCCACCAGGTCGCGTAGGTGCTGAACTTGTAGCCGCGGCGGTACTCGAACTTGTCCACCGCCTTCATCAGGCCGATGTTGCCCTCCTGGATCAGGTCCAGGAACTGCAGACCGCGGTTCGTGTACTTCTTGGCGATGGAGATGACGAGGCGGAGGTTCGCCTCCACCATCTCCTTCTTGGCGCGGCTCGCCTCCTTCTCGCCCTTCTGGACGGTGGAGACGATGCGGCGGAACTCGCCGATCGGCAGGCGCACCTGGTCGGCCACCTCGGAGATGGCCTCGCGCACGCGGCCCACTTCGACCGAGGACTTGTCGGCGAACCGGCCCCAGCTCTTGCTCAGGCCACGGCAGCGTTCCAGCCAGTTCGGGTCCAGCTCGCTGCCGTAATAATGATGCAGGAAGTCCTCGCGCTTGATCTTGCAGTCGGTCGCCAGCCGCAGCAGCTTGCCCTCGTAGCCCAGCAGCTTGCGGTTCAGGCCGTAGAGCTGCTCGACGAGCTGCTCGATCCGGGCATTGTTCAGGCGCACGGAGTTGACGAGATCCGTCAGCTCCGCCTTCAGCTTGTCGTACTTCTTGTCGGAGCCCTTCGGCAGCTCTTCGCCCCGTTGCAGGACGGCGAGGCGCTGTTCCTGCACCTTGTGCAGCTTCTCGTAGGTCTCCTCGATCCGGGCGAAGGTCTCGATGACCTTGGGCTTCAGCTCGGCCTCCATGGCCGAGAGGGAGATGTTGCCCTCTTCGTCGCCGCCCTCAGGCTCGCCCTCGGCCCCTTCCGGGCGCTCGGGCGTCTCCTCCTCCTCGGACTCCGCTTCGACGGCGGAGAGGTCCTCGCCCGTCGGTTCGCCCGACTCGGGGTCGATGCCGTAGGTGGCGTCCAGGTCGATGATGTCGCGCAGCAGCATCTTCCCTTCCATCAGGGACTGATGCCACTCGATGATGGCGCGGATGGTCAGCGGCGATTCGCAGATCGCGCCGATCATCATCTCGCGGCCGGCCTCGATGCGCTTGGCGATGGCGATCTCGCCCTCGCGGCTCAGCAGCTCGACCGACCCCATCTCGCGCAGATACATCCGCACCGGGTCGTCGGTGCGGCCGATGTCGTCGTCGTCCAGGTTGCCCGAGACGCGGCCCTCGCCATCGCCCGAGGCGTCCTGTCCGTCCTCGGGCTCTTCGCCCTCGACGACATTGATGCCCATCTCGCTGAGCTGGGCCATCGTGTCCTCGATCTGTTCCGAGGACGACTGGTCCGGTGGCAGGGCGGCGTTCAGCTCGTCATAGGTGACGTATCCGCGCTCCTTGCCGCGCTGGATCATCTTCTTGACGGCGATCGCCATGTTATCCATGAGAGGACCGTTGGCTTCGTCCTCCCGGGTATCCGTCACTTCGGCGCTTTGCGTCGCTTTCGTGGCCATTATGTCGATGCCCCCGCACTCACTCCGCTGGAACCCGTAAACGCTTGCAGGCGACTCGGGCAACAGCCCGGCCGCAGAGATGACCGACTTCGCTCAAACTGCCTGCACGGCGGCGACCGACTGTGTTCCCGGGAACACACTTCGGCAGACGGGACAGGCCGGGCAGGCCGCTTTCCGCCATGCCCTCATGTCCTAATCGTCCAGATCGGTGGAACCGGCCGAATGTCCGCGGCGTCGCAACGCCTCCTGCCGAAGTGCCTGAACGCGAGCGAGGTTCTCCTGGCTGAACTGTTCAGCCAGCCTCCGCTCGGCATCCCGCAACTCGGCCTGGAGCGCCACTTCCTGGGAATTCAGCCAAACTCCTTGCCAGCCGGTCCTTGCGGCATCGATCGACGCTCCGGGGTGCGCGAATCGGGGCGCGTCTGCACTCAGCAGACCATCCAGCGTCTCGGACAAACCGCGGGAAGACAAGTGGCTATGTAATTCGGCCGCGTCAAGGGCGGAATTCGCCGTCAGCACCTCGACCATGGCGCAACGCAGCGTCTCCAGCGCCGGCGTGGCGAAGACGGCTTCGGCCAGTTGCTCGCCGAATTCCTCGAACAGTTCGGGGTGATGCAGGACCGGCAGCAGCAGCAGCCGCTCCATCTGGCGCGGCTCGGTGCGGATCAGCCCGGTGCGGAAACGGGCGTCGTAGAGCGGGCTGACCGGCAGCCCGTCCACCAGCGGCCGCATCCCGCGACGTCCTGTCCCGGCCCGCCCGCCCCGTCCGCCCCGGCCCTGGCGGGCGGCGGCGAACAGGCGGTCGCGCATGTCCTGTTCATAGGCGCGGCGGACGCGCGCGTCCTGGATCGCCGCACAGCGGGCGGCCAGCGCCGCCTCCAGACCCGCCCGCGCGTCGGGCTGGGCGAGGTCGCGGCCCTGCGCCTCCAGGTCCCAGAGCACGTCCGCCAGCGGCCGGGCGCGGTCCAGCACCGCCTGGAAGGCGGCGGCCCCGCCGGCCCGGATCAGGCTGTCGGGGTCCTCCTTCTCCGGCAGGAAGGCGACGCGGGCGGAATGGTCCGGCAGCAGCAGGGGCAGCAGGCGCTCCACCGCCCGGGCCGCCGCGCGGCGGCCGGCGCTGTCGCCGTCGAAGCAGAGGATGGGCGTGCGCCGCCCCTCCGGGGCCAGCTTCCACAGTTCCAGGATCTGCGCCTCGGTCAGGGCCGTGCCCAGGGGTGCCACCGCCCCGTCGAAGCCGGCCGTGACGCAGGAGATCACGTCCATGTAGCCTTCGGTGACGACGACCGGACGGCCCTCCACCGCGGCCTGCCGGGCGCGGGAGAGGTTGTAGAGGATGTTCCCCTTGTGGAAGAGGGGCGTGTCGCCGGAATTGATGTATTTCGGCCCGTCGCCGGACAGCAGCCGCGCACCGAAGGCCACCACCCGGCCGCGCCGGTCCGTCACCGGGAAGATCACCCGGTTCCAGAAGAAGGCGCGGAGCCCCCGGCCGGGCTCCGGCCGCTTGAACAGCCCGGCCTCGATCATGTCGGCCTCGCCGTAGCCGGCCTGCTCCAGCTCGGCCCGCAGCCCGGCCCCGTCATGCGGGGCATAGCCCAGGCGGAAGCGGGCGATGGTGTCGTCGTCCAGGCCACGGCCGCGCAGATACTCCAGCGCCTGCCGCCCGGCCGGCAGGCCGAGCTGCTGCTCGAAATGGCGGGTGGCGCGCTCGACCAGATCGAACAGCGACTTCTGCCGCTCGAACCGCGCCACCGCCTCGGGCGACGCCTTCGGCACGCTCAGGCCCGCCTCCCCCGCCAGCAGCTCCACCGCCTCCATGAAGGAGAGGTTGTCGTGGCGCATGACGAAGGCGATGGCGTCACCGTGCGCGCCGCAGCCGAAGCAATGGAAGAAGCCCTTGGCGTCGTTGACGTAGAAGCTGGGCGTCTTTTCCTTGTGGAAGGGGCACGGCGCCTTGTACTCGTGGCCGGCGCGGATCAACCGCATCCGCTTCATCACCACGTCGGACAGCGACAGGCGTGCGCGCAGCTCTTCCAGGAAGTTGGGCGGCAGGGCCATGACGACGCCTAGGGCAACGGGGGCCGACGGCAGGGGGCGGATGCGGGCGATCCGCGCCGGGCCCCGGGTCGGTCAAGGAACGAGCATACGCCCCGGGCCGGGTGCCGCGCCATGCGGCCCGGCCCGGCGGGCGCAGTTATCCCCAGGTCACACACTTATCCACAGGCGCAGCCGGCCGGGGGCATGGCGGGTCTCAGCAGGCGAGCTTTTCCCGCACGATGCCGCTGGCGCGGGCAAAGTCCATCTGGCCGGCATAGCGGCTGCGCAGTTCGGCCATCACCCGGCCCATGTCCTTGACCCCGGCGGCGCCGATCTCTTCTGCCAGGGCAGCGACGACGGCGCGGATCTCCTCGTCGTCGAGCTGCTTCGGCATGAAGCGCTCGATCACGGTGATCTCCTCGCGCTCCTGCTGGGCCAGCTCGATCCGGCCGCCCTGCTCGTAGAGTTCGATGGATTCGCGGCGCTGCTTCACCATCGTCTGCAACATCGAGAGGATCTCCGTCTCGTCGATACCGTCGGGGATGCCCCGGCCGCGGGCGGCGATGTCCCGGTCCTTCAGGGCCGCGAGGATCAGCCGCACCGTTGCGACAGCGCGTTGGTCCTTGGCGCGCATGGCCTCCTTCAAGGCCTCGTTGAGCCGCGTGCGCAGCATCGTTCAGTACCTCATTGTCGGAATATGCCGGACTTTACGCAAACTTGCGGTTAACCGCCAGCCCGGAACGGCGGCTCCGCCGGCGCGCCCCGGTTGACCCGGCGGCGCGGCTTGTCTATCTCACGGAACGAGCGGGCTCACGGAACGAGCGGGACGCCGGCCCGGACGGGCTGCCCCGTCCTGGTGGACATCCCGTCCTGGTGCCACGCCGTCCACCCGGCGGCATGGCCGCCATGCAACGGATGCGCCCGCACGGATGCCCCCTCGCGGGGATGTCCGGTCTATATGATCGCCGGTTTCCCAGAAGGTAAGGGCCCCACCGATGACCGACGCCGCCTCCCCGGCCACTTCCCCCCGCGCGTCCGCCACCCCCCGGCCCGAGGGCGCCACGGGCGTCCTGGTTCTGGCCGACGGCACGCTGCTCTGGGGGCGGGGCATCGGGGCGGCCGGGCACCGCGTGGGCGAGGTCTGCTTCAACACCTCGATGACCGGCTACCAGGAGATCCTGACCGATCCCAGCTACGCCGGCCAGATCATCACCTTCACCTTCCCGCATGTCGGCAATGTCGGCGCCAACCCCGAGGACATCGAGACGGTGACCCCGGCTGCGCGCGGGCTGGTGCTGAAGGCGGACATCACCGACCCGTCGAACTGGCGCGCCACCCGGCATCTGGACGACTGGCTGAAGACCTTCGACATGGTCGGCCTCACCGGCATCGACACGCGCCGGCTGACCCGGCGCATCCGCGATGCCGGGGCGCCGACGGGCGTGATCGCCCACGCCCCCGACGGCCGCTTCGACCTGGACGCCCTGCTGGCCCAGGCCCGCGCCTGGCCGGGACTGGAGGGCATGGATCTGGCGAAGGAGGTGTCCTGCCGCCAGACCTATGGC
This sequence comes from Rhodospirillum centenum SW, assembly GCF_000016185.1. NCBI lineage: Bacteria > Pseudomonadati > Pseudomonadota > Alphaproteobacteria > Rhodospirillales > Rhodospirillaceae > Rhodospirillum > Rhodospirillum centenum. The sequence continues at coordinate 2,062,936 of NC_011420.2, forward strand.
TGGACGGAGACGGGCTGGACCCTGGGCCAGGGCTACGGGACCCTGGAGACGCCGAAGCACCATGTCGTCGCCGTCGATTTCGGGGCCAAGCGCAACATCCTGCGCTGCCTTGCCAGCGCCGGCGTGAAGGTCACCGTGGTGCCCGCCACCGCCACCGCGGAGGAGGTGCTGCGGCACCGGCCGGACGGCGTCTTCCTCTCCAACGGCCCCGGCGACCCGGCGGCCACCGGCGACTATGCCGTGCCGATGATCCGCGGCGTCATGGAGTCCGGCGTGCCGATGTTCGGCATCTGCCTGGGCCACCAGCTCATGGCGCTGGCCCTGGGCGGCCGCACCACGAAGATGGAGCGCGGCCACCGGGGTGCCAACCACCCGGTCAAGGATCTGGCCACCGGCCGGGTCGAGATCACCAGCCAGAACCATGGCTTCGTCGTGGTGCCGGAGAGCCTGCCGGAGACGGTGGAGGTCACCCACGTCTCCCTGTTCGACGGCACGAACGAGGGGCTGCGGCTGAAGGGCCGGCCGGTCTTCTCGGTGCAGTACCACCCCGAAGCCAGCCCCGGCCCGCAGGACAGCCACTACCTGTTCCAGCGTTTCGTGGACGCGATCGAAGGCCGTTACTGAGCCGTCGCAGCCCCTGTCTGCGCCATGAAAACGGCGGGGCCCGCAGGTCCCGCCGTTTCCGTATGTGCCTGCCGGATCAGGACCGGCCGGGGTCGCGGTATTGCGGGTCCGCCGCCTCATGCGCGGTGGAATGGCCGCCGGCCCGGTAGCCGACGACATCCTCGGCCATCGCCGGGCGGGCACCTGCCGTCTTCCCCTCCCCGGGGACCGCTCCGGTCCCGGCACCGGCCGCACCGGAGCCGGTGCCCGCGTTGTTCCGGTCGCTGTCGCGGAACACCTCGGCCGCCTCGCGCGCGGACTGCGTGCCGGGCTGCCGGCCGATGATCTCGTCCGCCCCGGGGGCCTGTCCTGGCCGGGCCGCCCGTCCGTCATCCTCGACATGGCTGTGGTGCGTCTCCGCCCGCGGGTCCGGCCCCAGGCGCTGGCGCATCGGCGTGTAGCGCGACGCCGACCCGGATGACGGGTGGCGCGTCATCTCCCAGGCCAGCCATGCCACGCCGACACCGATGAGGGCGAGCGGCAGCGGGTTGCGCGCGACCACGTCCAGCACGTCTTCGGTCATGGCGCGGCCGCGCCGGCTGGTGCGCACCCAGGTCACCGCTCCGTCGAGCAGGCTTTCCGGTTGCAGGCGCCGCTCGATCTCCGCCGCCGTGCGGCTCATGCCGCGGCGGGTCTCCTCGATCTCCCGCTCGATCTCCTCGGATCGTGTCGCCATGGCTGTCCTCCGCAGTCTCTCTTCCGGGCACTGTCGTGCAGGGGGCCGGCAGCAGCCGCCCCCGTCGGAGAGGAAACAGCCGGAAGCGGCTTCCGTCCCGGCGCCGGATCGCGGCCGGCTATCCGAAGGAATCTGCGGCGCACGGGTGGATCATGTTAAGTTCTGGTAAAATGTTTGTGGACGATCATACGTCCCGTGTCAGGTGAACGAGGCTTTAATGGGCGTTTTCGACTTCCTGAAGGTCACGGTCGTCGAGAAGACGGTCGTCGCCAGCTACAAGGCGGCCCTGACCGTGGACGGGAAGCCCCTGCCCGTCGCCAATCTCGGCATGGACAGCGTCACGGCCGGCGCGCCCGGGAAGCTGAAGCAGGGCCAGCGGGTGAGCTTCGCCCTGGCCCTGACGGACCCGAAGGAAAGCCTGTCGATCCGCGGCACCGGCGTAGTCGCCAGCGTGGACAAGACCCAGGCGAAGATCCAGTTCCAGGGCCTGCCGGACCAGACGCGCCAGCAGGTCGCCCGCTTCCTGGCCCGCTACCTGATCAACCGTCCCGCCTCCTGACCGGGCGGGAGTGCCGCCTGTCCGATCAGCCGCCCGACTGCTACCATGCCGCCCCGGCATGGATTTTCTGCGGATCGCGGGTGATGGGGCGACGGACGGCAAAGACAGGCATTCCCGCGCGCGGCAGCGCCGCGCTGCCGGCGGCCCTGCGCCTGCTGACCCTCCTTGTCCTGCTGCCCCTTGCCCTGACGGCCGTTCTCCTGCCGCCGACGGCCGCCGCGGCGGCGGAGCGGCTGAAGATGCAGCGCACGCACGACGGGGATGCGCGCGCCCTGCCCTACGACCCCGATCCCCCGCCCGCCGTCGCGGAGCCGCGGCCGCCCTGGCAGTCGAAGAACCGCATCGTCTATGCCTTCGACCGGCCGGCGCGCTCCCGTCTCGCCTACTCCGCGGAGCTGAGCACCGCCTGTCGCCGGGGCGAGTTCCTGCAACGGGTGGACATGCTCTACCGCGCCTTCGGCCCCGGTGAGCAGCCGCTGGGTGTCGCCTACGGGGCCATGGCGGTCAATCTGATCGACCCGAAGCGCCGGCGGCAGGTGGACATGGTCTATTTCTTCCACCGCCAGGACACGGGCCGCTGCGCCGTCTATGAGGCGCGGCTGGAGACGCTGCGGCCCTGGTTCGTCGGACCCTGAAACGGCGGCCCCTGAAACGGTGGGCGCGGACCCGGCCGGAGCGGTCCCCGGAGCGGGCCGGGGAGCGACTGCATCGCAGGGCGGCATCCTCGACGCTTCCCACCCGGGGACGCGCCCTCTATATAGGGCGGTCAGCCGAAGCATCCCCCGCGCCCTGGCCTTCGCTCCGGGGCGGAGGATGCTTTCGCGCGACCACGAAGACCCCATGACCGCGGCCTGATCCCATGCCCAAGCGCACAGACATCACGTCCATCTGCATCATCGGCGCGGGGCCGATCGTCATCGGACAGGCGTGCGAGTTCGACTATTCCGGCGTGCAGGCCTGCAAGGCCCTGCGGGAGGAGGGTTACCGGGTCATCCTGGTCAACTCCAACCCGGCGACGATCATGACCGATCCGGGCATGGCCGACGCCACCTACATCGAGCCGATCACCCCGGCCATGGTCGCCAAGGTGCTGGAGCGCGAGCGGCCGGACGCCCTGCTGCCCACCATGGGCGGTCAGACGGCGCTGAACACGGCGCTGGCCCTCTTCAAGGACGGCACGCTGGACCGGCTTGGGGTGGAGATGATCGGCGCCAAGGCCGATGTCATCGCCAAGGCCGAGGACCGCCTGCTGTTCCGCGAGGCGATGGACAAGATCGGGCTGGAGAGCCCGCGCTCGCGCCTCGTGAAGACCTATGACGAGGCGCTGGAGGCGCTGGCCTTCGTCGGCCTGCCCGCCATCATCCGGCCCAGCTTCACCCTGGCCGGCACCGGCGGCGGCATCGCCTTCAACCGGGTCGAGTTCGAGGAGATCGTGAAGGGCGGCCTGCGCGCCAGCCCGGTCGGCGAGGTGCTGATCGAGGAGTCGGTGCTGGGCTGGAAGGAGTACGAGATGGAGGTTGTCCGGGACAGCCGGGACAACTGCATCATCGTCTGCTCCATCGAGAACATCGACGCCATGGGCGTGCATACGGGCGACAGCATGACCGTCGCCCCGGCGCTGACGCTCACGGACAAGGAATACCAGATCATGCGCAACGCCTCGATCGCGGTGCTGCGCGAGATCGGGGTGGATACCGGCGGCTCGAACGTCCAGTTCGCGGTCTGCCCGGACACCGGCCGCATGGTCGTGATCGAGATGAACCCGCGCGTCAGCCGCAGTTCGGCCCTGGCGTCGAAGGCGACGGGCTTCCCGATCGCCAAGATCGCCGCCAAGCTGGCCGTCGGCTACACGCTGGACGAGCTGACCAACGACATCACGAAGACGACGCCGGCCAGCTTCGAGCCGACGATCGACTATGTCGTCACCAAGATCCCCCGTTTCGCCTTCGAGAAGTTCGCCGGCGCCGACAACACGCTGACCACCAGCATGAAGTCGGTGGGCGAGGCCATGTCGATCGGCCGCACCTTCGCCGAATCGTTCCAGAAGGGGCTGCGCTCACTGGAGACGGGCCTGACCGGCCTGGACGAGGTGGACCTGACCGACGGCACCGGCGTGGTGGACCATGCGCGGATGCGCGCGCTGCTGTCGCGGCCGACACCGGAGCGGCTGCTGATCGTGGCCCAGGCCATGCGCCACGGCTGGACGGTCGAGCAGATCTACGAGGAGTGCAAGTACGACCCCTGGTTCCTGCACCAGATCGAGGCCATCGTGAAGACCGAGGCCGAGATCCGCGACGCGGCCGGCGCCAGCCTGCGCGATCCGCAGGCGCTGGCCCGCTACAAGGCCATGGGCTTCTCCGACGCGCGGCTGGCGAAGCTGGTCGGCTGGAGCGAGGAGCAGGTGGCCGAAGCGCGCCGCGCCGCCGGCATCCTGCCGGTGTTCAAGCGGATCGACACCTGCGCCGGCGAGTTCGCCAGCGGCACGCCCTACATGTACTCGACCTACGAGGGCAACGGGCTGGAGCCGGCGGAGGATGAGAGCGAGCCGTCCGACCGCACCAAGGTCGTCATCCTGGGCGGCGGGCCGAACCGCATCGGCCAGGGCATCGAGTTCGACTACTGCTGCGTCCATGCCGTCTACGCCCTGCGCGACGCCGGGTTCGAGACGATCATGGTGAACTGCAACCCGGAGACCGTCTCCACCGACTACGACACCTCCGACCGGCTCTATTTCGAGCCGCTGACGGCGGAGGACGTGATCGAGCTGGTCCGCCGCGAGCAGACGAACGGCAAGGTGCTGGGCTGCATCGTGCAGTTCGGCGGCCAGACGCCGCTGAAGCTGGCGGACGCGCTGGAGAAGGCCGGCATTCCCATCCTGGGCACCACGCCCGACGCCATTGATCTGGCCGAAGACCGCGAGCGCTTCCAGAAGCTGCTGCATCAGCTCCAGCTCCGCCAGCCGGCCAACGGTCTGGCCCGCAGCCTGGAGGAGGCGGAGCGGGTCGCCCGCGAGATCGGCTTCCCGGTGGTGATCCGGCCCAGCTACGTGCTGGGCGGCCGCGCCATGGAGATCGTCCACGATCTGGCAGGGCTGCACCGCTACATCCACACCGCCGTGAAGGTGTCGGGCCGGAACCCGGTGCTGATCGACAGCTATCTCCAGGACGCCATCGAGGTGGACGTGGACGCCGTATCCGACGGCAAGACGGTCTATGTCGCCGGCATCATGGAGCATATCGAGGAAGCGGGCATCCATTCGGGCGACAGCGCCTGCGCCCTGCCCCCCTACACCCTGCCGAAGCCGGTGGTGGACGAGCTGGCGGCCCAGACGGTGAAGCTGGCCAAGGGCCTGGGCGTCGTCGGCCTGATGAACGTGCAGTTCGCCGTGAAGCAGAGCGCGCCCGGCGAGGGCGACGCGACCGGCTTCGACGTCTACATCCTGGAGGTCAACCCGCGCGCCAGCCGCACGGTGCCCTTCGTCGCCAAGGCCACCGGCACCGCCATCGCCAAGGTGGCCGCCCGCATCATGGCCGGCGAGACGCTGTCCACCTTCGACCTGAAGGGCGCCTTCCCCGGCCACACGGCCGTGAAGGAAGCGGTCTTCCCGTTCAACCGCTTCCCCGGCGTGGACATCGTGCTGGGGCCGGAGATGCGCTCGACCGGCGAGGTCATGGGCCTGGACCGCGATTTCGCGCTGGCCTTCGCCAAGAGCCAGCTCGGCGCCGGCGTCAGCCTGCCCCGCAGCGGCACCGTCTTCATCTCGGTGCGCGAGCGCGACAAGCCGGCCATGGTGCCGATGGCGAAGCGGCTGGCGGAAACGGGGTTCCGGATCGTCGCCACGCGGGGTACGGCGAAATATCTGGCCGAGCACGGCATCGAGGTGGCGGCCGTGAACAAGGTGCTGGAAGGCCAGCCCCATATCGTGGATGCGATGATCAACGGGGATGTGGACCTCATCTTCAACACCACCGAAGGGGCGCAGGCGCTGTCGGACAGCTTCAGCTTGCGCCGCGCGGCGCTGACCAATAACATCCCTTACTACACAACGGTGGCGGGGGCCCGGGCGGCGGTCGAAGCCATCTCTGCGCTGAAGACCGGCAGTCTTGAAGTGGCGCCGCTCCAGTCCTACCTGAGCGGGTCATACTGAGGGCTTGGGCCGGCGACGCGGGGAAACCCGCGTCGGCCGGTTCGTATTGTTCGGCAGCAACCGTGTTCCGCAGGAACACTGTCCAGACGGGTAGCCTGACAAAATGGAAAAAGTTCCGATGACGGCCCGGGGTTTCACCCGGCTGCAGGAAGAGCTGAAGCAGCTCAAGAGCGTCGAGCGGCCTGCCGTGATCAAAGCGATTGCCGAAGCACGCGAACACGGCGATCTGTCGGAGAACGCGGAATACCATGCCGCCCGTGAGCGCCAGAGCTTCATCGAAGGCCGCGTCATGGAACTGGAGGACAAGATCAGCCGGGCCGAGGTGATCGACCCGACGAAGCTGTCCGGCAGCGCCATCAAGTTCGGGGCCACCGTGACCCTTGCCGACGAGGACACCGACGAGGAGGTGACCTATCAGATCGTCGGCCAGGACGAGAGCGACATCAAGGCGGGCTTCATCTCCATCACCAGCCCGCTGGCCCGCGCCCTGATCGGCAAGCAGGTCGGCGACAGCGTGGAGGTGACCACTCCCGGCGGCTCGAAGAGCTACGAGATCACCGGAATCCAGTTCAAGTAACCGGCTCCGGCCCGCCCGCCCGCTCCGACGCCCGCCTCCTGGCGGGCGTCCGCGTTTCCGGCCCTTGCGCCACCGGCGGCCGGCGCCATCTCTGGGCGGACCGCGACCCCGGGAGCACCCGCCGCATGACCGCCAGGACGACGACGGCCACCGTGGTGGCGCCCCCTGTTGAGACGGGGGACACGAAGACGGGGGGCACGGAGACTCCCCGACCCTCCTTCGCGGAGGCGCTGCGCTTCTGGCTGAAGCTGGGCTTCATCAGCTTCGGCGGCCCGGCGGGTCAGATCGCCCTGATGCAGACGGAACTGGTGGACCGGCGCGGCTGGATCGACCAGCGCCGGTTCCTGCACGGGCTGAACTTCTGCATGCTGCTGCCGGGACCGGAGGCACAGCAGCTTGCCACCTATGTCGGCTGGCGGCTGCACGGCATCCCCGGCGGACTGGCGGCGGGGCTGCTGTTCATCCTGCCGGGGGCGCTGCTGCTGCTGGGCCTCTCCTGGCTGGCGGCGGCGCATGGCGATCTGGCCTGGGTCGCCGCGCTGTTCGACGGGGTGAAGCCGGTGGTGGTGGCGATCGTCGCCACCGCGCTCTGGCGCATCGGCGCCCGCACCCTGCGCGGCTGGCCGTCGCTCGCGCTGGCCGCCGCCGCGTTCCTGGGCATCTATGCCCTGGGCGTCCCCTTCCCGCTGATCGTGCTGGCGGCCGCCCTCACGGGGGCCGCGGCCGCGGCCCTGGGGCACACCCCCTTCACACCCTTCGGCGCGGATGCCGGGGGAGACGGGCCGCTGCCGCCGGAGACCCTGCCGGGTTCCCTGCGGCTGCTGAAGCTGGGGGGTATCTTCCTGTTGCTGTGGGCGGTGCCGGTGGGGGCCGTGCTGGCCCTGGCCGGGACGGAGCCCTATGCCGCCATCGCCGCCCTGTTCACCAAGGCCGCCTTCGTCACCTTCGGCGGCGCCTATGCCGTGCTGCCCTACATCGCCGAGGCCGGCGTCGCCCACGGCTGGCTGACGCCGGGCGACATGCTGAACGGCCTCGCGCTGGCCGAGAGCACGCCCGGCCCCCTGATCCTGGTGACGCAGTATGTCGGCTTCTTCGCCGGCTGGAGCACGCCGGGCGGCCTGCCCCCCGTCTGGGCCGGGGTGCTGGGCAGTGCGCTGACGCTGTACGTCACCTTCCTGCCCTGCTTCCTGTTCATCTTCGCTGGCGCCCCCTATGTGGAGACGCTGATCCGGAACCGGCTTGCCGCGGCGGCGCTGGCGGCCGTCACGGCGGCGGTCGTGGGGGTGATCCTGAACCTGGCGGTGTTCCTGGGAACCCACGTCCTGCTGCCGGAACCGGGCCGGCCGGACCTGTTCGCCCTGGGGCTGGCGGCCGCGGGCCTGCTGGCGCTCCTGCGCCTGAACTGGCAGGTCCACTGGCTGGTGCTGGCGGGCGCCGCCGCCGGACTGGCCCGGGCGGCGGTGACGGGGGGGCTGTCGTGACGGGGCTGCTGTAGGGAACGGCTGGGGAAGGACGGGGCCGGGAAGAGTCCCGGAGGCGGCCGGAGCCGCGCTCACTCCTCGTCGCTCACTCCACGTCGCTCACTCCTCCTCGTCGTCCTCGTCCTTGATCTCCGGCCCGACATCGACATCCACGGGCACGCCGGGCGCGAATTTCGACTGCCGGATGGCGAGGGCCGACTTCACATGGCTGACATTGGGTGCGGCCGTGAGCCGCGTGGTAAGGAACCGCTGGTAGGAATCCCAGTCTGAGGCGACGATCTTCAGCAGGAAGTCCGTCTCCCCGGCCAGCATGTTGCACTCGCGGACCTCGGGCCAACTGTTGACCAGGTCCTCGAATCTCTTAAGGTCCTGCTCCGCCTGGGAGGAGAGGCCGACCTGGGCGAACACGGTGACGTGGAACCCCAGAGCCTCCGGATTGATGTCCGCATGATAGCCACGGATATAGCCAGCCTCCTCCAGGGCGCGGACACGCCGAAGGCAGGGGGGCGCGGAGATGCCGGCGCGCCGCGCCAGCTCCACGTTCGTCATACGGCCATCCGCCTGAAGGTCACGGAGGATGCGCCGATCGATCCGGTCGAGTTTGACCCGCCGCATGTTGATTTCTTGAGGCTCCAGGGGTTGGTGTTTGGGAAATGATATTACACGAGCCATCCGCGGGCGCCAAGAGACGCCCGCTGCCCTTCGCTCTTCCGTCTGTTCGCTCGGGGTATCGGGAGACGCGCCGATGACGGCGGTCCCGATGGCGGCACCTGTCTGCTGGGTGATGTCCGACGGCAAGGCGGGCATGGAGAACCAGTGCCTCGGCCTTGCCGAGGCCGTGGGCGCGCACCCTATCATCAAACGGATCGCACTCAAGACCCCTTGGCGGCAGACCACCCCCTATCTTCCGATCAGCCTGCGGCTCGCCCTGGCGCCGGAGTCCGATCCGCTGACCCCGCCCTGGCCGGATCTGCTCATCACGTCCGGCCGCCAGGCGGTCGGGCTGTCGCTGCTGATCCGCCGCCTGAACGGCGGTCGGACCTTCTGCGTCCACATCCAGAATCCGGGCGTGCCCTTCTCCCGCTTCGACGCGGTGATCCTGCCGAAGCATGACGAGAAGTGCGGCCCCACGCTCATCACCACCCGCGGCGCCCTGCACCGGGTGACGCCGGAGCGGCTGGCCGACGCGGCCGCCCGCTTCGCGCCGGCCGTGGCGCACCTGCCGCGGCCGCGGGTGGCGGTGCTGATCGGCGGGTCGAACGGGGTCTATCACCTGACGCCGACGGTGATGGGGGACGTGGCGGAGAAGCTGTCCGACCTCGCCCGGCATGAGGGCGTCGGACTGATGGTGACGCCGTCCCGCCGCACCGGCGCCGACAACGAGGCGATCCTGCGCGCCCGGCTGGCGGGGTTGCCCGCCACCGTCTGGGACGGCACGGGGGAGAATCCCTATTTCGGCTTCCTGGGACTGGCGGACGCGGTGGTCGTCACCTGCGACAGCGTTTCCATGGTGTCGGAAGCGGCCAGCACCGGCAAGCCGGTCTACATCATCGAACTGGAGGGCGGCTCGCCGAAGTTCCGCCGCTTCCATGAGATGATGTACGCCGACGGCATCGCCCGGCCCTTCACCGGGGTGCTGGAGTCCTGGAGCTACACGCCGCTGGACGATACCGCCCGCGTCGCGGCGGAGGTGCTGCGGCGCATGGCGGTGTGGCGGCACCGGCACGGCATCCCCGGCTGACGGCCGGTCGGGGGCCGGCATCGCACCACCTGCGGATGCCGGCCTCTTGACCGGCCCGCGCATGTGTCCCACCTGCCAACGGTCAGCGACCAACGACGGGGCCAGCCATGCGCGAACCCACGACGCCCCTGCCCACGGCACCCTTGCCCACGGCGGCCCTGCCCACGGCGCTCCAGAAGAACCTCCCCGCCGGCACTGCGGCCGGCGGGCTGATCGACCTGGAGCGGTTCCGGGCGACGCCCCTCTCCCCCGATCCCTACGACCACCTGATCGTGCCGGGCTTCATCCGGGCCGACGCGCGCGACGCGGTGAACCGCGACTTCCCGGAGATCACGAGGCCGGGCAGTTTCCCCGCCTCCGAACTGCGCTTCGGCGCGGTCTTCGCCCGTCTGCTGGCGGAGATCCAGGGGCCGGAGATGACCCGCGCCTTTGCGGAGAAGTTCGACCTGGACCTGTCCGGCCGGCCCACCATGGTCACGGTGCGCGGCCGGGCCCGCGCCAAGGACGGCCGCATCCATACCGACAGCGACAGCAAGATCATCACCGTCCTGATCTACATGAACCCGTCCTGGGAATCGCCCGACGGGCGGCTGCGCCTGTTGCGCTCGCCCGACCGGCTGGACGACGCGGCGGTGGAGGTGCCGCCCGAGGAGGGCACCCTTCTGGCCTTCCGCAACGGGCCGACGGCATGGCACGGTCATTCCAGCTTCGTCGGCCAGCGCCGGGTCATTCAACTCAACTGGGTGACCGACGCGGGCGTCGTCCGGCGCGAGCAGTTCCGCCATTCCGTCACGGCCCGGCTGAAGCGGCTGAACCCGTTCCGCTGAGCCGCCGGCCCCCGTCCCGTCCCCCACCGGAAGCCGCCCATGGCCCTGCGCATCGAAACCTTCAGCAACGTCACCGGCGGCAGCAGCACCTTCAAGGCACTGGGGCACCCGCTGGCGGCACGCCAGGGGCACGGGCTGCTGCGCCGGCTGGCGGAGGAAGGGCCGGTCGCGCTCTTCGACCCGCTGGGGCTGGCCGAACCCTTCGCGGAGCTGTGGCCGCTGCACACGGTGGAGCTGACCGGCGTCTACGTGCAGGACGTGGAGCGCATCGGCCTGCCGCTGCTGGGCGAGCGGGCGATGCCGGTGACCGCCATCGCGGAAAGCACGGCGCGCCTGCTGTTCGTCGTGGCGTTCGATGCCGACCGTCTGGTGGCGCAGATCCGTCACCTGATCCCGCCGGGGACGAAGGTGCTGAGTCTGGACCCGCTGAAGCTGCCGGCGGAGATGCTGACCGATCCGGGCCGCTATCTGGCGCCGCTGAACTTCGCCACCAACTTCGCCTTCTTCCGCGATTCGGGCGGCCACCACACGCGGCTGGTGACGGCCAACTACTGGTCCGCCTACGGCGCCGCCTCCCCGCGGCTCTGGCTCTGCCTGTTCGACCATACGGGGACGGTGCTGGCGGAATGGACGGAGGCCCTGCCCGAGGCCGACGGCACCGTGGTGATCGACAGCGCCGAGGTGCGCCGCCGCTTCGGCCTGCCGGAGTTCGTCGGCCAGCTCTTCGTCCATGTCGTCGGCGCCGCCGGGCACGACGTGGTGAAGTACGCGCTGGACACCTACGGCAGCGATCCGCACGTCCTGTCCTGCACCCACGACGCCAACGCCTGGCCGGCGGACTTCTATGCCGGCCTGCCGGCGCCGCAGCCGGGCGAGCGTGTCCTGCTCTGGGTACAGAACAGCCACCCCGTCCCGATCCCGTCCGGGACGGTGGCGCTGAACCCCATGGGGCGCGACGAGGAGGCGGTGACCCTGCGGCACGAGGTCCCGCCGTTCGGCAGCTATGCCCTGGACGTGGCGGAGCTGCTGCCCGAGCTGCGCTGGCCGCGGCAGATCGAGGTGCGGGCGGGGCGCCACTTCGTCCGGCCGCGCTACGAGGTGGTGCGGGAGGCGCCGGGCCGCCCGGCACGCCGGCGCATCGCCCATCCCAATGTCGAGCGCACCGACCTGATGCCCGACCCGCACCTGCCCGAACTGCGCGGGCTGCTGGGCAAGGGCTTCATCCTGCCGGCCCCCGTCTTCCCGCCGGCCCGCTTCCGCTCCATCGCCCTGCCCACGCCGATGGCGCGCGGGCAGCAGAGCCTGCCGCTGCGGGCCATCCTGTACGACGCCGACGGGACCGAGGTGACGCACCGCTCCCTGGGGCTGCTGCCGCGCGACCACGCCACGGCGCTGGACGTGGAGACGCTGCTGGACGGCCACCGGCTGCGCGCCGGCTACGGCCACCTGGAGCTGATCTACGACTTCGCCGTGGGGGAGGAGGCGGACGGCTGGCTGCACGCGCTGTTCCGCTACGAGGACCGCGAGAGCGGCCACGCGGCGGAGACGAGCTTCGGCGCCCACATGTTCAACACCTGCCTTGTCTACCGCGGCGAGCCGCAGAGCTATGCCGGGCGGCCGCCGGGCCTGTCCACCCGGCTGTTCCTGCGCACCGGCATGGACGCCGCCACGGAGACCTTCTGCCACCTGATCTATCCGGCCAGCACGCCCTGGCGCCAGCGTTCGGACACCTCCCTGATCCTGACCCGGCGGGACGGGTCCGAGGTGGCGCGGCGGCATGTCCGCATCGCCTGCTCGGGCAGCTACCGCTTCCAGGTCGGCGACACCTTCGACGCGGCGGAGCTGCGCGAGGCGGGCCCGGACGCCCATGTCCTGATCCGCGACACCACCTGCCGGCTGTTCGGCTATCACGGGCTGATCCGCGACGGGCGGGAGGGCGCCTTCGCGCTCGACCACATGTTCGGGTTCTGACAGTCTGGCCCCCACCGCGGGCGGAGCAACCGCCCCATCCGGGAGCCAGAACCATGGAACCGCTGCTGAGCTACAGCCTGTCCAACTTCCCCGCCTACCTCGCCTATGCGGGGTCGCTGGCCGTGCTGATGACGGTGTTCGTGCTGATCTATGTCTGGATCACGCCCTACAAGGAGATCGGCCTGATCCGGGCGGGCAACAGCGCCGCCGCGCTCAGCTTCTCCGGCGTGCTGATCGGATTCGCCATTCCGGTCTCCAGCGTCGCCGCCTCGGCGGGCAGCCTGCTGGACATGCTGATGTGGAGCGCCATCGCCCTGGTCGGCCAGCTCCTGGCCTTCCTGGTCGCTTCGCGCCTGATGGGCGACCTGCGCCAGGGCATCGAGCACGACAAGGCCAGCTACGGCATCCTGCTGGCCGGCCTGTCCATCACCACCGGCATGATCAACGCCGCCAGCCTGACCTACTGACACAGGACCGATGGACGCAACGGGGGAGCGCCCGGACCGGCCGCATCTTGCGCCGGGGCCGCGGCGTTCCCTTCTATTCATCGTCGCACGGGGTTCGGAGAGAGGGAATGCGCAAGTCGAAGAACGTCGCCACGCTGCTGGCCGGCGGGGCCCTGCTCAGCCTGGGGCTGACGGGCTGCGATCCGGCGCAGGAGGAGGTGCAGATCTATCCGGGGCCGCAGGCCTGCGCCGAGGAGCGCCCGGCCGCCGAATGCGAGGCCGCCTTCGGGGAGGCCCAGCGCCAGCACCTGACGACCGCGCCGCGCTTCACCTCCAAGGAGGAGTGCGAGGCGGAGATGGGACCCGGCGCCTGCACCGTCGTCGAGAGCGGCCAGGGCAGCGTGTTCATGCCGCTGATGGCGGGCTTCCTGCTGGGCCGGATGCTCAGCGGCCCGAATCCGGTCTATGTCGACCGCCGCGGATTCGCCCATGCGCCCGGCGGCACGCTGGGCCGGCTGCCCGGCGGCCGCACCACCCTGAACGGCCCGGTCCGCACCAGCGCCCCCCGGTCCGTCGTCAGCGGCACCAGCCGCGGCGGCTTCGGCAGCACCGGGCGCAGCTTCAGCGCGGGGAGTTGAGGCCGTGCGCCGTCTGACCCTGGCGCCGCGCCCCGACTGGCAGGCCAGACTGGAGGCGCTGGGCTTCGACTTCCACAGCGGCGGCGGCGTGCCCTACTGGGACGAGACCGCCGCCTGGGAGTTCACCACCGCCGAGATCGACCGGCTGGACGATGCGGCGGTGGAGCTGCACCGCCTCTGCCTGGAGGCTGCGGCGCATGTGGTGGCGCACGGCCGCTGGGACGCGCTGGGCATCCCCGCCCACTGGGCACCGCTGCTGCGGGCGAGCTGGGAGCGGCGGGAGGGCACGGACCGCGCCCTCTACGGCCGCCTGGATCTGGCCTGGAACGGCAGCGGCGAGCCGAAGCTGCTGGAATACAACGCCGACACCCCGACCTCGCTGTTCGAGGCGTCGGTCGTGCAGTGGCAGTGGCTGGAGGACCGTTTTCCCGGCACCGACCAGTTCAACGGTCTGCACGAGGCACTGCGCGACGCGCTGGCCGCCCGGCCGGAGCTGGCCCGCGGCCTGCACCTGAGCTGCATCGTCCCGCACCAGGAGGACGAGGGCACGGTGCGCTACCTGGAAGGGGTGGCGCTGGACGCCGGCCGCGCCACCAAGTTCGTGCCGATCGACCAGATCGGCTTCAACGACCGGCTGGGCTTCGTGGACCAGCACGACGAGCCGGTCCACGCCCTGTTCAAGCTCTACCCCTGGGAATGGCTGCTGCGCGAGCCGTTCGGTGCCGCGATGGCCGAGGCGGTGGCCGCCGGCCGGCTGACGGTGATCGAGCCGGCGTGGAAGCTGCTGCTGTCCGGCAAGGGCCTGCTGCCGTTGCTCTGGGAACTGTTCCCCGGGCATCCGAACCTGCTGCCGGCCTACCGCGAGCGCACCCGCTTCCCGGCCGGCAGCACCGTGGTGGCGAAGCCGCTGTTCGGGCGCGAGGGGGCCAATGTCTCCATCGCCCGGCTGGGACCCGACGGCCGGCCCGACGGGGCGCCGCTGGTCAGCATGGCCGGCCCCTACGGCGAGGAGGGCTGGATCTACCAGGAGTTCACGACGCTGCCCGAGGCGGGACCCGGCCGGCATGCCGTACTGGGCGTCTGGCTGGTGGACGGGGCCGCCAAGGGCATGGGCATCCGCGAGGATGACGGTCTGGTCACCCGCGACAGTGCCCGCTTCGTGCCGCACCTGTTCCGCTGAGCCTCAGCCGGCGGCGCGGGTGGCCTCGGCCACGCGGGTCATGAAGGTCCAGACGTCGCGGCTGAGGGCCAGCTCGCCCAGGTCCCTGCCCTCCGGATCGCGCTCCAGATAGCGGGTCCAGAGGGCGGCGGCCTTCGCGGCTTCCGCCGGGTCGCCCTGGGTGAACCGCTCCGTCAGCGCCCGCCAGCGGGCCAGGAGCGCCTGCGCCCCGGGCGAGGCCGGGTCGCCGCCGGCCGCCATGAAGTCCTTCACCTCGGCCACGAGGCGGGTCCAGGCGGCGCCGACCTGCTGCTGCTCTTCCTCCGTGATGCCGCCCTTGCGGGCCGCCCATTCCGCCTGCTCCTCGGGACTGTAGAGTTCGTCCATCACGTCCTGGAGCGCCTTGGGTGTGTGCTGCGTCGTCATCGTCCTCACCAGATCGCAGAGGGTTTCCAGGGAGGGCTGTTCCGGCCCGTCGAGGCGACGCAGCGCCGTGAGCGTGAGCGTCAGCCCGCGCTGTGCCGCGGCCAGCCGGTCGCGCCAGAGTGCTGCCTGCATCTCCAGCAGCCGCGGCAGCGCCGGATCGCCGGCCGACAGCAGGGCGGCGATGCGGGACAGGCCGAAGCCCATCGCCCGCAGCGCCACCACCGCCCCCAGCCGCTCCAGCTCCGCCGGGCCGTAGACCCGCCAGCCCTTCGCCGTCCGGGCGGGGCGGATCAGCCCTTCGCGCTCGTAGACCCGCAGGGCGCGGACCGTGAGGCCCGTCCGCCGCGCGCATTCCGATGCACTGAGGTACCGATCCGCTTTCATCCCGCCCCTCCCGGCCGACCCCGTCCGGCCGCCCTCCCCTGCCCGCCATTGCGCGGGCCCCGTCTTCGCTAAGGTATGACCCAGGGTCCGGCTCAAGGGGTATTTTTCCGGACGCGGCGACCCACGCGGATGGACGGGCTTGCCCGGCCGTTCCGGCTATGTTCTGTTGCCGGCATGACCGACCGTACCATCCTGCTGAATGGCGCCCGGCTGCTGGCCGATCTGTCCGGGGCGCTTCTCTGGCCCGAGCGGGGCTGGCTGGTGGTGGCCGACCTGCATCTGGAGAAGGGCTCCGGCTATGCCGCCCGCGGTACGCTGCTGCCGCCCTACGACACCGGCGCCACCCTCTCCCGGCTGGAGGAGGCGGTGGCGCGGCTGCGGCCGGCGCGGGTCGTCTGCCTGGGCGACAGCTTCCACGACCGCACGGCCGCGGCCCGCGTGCCGGCGGAGGACGGTCGGCGGCTGACACGGCTGACGGCGGCGCTGGACTGGGTCTGGATCGCCGGCAACCACGACCCGCTGCCGCCCGGCGACTGGGGCGGCACGGTGCGGGAGGAGATCGTGGAGGGGCCGCTGACCTTCCGGCACGAGGCGCTGGCAGGGGCCGTGGCGGGCGAGGTGTCGGGGCACTACCACCCCAAGGCTGCCGTGCTGGTGCGCGGCCGACAGCTCAGCGCCCGCTGCTTCGCCTCCGACGGGCGCCGGCTGATCCTGCCCGCCTTCGGCGCCTATGCCGGCGGGCTGAACGTGCTGGACCCGGCCCTGGCCGGGCTGCTGGGGCGGGACTTCCGGGTCTGGCTGCTGGGGCGGGAGAAGGTCCATGCCTTCCCGGCCGCGCGCCTGTCGCCCGGGAGGCCGGGGCCGGCGGCGCTGGGTCCGGCGGCGCTGGCCGCCCGGCAGGCATCGCGCCGCTGAGGGCCGGCCCCGACAAGAGCGGCTTCGAAAAAGCGCGGCCCTGAAAAGGACTGGCCCGGAGCGCGGGGGAACGCTCCGGGCCTTTACGAGCCGCCACCGCTGCGGAGGAGAGGGCGTCCCGGGATAATGCCCGGGCCACCCGACCGGCGACGCCCATGGGTAGTCAATTAGGTACGGATCGGGCTGCTGCAAGCGGTGTTCCGCTGGAAATCTGCACAGCTTGACAAGGGACCCCGCCGGCGTTCCCGAACCGGTCCGGAGCGGCCCGCAGGACCCGCTTTTCTGCGGCCCGGAGCCGTGCAGAAAAGCGGAAGGGACCGGACAAGGCGTTGACGGATCGCCGCGCCGGCACACTTAACGGGATCATTCCTTCGGCTACCCCTTCCATGCGCGCCACCCCCATCCTCGTCTGGTTCCGCCAGGACCTCCGCCTCGCCGACAATCCCGCCCTGAGCGACGCCGCCCGCAGCGGCCGCCCGGTCGTGCCGGTGTTCGTCCTGGACGACGACACCCCCGGCGGCTGGCGGCCGGGCGGCGCGTCGCGCTGGTGGCTGCACCACAGCCTGGCATCCCTGAGCCGGTCGCTGGCGACGGCAGGCTCGCCCCTGGTGCTGCGCCGCGGGCGCGCCGACGTGGCGATCGGGGAACTGGTGCGGGAGACCGGGGCCGGCACGGTTCTCTGGAACCGCTGCTACGAGCCCTGGGCGACGGAGCGGGACAGCCGGCTGAAGGCCGACCTGCGTGCCGCGGGCGTGGAGGTGAAAAGCTTCAACGGGTCGCTGCTGCGCGAGCCGATGACGGTCCGGACCGCGGCCGGGGAGCCCTACCGGGTCTTCACGCCGTTCTGGCGGGCCGTCTCTTCCAGCCCCGACTGGCCGGAGCCGCTGGCCGCGCCCGACCGGCTGGAAGCACCGCCGACGGCACCCGCATCCGATCCTCTGGAGTCCTGGGGCCTGCTGCCGACGACGCCCGACTGGGCCGGCGGGCTGCGGCAGGCGTGGCAGCCGGGAGAAGCGGCGGTGGCGGCCCGGCTCCGCGCCTTCCTGGAGGGCGCCGCCGCCGACTATGCCGAGGGACGCGACCGGCCCGGCAGCGACGGCACCTCCCGCCTGTCGCCCTACCTGCATTTCGGGGAAATCTCGCCCCGGCAGGTCTGGGCGGCGACGCGCGACGCGATGCTGTCCGGCAACCCACCCGAGCACCGGCGGCATGCGGAATCCTTCCTGCGCGAGTTGGGATGGCGCGAATTCTGCTACAACCTTCTGTACCATTTCCCTAAACTTCCGGAACGGCCCCTGAACCCCCGTTTCGAGGACTTCCCGTGGCAGCCGGACAGCGCAGCACTGGATTCCTGGCAGCGCGGACGCACCGGCTATCCCATCGTCGATGCGGGCATGCGCCAGCTCTGGACCACGGGCTGGATGCACAACCGTGTCCGCATGATCGTAGGCTCGTTCCTGGTGAAGCACCTGCTGCTGCCCTGGCAGGAGGGGCAGCGCTGGTTCTGGGACACGCTGGTGGACGCGGATCTGGCGAACAATGCCGCGGGCTGGCAGTGGATCGCCGGCTGCGGCGCCGACGCCGCCCCCTATTTCCGGGTCTTCAACCCGGTGCTGCAGGGCGGGAAGTTCGACCCCGACGGACGCTATGTCCGCCGCTGGGTGCCGGAGCTGGCCGCCCTGCCCGACACGCTGATCCATCAGCCCTGGACCGCCACCGCGGAGACCCTGCGGCGCGCCGGCATCCGGCTGGGCACGGACTATCCCGCCCCCTGCATCGAGCACAAGCGGGGCCGGGACCGCGCGCTGGCCGCCTTCGCCACGCTCAGGCAGGCGGGCGACGCCGCAGACGCCTGAGAGAACGCACCATTGGACGCCTTGGAACCGACTGACGAAGGGAACTGGAGATCATGCGGATCGCTGTGATCGGGGCTGGCATCTCGGGGTTGAGTGCCGCCTGGCTGCTGGACCGGCACGGCCATGACGTCACCGTCTACGAGCAGAACGCCTGTCCGGGCGGGCATTCCAACACGGTGGACGCCCCCGCGCGCAACGGCGGCACGGTGCCGGTGGACACCGGCTTCATCGTCTACAACGAGCACACCTATCCCAACCTGACCGCGATGTTCGAGCATCTGGGGGTGGAGACGGACCGCTCGACCATGTCCTTCGCCGTCAGCCTGGACCGTGGCCGGCTGGAGTATTCCGGCAGCAATCTGGCCGGCATGTTCGCGCAGAAGCGGAACCTGCTGTCGCCGTCCTACCACCTGATGCTGCGCGACATCATGCGCTTCTACAAGGCGGCGCCGAAGCTGCTGGACGACCCCGCGGTCACCGGCATGACGCTGGGCGAGTATCTGGTGCGTGAGCGGTTCGGCCACCGCTTCATCTACGACCACCTGCTGCCCATGGGGGCGGCGATCTGGTCGTCCACCATCGCGGAGATGCTGGCCTTCCCGCTGCACTCCTTCATCCGCTTCTTCCACAACCACGGCCTGCTGAACCTGAAGCGCCGGCCGCAGTGGCGCACGGTGCGGGGCGGCAGCCGCAGCTACGTCGCCAGACTGGTCTCGCAGCTCCGCGGCCCGGTCCACACGGGCCGCGCCATCAGCTCCCTGCGCCGGACCCCGGCGGGGGTGCAGGTGCAGGACGCCGAGGGCCTGTCGGAGCTGTACGACCACGTCGTCATCGGCGCCCACGCCGATCAGGCGCTGGCGATGCTGACCGACGCCAGCGAGGACGAGCGCCGCATCCTGGGCGCCTTCCGTTTCCAGTTGAACCGCGCCGTGCTGCACCGCGACCCGGTGCTGATGCCGCGGCGGCCGAAGGCCTGGTCGAGCTGGAACTATCTTGCGAACGGGACGCGCGACCGGCAGGCCAAGGTCAGCGTCACCTACTGGATGAACCTGCTGCAGAACATCGACCGGCGCAGCCCGCTGTTCGTCACCCTGAACCCGATCGTCGAGCCGCAGCAGTCCCTGAAGATCAAGGAGTTCATCTACGACCACCCGATGTTCGACGCCGCCGCGGTGAACGCGCAGCAGGAGCTGTGGCGCATCCAGGGCGTGCGCCGCACCTGGTTCTGCGGCGCCTGGTTCGGCTACGGCTTCCATGAGGACGGGCTCTCCGCCGGGCTCGCGGTGGCCGAGGCGCTGGGCGCCAAGCGGCCGTGGAGCGTGACCGACGCCTCCCCCGCCGGGCGCAACGCCCGGCCGCGCGGGGCCGAACTGGCCCCGACCGCCGGATGAGACCGCCCATGGGGGAGCATGCGCTCTATCTCGGCCGCGTCATGC
Source organism: Rhodospirillum centenum SW (assembly GCF_000016185.1). Lineage (NCBI taxonomy): Bacteria > Pseudomonadati > Pseudomonadota > Alphaproteobacteria > Rhodospirillales > Rhodospirillaceae > Rhodospirillum > Rhodospirillum centenum. The sequence continues at coordinate 2,082,838 of NC_011420.2, forward strand.
ACAGCCGGCTGCGGCCGTTCCGGCACAGGTTCGACTACCGGGTCTATTCGCTGCTGGTGGACCTGGACGGGCTGGACCGGCTGCCCTGGCCCCTGCGGCACAACCGCTTCGGCCTCCTGTCCATCGACGACCGCGACCATGGCCGCCGCGACGGCTCCCCCCTGCGCCCCTGGGTGGAGGAGGAGCTGGCACGCCACGGCATCCGCCTGGACGGGGGGACGGTCCGGATGCTCTGCTTTCCGCGGGTGCTGGGCTACGCCTTCAACCCCCTGACCATCTATTTCTGCCACGGCGCGGACGGCCGGCTGGCGGCCCTGCTGTACGAGGTCAAGAACACCTTCGGCGACCAGCACGTCTATGTCTGCCCCGCGGACGGTGACGCAAGCGGGCCGGTAACGCACGCCCAGGCGAAGGAGTTCCACGTCTCCCCCTTCATCGGCATGGACGGGGAATACCGCTTCCGCCTGCGGGTGCCCGATGAGCGCCTGTCCATCCTGATCCGCCAGACCGACCCGGGCGGCGACCTGCTGCTGGCGACCTATACCGGGCAGCGGGCGCCGCTGACCCGCGGGGCACTGCTGGGGGCGTTCCTGACCCACCCGCTGCTGACGCTGAAGGTGATCGGAGCGATCCACTGGGAAGCGCTGCGGCTGTGGCGGAAGGGGGCGGTCTTCCACCGGCGGCCCGACCCGCCGGTCCGCACCGCCTGATGCGCCGGGGCCGGCGGTCGGACGGAAGAACGGACGGCCCCGGCAGCGGACGGGCAGACAGACCAAGCAAACAAACAAAGAACCAGTCCCATGGAGGTTGAGAGAGATGACCGAGAGCAGCCTGACCGGCGGGGGAACCCTCGCGCGCGGCTACCGGCCGTCGCGGACCATGCGCCTGCTGCTGGCGACGGCGCGGGCGCTGCGCATCGGCAGCCTGACGGTGGTCCTGCCCGATGGCACGACCCACCGTTTCGAGGGGACGGAGCCCGGCCCGTCGGGCGTGCTGGCGGTGCATGACGACCGCGTGGCGCGGCGGCTGCTGACCGGCGGCAGCCTGGGCTTCTGCGAATCCTACCTGGACGGCGACTGGTCCAGCCCGGACGTGCCGGCGCTGTTCGAGATGGCGCTGCTGAACGAGGAGATGCTGGGGCGGACGCTGCACGGCCGGCCCTGGTACAGGCTGGCCTCGCACCTTGTCCACGCGCTGCGGCCGAACACCCGCACGGGCAGCCGGCGCAACATCGCCTACCACTACGACCTGGGGAACGAGTTCTACGGGCGCTGGCTGGACGAGACGATGACCTATTCGTCCGCCGTGTTCGCGGGGGAGGCCGACGGTGACGCCGCCGGGGCGGCCGGCCCGGCGCTGGCCGAGGCGCAGCGGCGCAAATACGCCGAGATCGCCCGCCGCATGGGGCTGGAACCCGGCCACCATGTGCTGGAGATCGGCTGCGGCTGGGGCGGCTTCGCCGAGTTCGCGGCGGGCGAGGTCGGGGCCCGCGTCACCGGCATCACCATCAGCCCGCGCCAGTTCGCCTTCGCGTCGGAGCGCATCCAGCGGGCCGGGCTGGGCGACCGGGTGGAGATCCGGTTGCAGGACTACCGCGACACCGCCGGCCGCTTCGACCGCATCGCCAGCATCGAGATGTTCGAGGCGGTGGGCGAGCGCTACTGGCCGGACTTCTTCGGCACGGTGCGCGGGCGGCTGGCCGAGGGCGGCCGGGCGGCGCTCCAGATCATCACCATCGCCGACCGGCATTTCGAGCGCTACCGCCGCGGCGGCGATTACATCCAGCGTTACATCTTCCCCGGCGGCATGCTGCCCTCCCCCACCGCCCTGCGGCGGGAGGTGGAGACGGCGGGCCTGCGCTGGCGCGAGGCGGCCAGCTTCGGCCCGCACTACGCCCGCACGCTGGCGGAATGGAACCGGCGCTTCCAGACCGCCTGGCCCGAACTGTCCGGCATGGGCTTCGACGGCCGCTTCAAGCGCATGTGGGAGCAGTATCTCTGGTACTGCCAGGCGGGCTTCAAGGCCGGGTCCATCGATGTCCTGCAGGTCGCGCTCGCCCGCGACTGATCCCCTCCCCTCTTCGGGCCGGACGGCGGCCATCCGCCTCCGGAAACACTGACGCCAGTGGGAGCGACCGCGGTGAGGGAAGCAAAGACGGGCGGGGGCACGGGCGCCGGCTCGGGCGGCGGCGCGCGCCTGTCGGCGTGGCGGCTGCTGGCCTACGGGCTGCCGGCCCTGCCGCTGGCGGCGCTGACGCTTCCCGCCTTCGCGCTGGTGCCCAAGCACTATGCCGGGCTGGGGCTGCCGCTGGGCGCGGTCGGGCTGGCCATCCTGCTGGCGCGGCTGTGGGACGTGGTGACGGACCCCCTGGTCGGCTGGCTGAGCGACCGCACCCGCGGCCGCTTCGGCCGGCGCCGGCCGTGGCTCATGGCCGGGTTGCCGCTGGTGCTGCTGTCGGTCTGGATGCTGTTCCAGCCGCCGGCCGGTGCCGGCATCGCCCACCTGACCGGCTGGAGCTTCGCCCTCTATCTCGGCTGGAGCATGATCTTCGTGCCCTACGCGGCCTGGGGGGCGGAGCTGTCGGGCGACTATGACGAGCGCACCCGCATCGCCGCCTGGCGCGACGTGCTCTTCCTCGCCGGTTCCATCGCCGCCCCCGTGCTGGTCACCGCGGCCGGCGCGGGCGAGGCGGGCAGCGAGGGGGCGGCGCTGCTGGCCCTGGCAGTCTTCATCCTGGCGGCACTGCCCGCTGCGGTGCTGCTGGCAGTGTTCGCCGTGCCGGAACCGGAACTGCCGCCGACCCGGCCAAGGACAGGGCTGCGGCGCGGCTGGGTCGTCCTTGTGCGCAACGGGCCTTTCCGCCGGTTGCTCCTGGCCTATTTCCTGAACGGGTTGGCGAACGGCCTGCCCGGCCAGCTCTTTCTCTTCTATGCCGCGCATGTGCTGGGAGAGGGGGAGCGGGCGGGCATCCTGCTGCTGGCCTATCTCGTCCCCGGTCTCCTGGCGGTGCCGCTGTGGTTGGCCCTGAGCAGACGCTTCGGCAAACATCGGGTCTGGTCCTGGGCCATGCTCTGGGCCTGCGGCTGGTTCGCCCTGGTGCCCTTCCTGGGGCCGGGCGATTTCGGGGGCTTCCTGGCGGTCTGCCTGATGACGGGGGCCGTGCTGGGGGCCGATCTGGTGCTGCCGGGCGCCATGCAGGCGGACGTGGTGGACCGCGACACGGTCCGCACCGGAACGCCGCGGACCGGGCTCTATTTCGCGCTCTGGGGGCTGGCCTGGAAGCTGGCGCTGGCCCTGTCGGCCCTGGGGCTGACTGTGGCCGGCCTGTTCGGCTTCGCCGACCGGCCCGGCAACCCGCCGGAGGCGCTGGCCGCGCTGACGGCGATCTACAGCCTGCTGCCCATCCTCTTCAAGCTGGGGGCCGTCGCCCTGCTCTGGCACTGGCCGGTGACGGCGGAGGTCCAGGCCGATCTCCGGCGGCGGATCGAGGCGCGGCGCGCCCGCTCCCCGGCCACGTCCCAGGCCATGTCCCAGGCCACGCCCCCCGCCCCACCCCTCCCCCCTGACATCGGATAGCCATGCTCCGCCGACTTCTCCTTCTCGCCGCCACCGTCGCGGCCCTTGCCGGATGCAGCAACATGAAGCCTGAACAGTTCGCCGGCACCGAACCGGCCCTGCACCTGGAGGAGTTCTTCCAGGGCCGATCCCGCGCCTACGGTCTGGTCGAGGACCGCTTCGGCAATGTCCGCCGCCAGTTCGTCGTGGACATCGAGGGGCGTTGGGACGGCAAGGTGCTGACCCTGACCGAGGATTTCGTCTGGAACGACGGCGAGACCGAGCGCCGCGTCTGGGAGCTGACGAAGCTGGACGAGCACACCTGGGAAGGCCGCACCGCCGACGCCATCGGCGTCGCCACCGGGCGGCTGTTCGGTCAGGCCTACAACATGAACTACGACTTCAACCTGAAGATGGGCGAGCGCCGGATGAAGGTGCATTTCGACGACTGGATGTTCCTGCAACCCGACGGCGTGCTGCTGAACCGGGCGACCATGAGCAAGTTCGGCATCGATCTCGCCACCATCACCATCGCCTTCCGCAAGGAGGGGGCGACCGCGGCCCTGCCGCAACCGGCGCCGGCCGAACGCGCCGCCGAGTGAGGCCACGGGTAACGCGCGTGAAACCCTTCGCCCGGCGCGGACTTGTTTCCGACGCCGGGCGCGGTCTATAGAGGCGGACCGGCCCGGGGAGCGGTTCCCCGGACCCGCCCTGCCCTGCCCTGAAGGAGTGGTCCATGCAGCCCATGTGGCGCGTCGCGTTCGAGGTGCCGGAGGCGATGGCCCCGCTGTTCGCCGAGATCGTCGAGCCGCACATGGACGCGGTGGCCACCTTCGAGTTGCAGGAGGGCGGCAACTGGCTGATCGAGGGGACCTCCCACGCCGAGCCGGACGGCAGCCGCCTCTCCACCAAGCTGGCCATCCTGGCGGCCTCGCTGGGCCTGCCGGAGCCGGCCCTGACGATCGAGCCGATCGCGCCGATCGACTGGGTGACGCAGACCTATCTCAGCTTCCCGCCGATCCGGGTCGGCCGCTTCTTCGTCCATGGCAGCCATCACAAGACTGGGGTGCCGGCCGGTTGCGTCGGCCTCCAGATCGAAGCCGCGATGGCCTTCGGCTCGGGCGAGCACGCCACCACCCAGGGCTGCCTGAAGGCGCTGGACGATCTCAGCCGCAGCCTGCCGCTGGGCCATGCGCTGGACATGGGCTGCGGCTCGGGCATCCTGGGCTTCGCCATCGCCAGGCTGTGGCGGATGCCGGTGCTGGGCGTGGACATCGACGACCTGTCGGTGGAGATCGCGGCCGAGAACGCCGTGCTGAACCGGGTCGCCCATCTGGTCGATCTGCGGGCCGGCAACGGCTATGACACCCCGGAGGTGCGCCGCCGCGCGCCCTTCGACCTGATCGTCGCCAACATCCTGGCGAAACCGCTGGCGCGGATGGCGCCGCAGCTCCGCCGCCATCTGGCGCCGGGCGGCACGGCGGTGCTGTCGGGCCTGCTGCGCCGGCAGGAGAACATGGTGCTGGCCGCGCACCGGGCGCAGGGGCTGCATCTGGTCCGGCGCTACCGCATCGGCGACTGGTCCACGCTGGTTCTGCGCCCGTGAGGGCGCTTGCGGGGCTGCCCGGCGGGCACTAGGGTCTAGCGGTCAGGCCGCGGGCCGGGTCGCGGGATCCGGGCCGCAGCCGCCCCTCCGACCGTGAGTGACCAGCCTTGGATGCCGTCCGATCCGCCTATCGGGGCGATGCAGAACTGGAGCGCCTGTTGCAGGGCGCCGGGATCGACCGCAGCGTCGCGGAGATCCGCGACCTGATCGCCGGGGTCAACGCCGCCCCGGACGGGGAGCATCCCGACCGCTGGCTGGCCCTGGTGGGGGAGGACCTGCCGGCGGAGCTGGCCACCCAGCTCCGGCTGCTGCGCCGGAGCATCCCCCACCCCGCCGCCCCGGAGGCCGGCGACCATGCCGCCCGGCTGGCAGCGCTGCGGGCCGAGTTGCACCGGCGCGGGCTGGACGGCTTCGTCATCCCGCGCGGGGACGAGCACCAGGGCGAATACGTTCCCCTGCGCGCCAACCGGCTGGCCTGGCTGACCGGCTTCACCGGCTCCGCCGGCATGGCGCTGGTGCTGAAGGAGAAGGCCGCCATCTTCATCGACGGCCGCTACACGCTCCAGGTCCGGCAGGAGGTGGACAACGCCACCTACGAATACCGCCACCTGATCGACGAGTTCCACGGCGACTGGGCGGCCGGACTGCTGCGCACCGGGCAGAAGCTGGGCTTCGATCCGTGGCTGCACACGGTCGGCTGGGTCGAGCGGATGCGCAACGCGCTGGCCCGCTGCGGCGCCGAACTGATCGCCGTGGACGACAACCCCATCGACACCGTCTGGCACGACCAGCCGCCGGCGCCGCTGGGGCTCGTCACCGCGCACCCCGAGCGCTACGCCGGCAAGAGCGCCGCCGACAAGCGGGCCGAGGTGGCGCGCGAGCTGGAGCGCAGCGGCACCCGCGCCGCCGTGCTGACGCAGCCCGACAGCATCGCGTGGCTGCTGAACGTGCGCGGCTCCGACGTGCCCTGCACGCCGCTCCCGCTGTCCTTCGCGCTGGCGCGCGACAGCGGCGAGGTGGACTGGTTCGTGGACCGGCGGAAGCTGGCGCCGGGACTGGAGGAGCATCTGGGCAACCAGGTCGCCGTCCGTCCGCCGGAGGAGCTGGGGGACGAGCTGGACGCGCTGGGCAAGGCCGGCGCCAAGGTGCGGGTGGACCCCGGCAACAGCGCCGTCTGGATCTTCGACCGGCTGCACGTCACCGGCGGCCGGGTCGAGCGGGAGGCGGACCCCTGCATCCTGCCCAAGGCCTGCAAGAACCCCGTCGAGATCGCCGGCGCCCGCGCGGCGCATGTGCGCGACGGCGTGGCCATGGCCCGCTTCCTCTGCTGGCTGGAGCAGGAGGCGCCGGCCGGCCGGCTGGATGAGATCGCGGCGGCACAGCGGCTGCTGGCCTTCCGCCGCGAGGGCGAGCTGTTCCAGGACCAGAGCTTCGAGACGATCTCCGCCGCCGGACCCAACGCGGCGCTCTGCCACTACCGGGTCAGTGAGAAGACGAACCGGCGTATCGAGAACAACAGCCTCTATCTGGTGGACAGCGGCGCCCAGTACCTGGACGGCACCACCGACATCACCCGCACGGTCGCGGTGGGCGAGCCGACGGCGGAGATGAAGCGGCTGTTCACCCTGGTGCTGAAGGGGCACATCGCCATCAGCACCGTCCGCTTCCCCGGCGGCACGACGGGGTCGCAGCTCGATGCCCTGGCCCGGCAGTATCTCTGGGCGGAGGGGCTGGACTACGACCACGGCACCGGCCATGGCGTCGGCAGCTTCCTGTCGGTGCATGAGGGGCCGCAGCGCATCGCCAAGATGCACAATCCGCAGCCGCTGCTGCCGGGCATGATCCTGTCCAACGAGCCCGGCTACTACCGGACCGGCGGCTTCGGCATCCGCACCGAGACGCTGGTGCTGGTCACGGCGCTGGAAGTGCCGGGGGCGGAGCGGCCTGTCCTGGGCTTCGAGACCCTGACCCTGGCGCCGATCGACCGCCGGCTGGTGGAGCCGTCGCTGCTGACCCCGGCGGAACGGGACTGGCTGAACGGCTACCATGCCCGCGTCCGGCAGGAGATCGGGCCGCGGCTCGACGACGCCACGCGCGGCTGGCTGGAGCGGGCGACCGAGCCGGTGTGACGGCCGGCCCGTCCCGCTCCTTCCCGAAACTCCCGCCCGAACGGAAAAGGGGCGCCGGCTGGCAGGCCGGCGCCCCTTCCCTTTTCCGGACCCGCTTCCGGGCTCAGCGCCTGGCCGGCTTGGCGGCCTGCTGGTCCAGGATCTTCTCCATCTCGTCCATGATGGTGTCCATGCGCTTGATCAGCGCCTGGTAGGGGGTCGGCGACGCCATGTCGAGGCCGGCCTTCTTCAGGAGCTGGTAGGGGTATTCCGAGCCGCCGGCCCGCAGCACGGAGAGATAGGCGTCGCGCGCCGTCTCGCCCTTCTGCTCCACCTGCCCCGCGAAGTAGGCCGCCGCCGCCATCGACGTGGCGTACTGGTAGACGTAGAAGGGCCGGTAGAAGTGCGGGATGTAGGCCCATTCCGCACAGTAGGCCGGGTCGATCTTCATCACGCCCTCGGCATCGCCGTGGTAGCGCTTGAGCAGGTCGCAGTAGATCGCCGTCATGCGCTGGCCGCTCAGGGCCTCGCCGCGCTCGACCGCGTCATGGGTCGCCAGCTCGAACTCGGCGAACATGGTCTGGCGGAAGAAGGTGCCGCGCATCCCCTCCAGCGCATAGCCCAGGTAATAGAGCCGCTCCTGCGGAGTCTCGGCCCGGGACAGCATGTAGTCGGACAGCAGGATCTCGTTCGTGATGGAGGCGATCTCCGCCACGAACAGGGAATAGTCCGCCGTCTCATAGGGCTGGCTGGCGTTGGCCAGCTTGGTGTGCATGCCGTGGCCCCACTCGTGGGCGAAGGTGCTGACCCCGTCGAAATTGTCCTGGTGGTTCAGGAAGACGAAGGGATGCACCCCGTAGACGCCCGTCTGGTAGGCGCCGGACTGCTTGCCCTCGGCCGGGTAGACATGCATCCAGCGGCCGTCCAGGGCCTCCTTCAGCTTCGCCTGGTATTCAGGGCCGAGCGGCTTCACGGCCGCGAGCGTCAGCGTGCCCGCCTCGGCGATCGGGTACTTGCGGTCGATCCGCACGACCGAGGGGTAGATGTCGTAGTAGTTCAGGTCCGGCAGGTCCAACATCCGCTGCCGCAGCTTGAAGTAACGGTGCAGCGTCGGCAGGCCCTTGTTCGCCTCGGCCACCAGGGTGCGATAGACCTCCTCCGGGATGTCGTTGTCGGCCAGGGAGGCGGCGACGGCGCTCTTGTAGCCGCGCAGGCGCGCGTTGATCGTGCCCGCCTCCACCCGGCCCGCCAGGGTGGACCCGAAGGTGTTCGTGTACTGGCCGAACTTCGTCCAGAAGGCGTCGAAGGCCTGCTTGCGCACGGCCCGGTCGGGATGCTCGCGCAGGCGCTGGTAGCCGATCTGGTTGAGCTTCACCTCCTGCCCCTCGACCGTGAGGGTCGGCCAGTCGATATCGACGGTGGCGAGCAGGTTGTAGGTGGTGCCGGGCGCGTACATCACCGGGGCGAAGGCGGCCAGCGCGGCTTCCGCCTCCTTGGACAGCGTATGCGCCTTGGTGCGCAGGATGTCGCGCAGGCGGAAGGCGTGCGGGGCCAGCCCCTTCTCGGCCTTGATGAAGGCTTCCACCTTCTCGGCGCCGATGTCCTGCACCTCCGGCGACAGCCAGGAGACGGCGGCGCCGAAACGGCCGCCGAGCTGGCGGATCAGACCCGCCCGCTCCTGGTTGCGGGCGTCGCGGCTGTCGGTGGAGGCCTGGGTGGAGGCATAGACGGCCAGCCGCTCGAACCGCTGCGACAGGGCCGAGATGCGGTCCAGAGCCGCGCGCATGGTGGCGGCGTCCTTGCCCAGCGTGCCGCGCAGCGCCTCGATCCCGGCCAGGTCCGCCAGCACGGCCTTGCGCTCGGCGTCCCAGTCGGCATCCGTCTTGAACAGCGTCGTCAGGTCCCAGACATAGCGCGGGTCCGGCGTCGCCGCCGGAGCGGCCGCGGGCGCCTCGGCCGCATCGGTGCCGCCGGGACCGGCGACGGCCGTCGCGGCCTGGGCCGTGGCAAGGCACAGGGGCGTCAGCCCGACGAGGAGGGCGAGGGTGGCGGCGCCGGCAAGGCGGACGCGCAGCGGGGATCGTGAAGCCATTGTCTGCCATTCCCTGTTCGGACCGCACGGCACCGGAGCCGCACGGATGTTCTGCGTCCGACGGGTTATAGCGGCGCGGCGCCGACGGTTGCGGACCGAAATTGTAACGGGTCGGTTTCGCCCGCCCGGACGGGAGCGCCGCGGCGGGTCAGCCGGGCGGGGCCTGGACGATGCAGCCGTACCAGCCCAGCCCGCGGTAGGTCTCGTAACCCGGCGTCAGGGCGAAGCCGACGGTGTTGCCGTCCTTGTCGCGATAGTGGCCCAGCGGACGGCCGCCCGTGTCCAGCGGGAAACCGGCCGTCAGGATGCCCTTGCCGTCGGAGGCGGCGATGATGCGCAGCCGGTTGTCCAGCAGCAGCACGCGGGTGCGGCCGGCCTCCTCCCCGGAGAGGCGGACGCCGCGGCAGACCGTCTCCGCCTGCGGACCCCAGTCGAAATGGATGCCCAGCACGCCCTGCGCGGTGCCGCCGCGGGCGCCGTCGGGGAAGATGGGGGCGGCGTAGGTCGCCGTCTGGCGGCCGCCCAGGGCAGGGCTCGCGGTGATGTCGGCGACGGCATAGTCGTCGCCGCTGCGGCTCTCCAGCGCCTGGCGGAACCAGGGTTCCTGCCCGACATCCAGCCCGGCGACGCGGAAGCGGTCGGGCCGGCCGCTGGCGATGACCCGGCCGTCGCGGCCGACGATCCAGAGGTCGAGATAGACGGTGTAGGCGTCCAGGATCACGCCCAGCCGCCGGCCGGCATGCTCCGCATCGGCCGGGGCTGCCGTCTCGGCGGCGCGGACGATGGCGCTGTCCGTCGCCCACCAGCGCACGTCGCAGGTGCGCTCGTAGAGGTTCCGGTCGATGATCTCGATGGCGTTGAGCGCAAGGTCGGCGAGACGCTGACCGCGCACCTCCTCGATCATGCGGGCGCCGAGCAGTTCCAGGTCGCGCACCTTGGCCGACAGTTCGGTGTCCAGCTCGTAGGCCACCTGCTCGATCCGGGTGGAGACGGACTTGACCTCGTTGGCGACGACGGAGAAGCCACGTCCCGCCTCGCCCGCCCGGGCCGCCTCGATCAGCGCGTTCAGCGCCAGGATGCGGGTCTGCCCGGTGATCGCCCGGATCGCCTCCGTCCGGGCCCGGACGGAACTGCCGACATCGGCCGCCAGCTCCATGATCCGTTCCGGACTCGCGGCCGAGGCCTCGGCCCCCCTGGCTTCGACCGACGCCGCGAATTCCGACACCATCGTATGCATGTCCTGGCCGCCCCCGCCCCAGGTAAGATCAGGGCGGAGGATTGCAGGCGACTTGCCGTTCCTTCAAGGGAATTCGTTTGAATTCATAAGTCTTTATCCTCCAGGCGGCGAAGGGTCCCAGGGGGAAGTTTCAGGATTGCCTGATAAACCCTCAGCCTGCCTGTTCGGCGGGCACGACGAAGCTGTCCATCACCTTCTTGACGCCCGTGGCGTCGAACTTGATCTCCAGCTTGTCGTTCTCCACGGCCACCACGGTGCCGTAACCGAATTTCTGGTGGAAGACGCGGGAGCCCGGATTGAAGGGCCGGTCGGGGCGGGAGCGCGGCGCCACCTGACAGGCGGTGCCCTCGATCACCCGGCCGCGCGCCGGCGCCTGCGCCGCCTGCCGGCCCATGCGGTTGAAGCGGTCGCCGAAACCGGACCAGCCGCCGCCCGCCGATGCCCCCCCGAACCCGCCGGAGCCGAATCCGCCGGACCCGAAGCCGGCGCCGCCGATGCCGGGGGCGTTCTCCACCTCGACATGCTCGGCCGGCAGCTCGTCCACGAAGCGCGACGGCAGGGAGGTCGCCCAGGAGCCGTGGATGCGCCGGTTGGCGGCGTGGCTGACATGGACGCGGATGCGGCCGCGGGTGATGCCGACATAGGCCAGCCGCCGCTCCTCCTCCAGCCCGGCGATGCCGTTCTCGTCCAGCGTCCGCTGCGAGGGGAACAGCCCCTCCTCCCAGCCGGGCAGGAAGACGACATCGAACTCCAGCCCCTTGGCGCCGTGCAGGGTCATCAGGCTGACCTGCTCCAGCCCGGACGCCTCGGCATTGTCCATCACCAGGGCGACGTGCTCCAGGAACCCGGTCAGGTTCTCGAACTCGCCCATGGCGTTGATCAGTTCCTTCAGGTTCTCCAGCCGGCCCGGCGCCTCGGGCGACTTGTCCTGCTGCCACATGCGGGTGTAGCCGCTCTCGTCCAGGATGGCCTGGGCCAGATCGGTGTGGGGCGTGCGGTCGATCTGGCCGCGCCAGCGCGCGATGTCCTCCATCAGGGCGCGCAGGGTGCTGCGGACCTTGCCGCGCAGCTCGTCCGTCTCCGTCAGCCGCCAGGTGGCCTCGGCCAGCGAAACGCCCAGCGTGCGCGCGGCGACGTAGAGCTGGCGCAGCGTGGCGTCGCCGATGCCGCGCTTGGGCACGTTGATGATGCGCTCGAAGGCCAGATCGTCGTCGGGCTGGGCGACGATGCGCAGATAGGCCAGGGCGTCGCGGATCTCCTGCCGCTCGTAGAAGCGCGGGCCGCCGATCACCCGGTAGGGCAGGCCCAGGGTGATGAAGCGCTCCTCGAACTCGCGGGTCTGGAAGCCGGCGCGCACCAGCACCGCCATCTGGCCGAGCGACAGGCCCTTGCGTTGCAGCGCCTCGATCTCGTCCCCGACCCAGCGCGCCTCCTCCTCCGCGTCCCAGAGGCCGCGGACCCGCACCTTCTCGCCGCCGTCCACCTCGGTCCAGAGCTGCTTGCCCAGCCGGCCCTGGTTGTTGGCGATGATGCCGTGCGCCGCCCCCAGGATGTGCGCGGTGGAGCGGTAGTTCTGCTCCAGCCGGATCACGCGGGCGCCGGTGAAATCGTGGTCGAAGCGCAGGATGTTCCCCACCTCCGCCCCGCGCCAGCCGTAGATCGAATTGTGGGTGATGATGCCGTTGGCGATGAAGTTGTGGGTCCGGCTGACGTCGATGTCATGGACGGTCGCCACCCCCGGTTCCGTCCTCACGGAACGGACGATGGCGAGCCCGCCATCGGCCCGGAACATCGCCATCCCAGGCCGGACGGAACCGGCCGGGATCATCGGGAGGCTCGACCGGACGCGCGCCGGCGCGGGCGCCGCTGTCAGCAATTCGCCATCGTCCGGCGCCGGGCCAGGGTCCAGGTCGGTCCCGGCCTCCCCGCCAGCCCCGAAGCGACCGAACTGAACGAGGGCCACGTCACCGTCGAAGGCCCGCCGGATCTGCTCGACCGTTGCCATGATGCGTCCGAGGTCGGCCATGGCCGTCTCGTACCGCCAGCCCGGATTGCTCTTCTTGGACGGGCGGATCGAAAGCCCGAGCGAGGCCAGGACGGCCGCGTCGTCCGGGTCGCTGCCGATGACCGAGATACGGTGGAGAGCCGCCGCGGCCCGGTTGTCGCCACAGAGCGTCACGGTCACGTTCCGCCGCCGGCCCGTATGGGCCTGCGGCCGGTAATGGGGATAGTCCCGGGAAAGGCCGAAGCGGGTGAGCACCGCCTCCCCGGCCGTCTCCGTCGGCCGCTCCTTGAACAGACGGTCCAGAATCGACTGGTCGTGGACGAGGCCGGCGGTCGATCCGCCCTTGCGGGCGACGAACGGGAAGGTCGGGATTCCGTAATCCAGCGAGAGGGTGTATTCGAGGAACCGGGCCTCGTTCTCGGAACCGTGGACCGCCAGGACCCAGACCGCGTCGGCATGCTCCTGCCGGCACCGCAGTTCATAGCCCAGAACGGGCTCGATCCTGGCGCGGGTGTAGGTCTGCGAGGTGCCCAGCCGGAAACCGTACCCCCGCTTGTGCATGAGATAGGTGAAGTAGAGCTGCGGCGTGACGCCGAGCCGGTAACCGGCGAAATGCCGGTGCTCCGGCGTGCTGACGAGCCGTGTTCCGTCCTCCAGTTCCACCGTCACCAGATCGCCGCTGTAGCTCCGCGCATAGGTGCGGGAGACGACGGAAGCGCCGCACGCCCCGCCCCCCCGGGCCGACAGGACGGCATCCCCGGCCCCCACGGTCTCGATGGGCCGTTCGCTCCCGTCCGCCATGCGGATCAGCGTTCCCGCCACAAGGCACTGGTCGTCATCCCCGACGCAGCAGATGTTCCGGTGCGCCTGGGCCAGCAGGCGGAGCCAGAGGTACTGGGCGACGTTGGTGTCCTGGTACTCGTCCACCAGGATGTAGCGGAAGCGGTCCTGATACTCCCGCAGGACGTCGTTGTGCTTCTGGAACAGGGCGATGTTGTGCAGCAGCAGGTCGCCGAAGTCGCAGGCGTTCAGGCTCAGCAGCCGGTCCTGGTACTGGCGGTAGAGGTCGATCAGGCGGCCGCCGGCCATGTCGCCGGCATCCTCGCGCTTCAGCCGGTCGGGGGTCAGCGCCTTGTCCTTCCAGCGCTCGATGGCGCCCAGCAGGACGCGCGCCGGCCATTTCTTGGAGTCGATGTTCTCCGCCTCCATGAGCTGCTTCAGCAGGCGGATCTGGTCGTCGGTGTCCAGGATGGTGAAGCTGGGCTTCAGCCCGACCAGTTCGGCATGGCGGCGCAGGATGCGCGCGGCGAGCGCGTGGAAGGTGCCCATCCACCAGCCCTCGGTGGGCACGCCGACCAGCGCCTCCACGCGCTCGCGCATCTCCCGCGCGGCCTTGTTGGTGAAGGTCACCGTCAGGATGTTCCACGGGCCGGCCCGGCGCGTCACCAGCAGGTGGGCCAGCCGGGTGGTCAGGACCCGGGTCTTGCCGGTTCCCGCCCCCGCCAGCACCAGCACCGGCCCGTCCAGCGCCTCCACCGCCTCGCGCTGCGCCGGGTTCAGGCCGGCGAGATAGGCCGGCTCGGCACCGGCTGCGGGCACGGGAACGGAGGCGGGCGTCGTCGCGGACGGCGCCGTGCTGGCAGGCCGGCCGGTCGGGGGCGGATCGGAGAAGAGGTCGCTCATGCGGGAACATATACAGCACAGGGCCGGGAGCGTCTTCCCCCGAGGCCCCCGAGACACCCTGTCGCCCTGTCTGCCGGCTTCCCCCCGCACCGGACGGGATGCCGGCTCCCTCCCCGACCTTTGCGCAGGGCGCCCCTACCGTGCGAGAACATTGCAGAACGCCCGCCGGAATGGAAAGATGCGCGGCCACGCAGGCTCCAGGAGTGAACCGATGCCCGTTCGGCTGTCCGACCCCGCGACGCTGGAGGCGATCCGCATCCTTGCCGACGTGCTGGACGAGATCGCGGGTCCCGAGAAGCTGGAATGCCTGATGGCGGCGAACGCGCTGCGCCAGGTGCTGGAAACCCAGTCGGAGACCGCCCTGAACTTCGCCCGGCAGGCGTTCGAATCGCTGGACCCGCAGGTGCGCCGCCAGATCCAGACGGACGCCACGGACAGCGCCGTCCGGGTGATGCAGGAGACGCGCAAGGCCCGCGCCTCCGGTGCCATGCCCAAGCGCCCGCCGGGACCGAGCAGCCCCTTCCTGGATGCCATCAACAGCGGCGGCATGAAGACCGAACGCAAGTGGTGAGCGCCCCGATGCCGTGCGGCGGCTGAGGGCCGTGCGGCGGCTGATCGGCAGCGGCGCGCCGTCAACGGCGTCCGGCGCTCAGCGTGTCCCGGTGGCCCTGCCCTGGGACGCCGCCCCCTTCTCCGGCCCGGCCCTGCCGGGAACCTGCGGGTCGGGCGCGGCGACATCCTCCGGCGGCTGGGCGGCGAAGTCCGCCGCATCCGCCACCACCCGGTTGCGCCCACCCGCCTTGGCGGCATAGAGCGCGGCATCCGCCCGCTGCACGAAGGCGGCCAGCGTCTCCCCCGGCCGGTAGATGGCAACGCCCGCCGACAGCGTGATGCTGCCCATCGATTCGCCCGAGGTGCGCTTGACGATCTGGCGGCCGGCGGTGGCGCGGCGGATGCGCTCGGCCACGGAGACGCCGGCGGTCAGCGGCGTGTCCGGCATCACCAGCGCGAACTCCTCCCCGCCGAAGCGGGACGGCGTGTCGCTGCCGCGCACGCTGTCCGCCAGGGTTCGGGCGACCAGACGCAGCACCTGATCGCCGGCGACATGGCCGTGGGTGTCGTTGAAGAGCTTGAAGCGGTCGATGTCGATCATCGCCAGCGCCAGCGGCCGGCCCGATTCCATCGCCTGCCCGGCGGCGGCGCGCAGCACCTGGTCGAAGCGCTTGCGGTTGGCGATGCCAGTCAGCGCGTCCGTCAGCGCCTCCTGCCGGACCACGGCCAGATCGTGGCGCATCGACTCGATCTGCACGGCGCTTTCGGAAAGCTGCGCCTCCAGCGCCTGGTTGTTGCGGGCCATCCGCGCCGTCTCGTCCGCGACGGAGCGGACCAGCGCCTTGAGCTGCTCCAGCGTCGCGGCGAGGTCGAGCTGCCCGCGGGCGGTCGCCAGGACATCGTGGTAGCGGCCGACATCGGCCCCGGCCTCGCGCAGGGCGGCCATCACCGATTCGAGGGCGGAGCCCAGCTTCTCGCTGGCGACATGGACGGCGTCGTGCTCCGCCTCCATCCCGAAGAAGCGCTCGTAGAGGTCGGCGCAGTGCGCCTCCCCCACCTGGGCCTGATTCGTTTCGAGGATGTCGATGGCCCGGCTGAGCGCGGGGAAGCGGCCGCTGAAATGGGCGTACCAGACCGTGTAGTGCTCCGGCGTGGGGGCCACGCCGTTTGCCCGGAGGCGCTCCAGCGCCGCCGCAGAGAGCTGCGCCGCCACTTCCTTCGTTTCCGCGAACAGCACGTCAGCGTCCCCCCGCCCCGGCCGCATGGCCGGACCCACGCAGGATACGGCGCTGCCCCACGCCCGCCAAGCCTGCGGCGGTATAATCCGACGTTTGTGTTTTAAGAGTCGTAACGGGGGGTATGCCCCGACCCCGCGACAGGTCGGCGCTGTCCGCTGTGCGGGGAAGCGGGGCTCAGTTGCACTGGCCCACGGAAGGCGCGGCGCAGACCCGCCTGCCGTCGATCCAGAGCGCCCCCGACAGATCGGCATTGCGCAGATCCGCCCCGTCCAGCCGGGCATCCGTCAGGTCCGCCTTCGTGAGATCGGCGTTCACCAGCTTGGCGTTGCGCAGATCCGCCCCCTTCAGCGACGCCCCCGCCAGCACGGCGCGGGTGAAGTCGGCCTCGATGAAGCGGGCGCCGTCCAGCGTCACACCGCCCATCCGGGCGCTGACGAACTTCGCCCGGTAGGCGTCGGCGCCGGCCAGGGTGGCGCCGGTCAGATCAGAACGCTGGAACGTCGCCTCCCGCAGCATGGCGCGGGAGAGATCGACGCTGCGAAGATCGCGTCCGTCATGATAGCAGCGCCGCCAGTTCACCTCCGGCATCGCCGGGTCCGTGCAGGCGGCCTGCGCCGCCGACGGCAGGGCCGTCAGCAGCAGGATCGGGACCAGAAGGCGGAGAAAGGGGGACAGGCGGGCGGGAACCATGGCGCAAGAGATAGTGTGTCCGGCCGCCCAAGCCAACCGGAACCCGCCCAGGACAGGAAATTTCCGGAACACATAAAGATATCTTTATGTTTGCATGTCCCGATCCGGGCCTGTATGAAAAGCAGACGTGCCCAGTGCGGGCGCCGGCCGGTCCGGCGCCCCGGTTCCGTCGGTGGAGGAGTGGATGACCCGGGAGCAACGGTTGGCCAAGCTGCGCGGCATCGCCGCACGGCGCATCCTGGTGATCGACGGGGCGATGGGCACGATGATCCAGCGCCACCATCTGGACGAGGCCGGCTACCGCGGCGAGCGGTTCAAGGACTGGCCGCGCGACGTGAAGGGCAACAACGACCTGCTGAGCCTGACGCGGCCGGACATCATCCGCGACATCCACGCCCAGTATCTCGCGGCCGGCGCCGACATCATCGAGACGAACACCTTCAACTCCACCTCCATCAGCCTCGCCGACTACGGCATGGAGGCGCTGGCCTACGAGCTGAACGTGGCCGGCGCCAAGCTGGCACGGGAGGCGGCGGACGCGGCCGAAGCCGCCGACCCGTCCCGCCCCCGCTATGTCGCCGGCGCCCTGGGGCCGACCAACCGCACCGCCAGCATCAGCCCGGTGGTGACCGACCCCGGCTTCCGCAACGTGGATTTCGACGAGCTGCGCGGCGCCTATGCCGAGCAGACCCGCGGCCTGATCGACGGCGGGGCCGACGTCCTGCTGGTCGAAACCGTGTTCGACACGCTGAACGCCAAGGCGGCCCTGTTCGCCGTGGAGGAGGTGCTGGAGGAGCGCGGCCTGGACCTGCCGGTGATGATCTCCGGCACCATCACGGACCGCTCCGGCCGCACCCTCTCCGGCCAGACGACGGAAGCCTTCTGGAACAGCCTGCGCCATGTGCGGCCGTTCAGCATCGGGCTGAACTGCGCCCTGGGGGCGGACCTGATGCGCCCCTACGTGCAGGAGCTGGCGCGCGTGGCGGACGTGCCCGTCTCCGCCTACCCCAACGCCGGCCTGCCCAACGAGTTCGGCGGCTACGACGAGACGCCGGCGCAGATGGCGCAGTCCCTGCATTCCTGGGCGGCGGACGGGCTGGTCAACATCGTCGGCGGCTGCTGCGGCACGACGCCGGATCACATCCGCGCCATCGCCGAGGCGGTGAAGGACGTCACCCCGCGCGTGCCGCCGGTGCCGGACCGGGCGATGCGCCTGTCCGGCCTGGAGCCCTTCACCATGGCGGCGTTCTGAGCCGATGACGGGTCAGTCCGCCCACGGATCGAGGAGGGGGATGCCGCAGTCCGCGAAATCGCGCGTGTTGCGCGTGGCCAGGGCATGCCCCTGGGCACGGCAGATGCCCGCGATCTGCATGTCCATCAGCCCGACGGTGATCCCCCTGGAGCGGCGCACCGCCATCAGCCGGCCCGCTTCCTCCGCGGCAACGTCGTCGAACGGCAGGACGCCACCGAGCAGCCCCCGGAGATCGCCGAACCGCCGCTCCAGCAGCGTCCTGCGGCGCCCGGCCGGTAACCGGCCCAGCCCATGCCGCACTTCAAGGATGGTGATCGCCGTCAGGCAGAGCCCGTCGGGGGGATACCTGTCCAGCCAGGCAGCCACGGCCGCATCGGCCCTCTCCGCCATCACGGCGGAGAGGACGTTGGTGTCGAGGACGATCACTCACCGGACCTTGCGGCCGGCGCCGGATCGCTCCTCAGCTCTTCAAGCTCCCCCTCCCGGAAGCCGGTTCCGGAACCGGAGAACAGACGCACGATGCGGGTCCCCGTGGGGAGCGACGGATCGTCATCGGGCAGTTCCCGGTCAGCCTGGAGGATCGCCTTCGCCTCTTCCTCCAGGGTCCGCCCATGGGCCGACGCCCTCAGGGAGAGGCGATTGCGGAGATCTTCATCGATCTCCAGCACGATGCGCGTATCCATCGGCACCTCCCTTGCCGGTTGCGTTCCCAATCTAGCACCGCCCCGCCCGCGCCCCAAGGTCAACCCCCGAGCCGCCCCATGACCACCGACAGCACCACCCCCCGCACCGCCCTCTTCGTCAATGTCGGCGAGCGCACCAACGTCACCGGCTCGGCCAGGTTCAAGAAGCTGATCCTGGAAGGCAACTTCGAGGCGGCGCTGGACGTCGCGCGCGAGCAGGTGGCGAACGGCGCCCAGGTCATCGACGTCAACATGGACGAGGCGATGCTGGACAGCGAGGCGGCGATGGTCCGCTTCCTGCGCCTGATCGCCAGCGAGCCGGACATCGCCCGCGTGCCGGTGATGATCGACAGCTCGAAGTGGAGCGTCATCGAGGCCGGGCTGAAGAACGTCCAGGGCAAGCCCATCGTCAACTCCATCTCCCTCAAGGAGGGGGAGGAGCCGTTCATCGAGCACGCCCGGAAGATCCGGCGCTACGGCGCGGCCGTCGTCGTCATGGCCTTCGACGAGAAGGGACAGGCCGACACCCGCGACCGCAAGGTCGAGATCTGCAGGCGCAGCTACGACATCCTGGTCAACCGGGTCGGCTTCCCGGCCGAGGACATCATCTTCGATCCCAACGTCTTCGCCGTGGCGACGGGCATCGAGGAGCACAACAACTACGCCGTCGATTTCATCGAGGCGGCCCGCCTGATCCGGCGCGCATGCCCCGGCTGCCACATCTCCGGCGGCCTGTCGAACGTGTCCTTCAGCTTCCGCGGCAACAACGCCGTGCGCGCGGCGATGCATTCGGTGTTCCTCTACCACGCCATCCCGGCCGGCATGGACATGGGCATCGTCAACGCGGGCGAACTGCCGGTCTATGACGAGATCCCGGCCGAGCTGCGCGAGCGGGTCGAGGACGTGATCCTGAACCGCCGGCCGGACGCCACCGACCGGCTGCTGGAGGTGGCCGACAAGTACAAGGGCGGCGCCGCGAAGAAGGAGGCCGACCTGTCCTGGCGCCAGCAGGACGTGCGGGCGCGGCTGACCCATGCGCTGGTCCACGGCATCGACGAGTACATCGACACCGACGTGGAGGAGGCCCGCCGGCAGGCGGACCGACCCCTGTCCGTGATCGAGGGGCCGCTGATGGACGGCATGAACGTCGTCGGCGACCTGTTCGGCGCCGGCAAGATGTTCCTGCCTCAGGTGGTGAAGTCCGCCCGCGTGATGAAGAAGGCGGTGGCCTACCTGCTGCCCTTCATCGAGGAGGAGAAGGCCGCCGCGGGCGGCGGGGGCGGCAGCGATTCCGCCGGCCGCGTGCTGATGGCGACCGTGAAGGGCGATGTCCACGACATCGGCAAGAACATCGTCGGCGTCGTGCTCCAGTGCAACAACTTCGAGGTCGTGGATCTGGGCGTGATGGTGCCCTGCGCGAAGATCCTGGAGGAGGCGCGCCGGCACAAGGTGGACATCATCGGCCTGTCCGGCCTGATCACCCCGTCGCTGGACGAGATGGTGTTCGTCGCCAAGGAGATGGCGCGGGAGGGCTTCGACATCCCGCTGCTGATCGGCGGCGCCACCACCAGCAAGGTCCACACCGCCGTGAAGATCGACCCGCACTATGCGGGACCCGTGGTGCATGTGCTGGACGCCAGCCGTGCCGTGGGCGTGGCGCAGAACCTGCTGAGCGCGGACGCGAAGACGGGCTACGCCGGCGGGATCAAGGCCGACTATGCCCGCATGCGCGAAGCGCACGAGCGCAATCAGTACGGCCGCGCCCGCCTGTCCCTGGCGGACGCCCGGGCCAACCGCTTCAGCCCGGACTGGTCGGCCTACGCGCCCGTGCGGCCGGCGGCGCCCGGCGTGACCGTCTTCGAGGATTACGACCTGGCGGAGCTGGCGACCCGCATCGACTGGAAGTTCTTCTTCGAGGCGTGGGAGCTGGCCGGCAGCTTCCCCGCCATCCTGGACGACGAGATCGTGGGCGAGTCCGCGCGCGGCCTGTTCAAGGACGCGCAGGTGATGCTGCAACGGATCATCGGGGAGAAGTGGCTGACCGCCCGCGGCGTGATCGGCCTGTTCCCGGCCAACAGCGTGGGCGACGACGTCGAGATCTACACCGACGAGAGCCGCACCACCGTGCTGACCCGGCTGCACTTCCTGCGCCAGCAGATGGCGCGCGAGCCGGGCCGCGAGCGCGCGCATCTGTGCCTTGCCGACTTCATCGCCCCGAAGCAGAGCGGCGTGCCCGACTGGATCGGCAGCTTCGCCGTCACCGCCGGGCACGGGCTGGAGGAGCGCGCCCGCGCCTTCGAGGCGGCGCACGACGACTACAACGCCATCCTGCTGAAGGCGCTGGGCGACCGGCTGGCCGAGGCCTTCGCCGAGCGGATGCACGAGCGGGTCCGCCGGGAGTTCTGGGCCTACGCCCCGGACGAGACCCTGAGCAACGAAGAGCTGATCGCCGAGGCCTACCGCGGCATCCGCCCCGCGCCGGGCTATCCCGCCTGCCCCGACCACACGGAGAAGGCCACCCTCTGGCGCCTGCTGGACGCGGAGAAGGCCGCCGGCATCAGCCTGACCGAGACCTTCGCCATGATGCCGACGGCCGCCGTCAGCGGCTGGTACATCGCGCATCCCGAGGCGAAGTATTTCGGGCTGGGCAAGATCGAGCGCGACCAGGTGGCCGACTATGCCCGGCGCAAGGGCATGGAGGTGGCGGCCATGGAACGCTGGCTGGCCCCGAACCTGAACTACGACCCCGACGCCGACGCCCGCGCCGCCGCCGCCCCCGCGGCGGCGTGAGGCGGTCCCCTCAGCGTGCTGTCAGTGTGGCCGCGGATTGCCCGTGACCCAGTCGCGCATGCAGTCCATCAGCTCCGGCACCGGCAGGGCTTCGATGTTGGTGTCGGAGTAGCCGCGGCTGCGCAGCCGGTCATAGGTATCGCCCATGAACTCGTTGAAGCGGCCGAACAGGGCAGCAGGCCCCGGAACCTGCCGGAGCCCGGCGACGCCGACGAGCCAGTTGCGCACTTCCGTGAGTGCCAGCTCCGGCTCGTTCCGGTGGACCGCGATGTCGGAATTCGACAGGTCGGAGATGGCCGCCTGGAAGCGGTAGCGCTCGGCCTCCAGGATCAGGCACCGCTTAACGCCGAATTCCG
Source organism: Rhodospirillum centenum SW (assembly GCF_000016185.1). Taxonomy (NCBI): domain Bacteria; kingdom Pseudomonadati; phylum Pseudomonadota; class Alphaproteobacteria; order Rhodospirillales; family Rhodospirillaceae; genus Rhodospirillum; species Rhodospirillum centenum. Next base: position 2,104,685 of record NC_011420.2, read on the forward strand.
GCGGCCCGAAGAGGCGACTGCCCACGTCGAGCCCCAGTTCGAACGGCATGTTGAGGCGGAAGAACTCCCCTTTCCGCCGTGCCTTGAGGCGGGACAGGTCGTGGATGCCGAACCGCGACTCCCGGATCAGACGGACGATCTTGGCAATCCGGGCTTCGCCGGAATCCAAACTCTCCAGGGCGATCCGGGGAACCAGCCCGAGATCGACGACGCAGAAGAGGATCGGCCGGAGAAGCGGGAGATATTCGTCGTCGAAGGGACAGTTGATGAAGACGCTGGTCTCGAACGACATGCGCGGCCAGCGGTCCCTGGGGCTACCTACCGGGCCGGACCGAAGCTGTCGCGGCCGACGACCACGCCGTCACGGCGATGGATGTACAGCTCGCCCTGCGCCTTGCGGGCCTTGTCGGTGGCATAACGGATCGCATCGGCCTGGCTGTCGAACCGACGGGAGGCGCGCGCTGCCCCGGACCGCCGGACATTCCAGCTTCCGTCCGCCGAAGGGATGACGTGGTGGGCGTTCTTCATCGGGGAACTCCGACAACCGTCCGATCAGTCTCACTCAACCATAAGGCGGGCGCAAGATCGGATCGAGACGGGCCTCCGCCCCCTCCCCCTCATGACCCGCGCGACAGGCGGCCCTGGCGCCTGTTGCAACGGACCGCCGCTGCTGCGGCAGCAAGGGAGGAAACGGGGATGCGGGCGGTTCTTTCGTCGATTCTGGGTATCGTGTCCGGGCTGTCCGCCCATCACGTCGCGGACGGCCTGATCCAGGCGCCGCAGGCCGAGGCGCAGGCCTTCGCCGTGCTGGCGGGGATCGCCGTCGCGGCGTTCTACACCCACGCGACGGCACCGGAAGCGACCGAGGAGGAATGACCCCGGCCCCCGGAACGGCTCCGGCCCGCGGGCAGCGTGGGCCGGCGGTCAGCGGACCAGGGAGGTCCGCGGCAGGGCGATCCTGAAGCAGGTTCCCGGCCCGGCGCGGTCCACGCTCAGGCTGCCTTCGAGCTGGCCGACGAGGCTGCGGATCAGCAGCATGCCGAGCGCCCCCTGCGGTGCCGGAATCGGGTCGGGCAGGCCGCAGCCGTCATCGGCGACGCTCAGGAGAAAACCGTCCGGCGTCTGCCGGAACGCGACCTGCACAAGGCCCGGGCAGCGCCGCTCGAAGGCGTGGCGGCAGGCGTTGGTCACCAGTTCGTTGACGACCAGCCCCAGCGGCACCGCGCTGTCGATGGCAACCGGCTGGGAGTCGCAGTCCGCCTCGATGCGCCACTGATCGTCCTTGTCCGCCATCACCTGCTGGATGTCGGCGCACAGCTCCGTCAGATAGCCGCCGAGGTCGATCCGGTCCACGGAGCGGCCGGAATAGAGACGGCGGTGGACCAGCCCCATCGTCTGGATGCGGTGGTAGATCTTGCCGAGATGCTCCTTCACGGCGGCGTCGGCGGAGCGGGCGGACTGCAGGCTGACGATCGTGGCGATGCGCTGGAAGCTGTTGAAGACCCGGTGGTTCATCTCCTGCAACAGCAGATCCTTCTCGCGCAGGGTCACCTCCAGATTCCGCTCCGCCTCCCGCCGGGCGGAGACGTCGGTATAGGTGCCGATCCATTCCAGCACCGTCCCGTCCGCCGCGCGCACCGGCGCCCCGCGGGCGACGAAGGGACGATAGGTGTTGCTCTCCGCGTGCCGGACGCGGCCTTCCGTCCGGTAGACCGCCCCCTCGGCGCAGGCCCGGGTCCAGGAGTCCAGCACGGCGGCGCGGTCGTCGGGGTGCAGGGCCTCGACCCAGCCGAAGCCGCGGTGCGCGTCCCAGCCCTGGCCGGTGTAGCGCTCCCAGCTCTGCTGCGGCTCCACGAAACGGCCCAGCGCGTCCGTCGTCCAGATGATGGAGCTGGTGGCGCCGACCAGGCTGCGCAGCCGCTGCGCCCCGACCCGCACGCCGGCCTCGGCCGCGCGCAGGGCGCTGATGTCGCGCCAGGCGATGATACCGCCGGTGATGCCGCCCTGCCGGTCCAGGATCGGGCCGGCGTTGCAGAGCACCGGCAGCAGCCGGCCGTCGGCATGGCGCAGCAGCCATTCCTCGTCCGTCACCGTCTCCCCGTTGCGCACGGCGCGGGTCAGCGGCTGGTCCTCGGCAGGAACGGGGCGGCCGTCGCCGACCCGGAACAGCGGCAGGGATGCCGCCCCGGCGTCACCGCCGGAGCACAGGACGTCGCGGCCCAGCATGTCCAGGGCAAGATCGCTGGCCCAGCGGATCGCGGCCGTGGGAGCCTCGGCGATGGCGATGCCCTCCGGAATCCGGGACAGGATCGTCCGCAGAAGAAGGTCCGTCCCGGCCGGCAGGCCGGTCGCGGCCCTGCCGGCCTGTCCCGCCAGCATCGTCAGCAGAGCCCGGGTGGATCCGGGGTCGGTATCGGTCTCGCTCATCATCCCCTTGGCGGATCGCCGGTCACGGGTCCGGATGGGGGATGGTGGAAGGGTTTGCCGTCCCCGCCAATCAGCCGTGGGGCGGAGCGGCACCGGGCCAACGGCGTATGACCTTGGGCCGTATCGGCCCGACCGGCCGGGACCGGACCGGTGTCACTGCCAGATGTGAACGCGGCCGTTGCTGCATCGGAAGCGCCAGGCCTCCCGGTTCCACCAGATCGTGCCGTCGTCCGGCCGGCCGGAGAAGCTGGCGCGGGCACGGTAGCCGAAACGGTCCACGAAGCCTTCGTACACCTTGGCCTGACAGCGGCTCAGGCCGCCGGAGCGGTCGTCGTCCCAGTGGATGCCGTCATCGTGCCGCGGCGGCCCCCAGCCCCAGGGCGGCGGGGGCGGCGACGGGTCGTTCCAGCCGTAGCGCGGCCGGTCGTTCCAGCGATCATCCCAGCGGTCGTCACGCCGGCCGTAGGCGTCCAGCTCGCGCAGGGAGGAGATCTGGCGGAACATGCCGATCTGGCCCAGATCGCCCACCCGCGATCCGGCGCGCAGCACGGTGCAGTCCTTGAAATTCTTGTGGCGGCAGACTTCCCAGGTTCCGGAGCTGACGACCAGTGACCGGGCGCGGTCGTTCCAGGGCGGATACTCGGCCAGATTCCCGATAGCGTAGCGGAGCGTCGTGCGCTCGCCGCGGAAGTCGGCCTCGGAAAAGAGCGTGATCGAGCCGGCGGCGGCCGATCCCGCCCACATCGCCAGGGCCACACCGGCCAAGAGACTGCGCATCATCCTTCACCTCGATGCCGGTCCCCGGCGCCTGGGCGCCTCGGGGGACAGCCGGGGAGAAGTCTGGCGGGGGTTTATGGCGCCTCAAGGGCATCCCCGGGGCGCCGACCGGGCGGCGGCAGGGCGCTGTCGGGTCACCGCCGCAGGGCGATGGCTGCCGTGACCGGCTGGTCGCCGACCGGGATGGCCGCCGCCTCGAAGGACGGCGGTCCCATGCTGCCGATGGCATCGTTGCTGAAGCCGAACGGTTCCCGCGGGATACCCAGGAATCCGGTATCCAGCCGGGCATTGCCGTTCAGGTCCTGGATCACCCGGATCAGGTAACGGCCGGGCGGCAGGTCGGCCAGGGGGGCCGTCAGCCGGTCGCCCTCGGGCCGCAGACGCGCCTGTGCCACGGGGCCGGTGCCACGGCCATAGGCCTCGGCGCTGTCGAACACCTGCACCAGCACCTCGCCGCGGCCGCCGTCGGGCAGCGTGGCGAGGTTGGTGACGGTCAGGCTGAGCTGCGTCGCGGAGGCCGCGGGCGCCAGCCCCGCCGACAGTGCTCCCGTCGCCAGCGCTCCCGCCGTCAGCAGCAGGGCCGCAGCCGGCAGAGCGCCGGTCCGCCGTTCACCGCTGGAGGAACCGCCCGCCGTCATCCGCCCGCCCCCAGGCTCACGCCGTCGGCGGGCGCTTCGCCCGGACCCCGAGCATGTGGCAGATGGCGACCGTCAGTTCGGCCCGGTTCAGGGTGTAGAAGTGGAACTGCTTCACCCCTTCCCGCTCCAGATAGCGGCACTGCTCCACCGCCACGGTGGCGGCGACGAGCTGGCGCGTCTCCGGCGTCTCGTCCAGCCCGTCGAACAGGTCGGTCATCCAGGCGGGAACGGCGCAGTTGCACTTGCCGCCCATCTCCACCGCCTTGGCGAAGTTCATGATCGGCATGACCCCGGGCACCAGCGGGATGTCGATGCCGCGCGCCGCCGCCTTGTCGCGGAAGCGCAGGAAGGCATCGGGGTCGAAGAAGAACTGGCTGATGGCACGGCAGGCGCCGGCATCGACCTTGCGCCGGAGATTGTCGAGATCGTCCTCGGCGCTGCGCGCCTCCGGATGCACCTCGGGGAAGCAGGCGACGGAAATCTCGAAGTCCGCCACCCGCTTCAGGCCGGCGACCAGGTCGGCGGCATAGGCGTAGCCGCCCGGATGCGGCTGGTAGCCGGTGCCGCCCAGCCCGCCCGTGCCGTCGGGGCGCGGCGGCGGGTCGCCGCGCAGGGCGACGATGTGGCGGATGCCGGCATCCCAGTAGGCGCGGGCGACGGCGTCGATCTCCTCTTGCGTGGCGGCGACGCAGGTCAGATGCGCGGCGGCCGGAATCCCCGTCTCCGCCTGGATGGCGGTGACGGTGGCGTGCGTGCGCTCGCGCGTCGAGCCGCCGGCCCCGTAGGTGACGGAGACGAAGGCCGGGCCCAGCGGTGCCAGCCGGTGAATGGACTGCCACAGCGACTCCTGCATCTTCTCCGTCTTCGGCGGGAAGAACTCGAAACTGACGCGGAGGCCGGAGGGCGACTCCAGAAGCGGCTTCGGGGGGGCCACGGCATCCACGAGGTCTGCGAGGCTCATGACAGGGCTCCGGACACGAATTCGATCGGGGTTTCGGGAACGGCGACGACGCCCGGGTCGGCCGGGCGTACCGCGCGCCAGATGGTGACGGTCAGCGGGTCGCCGGGCAGGTGGACGACGGGGCCCGGCAGCAGCCCCGCCTGGGCCAGCCAGCCCGCCACCTCGGCATCGTCGAAGCCCAGGCGGCGGTGCGCATGCTCGCTGCGCAGCACCTCCTGCTCATGGCGGGCGAAGTCCACCGCCACCAGCACGCCGCCGGGCCGCAGCAGGCGCGACGCCTCATAGAGCACGTCCGACGGCTCCTCCGCATAGTGCAGCACCTGATGCACGATGATGGCGTCGAAGCTCTGGGAGGGCAGCGGAAGCTGGTACATGTCGCCCAGCCGGACCTGACAGTTGCGCAGGCCCGCCCGCTCCAGGTTCACCCGCGCCACGGCCAGCATCTCGCGGCTGCTGTCCACGCCGATGGCGCGGCCGACGCGGGGACCGAACAGCTCCAGCATGCGGCCGGTGCCGGTGCCGATGTCCAGCAGGTCCTGCACCCCCTCCGTGGGGACGAGGCGCAGCAGCATCTCCTCCACCTCCCGCTCGGGGACGTGCAGCGACCGGATCTCGTGCCAGCGGGCGGCGTTCTCCCGGAAATACTGGGCCGCGGCCTCGCGCCGGGCCCGCCGGATCGTCTCCAGCCGCTCCAGATCCAGGGCCAGCGTCGGGTCGTCGCCGGGGATCGCGTCCACCAGCGTGTGCGCCAGCTCGGCGCAGGGGCCGCGCTCCGCCAGCCGGAAATAGGCCCAGATGCCCTCCCGGAAGCGGTCCAGCAGCCCGGCCTCGCAGAGCAGCTTGAGATGGCGGGAGACGCGCGGCTGGCTCTGGCCCAGGATCTGGGTCAGCTCGCTGACCGACAGTTCGCCATGGGCGCACAACGCCAGCATGCGCAGCCGGGTCGGCTCGGCCGCCGCCTTCAGCGCGTTCAGCAGGAACTCCATCCACCTCCTCCGCGCCGGCCCGTCCGCACCAACCGCCGGCCTGCCTGTCCTATCGTCCTGCGGGTCCCGGCGCCCCGCCAGGCTGGCCGGTCCCGAGCCACAGAGGCTTAAACACATAAAGATATCTTTATGACCCCGCCGACCCACGGGCAAGGGCTTTTGCGCCCCTCGTTTCCGGGAGCCTCGCTTCTGCGTCCCTGGCCCCCCGACGGCGCCCGCAGGAACCGGCTGAGGGAACACTTTCGTGAAATCCGGGTTCGTTAGCGTACCGCCCGACGACGGCACCGCATGCCAGACCGTCGAGCCCGGCGGTTGTCATGCCCCCGCGCTTCCTTATATCGCCTCGGAATGCTGGAAGCCCGCCGAAATCGCCCCGTCCGCTGGGAGTCCCGTTCCGCCATGCCGATCCCGCATCCGATCAGGCTTGTCGCCGCCGCCCTTCTGACGGGCGCGCTGCTGAGCGGGTGCGCGTCGAACCGGACGGATGACCGGCCGGGCGGCGCAGCACCGGCCGACGGCACCCTGTCCGCGTCCACCTCGGCGCCCGCATCCCTGACCGTTCCGCCGGGCGGCGGGGCGCCGGCCGACACGCGGTCCGTCAACGATCCGCTGGAGCCACTGAACCGCGGCATCTTCTGGTTCAACGAGGCGGTGGACACGGTGCTGATCCGGCCGCTGGCGGTGATCTACAAGACCGTGCTGCCGGACCCGGTGCAGGTGGGCGTGCGCAACGTGCTCCAGAACCTGCGGGCGCCGCTGGACCTGACCAACCAGCTCCTGCAAGGCGACTGGGACGGGGCGGGAACCGTCACCCAGCGGTTCGTCATCAACAGCACGGTAGGGCTGGCCGGGCTGATCGACGTGGCGGCGAAGAACGGGCTTCCCTACGAGTATGAGAGTTTCGACCAGACGCTGGCCGTCTGGGGCCTGCCGGAGGGCCCGTATCTGGTGCTGCCGCTGCTGGGTCCGTCCTCCCTGCGGGACGGCCCGGCCCTGTTCGCGGAGACACTGGCCGATCCCTGGAACAACTACGCGAACAACACCGGCGAAGAGTGGTTTCCCTATGTCCGGTACGGGCTGGCCGCCGTGGACACCCGGGCCGGCTATATCGACGTGATCGACGATCTGAAGGCGAACAGCTTCGACTACTATGCCGCGATGCGGTCACTTTATCGCCAACGACGGGACAACTGGATCCGCGACGGTGCGCCGGCGCCCGACCAGTATCCCGACATTCCGGACTATGAGGACTGAGCGTGATGCGCATCACTGAGTCCGGACGCCAGATTTCCCAGGATGGCAGAGTCATGACAAGCAATACTCCTATCGTGAAGATGAATCGCAGCCTTGTCCTCCGCACTGTCTTCGTCTCGGCGCTGGCCGCGGCGACGGTTCTGACCGGCACCCTGACCACGGCGGCCCTGCGGCCCGCTGTCGCCCAGGCGCAGGCCCAGGGGGCGGGCGATTTCGTCGAGTCCCTGGGCGACCGCGCCATCGCGGTGCTGGCCGACCCGAAGGTCACGGACGAGCAGGCGGTTGAGGAATTCCGCCGCCTGCTGAACGAGAATTTCGATGTCACCACGATCGGCCGCTTCGTGCTGGGCCGCTACTGGAACACGGCCAGCGAGGCACAGCGCCAGGAGTACATGAAGCTCTTCGAGCGCATGATCGTCGAGGTCTACGCCCAGCGGTTCAACCAGTATGCCGGGGAGACCTTCGAGGTGACCGCGTCCCGCGCCGACGGCACCAAGGACGCCATCGTCAGCAGCCAGGTGCTGCGGCCGAACGGACCGCCGGTGAAGGTGGACTGGCGCGTCCGCGCCCGCGACGGCGGCTACCGCATCGTCGATGTGGTGGTCGAAGGGGTGAGCATGAGCGTCACCCAGCGGTCGGAGTTCGCCTCGGTGATCGAGAGCAACGGCGGCAACATCGATGCGCTGCTGGACGCCCTGCGCAAGCGGGCGCAGACCGCCCAGGCCCGGTAAAGCCAGACCCGGCAACCGCTTCTTCTGTGCCCGCGGGCCGGTTTCCCGGCCCGCCGATGACGGCCCCGCCTTCCCCGAGGCGGGGCCGTCGGCGTTTCCAGGCACCCTTGCGCCGGCGGGACGCACCCCTACACTGCCGGGATGCTGCGCGAACTGGCCGACTCCTGGCTGACCGACTGCCCCGCCCCGCTGCGCCGGCTGGGCCATGCCTATGCCGCGACGGCCTGCGCCGCCCGCGGCCGGCGCTGCGCCCGCGCCTGGGCGCCGCACCGGGAGCGGACGAAGGCGGCGATCCGGGCGGCCGTCGCCGCCAGCGCCTGCCACCGCACGGTGCTGGTGCTCGGCTCCGGTCCCCTGGCCGACGTGCCGCTGGCGGACCTGACCGGCCGCTTCGGGCGCGTGGTGCTGGCCGACGCCGCCCAGCCGCCGGCCGCGCGGCTGGCAGCCTGGCGCGCCCGGAGGGGCGCCGTCACGCTGGCGACCCTGGACCTGACGGGCACGGCCGCGGCCCTGACCGACCCCGCCAGCACGGCCCCGCCCCCGCCGGGCTGTGCCGCCTTCCTGGACGATCCCGGGATCGACCTCGTGCTCTCCGTCAATCTGCTCTCCCAGCTTCCCCTGCTGCCGCTGGCGGCGGCGCTGCATCGCTGGCCGGAGACGGATGCGGACGCCTATGGAAGGGCCGTCATCGCCGCCCATCTGGCCCATCTGCGCGGCTTCCGCTGCCCGGTCCTGCTGGTGACCGACATCGCGCGGACCACCCTGGACCGGGACGGGCGCGTCGTGGAGCGGGAAGACCCGCTGTTCGGCGTGTCCCTGCCGGCCGGCACGGTGGAGGACTGGGACTGGGAGCTGGCGCCCGCGGGCGAACTGCCGGGTGGACGGACGCACCGGACCCGGGTGCGGGCGCTGCGGCTGGATACCGCCTTCCCCTGACGACGGGCGCCTGACGGGCCGCCCTTGACAGCGGGACAGCCTCGGCACATTAATGACTGACCAGTCAGTAATTAATGTGCCCCCATGCCGGACCCCCTGCCCCGCCGCCGCAAGGAGACCCGCCCCGCCGAACTGCTGGAGGCGGCGCTGGACCTGTTCGCGGAGAAGGGATTCGCCGCCACCCGGATGGAGGACATCGCCGCCCGCGCCGGGGCGTCGAAGGGCACGCTCTATCTCTATTTCCCGTCCAAGCAGGCGGTGTTCGAGGCGCTGGTGCATTCCGCCCTGCTGCCGAACATCGAGCGGCTGGAGACCGTGGTCGCCGGCTACGAGGGCCGCATGTCCGAGCTGCTGCGGACCACCCTGCGCATCCTGGGCCGCCTGCTGGAAAACCGCCGGCTGATCGTCCTGCCCAAGCTGGTGCTGGCGGAAGCGGCGAACTTCCCGGACCTGGCCCGCTTCCACAAGCGCGCCGTGGTGGACCGCGGCCTGGGCCTGATCGCGTCCATCCTGGAGCGCGGCATGGCGCGCGGCGAGTTCCGCCGCCAGGACCCGCTGCTGGTCGCCCGGCTGTATGTCGCCCCCTTCCTGATGATGGTGATGTGGCGGACGACCTTCGAGCCGCTGGACGACGCCTTCGCCATCGATACGACCCGCCATCTGGAAACGCATCTGGACATCCTGCTGCGCGGCCTTGCCGCGGAGGAGACGCCATGACCCGCCGCCCCCGGCCGCCGCGCGCGGCGCTGGCGCTTCTTCCCCTCCTCCTGCTGGCGGCCGGCTGCGGCGACGGTGGCGAAAGCGGCTTCCAGGGCTATGTCGAGGGGCAGTATCTGCGCATGGCCGCACCGGAGGGCGGCTGGCTGGTCGATCTGGCGGTGGCAGAGGGCGACAGGGTCGTCCCCGGCCAGCCCCTGTTCGCCCTGGAAGACACCCAGCAGCAGGCCGCCCTGGCCGAAGCGAAGGGCCGGCTGGCCCAGGCCATGGCGCAGCTCGCGGACCTGCGGCTGGGCCTGCGGCCGGAGGAGATCGCCCGGATCGAGGCGCGGCTGCGGCAGGCGGAGGCGCTGGCCACCTACACCGCCGCAGAATTGCGCCGGCAGCAGGATCTGGCCAGCCGCGACGTGGCCGCCCGCGCCCGGCTGGACCTCGCCCGCTCCGACGCGCGGCAGGCCGAGGCCGAGGTCGCCGCCGTGAAGGCGGAGCTGGCGACCGCCCGCCTGCCCGCCCGCAGCGACGCCATTCAGGCAGCCGAAGCCGCCGTGGAGGCCGCCCGCGCCGCCGTCGCCCAGGCCGAGTGGCGGCTGGCGCAGCGCCGCGTCGCGGCCCCGGCGGCGGCGCTGGTGGAGGATACGGTGCGCCGGCCGGGCGAATGGGTGCCGGCCGGTGGCCCCGTCGTCACGCTGCTGCCGCCGGAGCAGGTGAAGCTGGTCTTCTTCGTGCCGGAACCGCAGCGCGCCCTGCTGCACCCCGGTGACACGGTGGCACTGTCCTGCACCGGCTGCCCGGACGGGCTGAGCGCGCGGGTCAGCTTCGTGGCGCCGGAGGCGGAGTACACGCCACCCGTCATCTACAGCCTGGAAACCCGGGCCAAGCTGGTCTTCCGGGTCGAGGCCGAACCGCAGGGATCGGCGCGGGACCTGCTGCCCGGCCAGCCGGTCACGGTCCGGCGTACAGCGATCGGCGTGGCCGGACGGATCGGCATCGTGGAGCTTGTGCTGCGGGCCATCGTCCGCGCCGGCAGCCTGGTGGGAGGCGCGCCATGAGCGCCGCCCCGGCCATCGACGTCACCGGGCTGACCAAGCGCTTCGGCCCGAAGACGGTCGTGGACGGCTTCTCCATCCAGGTACGGCGCGGCCAGATCTACGGTTTCCTGGGCCCCAACGGCAGCGGCAAGACCACCACCATCCGCATGCTCTGCGGCCTGCTGCTGCCGGACGGCGGCAGCGGCACCTGCCTGGGCTTCGACATCGTGCGGGAGGCATGGCAGATCAAGCGCCGCGTCGGCTACATGACGCAGCGGTTCAGCCTCTACGAGGACCTCTCCATCAAGGAGAACCTGGACTTCGTGGCCCGCCTCTACGGCCTGCCCGACCGGCCGGCGCGGGTCGCGGCGGCGCTGGACCGGCTGGGGCTGGCACACCGCCGCGACCAGCTGGCCGGAACCCTGTCGGGCGGCTGGAAGCAGCGTCTGGCGCTGGCCGCCTGCATCCTGCACGGGCCGGAGCTGCTGCTGCTGGACGAACCGACGGCCGGCGTCGATCCCAAGGCGCGGCGGGAGTTCTGGGACGAAATCCACACGCTGGCCGCCGACGGCATGACCGTGCTGGTCAGCACCCACTACATGGACGAGGCGGAGCGCTGCCACCGCATCTGCTATCTGGCCTATGGCCGGCTGCTGGCCGACGGCACGGTGGAGGAGGTGGTGCGCGGTTCCGGGCTGCGCACCTGGTACGTCGCCGGGCCGGACGCCCGCATCGCCGCCCTGGCGCGCGAGCTGGCGGGCCGGCCGGGGGTGGAGATGGTGGCCCCGTTCGGCGCCGCCCTGCATGTCAGCGGCAGCGACAGCGCGCGCCTGGACGCCGCCGTCGCCGCCTTCCGCGACGAGCCGGAGCTGCGCTGGCGCGAGGGCGGGCCGGGGCTGGAGGACGTCTTCATCCATCTGATGAACGGGGTGCGCGACCAGTTCGCGCCCGCCGCCGGCAAGGCCGCCGCTGCCGCCGGTCCCGCCCGGAGGGCCGCGTCATGAGCCGCCCCGGCTTCGCCCCCGGCCGTCTTCTGGCGATGATGGTCAAGGAGTTCATCCAGATGAAGCGGGACCGGCTGACCTTCGCCATGATGGTCGGCATCCCGGTGCTCCAGCTCACCCTGTTCGGCTTCGCCATCAACTCCGACCCCAGGCATCTTCCGACCGCCGTCCGGGTGGCGGACCAGGGCCCCTTCACCCGCACGCTGCTGACGACCCTGGAGACCACGGGATATTTCCGCATCGTCGCCGTGACGGCGGACGAGGCGGAGGCCGACCGGCTGCTGGAGCGGGGGGAGGTGCAGTTCGTCGTCACGATCCCGGCCGGCTTCGCCCGCGATCTGGTCCGCGGCGACCGGCCCCGCCTGCTGGTGGAGGCGGACGCGACTGACCCCGCCGCCACGGGCAACGCGGTCGCGGCCTTGCAGCAGGTGGCGCTGATCGGGCTGGCACCGGACCTGACGGGGGCGCTGGCCGGGCTGGCGCCCACCCCCGCCCCGTTCGAGCTGGCGGTCCACCGCCGCTACAATCCGGAGGGGTTGACCCAGTACAACGTGGTGCCCGGTCTGGTCGGCGTGGTGCTGACCATGACCATGGTGCTGATGACGGCGCTGGCCGTCACCCGCGAGCGGGAGCGCGGCACCATGGAGAACCTGCTGGCCATGCCGATCCGCCCGGCGGAGGTGATGCTGGGCAAGATCCTTCCCTTCATCGGCGTCGGCTTCGTCCAGGTGGTGCTGGTGATGGCGGCGGCCCGGCTGCTGTTCGGGGTGCCGATGGTGGGCAGCCCGGCCGTGCTGCTGCTGGCGCTGCTGGCCTTCATCGCCGCCAACCTGTCGGTCGGCTTCCTGTTCTCCACGGTGGCGAAGAACCAGCTTCAGGCGATGCAGATGACGTTCTTCTTCTTCCTGCCGTCGATCCTGCTGTCGGGCTTCATGTTCCCGTTCCGCGGCATGCCGGACTGGGCGCAGACGGTCGGCGAGGTGCTGCCGCTGACCCACTTCCTGCGCATCGTCCGCGGCATCATGCTGAAGGGCAACGGGCTGGCCGAGGTCTGGCCCAGCCTGTGGCCGCTGCTCCTGTTCCTTGCCGTGGTGGCGACACTGGCGCTGAACCGCTACCGGCAGACCCTGGACTGAGGCCGGGTCAGGCGGCACCCGTCACGGTCTGCGGCAGGCGGGCGTCGCGGATCGGCAGGTGGACCAGGGCCGCGAAGAAGGCGAGCGCGACCGAGGCCCACCAGACGGCGTCGTAGCTGCCCAGCCATTCCACCGACAGCCCGCCGGCCCAGGCGCCCAGGAAGGCGCCGATCTGATGGCCCAGGAAGACCAGCCCGAACAGGGTGGAGACATAGGTCGGCCCGAAGATGCCGGCCACCACCCCCGTCGTCAGCGGCACCGTGGAGAGCCAGAGGAACCCCATCGCCGCCGCGAAGGCCAGGGTCACGGCCGGCGTCTTGGCCGAGAGCAGGAAGGCCAGCAGCACCAGCCCGCGGGCGAAGTAGATGCCCGACAGCAGGACCTTCGGCCGGTACCGACCGCCGAGCTGCCCGGCCGCGAGGCTGCCCGCCACGTTGAACAGCCCGACCAGAGCCAGCGACCAGGCCCCGATCTCCGGCGCCAGCCCGCAGGCCGCGACATAGCCGGGCAGATGCACGCTGATGAAGGCGACGTGGAAGCCGCAGACGAAGAAGCCCGCCGTCAGCAGCCAGAACCCGTCATGCCGCGACGCCGCCCGCAGGGCCTGCCCCAGCCCGCCGCCCGGCAGGGTCCGGTGCGCCGGCGGCGGGCCGCCCAGCGCCAGCGCCAGGACAGGGATCGCCAGCGCCGTCAGGGCCAGCGCCAGAAGCGCCCCCTGCCAGCCCAGCCCGCCGATCAGGCCCTGCCCCAGCGGCACGAAGGCGAACATGCCGAAGCTGCCGCCCGCGCTGGCGAGGCCGAGATAGAGGCTGCGCCGCGCCTCCGGCGCTGCCCGCGCCACCGTTCCCAGCACGACGGAGAAGCCCACGGCCGCCAGCGCCGTGCCGATGAACAGCCCGGCCCCGAGCTGGAACAGCGGCAGCGAGCCGCCGAACCCCATCAGCAGCAGCCCCGCGACGAAGGCCACACCACCCCCAGCGACGACGATGCGGGGTCCCTTCACATCGGCGAGCGCCCCCACGAGCGGCTGCGCCACGCCCCAGACGAGCTGCTGCAGCGCCAGCCCGAAGGCCAGCCCGGCCAGCGACCAGCCGGTGTCCGCCGCCATGGGGGCGAGCAGGAGGCCGAAATCCTGACGGATGCCCAGGGCCAGGGCGAGAGCCAGCGACCCGCAGGTCAGCACCAGCAGCGGACGGGTGGGGGCCATGGCGGTTCCCGGCTCGGGCGCCCCGGCGGACGGTCCGGGACGGACGGCCCTGTTCCGGAGCTGCCCCAGAAAGGTGGAGCGGAACGGCCGCCGTGGCAACCGGAACGACAGGCCGGTCCGCCTCCCGGATGCCCCCGGAGAAGCCGTCAGTGCTCCTGCACCTGCGGCTGACCGCGGGCCCGGCGCAGCGCCTCGCTCACCCGGGGCGGGCGGTCCCGGCCGTCGTCGGGATCGGCGATGCGCTCGCGCTCGGCCTGCTCGCGGGCCGCCTGTTCCCGGGCCGCCTGGTCGCGCTGAGCCTGCTCGCGCGCCTCGCGCTCGGCCCGTTCCTGGGCGGCGCGTTCCTGGGCGGCGCGTTCCCGGTCCGCCTGTTCGCGCGCGGCCTGTTCCCTCTCGGCGCGCTCCCGCATCTCCTCGCGGCGGCGCGCTTCCTCATGGGCGCGGCGTTCGGAGTCGGCCTGCCGGCGGGCCTCGTCCTCCGCCCGGCGGCGCTGCGCCTCCTCCCGGGCCGCCTCCTCCCGTGCCCGGCGCAGCGCCTCGTCCACCCGCGGCGGCCGGTCCCGGCCATCGTCGGGATCGAAGCGGTCGGGATCGGGACGCGGCGGCCGCGGGTCGGGCCGGGGATCGGGCCTTGGATCGGGCCTTGGATCGGGCCGGACGACGGGGGGCGGCGGCGGCCGGTGGTCCACCACCGGCGGGGGCGATGGCAGCGTGCCCGGCCGGTAGAACACCTTCAGACCGCGGCCGTAGCGGGTGCAGTCGAACTGGTCGGTGCCCGGCTGCGCCCGGCCCGTGGTGTAGGCGTAGGTGGGATCGTCGCAGACGCTGTTGCGGGCGAAGGTCCCTTCGCGCTTGCCGCTGACATACTTGCCGCGCAGCCCGTTGCCGTAGAGCAGGCAGTCGTATTCGTCGGTGCCGTGGTCGGCCTTGCCGCCATTGGAGGTCTCGTAGCGCGGATCGTCGCAGCGACCGTTGTAGCGGTAGTCGCGCACCCGGTCGTCGCGGTCGTCGTCGCGGTACCAGGACGGGGGATCGTAGTAGTCGGAAGGCGGCGGGCGGCTCGGCGAGGGCGGACCCCAGACCACGTCCTCGCCGGGAACGGGCGGCACGCAGGCCGCGAGCAGCAGGGGAAGGGCGAGGGCCGGGAACGGGAACGCCGGACGCGGCCGGCCGGGAGCGGACATGCTGGGGACTCCGGTCTGGGACGGCAACGGGCCGCCAGCCCCCATAGCACAGCACCGCAGTGGTGGATATCGGGCGGAGATGCGACGCGATGGTGGCAGACTCCGCCCGTAAAAACGGAAACCGCCGCCGGGCGGGCACCCGGCGGCGGTTCCGAAGGCAGTGGCGCGGCCGGCAGGGCCAGCGGCAGACTGGCCTCGCGGCAGACTGGCCGCGCTGAAGGCAGGCCGCGACGGATCAGGCGCGGACGAGCGGCTTGTACTTGATGCGGTGCGGCTGGTCGGCCTCCGCCCCCAGGCGGCGGTGACGGTCGGCCTCGTAGTCGGCGTAGTTGCCCTCGAACCAGACCACCTGGCTGTCGCCCTCGAAGGCCAGGATGTGGGTGGCGATGCGGTCGAGGAACCAGCGGTCGTGCGAGATGACGACGGCGCAGCCGGGGAAGGCCACCAGCGCCTCTTCCAGCGCCCGCAGCGTCTCCACGTCCAGGTCGTTGGTCGGCTCGTCCAGCAGCAGGACATTGGCGCCGGACTTCAGCATCTTCGCCAGATGCACACGGTTGCGCTCACCGCCCGACAGCACGCCGACCTTCTTCTGCTGGTCGGGGCCGCGGAAGTTGAAGGCGCTGACATAGGCGCGGCTGGGCATGGACTTCTTGCCCAGTTCGATCATGTCCAGCCCGTCGGAGATCTCCTCCCAGACGGTCTTCTTGTCATTCAGCGTGTCGCGGCTCTGATCGACATAGCCCAGGCTCACCGTGTCGCCGACGCGGAAGGCCCCGTCGTCGGGCTTCTCGCTGCCGGTGATCATGCGGAACAGGGTGGTCTTGCCCGCGCCGTTCGGGCCGATCACGCCGACGATGCCGCCCGGCGGCAGGCGGAAGGACAGGTCGTCGATCAGCAGCCGGTCGCCGAAGCCCTTCTTCAGGTTCTCCGCCTCGATCACCAGATTGCCCAGCCGCGGCGGCGTGGGGATGACGATCTTGGTCTCGGTGACGCTTTCCTTCTGGTTCGCCTGGGCCAGCATCTCCTCGTAGGACTGGATGCGGGCCTTCGACTTGGCCTGACGCGCCTTCGGGCTGGCGCGCACCCACTCCAGCTCGCTCGCCAGGAACTTCTGCCGGGCGTCGTTCTCGCGGCTCTCCTGCTCCAGGCGCTTCTGCTTCTGCTCGAGCCAGGAGGAGTAGTTGCCCTCGTAGGGGATGCCCGAGCCACGGTCCAGCTCCAGGATCCAGCCGGTGACCGCATCCAGGAAGTAACGGTCGTGGGTGACCATCACGACGGTGCCCGGATAGTCGGCCAGGAAACGCTGGAGCCACGCCACGCTCTCGGCGTCCAGATGGTTGGTCGGCTCGTCCAGCAGCAGCATGTCCGGCCGGGACAGCAGCAGCTTGCACAGCGCCACGCGGCGCTTCTCGCCGCCGGACAGCTTGGCCACCTCGGCCTCGCCGTCGGGGCAGCGCAGCGCGTCCATGGCGATCTCGACCGTGCGGTCCAGCTCCCAGGCGTTGGCGGCGTCGATCTTCTCCTGCAGGTCGGCCTGCTCGGCCAGCAGCGTGTCGAAGTCGGCATCGGGGTCCGCCATGAGGTTGGAGACCTCGTTGAAGCGGTCCAGCAGCGCCTTCGTCTCGGCCACGCCGTCCATGACGTTGTCGCGGACGTTCTTCGTCGGGTCGAGCTGCGGCTCCTGCGGCAGGTAACCGACCTTCACGCCGTCGGCGGCCCAGGCCTCGCCATGGTAGTCCTTGTCGAGCCCCGCCATGATCTTCAGCAGGGTGGACTTACCGGCGCCGTTCACGCCCAGGACGCCGATCTTGGCGCCGGGATAGAAGCTCAGCCAGATGTTCTCGAAGACCTTCTTGCCACCGGGGTAGACCTTGGTCACACCCTTCATGACGTAGACGTACTGATAGCTGGCCATGGACGGCGTTCCTTCGGTTCCGGGGTGATCGCGGGGGCGCCACTGCGGCGGGCGGGTTGTACCCCAGCCAGGGCGCACCGCGCAACGGCAGCAGGGACGGGGCCGCAGGGCAGGCGGCGGCAGGACAGGCAGCGGCAGGAGAAACGCCCCCGGCTCCCGCAACCGCCCACGGCCCGGCCGGTTCCGTCCGGCTCCCGGGTTCCCAGCCGCCCCCCGACCTGCTATCCCCGGCGCACGCGACCCGACCGGACCGACCGCCCATGCTGGACATCTTCATCGACGCCGACGCCTGCCCGGTGAAGGAGGAGACCTTCCGCGTGGCCCTGCGCTACGACCTCCGGGTCTTCCTCGTCGCCAACGCGCCGCTGCGGCTGCCGCCGCAGGGGCGGGTGGAGCTGGTCGTGGTGCCGGGCAGCTTCGACGCCGCCGACGACTGGATCGCCGAGCGCATCGACCAGGGTGACATCGCCGTGACCAGCGACATCCCGCTGGCCAAGCGCTGCCTGGACAAGGGCGCCCGCGTGGTGCCGCCCAACGGGCGCCAGTTCACCCCGGCCAACATCGGTGCCGCCCTGGCGAGCCGGGCGCTGATGCAGGACCTGCGGGAGATGGCGCGGGCCGACGGCACGGCCCTGCGCGGCAACGCCCCCTTCTCCGCCCAGGACCGCTCCCGCTTCCTGCAGGAACTGGACACCGTCATCAACGCGGTGCGCCGGGGCCGCTGACGACCCGAAGAGCTGTCGGCCGGGAGATATGCGGGCCGGGAGATAAGCGGCCCGGGAGATAAGCGGGGAGTGTGCGGGGTGCTGGTGGGCCCGGCAGGATTCGAACCTGCAACCAGACCGTTATGAGCGGCCGGCTCTAACCGTTGAGCTACAGGCCCCCACCCGCACGGGAAGCTTCCCGGTGGCAGGACGCCCTGGGGAAGCGCCGTGCCGGGGAAGCGCCGAGAATGTGCATCGGCCGCGGGAACGATTCAACCCCCCCGGCGCGATCCCCAGGCGTGATCCCCAAGGCGTGATCCCCAAGGCGCGATCCCTGCCCGGGCGGCCGGCGCCCTCCCCCCTTCCCCTTCACGGCTTCCTCCGGCCGGCAGGGAAGTCCCCGGCGGCCCCGGATAAATCCACCAGCGGGACTGTGGTCTTTTCCCTTGATCGCCTCCAGCGCGATCACAGTGAAAGAGCGGTCCCCGGCCGTGTATCCGGAGACAAAAGCGGTTGCAATACGAAACCCGTGTGATAGCGTCATGGAAAAAGGGGAAAAACGATCCCGATAGAGCTTTGCGGATACAGTCTTTTCAAAGGCTGTTCATGCTGCGATTGCGAAATGCTCTTTCAGGCACATCGGTCTGTCAGGCACATCGGACGGCACCCGCTGGACCGCATGCTGCTGAAGACCGGGGTGCGTGATCGACACGGGATCCGGAACGGGGAGGGGCACCCATGGCTTCGACCATGCGGGCACGGGCGCCGGGAACCGGCGCACCGGAGGCAAGACTTTGCGCAGGCAGACTCTGCGCAGGCGGACTGCGCGCCGGCAGAGTCAGCGAGGACAGAGTCAGCGAGGACAGAGTCAGCGAAGGCAGACACCGCGGCCACCGGCTCCCGGCCGGCCGGGAGCGGGCAGCCGGAACGCGGACACCCGTGGCGCGGGTCCCCATGGTGCGGGTCCCCATGGTGCGGGCGCAGGCGTCTAGGGCGACCGGCCCCCGCCCGCCATCGTTTCTCCCCTTCCCCGCCCGTCCCGGCGCCGTCGCGTCCGGGAGCCCGGTCACCGTGACCGGGCCTCTTCTTCCTCCCGCCACCTTCTTGCCGTCACCTTCGTCGCCCGCCTGCTCGCAAGGGCGCCGAACCAAGGGATGCAGGTCCCCATCGCCCGGCACCGCCAGCGGCGCCGGACAGCGATGACCGACGGGGAGAGGGGCGGCCGGTCCCCGACCGGCAGCCCCGCGACGGCCGGGGGAGGTGGGCGCGTCCCGCCTCCCCCTCTTTTTGCCTGCGGCCCCGGAGCTTGCCTGTGCCCCGGAGCTTGCCTGTGCCCCGGAGCGGCCGGCGGGCCCCGTCAGTCGTAGGGCCGCCGCTCCGACAGGCGCAGCAGGCCGCGGACGACGACATAGAGATTGTAGACGAATGTCAGGACCAGGATCGGGAAGCCGATCAGGACGGGGGTCAGCACCCAGCCGACGGCGTAGCCGATGAAGACGATGATGCCGCTGCGGATCAGCGCCGCGAAGTGGCTCTCATAGATCGTGCCGATGGCATCGCCGCGCTTCACCACGGCGATGATGAAGCCGATCGGCCCGGTGACCCAGGAGGTCAGCAGACCCACGCCGTAGCTGATCCAGGCGATCAGGACGGCGTTGTGCAGCGCCTCCCGGCGGCGGGTGCTGTAGGGATCGGCGTGGCTCATCGGGTCCTCTCGGCTGGACGGTCCGGCGGCGCACGGTACACCACCGGGCAGGCCGGTCAACCATACCGGCGCTGTTCCCCTCCTGCGAGGCGGCCCCTTCGCGCCCTCTTGCGCGCCATCGGACGGGCTGGCATGGCTTGGCGGTTCCTTCCGCCACGGTGAGCCACGATGCCTGCGCCTGTCACGGTCGATTTCTACTACAGCCCGGCCAGCCCCTACGCCTATCTCGCCTCCACCCAGATGTTGCAGCTCCAGATCGAGACGCGCTGCCGGGTGGACTGGTATCCCGTCTCGGGGCGCATGCTGATCGCCAAGGCCGGCTACGATTACGGCAGCCTCCAGGGCCGGTCCGGCCAGTTCAATCCGGAATACCGGCGCACCGATCTGGAGCGCTGGGCCCGGCTCTACGGCGTGCCCTGCCGCGATTACAGCCGCGTCACCATCCAGGACCCGGTGCGGCTGGCGCTGGCCTGTGTCGCCGCCCGCCGCTTCGACGCGGGCCAGGTGTTCGCCCGCGCGCTGATGAAGGCGGTCTGTGTGGACGGTCCCGACGTGATCGACGATTCCGTGCTGATCGCCATCGCCAACGACACCGCCGGGATCGAGCCGCACCTGTTCGCGCCCATGCTGGACGATCCGGAGACCGCGGCGATCCACCAGGGCCTGATCGACACGGCGGTGGCCGCCGGCTGCTTCGGCGTGCCCAGCTTCGTCGTGGCCGGCCGGGAGGTGGTGTTCGGCAACGACCGCCTGCCGCTGCTGCGTCAGGCGATCCGCGAGGCGCAGCAGGCCGGCTGACCCCGGCCGCAAGGGGCGGTCTCAGGGGACGGCCACTGGGGACGGTCACTGGGGACGGTCACTGGGGACGGTCACTGGGGGGAGGCGAGAATGATCGGGAACGATGCCGTCGGGACGGCCGCGGGCGAGACGGCCGCCACCCTGGCCGCGGCCGAACTGGCCCTGGGCGGCAGCGGCCGGCCGGAGGGAGCCGGGCCCGAGGCTGGCGCGCCCGAGGCTGGCGCGCGCTGCCGCAACTGCGGCACGCCTGTCGCCGGGCGCTTCTGCACCACCTGCGGCCAGTCCCTGCGGGACGATTCCCGGTCGCTGTGGAGCCTGGTCAGGGAGGCGCTGGAGGGGCTCTACAATTTCGACGGACGGGTGCTGCTGACGCTGCGGCACCTGTTCCTGCGCCCCGGCCTGATGACGGCGGACTGGAACGCCGGCAAGCGGGCGCGCTACGTACCGCCGCTGCGGCTCTACCTGTTCACCTCGCTCCTGTTCTTCCTGACCCTCTCGCAGGCGAACGTCGCGCTGCTCGTCGTCGAGATGGCGCCGGCAGAGGGGGCGGGAAACCCCGCGGCCACGGCACCCGCCGCTCCTGAAGGCGAGGCGGCAGGCTCCGCCGATGCGGGACCGGGGGCCGATGCGGGATCGGGGGCCGATGTGGCGGCGGGGTCGGTGGTCGTGACGACGGACAGGGCCGCGCGCTTCCGCTTCCTGGTGGACCTGGATACCTGGAAGCCCCCGGCGCAGATCGACATGGCGCAGGTGCAGCAGAGCCTGGACGAGAACCTCCGCATCAAGACCGGCGATCCGGAGTCCGAAGCCGCGGTGCTGGACTGGGTGCGCCGGCTGTTCCACGGCATGGCCGTCAGCGTGGACCAGCCGCAGTCGCTGAACCGAATCATGGGCGACAAGCTGGCGAAGCTGATGTTCGTGCTGATGCCGGTCTTCGCGGTCCTGCTGGCCCTGCTGTACCGGCGGCAGCACCGCTACATGGTCGAGCATCTGGTCTTCGCCCTGCACCTGCACACCCTGGTCTTCGCCACCGTGATGCTGGCGGTCTGGCTGCAACAGGTGCCGGGCACCGTGCTGGCGCCGGCGGTCGGCTGGGCGATGCAGGGCTTCCCCGTCCTGGTCGGCGCCTATCTCTGGCTGGCGCTGCGCCGGGTCTACGGCCAGGGGGTTGTGAAGACGACGGTGAAGGGGGCGCTGCTGGGCGCGACCTATTTCGTCATCGTCTCCACGGTTCTGGTCGCCACCCTGGTGCTGAGCCTGCCCGAGGTCTGATCCCGGTCAGAGCAGGCGCGTCTCCCCGATGCGCAGCAGCCAGGCGTCCGCCTCGGCATAGCCCGCCGCCCGGGCGGCGGGGCCGAAGCGGGCCGGCGGCTCGAACGGCTCCTCCTCCGTCAGCAGCACCGTGCCCCAGTGCATGCCCAGGACACGGGCCGCGCGCAGGTCGCGGGCGATGGCGACGCCCTCCTCCGGGTCGGCATGGACGGCCCGCATGATCGAGCGGGGCTGGTAGGCCCCGATCCCGACGATGGCGAGATCGACGGGACCGTAGCGCTCCCCCAGTTCCGCGAAGACGGGGCCGTGCGCGCTGTCGCCGCCGAACCAGACGCGCCGTCCCCCGGCCTCCAGCAGGTAGCTGCACCAGAGCGTGCGGTCGCGGTCGAACAGGCCGCGGGCGGAACCGTGGATGGCCGGCAGCGCCGTGACGGTCACCCCGCCCGTCTCCAGCCGGTCGTGCCAGTCCAGCTCCGCCACCGTCCGGTAGCCCAGCCGGTGCAGCATCCGCCCCAGCCCCAGCGGCACGGCGGCGGGCACGCCGTGCCGGCCGGGCAGCGCCTTCAGGGTACGGGTGCAGAGATGGTCGTAATGGCAGTGCGAGAGCAGGAGCAGATCCACCGGCGGCAGCCGGTCCACCGGAATGCCGGGCGGCGCGTAGCGGCGGGGGCCGAAGCCCCGGAGCGGGCTGGCATGGTCGGACAGCCAGGGATCGCAGAGGATGGTGCGGCCGCCCAGCCGGATCAGGAAGGCGGCATGGCCCAGCCAGGTGACGCTGTCCCGTCCCGCCGCGGCTGCGAGCCCCGCCAGCGCCGCCTGCGGGGACAGGACATGGCCGTCGGGCAGCGGCACGGGCTGTTTCCGCCGCCGGTTCAGGCGCTTGAGAAAGGCGCCCATCTCCCGCTCCCAGCCCGGCTCGCGCACCGGGCTGCCGGGCGGGTTGCGGAAGCCGCGGTCGGTGTGGTGCTCCGGCCGGCCGCCCGCGGCAGCGGCGCGGGTCAGCCCGACGGCGGGACGGCTCACCGCGCCTGACGCCGCAGATGCTGCATCAGCCGCACGGGCGACGGGAAGGCGTCGAGCATCTTGCCCAGCCCGCCCAGATTGCCGGCCTTGGAGAGCCCCTGGCCCAGCGTCATGACGTTGGCGATGCGGCGGTCGAGGAAGGCCCAGGTGGCGGCGTCGTCCTCGGAGCGGTCCTCCAGCCAGTAGAGCACGGTGGAGGTCTGCACCCCCGCCAGCAGCAGGCGCTTGGTATAGAAATTGTGATCGGTGGAGCGGTCGCCGGCCGCCGCCCACATGGCATCCACCGTGCGGTAGAGCAGCCGCGGCCCCGCGCCGGCGTTCTGCGGCAGGGCCAGCACGGCGACGCTGCGCCGGACCGCCTCCTTGTAGGGGGCCAGCACCTCCAGCCGGGTGCGGACGGCCAGGGTGATGCGGTCGCGGATCTTCAGTGCCGGCAGGTTCGCCTCGGCCAGTCGCTCCATCATCTGGCGGTCGGCCCAGGTGCTGAAATGCTCCACCGCCTGGATGACGCCGCCGGGGAAGCTGGCCGGGGCCGCCTCCGGCTCGTAGCCGGCCGCTTCGGCGCCGCGGCGCATGGTGCCCAGGGTCCAGCCGTCGAACGGCACGTCCGGCAGCATGCCCAGCAGGATGGCATCGCGCCGGGCGGTCAGCTCGTCGTCGTCCCCCGCCCGGATCTCCTCGGCCGCGGCGGCGAACTCCAGGGCGTCGGCGGAGAGCGACTCCGCGGACGACACGGGCACGGACTCGGCCGCGGCCTGGGCCTCCGGAATGGCATTGGGCGTCGTGGTCATGATTCTCCCCGGGGGCGGTTCCGACAGGTGACAGAGTGACTATAGGGCCGGCGACGTCCGGTTCAAACCCGCCCGGACGGGCCGCGGACGGTCGGGTCGGCCCCGAAATAGCGCATTTCCTCGGTGAAGGTCAGCCGCGTGAGGTCGGGCATGCGGTCGATGTAGAGGATGCCGTCCAGATGGTCGATCTCGTGCTGGACGACGCGGGCATGGGTGCCGCTGGCCTCCCGCTCCACCGCCGTGCCGTCCAGGGAGAGGCCACGGTAGCGGATGCGGGCGAAGCGCGGCACCACCCCGCGCAGGCCGGGAATCGACAGGCAGCCCTCCCAGCCCTCCACCATCTCTTCCGACAGGGGCTCGTAGGCGGGATTGACCAGCACCTGCGGCTCCATCGGCAGATCGCCGGCCCCGCCGGTCGCACGGTCGCCGGGGACGCGGAAGACGACGATCCGCCAGCCGACATGCACCTGGGGGGCTGCCAGCCCGATTCCCGGCGCATCCACCATGGTCTCGATCATGTCCAGGGCGAACTGGCGCACCACGGCGGGAATCGGGGTTTCCACCGGCTGCGCCGGGCGGCGCAGAACCGGGTGGCCCATGCGGGCGATCTTCAGAATGGCCATGCCGTTCCCTCTCCCTCGTAGTCTGTGCTCGCAGGATGATGGCTCGCAGGCTGGTGGCGCGCAGGCTGGCGGCGCGCAGACTGGCGGCCGCTTTCCGGAGAACCGGCCGCCCGGCGCTTATATCCCGACCGCGCCCCCTTCCCAAGCCCGGCCGACCATGCTATACGAGCGCCACTGGATCGGCGGGCGCCGCGACCTGTGGGGTCGCGTTCGCCCATATTCCTTTGAAAACCCGTAACCTCGGAGCGGTGACCACCCGTGCAAGTTCTGGTTCGTGACAACAATGTTGATCAGGCCCTGCGCGCGCTGAAGAAGAAGATGCAGCGCGAGGGAATTTTCCGCGAGATGAAGCTGCGCCGCAATTACGAGAAGCCCTCGGAGAAGCGCGCGCGTGAGAAGGCCGAGGCGATCCGCCGGGCCCGCAAGCTTCTCCGCAAGCGCCTGGAGCGCGAGGGCTACTAAGACCGGTCCGGGTCTGAAGCCGGTCGGCGCGCCCGTCCGATTCAGGTGTGACAAACCCGGCCTGACAGTCCCGGCCTGACCGTCGAGCCGCCCTGCTTCCGCGGGGCGGCTTTTGGCGTTCCGAATCCGGCACTCTGCCCTGGAGCATGCCGGCGCGGCCATCCGTCCGGTGCCTGCCCTGCCCGCCCCTGCGCTTTCCACCCTGCGCGTCTCATCGGTCCCGCAGCGCCCGCCTCCTGCCCGGCCGCGTCTGGCCGCGCTCTCTTCCCTGCCCTCCCTAGTCGCGGCCCCGGCGCCGGCCCTGGCGCTTGAAAGTGGCCTTGGTGAATTCCGGCGGCCTGCCCGCGACCCAGCGGATGAAGGCCGCGATCGCCGGATGCGCCCGCAGCGACTCGATCGTGCCGTAGCGGTCGCGCAGGTCCCGCTCGCTGAACTCGGCATGGATGCGGCGGTGGCAGACCCGGTGCAGCGTCACCGTCTCCCGCCCGCCCAGGGAGCGCGGCACCAGATGGTGCTCCTCCAGACTCGGCCCTTCCAGCATCTCCCGACCGCACAGGGGGCACGGACCCAGGCTGCGCCCGGACAGGGCGGGCAGCTCCGGCGGCAGCGGCGGCAGGCGGGGCATCGTCACCTCCGGTCGGGTCGGAGCGGGGCGCCCCGGCATCGCCGGCGCCGCCCGCACAGGCAAAGGGCCGCCCGGTTGCCCGGGCGGCCCTTGCCGCAGGATATGTGGCCGGTGCGCCGGTCAGTGGCCGCCGGAGAGCGACTTCACGATCTCCTCGGTCATCTTCTTGGCGTCGCCCAGCAGCATCATGGTGTTGGGGCGGAAGAACAGCTCGTTCTCCACGCCGGCATAGCCGGCACCCATGGAGCGCTTCACGAACAGCACGGTCTTGGCCTTCTCGACGTCCAGGATCGGCATGCCGAAGATCGGGCTGTTCGGGTCCGTCTTGGCCGCCGGGTTGGTGACGTCGTTGGCGCCGATGACGTAGGCCACGTCCGCCTGACCGAAATCGCGGTTGATCTCGTCCAGTTCGAA
Organism: Rhodospirillum centenum SW; assembly: GCF_000016185.1. Lineage (NCBI taxonomy): Bacteria > Pseudomonadati > Pseudomonadota > Alphaproteobacteria > Rhodospirillales > Rhodospirillaceae > Rhodospirillum > Rhodospirillum centenum. Next base: position 2,130,003 of record NC_011420.2, read on the forward strand.
CACCTCGTCATAGGGCACGTTGGCCTCGGCCAGCAGCACGTTCATGTGGCCGGGCATGCGGCCCGCCACCGGGTGGATGGCGTACTTGACATCCACCCCCTCGGCCTTCAGCAGGTCGGCCATCTCGCGCAGGGCGTGCTGCGCCTGCGCCACCGCCATGCCGTAGCCGGGGACGATGATGACCTTGGAGGCGTTCTTCATGATGAAGGCCGCATCCTCGGCGCTGCCCGCCTTGTAGCTGCGGTCCAGGGCGTCGGCACCGGCCGCGGCCGCCGAAGCGTCGCCACCGAAACCGCCCAGGATCACGTTGATGATCGAGCGGTTCATCCCCTTGCACATGATGTAGCTGAGGATGGCGCCCGAGGCGCCGACCAGGGCGCCGGTGACGATCAACAGGTTGTTCTGGAGCGTGAAGCCGATGCCCGCCGCCGCCCAGCCGGAGTAGCTGTTCAGCATGGACACGACCACCGGCATGTCGGCGCCGCCGATCGGCAGGATCAGCAGCAGGCCGAGCGCCAGCGCCACGACGATGATCATCCAGAACACGGTCTCGCTCTGCGTGATGCAGAGGACGAGGACCAGGAACACCAGCAGGCCGCCGAGGCCGGCGTTCAGCTTGTGCTGCCCCTCGAAGATCAGCGGCTTGCCGCTGATGCGGCCGTCCAGCTTGAGGAAGGCCACCACCGAGCCGGTGAAGGTGACCGCGCCGATGGCCACGCCGAGGCTCATCTCGATCAGGGAGCCGATGTGGATGGCCCCCGGCTCGCCGATGCGGTAGCTCTCCGGCGAGTAGAAGGCCGCGGCGGCGACGAACACGGCCGCCAGACCGACAAGGCTGTGGAACGCCGCCACGAGCTGCGGCAGATCCGTCATCTTGATGCGCTGGGCGATGAAATAGCCGATCGACCCGCCGATGCCGATGCCGAGAATGATCAGCAGGCTGCGGCCGGGATTCAGGGAGATCCCGGTCAGGGACTCCTGCGCGATCAGCGTGGTCACGATGGCGATGCCCATGCCGATCATGCCGAAGCGGTTGCCGTCCTGCGCCGTTTCCGGGCTGGACAGGCCGCGCAGGGCCATGATGAAGCAGACGGCCGCCACGAGATAGGCGAAGGAAGCGAATGCGAACATCGGTGTCGCCCTCCCGGCTTACTTGCTGCCGGCGCCGGCGGGCGCCTTCTTCTTGTACATCGCCAGCATCCGCTGGGTGACCAGGAAGCCACCGAAGATGTTCACGGAGGCCAGGATGACGGCGGCGAAGCCGAAGCCCGCCGACCAGCCCGACACGCTGGCGCCGGTGGCGATCAGGGCGCCGACGATGATCACGGAGGAGACGGCGTTCGTCACCGCCATCAGCGGCGAGTGCAGCGCCGGCGTGACGCGCCAGACGACGTAGTAGCCGACGAAGCAGGCCAGCACGAAGACGGTCAGGCCGACGATGAAGAAGGGCACGCCCTCGACCGGGACGGCGGCGGAGAGCTGGTTCGCCTGATCGGCCAGCTCGGCCGCCTTGGCCGAAAGCTCGCTGGCCCGGGTAGCCAGTTCGTTCGCGTTTTCCGCAATATCCTTCGGGTCCATGGCGGTCACTCCTCGGCGCCGGTGTTGCTGTCGGAGGCGGGGGCCGGCGCGACCGGGGCCGCCGGGGCGGGCGCCGCGGGCGCGAAGGCCGGATGCACCACCTGTCCGCCGCGGGTCAGGGCCGTGCCCTTCACCACCTCGTCATCCCAGTTGAAGGCCAGCGCCTTCCTGTCCTTGTCGATGAACGGGGTCAGGAACGCCAGCAGGTTGCGGGCATAGAGGGCGGAGGCGTCCACCGCGATGCGGCTGGGCAGGTTGACCCGGCCGACGATGGTGACACCGTACTTGCGCACGACCTCGCCGGGGACGGAGCCCTCGACGTTGCCGCCCTGCTCCACCGCCATGTCCACGACGACCGCGCCCGGCTTCATCGTCCGCAGCATCTCGTCCGTGACCAGCACGGGCGCCTTGCGGCCGGGGATCAGCGCCGTCGTGATGACGATGTCCTGCTTCCGGATCGTCTCGGCGACCAGGGCGCGCTGCTTCTCCTGGTAGGCGGCCGACATCTCCTTGGCGTAGCCGCCGGCCGTCTGGGCCTGCTGGAACTCCTCGTCCATGACGGCGATGAAGGTCCCGCCCAGGCTCTCCACCTGCTCCTTGGTGGCCGGGCGCACGTCGGTCGCGCTGACCACGGCGCCCAGGCGCTTGGCGGTGGCGATGGCCTGGAGGCCCGCCACGCCGACGCCCATGATGAAGGCGCGGGCCGGCGGCACGGTGCCGGCGGCCGTCATCATCATCGGGAAGGCGCGGCCGAACTCGTTGGCGGCCTCCAGCACGGCGCGGTAGCCGGCCAGGTTGGCCTGGCTGGACAGCACGTCCATGCTCTGGGCGCGGGTGATGCGCGGCATGAACTCCATGGCGAAGGCGTCGATGCCGGCATCGGCATAGGCCTTCACGCGGGCCGCATCGGCATGGGGGGAGAGGATGGCCACCAGGGTGGCGCCCCTCTTCATCAGCGCGATCTCGTTGACACCCCCCTCGCCCGGGCCGATCGGTCGCTGCACCTTCAGGACGAGGTCGGCGTCCCGCAGGGCGGCGGCCGCGTCCGGAGCGATGGTCGCGCCGGCGGCGGCGAACGCCTCGTCCGTGATCGCCGATCCCAACCCGGCGCCGGTCTCGACCACCACTTCGGCGCCCAGCGCCAGGAATTTCTTGACGGTCTCGGGCGATGCCGCGACGCGCAGCTCATTCGCCCGCCGTTCCTTGGGAATGGCGATTTTCATGCGCTCTCTATCCCCTTTCGTCTGCGCCCGGCGGCCCGGTCACCTGACGGGTGCCGGCCGGCCCACACTCTTTTTGCGCCGGCACCATGCCCCATCGGACCTTCTTTGTGAAGCCGCAGAGCCGGCGCCTCCGGCCTTATGCCGCGCCGCGGCCGGCGGCGGAAGCGCCGTCCGCGCCGGCCCGGGGCCGGAGGGCATCCGGGGACTTAATGTCGCGCCTGCTTCCGTATGGGGTACGGGCCGGGCGCACCGGCCGGCGCGGGCCGCCCAGACGGAACGGGCCGTCCCTGCCCGGGACGGCCCGTCCGCCGCCATTTCCGCGGGGATCGCGTCAGCCGCCGACGCCGCTGGCCGCCGTGGTCCCGCCGGCGCTGACCCCGCCGGGGCCGGTCGCGCCGGCTCCCGCACCGCCGGACATGCCGGAAGCGCCGCCCGGCCCGTAGCCGTCGCGCTGGAGGTTCAGCCCGTCCGGGGTGCTCCGGCTGTCCGCCCGCGCATCCGTCTGGCCGCCGCCGGCGCCGGTGGACGATCCCGTGCCGGAGGGCGCATCGCCGGTGGCCCCGCCCCGCAGGCCCGACGCCCTGTCGCCGGCCCGGCCCCCGCCCTGTTCGTCGGAGGATCGGCGGTCGCCGCTGCCGAGGCCGACCTCATCGGAGCCTGCTTCCGTTCCGCTACCGGAACGGTTTGTCGCGCCGCCGGCTCCGGCCCCACGATCGACGGTGCCCGACCAGTCGGTCGCCGCGCGTCGTCCCGAGGCGTTCGTTCCGTCACCGGATCGGTCTGCGCCGGCGCTGTCCCGGTCCGCCCCCGGAGCCGCGGCGCCAGCGGCACGCGACGGGGCGGTCTGGCCCGGCATCCCCTCGTCGCTGAGGCCGCCGCGGTCGGCGATGCCCGGCCGGTCGGTGCCCGACGCCGCGGCGGCGCCGCTCTCCCGGCTCTGCGCCTGGCCCTGGCCGGACCCGCCGTCCTGCGCGGCCGCGGCGCTGGCGAGGGGGGCGCCGGAGAGGGCGAGACCGGCGGCGGCGGAAAGAAGAAGCATCCTGCTGAAGCTCATGGGATCAGGTCCTCCGGTGGCGGTGGTCGCCCTCCCAACCGCCCGGACACCGGGGCGTTCCCGGCCATGGCCGGCCGCTGTCCGCGGCCCTTGACCCGGCCCCGGCGGACGCAGACACTCCGCGCCGGCACCGGTCTCACGGCCGGCAGCATCCCTTTCCGGTCCGGCCTTGTCCGGCCCGAAGTCCTGACCAGAGATCCTGGAATGAGCGAGCCCGTCCCCGAGAAACACCCGCTGGCCGATGCCGCCCGCACCCTGTTCAAGGAGCTGACCGAGGCCGGACGGCCGGTAGTCGGCGTCGGCATGGGCGAGGGGCGGATCATCCTGCGCATCAGCGCACCCGACCACGGCGCCCCGGAAGAGTACCGCGGCTATCCCGTCATCATCCTGACGGACGAGGGCATCCGCCGCTGAGCGGGGACGCCCCCGTCCCGCCCGGTCCCGGTCAGAGGCCCGCCCGCACGACGGGCAGATGCTCCGTCATGTAGAGGCGGAACCAGTAGGTGTAGGCGTCGGGGTTCGCCTCGATGTCGGCCAGCAGGGACGGCTCGTCCGTCCAGGCGATGGCGTCCACCTCGTCCGGGTTGGGCCGCACCGCCCCGGCATGCTCGCCGGCGAACAGGGTCACCATCTCGTTCTCGTGCAGGCCGTTGCCGAAATCGACGGCATAGTGCAGCCGCCCCAGCGGCCGCAGGGCGCAGGTGAAGCCGAGTTCCTCGAACAGGCGGCGACCGGCGGCTTCGGCCAGCCCCTCGCCCGGCCGCGGGTGGCCGCAGCAGGTGTTCGACCAGAGGCCGCCGGAATGGTACTTCACCGCAGCCCGGCGCTGCAGGAGCTGACGCCCCTGCGGATCACGCACGAACACGGAGAAGGCGCGATGGCGCAGGCCCTCCTGGTGGGCGAGAAGCTTCGGCGCGATCCCGGTCTCCCGGTCGTCGGCGTCCACCAGGATCACCCGCTCCGCCGCATCGCCGACGAGCGCGCCGGCCGACGCCCCGCCGGAGGCGGAGGCGGAGGCAAGGGGTCCGGGGGGGTGCTGGGAGGTCATTACGGTTGCCATCCTCATCCACGGGTGGGTCGGCCGGCGGCGGGCGGGCCCGTCCCTGCCGGTCCGGAAGGGGGCCGGAAAGGGGGTGGCGTCCAGCGGTCGCACCGCTGCGGGGTTGACGGCGGCCGCCTTCCCAGGCCCTTTGCCGCGGAAGCTAGAGGCGCGGATTTCCCCCGTCAATCGACGGGGGCTCCCCGCGCCCCGGACGCCCCCTGGAAGGAGTGACGCACCCCTTCAGGGAGGGCTCCCGGCCCCGCGTGACAACTGTAAATTTGAGTTGACACTATACAGTGTCAAGCAAAAGATGGCGCCATGCAGTACCCCAAGCCCTCCGCCGTTCTTGAGCTTCTGAAACCCATCACCTGGTTCCCGCCGATGTGGGCCTTCGGGTGCGGGGTGGTGTCCTCCGGCGTGCCGCTGGAGGGCCACTGGTGGTTGCTGGTCGCCGGCGTCATCCTGGCCGGACCGCTGGTCTGCGCCACCAGCCAGGCCGTCAACGACTGGTTCGACCGCCATGTGGACGCCATCAACGAGCCGCACCGGCCGATCCCGTCGGGCCGGATGCCGGGCCGCTGGGGCCTCTATGTCGCCATCCTCTGGACCGCCGTCTCCCTGCTCTGGTCGATGATGCTGGGCCCGTGGGTGGTGTATGCCGCCATCGTCGGGCTGGCGCTGGCCTGGGCCTACAGCGCGCCGCCGTTCCGGCTGAAGCTGAACGGCTGGTGGGGCAATGCGGCCGTGGGCGCCTGCTACGAGGGCCTGCCCTGGCTGACCGGCGCCGCCGTGATGCTGATGCAGCAGCCGGACTGGCGCATCTTCGCGCTGGCCGGGCTCTACAGCTTCGGCGCCCACGGCATCATGACGCTGAACGATTTCAAGTCGATCAAGGGCGACACGAAGATCGGCATTGCCTCGCTGCCGGTGCAGCTCGGCGCCGACAACGCGGCCCTGATCGCCTGCGTCTTCATGGCGGCACCGCAGGTCATCGTGATCGCGCTGCTGCTGCAGTGGGGCCAGCCCCTGCACGCCCTGGCCGTCGCCGGGCTGCTGGCGGTGCAGGCCCTGATGATGGTGCGGTTCCTGAAGGACCCGATCAAGCGGGACGTCTGGTACAGCGGGTTCGGCGTCCCGGTCTATGTCTCCGGCATGATGGTCAGCGCGTTCGCGCTGCGCTACGCCCCCGACCTTGCGGCTGCGGTGACGCCATGATCCCTGGGACCTCCCTTCGGCCCCTGCCCCCGCTGGGGTGGCTGGGCATCGTGCGTCTGGCCCTGGTGCAGACGGCACTGGGCGCCATCGTGGTGCTCACCACCTCGACCATGAACCGGGTGATGGTGGTGGAGCTGGTCCTGCCGGCCATGCTGCCGGGCTTCCTGGTGGCGATGCACCACATCATCCAGATTTCGCGGCCGCGCCTGGGCTACGGCTCGGACGTCGGCGGCCGGCGCACGCCCTGGATCATCGGCGGCATGGCGGTGCTGGCCGCCGGCGGCGCCGGCTCGGCCGTGGCGACGGCGCTGATGGTGACCTCCCCCGTGCTCGGCACGGTGGTCGCCATCGTCGCCTTCCTGGCCATCGGCCTGGGCGTCGGCGCCTGCGGCACCTCGCTGCTGGTCCTGCTGGCCAAGCGGGTGCCCGCGCAGCGCCGGCCGGCCGCGGCGACGATCTGCTGGGTGATGATGATCATCGGCTTCATCGTCACGGCCCAGACCGCCGGCCATTTCCTGGACCCCTTCTCGCTCGGCCGGCTGGTGGCGGTGACCTGCACCGTCTCGGCCATCGCCATGGTCGTCACCGTGCTGGCCGTCTGGGGCGTGGAGGGCCGCGCCACAGCGCCGGCCCCGGCCGCGTCCGACGAGCCGGCGGTGCCCTTCGCGGTCGCCTTCCGGCAGGTCTGGGACGAGCCGGCGGCCCGCGGCTTCGCGGTCTTCGTCTTCGTCTCCATGCTGGCCTACAGCGCCCAGGACCTGATCCTGGAACCGTTCGCCGGCACCGTGTTCGGCATGACGCCGGGTGAATCCACGAAGATGGCCGGCATCCAGAACGCCGGCGTGCTGCTGGGCATGATCCTGGTCGGCGTGATCGGCACGCTGACCGGCGGCCGCTCGCAGAACGCCCTGCGCGCCTGGACGGTGGGCGGCTGCATCGCCTCGGCCGCGGCGCTGACGGCGCTGGCGGTGGGCGGCAGCGTCGGCCCGGGCTGGCCGCTGCTGCCGACCGTGTTCGCCCTGGGTGTGTCGAACGGCGTCTTCGCCGTGGCCGCCATCGGGTCCATGATGGAGCGCGTGGGGGCGGGCCGTGAATCCCGCGAGGGCGTGCGCATGGGCCTGTGGGGCGCAGCACAGGCCGTCGCCTTCGGGCTGGGCGGCTTCATCGGCACCGCCGCGGCCGACGCGGCCCGCGTCTTCTTCGAGACCCCCGCCACGGCCTACGGTGCCGTCTTCGTGGCGGAGGGGCTCCTGTTCCTCGTCTCCGCGCTGATGGCCCTGCGGCTGGGCGCGGACAGGCTCCAGGGGGCGGGCTCCCGTGCCGTCCCCGCTGGCGCGCGCTGAATTCTGTCAGGCTTGAGGGGGTGTGAACGCCATGTCTGACCTGGAGACCTTCGACGCGGTGGTGGTCGGCGGCGGGCCCGCCGGCGCCACCGCCGCCACCGATCTGGCCCGCGCCGGGCGCAAGGTGCTGCTGCTGGACAAGGCCGGCCGCATCAAGCCCTGCGGCGGCGCCATCCCGCCGCGGGCGATCCGCGACTTCGACATTCCCGACGCGCTGCTGGTGGCGAAGATCACCTCGGCCCGCATGATCTCGCCGTCCGGCAAGGCGGTGGACATGCCGATCGACGGCGGCTTCGTCGGCATGGTGGACCGCGACGTGTTCGACGAGTGGCTGCGCAAGCGCGCCGCCACCTCCGGCGCCGACCGCCGCACCGGCACCTTCGAGGCGCTGGACCGCGACACCGACGGCACCGCCATCGTGCGCTACCAGCCGAAGGGCTCGCCCGACGGGACGCTGGAGAGCGTGCGCGCCCGCGTCGTGATCGGCGCGGACGGCGCCAATTCCGCCGTGGCGCGGCTGGCCCTGCCGGACGAGCAGGTGCCGCTGGTCTTCGCCTACCACGAGATCATCGAGACCCCGGCGGACGCCCGGCCCGGCGGCACCGTGGACGGCGCCCGCTGCGACGTCTACTACCAGGGCAAGTTCTCCCCGGACTTCTATTCCTGGGTCTTCCCGCACGGCCCGGCGACCAGCATCGGCACCGGCAGCATGCACAAGGGCTTCTCCCTGCGCGGCTCCATCGCCGACCTGCGGGTGGCGCTGAAGCTGGACGGCTGCAGGACCATCCGCAAGGAGGGCGCGCCGATCCCGCTGAAGCCGCGCAAGCGCTGGGACAACGGGCGCGACGTGCTGCTGGCCGGCGATGCCGCCGGCGTCGTCGCCCCGGCCTCGGGCGAGGGCATCTACTATGCGCTGGCCTGCGGCCGCGTCGCCGCCGAAGCGGTGGACGGCTTCCTGAAGACCGGCGACGTGCGCGAACTGGCGCAGGCGCGCAAGCGCTTCATGAAGGCGCATGGCCGCGTGTTCTGGATTCTCGGCATCCTCCAGAAATTCTGGTACAGCAGCGACAAACGGCGGGAACGCTTCGTCAGCATCTGCCAGGACAAGGACGTCCAGAAGCTGACGTGGGAAGCCTACATGAACAAGGAACTGGTGCGCGCCCGGCCCGCCGCCCATGTGCGCATCTTCTTCAAGGATCTGGCGCACCTGTTCGGACTGGTGCCGCCCTGAGGCCGACGATGACCGACGCCACGATGACTGGAACCAAGGGACTGCGGGAGTGATGAAGAAGATGGATGCCGACTCCCCGGGCTCCGTGATGGAGCGCGCCCCCGCCGTCGCCGCGACGAAGGGGGCCGCCAAGCGCGCTCCCCGCGGCAAGCGGGCCGAGGAGACGCCGGTCGCGGCCCCGGCCGAGGCCCCCAAGCGCCTGCCCTTCCCCTTCTCAGCCATCGTCGGGCAGGAGGAGATGAAGCTGGCGCTGCTGATCGCCGCCGTGGATCAGAGCGTCGGCGGCGTCATGGTCTTCGGTGACCGCGGCACCGGCAAGTCCACGGCCGTCCGCGCCCTGGCCGCCCTGCTGCCGCCCATGCTGGCGATCGACGGCTGCCGCTACAACTGCGACCCGGCCAAGCCCTGCGCCGAATGCCGCGCCCGGGCGGCGGACGCGCCGCTGCACGCCAAGCGCGTCCCGGTGCCGGTGGTGGACCTGCCGCTGGGCGCCACGGAGGACCGCGTGGTCGGTGCGCTGGACCTGGAGCGCGCCCTGGCGAAAGGCGAGAAGGCGTTCGAGCCGGGCCTGCTGGCCCGCGCCCACCGCGGCTTCCTCTACATCGACGAGGTGAACCTGCTGGAGGATCACCTGGTCGATCTGCTGCTGGACGTCGCCGCCTCGGGCGAGAACGTCGTCGAGCGCGAGGGGCTGAGCATCCGCCATCCGGCCCGCTTCGTCCTGGTCGGCTCCGGCAATCCCGAGGAGGGCGAGCTGCGGCCGCAGCTCCTGGACCGCTTCGGCCTGTCGGTGGAGGTGAAGACCCCGACCGTGCTGCAGGACCGGATCGAGGTGGTGCGCCGCCGCGACGCGTTCGAGCACGATCCCGCCGCCTTCTGCGAGCGCTGGCACAAGGAAGAAGCGGCGCTGAGCCGCCGCATCGAATCCGCCCGCGACCATCTTTCCTCGGTCAAGGTGCCGGACACGGTGCTGGAGCATGCCGCCCAGCTCTGCATGACGCTGGGGGCCGACGGCCTGCGCGGCGAGCTGACCCTGATGCGGGCTGCGCGGGCGCTGGCCGCGCTGGACGGCGATGCGGAGGTGACGGACGCGCATCTGCGCAAGGTCGCCCCCGCCGCCCTGCGCCACCGCCTGCGGCGCAACCCGCTGGACGAGGCCGGTTCCTCCGTGCGCATCGAGCGGGCGTTGCAGGAGATGTTCGGCGAATGAGCACGGACGCCGCCCGCGCGACTCCCGGTGCCGATCCGCGCTGGGTGGACGCGGCGACGGCAGCCGCCCTGTTCGCCGTCGATCCCGTGGGCACCCAGGGCGTGGCCATCCGCGCCCTGGCGGGTCCGGTGCGCGACCGCTGGCTGGACCTGCTGCGCACCCTGATGCCGTCCGGCGCACCGATCCGGCGGATGCCGCTGCACGTCACCGACGGCAACCTGCTGGGCGGGCTGGATCTGGCCGCGACCCTCAGGGCCGGCCGCCCCGTCGTCGGCCGCGGCCTGCTGGCCGAGGCGGACGGCGGCGCCGTCGTCGTCGCCATGGCCGAGCGGCTGCCGCCCGGCACGGCGGCGAAGCTGGCGGCCGTGCTCGATTCGGGCGAGGTGCGGATGGAGCGCGACGGTATCGCGCTGAGCAGCCGCGCCGCGCTGGGCATCGTCGCCCTGGACGAGGGGATCGAGGAGGACGAGCGTCCGCCCGAAGCCCTGATGGACCGGCTGGCCTTCCACATCGACCTGGCCGGACTGCCCTACCGCGAGATCGACCTGACCCCTGTCGAGACCGACGAGGTGCTGGAGGCGCGCGCCCTGCTGCCGCAGGTCGTCCTCGGTCCCGAGACGGTGGAGGCGATGTGCTCCACGGCCATGGCGCTGGGCATCGACAGCGTGCGCGCGCCCCTGCTGGCCCTGCGCGTGGCGCGGGCCGCGGCCGCCCTGGCCGGCCGTACCGCCGTCGGGCGGGAGGAGGCGTCCATCGCCGCCCGGCTGGTGCTGGCGCCGCGCGCCACCATGCTGCCGCCGTCCGATGAGCCGCAGGAGGAGGACGAGCCCCCGCCGCCGGAGGAGCCGGACGAGCCCGAGACCCCGCCCGATCCGCCCGAACAGAACGAGGGCGACGAGAACAAGCCCCTGGAGGACGTGGTGCTGGAGGCGGCCAAGGCCGCCATCCCCGCCGGGCTGCTGGCGAAGCTGATGGCCGAGGGGCTGTCGCGCTCCCGCTCGCCCCAGGGCGGCCGGGCCGGCGCCACCCAGACCGGCGGCACCCGCGGCCGCCCGGCCGGCGTGCGCCGGGGCGAGCCCAAGGCCGGCACCCGGCTGAACGTGATCGAGACCCTGCGCGCCGCCGCCCCCTGGCAGCCGCTGCGCCGCCGCGCCGGCGGCGAGGGCCAGACCCGGGTCGAGGTCCGCAAGGACGACATGCGGGTCAACCGCATCAAACGGAAGTCGCAGACGGCGACCATCTTCGTCGTCGATGCCTCCGGTTCCGCCGCCTTCCAGCGGCTGGCCGAGGCGAAGGGCGCGGTCGAGCTGCTGCTGGCGGACTGCTACGTGCGCCGCGACCAGGTGGCGCTGCTGGCCTTCCGTGGCATGGAGGCGGAGCTGCTGCTGCCGCCCACCCGGTCGCTGGTGCGCGCCAAGCGCAGCCTGGCCGGGCTGCCGGGCGGCGGCGGCACGCCGCTGGCCGCCGGCATTGACGCCGCCGGCGCCCTGGCCGACGCGCTGCGCCGGCGGGGCGTCACGCCCACCGTGGTGATGCTGACCGACGGTCGCGCCAACGTGGCGCGCGACGGCGGCAAGGGCCGGCAGAAGGGCGAGCAGGATGCGCTGGCGGCGGCGAAGCAGTTCCGCATCACGGGGCTGACGGCGCTGGTGATCGACACCTCGCAGCGCCCCGACCCGGCGGCGCGGCAGGTGGCGGGGGAGATGGGGGCGCTCTACGTGCCCCTCCCCTATGCCGACGCGGCGGCCCTGTCGGGCGTCGTGCGGGCGGCGGCTCCCCGCCCGGCCTCGCAGGTCCGGTGAGGGGACGCATGCTCCGGAGTCGCCCCGCATGATCCCGATGAACGGGCCGGACTGGTCGCAGGAGGGCCGGGACTGGCCGAACCGCGAGTTCAGCAGCTTCGTCACGGCGGCGGGGCTGCGCTGGCATGTGCAGCGGATGGGCAGCGGCCCGGTGCTGCTGCTGGTCCACGGCACCGGCGCGGCGACGCATTCCTGGCGCGACCTCGCCCCGCTTCTCTCCAAGTGGTTCACGGTGGTGGCGCCGGACCTGCCCGGGCACGGCTTCACCGCGGCGCCGTCGGTCAGCCGGCTCTCGCTGCCGGGCATGGCGCGGGCGCTGGACGGGCTGCTGAAGACGCTGGGCGTCACGCCGTCGCTGGTGGTGGGCCATTCCGCCGGCGCCGCCATCCTGACGCGGATGGCGCTGGACGGCATGATCGCGCCGCGGGCGATCATCTCCCTGAACGGGGCCTTTCTGCCCTTCCGGGAGGAGCAGGGCCGGTTCTTCTCCACCCTGGCCAAGCTGCTGGTGCTGAACCCGTTCGTGCCGCGCCTGTTCGCCTGGCGTGCGGCCGACCGGCACTCGGTGGAGCGGCTGATCGCGGGCACCGGCTCCGCCCTGGGCGGGTCGGGGGTGGACTATTACACGCGGGTGCTGCGCTATCCGCGTCATGTCGCCGCCGCCCTGGGCATGATGGCGAACTGGGATCTGGTGCCGCTGGTCCGCGACCTGCCCCGGCTGAAGTGCCGGCTGGTGCTGGTGGCCGGCAGCGCCGACCATGCCGTGCCGCCGCATCAGGCCGAGCGGATCGCGGCACGGGTGCCCGAGTCGGACATCGAGACCCTGCCGAAACTGGGCCATCTGGCGCATGAGGAACGGCCCGACCTGGTGGCCGACATCATCCTGCGCGTGGCGCGGCAGACCGGCGTCATCCGCTGATCCGCCCTGCACCGCCCGCGGCGGCGTGCCTCACCCCCGCTGCTTGCGGGGCACCTTCCGCGGTCCAATGTGTTTGCCGAGGCAGACCGCGGACCGAAGGAGCCCTGCCATGACGCGTGCGTATTCCCCCCTGCCGCCGGCCGTCGCCGGCGATTTCCGCGAAACCGTGGGACGGGCGGGCCGGCTGGGATTCTATGTCGGCGGACCGATGCCGGGCGACGGCGAGCATCCCCTGCTGCTGATCCACTCCATCAACGCCGCCGGCTCCGCCTACGAGGTGCGGCCGATCTTCGAGCGCGCCGTGCGGACGCGGCGGGTCTTCGCCGTGGACCTGCCCGGCTTCGGCCGCTCTGACCGCAGCGACCGCCGGTACGACCCGCGGCTCTACACCGATGCGGTGCACGAGATGCTGGACGTGATCGCGGCGGAGCACGGGATGCGGCCGGTGGACGTGCTGGCCCTGTCGCTCTCTTCCGAATTCGCGGCCCGCGCCACGGCGGAACGACCCGAGCGGGTCCGCACCCTGACCCTGGTCACGCCGACCGGCTTCAGCCGCCCGGAGTCGCGGGTGATGCGCGTGCCCGGCGGGACGCGGGAGGTGCCGGGTCTCTATGCCGCCCTGTCCGTGCGGCTGTGGAGCCAGGGGCTCTACGACCTGCTGGTGAAGCCGCGGAGCATCCGCTACTTCCTGAAGCGCACCTGGGGGGCCGACCACTTCGACGAGGGGCTGGCCGACTACGACGACCTGACGACGCACCAGCCCGGCGCCCGCTTCGCGCCCTTGGCCTTCCTCTCCGGCCGGCTGTTCAGCGCCGACATCCGGCTGGTCTACGAGAAGCTGGCCCTGCCGGTCTGGGTGCCGCACGCGACCCGCGGCGACTTCCAGAACTTCAGCGGCGCGGGCTGGGCCCGGAACCTGCCGAACTGGCATTTCCAGCCCTGTCCGACCGGCGCCCTGCCGCATTTCGAGATGCCGGACGTGTTCATGGCGGATCTCTACCGCTTCCTGGCCCAGACGCGCGCCGAAGCCGCCTGAGCCTCGCCCGGCGACGGTGTCGCGGGGGAGGCGTCGGGGACCCTGTACCGCCGTGGGGGTAGGCGGATAAGCCTTTGGCCTGCAAAAGATTCCGCGGTTCTTCCGGAGATCGTCCGGGAGACCGCGATGCTATGTCGCCGGGCCTAGCCAAGTGTCCATTTCCTGGTAAATACTCATGCCATGAACGGACAGACTTCCCAGGGCACGCGGCACCCGCGCTCAACGCCGCCCCATGCGATCGTCATCGGCAGCGGCTTCGGCGGCCTGGCCGCTGCGGTCAGGCTCGGCGCGCGCGGCTACAGGGTCACGGTGCTGGAGCGGCTGGACGCGCCCGGCGGCCGGGCCTCCGTATTCCGGCAGGACGGGTTCACCTTCGACGCGGGGCCGACCATCGTGACGGCCCCGTTCCTGTTCGAGGATCTGTGGACGCTCTGCGGCAAGCGGATGGCGGACGATGTGGAACTGCGGGAGATGAACCCGTACTACCGCATCCGCTTCCACGACGGTGAGGTCTTCACCTACAGCGGCGACCCCGAAGCCATGCGGGCCGAGGTGGGGCGCATCTCCCCTGAGGACGTCGCCGGGTACGAGGGCTTCCTCAAGGCCAGCGAGGAGCGCTTCCGCATCGGCTTCACCGAGCTGGCGCACGCCCCCTTCGGCTCCGTCATGGACATGCTGAAGGTGGCGCCGGACCTGCTGCGCCTCTCCGGCTACCGTTCCGTCTACGATCTGGTGGCGAAACACCTGCGCAACGAACGGCTGCGGACCATCTTCAGCTACCATCCGCTGCTGGTCGGCGGGAACCCGTTCGCCGCCAGCTCCATCTACGCCATGATCGCGTATCTGGAGCGGCACTGGGGCGTCCACTGGGCCATGGGCGGCACCGGCAGTCTGGTGAAGGGGCTGGTCGGGCTGATCGAGGGCCAGGGCAACACGGTCCGCTGCAACGCCGACGTCGCCCGCATCCTGGTGAAGGATGGCCGCGCCGTGGGCGTCCGGCTCGCCTCGGGCGAGGAGCTGGCGTCCGACATCGTCGTCTCCAACGCCGATTCGGCCTGGACCTACCGGCATCTGCTGGCACCGGAGGAGCGCCACCGCTGGACCGACCGCAAGGTGGAGCGGTCGCGCTATTCGATGGGCCTGTTCGTCTGGTACTTCGGCACGAACCGCCGCTACGACGACGTCACCCACCACACGATCATGATGGGCCCGCGCTACCGCGGCCTGCTGGACGACATCTTCAACCGCAAGATCCTGGCGGACGATTTCAGCATCTACCTGCACCGGCCGACGGCGACCGATCCGGCGATGGCGCCGGAGGGCTGCGACACCTTCTATGCCCTGGTCCCCGTTCCCAACCTGGACGGCGGCCCGGACTGGAGCGGGCCGGCGGCCGAGCAGTTCCGCCAGCGGGTGCAGCGCCACCTGTCGGCGACGCTGCTGCCCGGGCTGGAGGAGACCGTCGTCACCTCCAAGGTGATGACGCCGCTGGATTTCCGCGACCGCTACCTGTCCCTCAAGGGGGCCGGGTTCGGGCTGGAGCCGGTGCTGCTGCAGAGCGCCTGGTTCCGCCCGCACAATGCCAGCGAGGAGGTCAAGGGCCTGTACCTCGTGGGCGCCGGCACGCATCCCGGAGCGGGCATGCCGGGCGTGCTCTCCTCCGCCCGGGTCCTCGATACGGTGGTGCCGGATGCAGCAGCCCTTGCTTGAGTCGGCCCCCCGGCCCGTCCTCAACCGCTTCGCGCCGGAGCGGGGCGATCTCGTCGTCTGTCGGGAGATGCTGCGGACGGGATCGCGCAGCTTCCAGGCCGCCTCGCTGCTGCTGCCGACGCAGGTGCGGGAGGCGGCGACCGGGCTCTACGCCTTCTGCCGCATGGCGGACGATGCCGTGGACCTGGGCGACGGCGGGCAGGACGTGCTGGACCGGCTGAACGAGCGGCTGGACCGTGCCTATGCAGGGACTCCCATCGACGATCCGGTCGATCGCGCCTTCGCCCGTGTGGTGGCCCGCTACGGCATCCCGAAGGCCCTGCCGGCGGCGCTGATCGAGGGCTTCGCCTGGGACGCTGCCGGCCGGCGTTATGAGGATCTGTCGGGCCTGTTCGACTATTCGGCCCGCGTCGCCGGCACGGTCGGCGCCATGATGACCCTGCTGATGGGGGTGCGCGACCCGGGGGCGCTGGCGCGGGCTGCCGACCTGGGCGTGGCGATGCAGCTTTCCAACATCGCCCGCGACGTGGGCGAGGATGCCCGCAACGGCCGCATCTATCTGCCGCTCTCCTGGCTGCGCGAGGCGGGGATCGACCCCGAGGCGTGGCTGGCCGACCCCGACGGCACCCCCGGCATCGACCGGCTGGTGCGCCGCCTGCTGAAGGTGGCGGATGATCTCTATGTCCGGGCCGAGTCCGGCATCGTCCGGCTGCCGGTGGGCTGCCGTCCGGGCATCTATGCCGCGCGCTTCCTCTATGCCGAGATCGGCCGCGAGGTGGAGCGGCTGGGACCGCAGGCGGTGTGCCGCCGCGCCGTCGTCTCCGGCCGGCGCAAGCTGGCGCTGCTGCTGCGGGCACTGGCCGCCAGCCCGCATCCGCGCGGCCCGGCCTCGGCCCCCCCGCTGGCGGAGACCGCCTTCCTGGTGGAGGCCGTGCGCAACCATCCCGCCCCGGCCCATCGCCACGCCGGTCCCCAGCGCCTGGAAGACCGGCTGATCTGGGTCCTGGATCTGTTCGAACGCCTGGAACGCTCCGAGCGCGAGTCCAATCCCGACTACCGATACCGTCGGCGGCCCGTGGTGGGCCTGGAAAACACCTGATCGTCTTCGACCCCAAGAGGGAAAGTCCGCGCCATGTTCAGCTTCGGCCTCCTCAAGATGACCTTCGCCTTCGGGCTGTTCCTGGCCTTCCTGTTCTACGAACTGTGGTCCATCCGGCGCGAACTCGCCCGCACGCGGGCACAGGCTGCCGCCGCACCGGTGGAATCCCCGGCCGCCGATTCGCCCCCCCTGGCCGCCGCCCCGGTCGCCCTGGCCGCTGCCGCCGTGGTGGCCGCGACCGCGGACACTGCCGCCGCCGCTGAAACCGCGGCAGAGCCGGTGGCAACCGACTCCGCTCCTGTCGAGCCGGTTTCTGCCGAAGAGCCGACGGCAGAGCCGGTGGCTACCGACTCCGCGGAGGAGCCGGCCACGCCCGGGACGGATACCGTGACCGCCGCCGCGGAGACGGACAGCGTCGCCATCGAGACCGCCGCCGAGACCGCCGCCGAGACCGAGGAGCCCGCGACGGTTCCCGCCGCCGGAATCAGCGCCTGAAACCCGACGACAGGGGGGCCGGCCACGGTCCGCCCCCCTGCCCCCTCTTCTGATCTTTTCTCCGGCCCTTGCCCGTTGCCCTGACGGCCCGCGGAACACCGCCCAGGGCTTCCCAGGGCCTCAGCCGGCAGACCCAGCCGTTGCGGGCCGTTCCGCGCGGCTGTCATCTTCCTCCCTTGGAGATCATCCCATCGGGAACGCCCGTCCGACCCGCCTGTTGAGCGCGGGAACGGGTGGGCGTGACCGCATGACGGCAGCCCGCCTCCCGAGACACTGACGGAGGACAGGCAGCCATGGGCGATCTCATGACCGGCAATTTCATCTTCATCCTGGCCCTTGGGACTCTGGTGATCGTGCTCGCCTACGCGGTCTACCAGTGGGCGCACATCCGGAAGAAGCGGAAGGACGCTGGCGAGACCGAAGGCGTCGGCGCCGGCACGCGCCAGGTCCTCATGGAGAACGAGGCCATCGCCCGCGAGAAGGGCAGCGCCACCACCCGCCCGGCCGGCGCCGACCGCCGGCCCTGACGGACCAGCTCCGGGGCGGTCGGCGTCAGAGCCGGCCGCCCCGGGCGTTCCTTTCGCCCTGGCCCGTCCGCGAGCCGCCCTTCAGCGGGCGAGGCGCGGCATCCGGAAGGGCAGCAGCACCTGCACCCAGGTACTGTCGAAGCGGTCCAGCGACAGGCTCTCGTGGATCGCGGTCACGTCCTGTCCCGCCATCCGGGTCGCCACCACCGAGCGCGCATAGAACGGCGCATCCACCAGGGTTTCCCTGACGGCCGCCGTGCCTCCCGATTCGCAGCGGACGCCGCGGTTGATCCGCCACCAGAAGCTTCCCGGCAGCGCCACGCGCGGCGGCACCGCGAACGACTCGACCTGGCCCGCCCGGTCGATCCGGATGGCGATGACCTTGCCGCTGCCGTCGCGCCGGCGCACGTCGTAGACGATGGCCGCTCCGTCTCGGCCCTGCGGTCCGACGGGGGCGCGACACCAGTCCCAGTCCGGGAAGTCCTGCGCCAGCGGCGCATCGCCCCAGTTGCAGTCGAAGTATCCGGCACCGCTCCAGCGCAGCGACGGGCGATCAAGCTCCACCTCGACGCGCGAGGCCGGAGCGACCGGCCACCAGCGATGGCGCCCCTCCGCGTCCAGTGTCTCCACATGGGAGGTCACGGCGGACGGGCGGACCCGGACCCGGCCGCGGACCCGGCCGGGCAGCGGCATGGTGGCCTCGTCGATCTCGAAGACCAGCCCCTCCCCGTCCCAGCGGACGGAGCTGGGGCCGATTCCCAGACCCTGCGACTCGGCGGTCAGGCTGGAGCGCCCGCGCTCGGTCATGCACCAGCGGTTGGCCCCCGGCCCGGAGAGCACGACGTTCAGGGAGCAGAAATTCTCCGGGTCGCCCTCGCCGCGGCGCCGCGCCCAGGCGTAGTAGGGCGAGAAGACGCTGCCGATGAAGGCGATCAGGGTCAGGCCGTAACGGCCGTCGTCGCTGAGCGCATCGACATACCACCAGGCATAGCCGTCGCGCGGGACCTTGCGGTCGAACCCGAGTCTCAGGCCCGCAGATCCCGCAGCAGGCTCTCCACCGCCATCCGGCCGGACAGGGCCGCCATCGGCACCCCCGGTCCCGGATGGGCGCTGCCCCCCGCCAGGTAGAAGCGTGGAATCCTGGTCCGCCCCGGCGGACGCTGGAACGACGCCTTCCAGCCGTGCGACGCCCGGCCGTACAGGGCTCCCCCCGTCGCCGGGAACATCCGGCCGAAGTCCGCCGGAGTCGTCACCACCGTGTCCGACCCGGTCCGGGTCACCGTCAGGCCGCAGCGTTCCAGCAGGCCGAAGGTCCTCTCCGTGCATCGTTCGATCTCCGCGGCATCGAAGGGGTTGGCGTCGCCGTCCGGCGGCGCGTTGACAAGGCAGAGCAGCCGCTCCCGGGTGCCGGGCGGCGGTGCTGCCGCGTCCAGGCCGGCGCCACGGTCCTGTGCACAGATATAGACAGTGGGCACACGGGGCAGGCGCCGGCGGACGAAGATGTCATCGAACTCGCCGGCATAGTCGTCGGAGAAGAAGACCGTGTGCCGCAGCAGCGGGAAGCCCGACGTCTCGGCCAGCATGGACCAGGTGACGGCGGAGAGCGACCGCTGCTCCCGCGCCACCGGCGCGACCGCCGGGGCGACACCGCTGCCCAGCAGCCCGTCCGCCACCGCGCCCACGTCGCCGTTGCAGATGACGGCATCGGCGTCCAGGCGCTCCCCGTCCGCCAGTTCGACTCCGCAGGCACGCCCGTCGCGCAGGAGCACCTGCCGGACCTCTGTCCCGTAGCGGAACGCCGCCCCGTGCGACCGGGCCAGCCCCTCCAGCGCCTGGGCGACCTTGTGCATGCCGCCCTGCACCAGCCAGACGCCCTCCTGTTCCACATGCGCGACCAGCATCAGGATCGCCGTCGCCTGGAACGGGGAGGACCCGCAGTAGGTTGAATAGCGGCCGAACAGCTGGCGCAGGCGGGGATCGCGGAAGTGGTCGCCGAGCGCGTTCCACAGCGTGGCAAAGGGTCGCGCCCGCAGCAGGTTCAGCATCCCGAACGGCCCGGCGGTGGTCGCCATGGTGCGCATGCCGGGGCTCGGGGCCCGCATGAAGGGGCGGTCCAGCGTGCGGAAGGTGCGGGCCGCGTCGCGGCAGAACCGGCGGTAGCCGTCGGCTTCCGCCGGGCCGGCGAAGGCGGCGATGGCATCCGCGGAGCGGTCGATGTCGGCGAACAGATCCAGCCGCCCGCCCTCGACCCAGGCATGGCGGGCAAGGATTTCCGCGCGTTCCAGGGTGAGATGGTCGCCCAGCGAGGCCCCGGCCTCGGCGAAGATCTGCTCCAGCACCGGGAGCATGGTGAAGACCGTGGGGCCGGAGTCGATACGGGCATCGCCGATGGCGATCTGGCGCATCTTGCCGCCAGGGGCCGGCCCCTTCTCCAGTACGGTGACCTGGAGCCCACGGGCGGACAACAGGACCGCGGAAACGAGCCCTGCGACACCGCCGCCGATGACCGCGACATGATAACGTGGCACGTCCGGTCCACTCCCGTGGAATGTCGTTGCGTTAACGGCAAGGGACTGTCAATATCACCTGACATACGGGCGTGACAACGCTTGTTTACACTAGGCGGTCACTGTCCGATACGGTCTGGAGGATCGGAATGGACGTGATGGCACGCATCGAACTGGCGCTTGAATCGGCAATCAAGGGGACCGAGGTCTCGGGGACACCCCCGCGACTCGCCGAGGCGATGCGATATTCGGTCTTCCCGGGCGGGCACCGTCTGCGCCCCCGCCTGTGCGTGGCCGTCGCCCGCGCCTGCGGCGACGACGCCCCGGAACTGACCGACGCCGCCGCCGCCTCCATCGAGCTGCTGCACTGCGCCTCGCTGGTCCATGACGACCTGCCCTGCTTCGACGATGCCAGCATCCGACGCTCCAAGCCGTCGGTCCACAAGGCGTTCGGGGAACCGCTCGCCGTTCTGGCGGGCGACGGACTGATCGTGCTCGCCTTCGATCTCCTGGCCCGCGCGGCCGCACAGCGCCCGGACCGGCTGATCCCCCTGATGGGGGTCGTCAGCCGCTCCGTCGGCGTGCCGTCCGGCATCATCGCCGGGCAGGCCTGGGAGTGCGAGCCGGAGGCCGACCTGTCCGAATATCACCGCGCCAAGACCGGCGCCCTGTTCGCCGGGGCGACGATGGCCGGCGCCGCCGCAGCGGGCGCCGATCCGACTCCGTGGCGCTTCCTGGGTGAGCGCCTGGGCGAAGCCTATCAGGTCGCCGACGATCTGCGCGACGTGGCCGCCGACCCGGAGGAGATCGGCAAGCCGGTGGGGCGCGATGCCGCGCTGGGCCGCAGCAGCGCGGTGCGCGAGCTGGGCATCGCCGGCAGCCTGAAGCGCCTGGACGAGCTGGCCGAATCCGCCATCGACTCCATCCCCGCCTGCCCCGGCCAGGCCGAACTGCAGGCCCTGATCCGGATGGAGTCCCGCCGCTTCCTGCCCAAGGATCTGGCGCGCGCCGCCGCCTGAAAGGATGGCGGCTCCCCGCCCGCCGACCGGTAAGGCGCCCACGACGGCGCCCCGGTTCTGCGGGCGGGGTCTTCCCTGCCGCCCCCGTCCCTGGGACCGGGGGCGGACTGATTTGCCGCAGACCGGCGCGGCGGCCGGAAGGCCCGCGCCGGCGGACGGAGAGACGAATGGCATCAGCGGATCATCCCGCGGCGGATCACCCCGCGGACGCTCCCGGCACGGGGGCTGCCCTGCTGGACCGGCTGCTTTCGCTGCGCGACCGGCTGGTCGCCAGCCCGCGCTTCCGCCACTGGGCGGCGCGCTTCCCCCTCACCCGCCCGGTCGCGCGGCGCCGTGCCCGGGCGCTGTTCGATCTCTGTGCCGGCTTCGTCTATTCGCAGGTGCTGCTGGCCTGCGTGCGGCTGAAGCTGTTCGACATCCTGGCCGAGGGGCCGCAGACGCCCGAGGCCCTGGCGCCCCGCCTGGACCTGCCGCTCGACTCGACGACGACGCTGCTGCGCGCCGCCGCGGCGCTGCGGCTGGCCGAAGCGCGCAGCGGCGGCCGCTACGGGCTGGGCCCGCTGGGCGCCGCCATGCTGGGCAATGACGGGCTGGCCGCCATGGTGGAGCATCACGGCCTGCTGTATGCCGATCTGGCCGACCCGGTTGCCCTGCTGCGGGCCGGGCGGACCCGGACGGGACTCGGCGGTTTCTGGGCCTATGCGGCGGCCGAGCAGCCCGCCGGCCTGGAGCGCGGCACCGTCACCGCCTACACGGCGCTGATGGCCGCCTCGCAGCCGATGGTCGCGGCGGAGGTGCTGGGCGCCTATCCGGTGCGCCGGCACCGCTGCATCCTGGATATCGGCGGCGGCAACGGCACCTTCCTGATGCAGGTGGCGCAGCGTGCGCCGAACCTGCGGCTGATGCTGTTCGATCTGCCCGCCGTGGCCGAGCAGGCGCGCGAGCGCTTCGCCGCCGCCGGGCTGTCGGAGCGCGCGACCGCGGTCGGCGGCAGTTTCCGCAGCGATCCGCTGCCGACGGGCGCCGACCTCATCACCCTGGTCCGCATCGTCCACGACCATGACGATGCGACCGTGCTGGCGCTCTTCCGGGCCATCGCCGAGGCGCTGGGCCCCGACGGCACGCTGCTGATCGCCGAACCCATGTCCGGCACCGCCGGGGCCGAGCCCGTGGGCGACGCTTACTTCGGTCTGTACCTGATGGCCATGGGCAGCGGCCGGCCGCGCACGCCGGCCGAACTGGAGGCGCTGCTGCGCCAGGCCGGCTTCGGCCATGTCGAAATGGCTAGGACGAGCACCCCCTTGGTGGCGAGCGTCCTGGTCGCGCGTCTTGGTCGCACCGGCTGAGTAGTAAGCCTGCCTTGACATTGGAACCTGTCAAGCTAGACTGACATTCATCAAATCGGACCCACCGTTTCGCGTGGTTGGCGGACCTTCATGAACACCCTTGCGGTAGTGCTGGAAGAGCCTGAGCGCCTGTCGTTGCGCCAGCTCGAACTCGCACCCCAGACGGATGACGACGTGACTGTCGATATCCTCTGGAGCGGGATCAGCACGGGCACGGAAAGACTGCTCTGGCAAGGCCGGATGCCCCCCTTCCCGGGGATGGGCTATCCGCTGGTGCCCGGGTACGAGTCCGTCGGCCGCGTCGTGTCGGCCGGCAGCGCCGCGGGGCGGCAGGTCGGGGAGATGGTCTTCGTTCCCGGCGCCCGCTGCTATGGCGAGGTGCGGGGGCTGTTCGGCGGGGCGGCGTCCCGGGTCGTGGTGCCCGGTGCCCGCGTCATCCCGGTGGACGAGCGGCTGGGCGAACGGGCCGTGCTGCTGGCGCTGGCGGCAACCGCGTACCACGCGGTGGTGGGCGGCGGCCGGCCGGACCTGATCATCGGACACGGTGTGCTCGGCCGGCTGCTGGCGCGGCTGGCGGTTGAGGCCGGCGGCGCGCCGGTGGTGTGGGAGACCAATCCCACCCGCCGCGGTGGCGCTGAGGGCTATGCCGTCGTCGATCCCGCCACGGACGAGCGCCGCGACTATCAGGCGATCTATGATGTCAGCGGGGATTCGAAGCTGCTGGACACCCTGGTCGGGCGCCTTGCCCGCGGCGGGGAGATCGTTCTCGCCGGGTTCTACAGCGAACCCCTCTCCTTCACCTTTCCCCCGGCCTTCATGCGCGAAGCGCGCTTCAGGGTCGCGGCGGAATGGCGTGACCCGGACCTGGTGGCGGTCAAAGACCTCATCGACTCCGGGAGGCTGTCTCTCGACGGCCTCATTACCCACAGGCAAGAAGCCAAGGACGCGGACGCTGCCTATCGGACGGCGTTCGGAGATCCGGCCTGCCTGAAAATGATCCTGGATTGGAGGGGTTAGTGATGACTGCTGTGCTGCGCGCGACGGAGACCGCGCCTGCCGCCAAGCCGGCGGTAGAGGCGCTGCGCGACCGCCTGCGGGCGGAGGCCGAGGTTGAGCCCGACCCGGTTCACACCGAGCCTGCGACCAAGAAGACCCAGATCATCGCCATCTATGGCAAGGGCGGTATCGGCAAGAGCTTCACGCTCGCCAACCTGAGCTACATGATGGCGCAGCAGGGCAAGAAGGTCCTGCTCATCGGCTGCGACCCGAAGAGCGACACCACGTCGCTTTTGTTCGGGGGCAAGGCCTGTCCTACAATCATCGAAACGTCCACCCGCAAGAAGCTTGCGGGTGAACAGGTCGAAATCGGTGATGTGTGTTTCAAGCGGGATGGCGTCTTCGCCATGGAGCTGGGCGGGCCGGAAGTCGGCCGCGGCTGCGGCGGGCGGGGCATCATCCACGGCTTCGAGACGCTGGAGAAGCTGGGGTTCCATGACTGGGGGTTCGACTTCGTCCTTCTGGACTTCCTGGGTGACGTCGTGTGCGGCGGTTTCGGCCTGCCGATCGCCCGGGACATGTGCCAGAAGGTGATCGTCGTCGGATCGAACGACCTGCAGTCTCTCTACGTCGCCAACAACGTCTGCTCCGCTGTCGAGTATTTCCGCAAACTGGGTGGCAATGTGGGCGTCGCCGGTATGGTCATCAACAAGGATGACGGCACCGGCGAGGCTGCGGCCTTCGCCGAGGCGGCGGGCATTCCCGTCCTCGCCTCGATCCCGGCGAACGAGGATATCCGGCGCAAGAGCGCGAACTACGAGATCGTCGCAAGGCCTGGCGCCCAGTGGGGGCCGATGTTCGAGGAGCTGGCGCGAAACGTCGCGGATGCTCCGCCGCGTCGCCCCTCCCCTCTCTCCCAGGACGGGCTTCTCGGCCTGTTCAAGGGCGAGAGCGTGGGCCGCAATGTGGTTCTTGAGCCTGCGACGATGGAGGACATGTGCGGAAGCACCGCAGTTTCTAAGCCGTCGCTTGAAGTAATCTACGACAACGTCTGAAGCCGCTGAGCAGAGACCGAGCAAGAGACCATGGACAAGTACGACACGGATACGGCGAAAGCCGCCAGGACGACGACGGAGGTCGTGTACGACCCCGTCGGCGCGGCGGCCCTGGCCGACCCTGTGCCGGCAGGGTCCTCGGCCGGCGGCTGCGCTCCCCAGACCGACGCTTCCGGCGACGGGCTCGGGTGCCACAACAAGATGGGAATGCGCGAGGCCGCTGCCAAGGCCGGCCTCGGCGATGTGATGCAGCGCTATGCGGAAGATTATCCGCAGGGCCCGCATGACCAGCCGCAGAGCATGTGCCCGGCCTTCGGGTCCCTGCGAGTCGGCCTGCGCATGCGCCGCACGGCGACGGTGCTGTCCGGTTCCGCCTGCTGCGTCTACGGCCTGACCTTCACGTCGCACTTCTACGGCGCCAAGCGCTCGGTGGGCTATGTGCCCTTCAGCTCCGAGACGCTGGTCACCGGCAAGCTGTTCGAGGACATCCGCGAGGCTGTCTACAAGCTGGCCGACCCGGAGAAGTATGACGCGGTGGTCATCACCAACCTCTGCGTCCCCACCGCCTCGGGCGTGCCGCTGCGGCTCCTGCCGAAGGAGATCAACGGCGTCCGCATCATCGGGATCGACGTGCCGGGCTTCGGCGTGCCGACCCATGCGGAGGCGAAGGACGTGCTGGCCGGTGCCATGCTGAACTATGCCCGGCTTGAGGCCGAGCAGGGTCCGGTGCAGGCGCCGCGCCAGGGCCGCAGCGAGCGGCCGACGGTCACCCTGGTCGGGGAGATGTTCCCCGCCGATCCGGTCGGCATCGGCATGATGCTGGAGCCGCTGGGTCTGGCCGCCGGTCCGGTCGTCCCGACCCGCGAGTGGCGTGAGCTGTATGCCGCGCTGGACTGCGCGGCTGTGGCGGCGATCCATCCCTTCTACACGGCCTCCTACCGGGAGTTCGAGGCGGCCGGCCGCGCCATCGTGGGCTCCGCCCCGGTGGGCCATGACGGCACCGCCGCCTGGCTGGAGGCCATCGGCAAGGCCTGCAACGTCTCCGACGATCTGGTCGCCGCCGCGAAGAACCGGTTCCTGCCGGCGATCCGGGGTGCCCTGTCGAAGATGCCGATCAAGGGCCGCATCACGCTGTCGGGCTATGAGGGCTCGGAGCTGCTGGTCGCGCGCCTGCTGATCGAGAGCGGGGCCGAGGTGCCCTATGTCGGCACCGCCTGCCCGCGCACCCGCTGGTCCGAGGCGGACCGCGAGTGGCTGGCCGAGCGCGGGGTGCATGTGCAGTACCGCGCCTCGCTGGAGCAGGACATCGCCGCCATGAAGGAGGTCCGGCCGGACCTCGCCATCGGCACCACCCCGGTGGTGCAGAAGGCGAAGGAAATGGCGATCCCGGCCCTCTACTTCACGAACCTGATCTCCGCCCGCCCGCTGATGGGTCCGGCCGGAGCCGGGTCGCTGGCCCAGGTCATCAACGCAGCACTCGGGAACAAGGCCCGCTTCGATACGATGCGGGAGTTCTTCGAGGGTGTGGGCACCGGCTTCGCGGCCGGTGTCTGGGAGGACGTGCCGCACGACCGCCCCGAGTTCCGCAAGAAGAACCTTGCTCAGTTCGCCAAGGCGGCGAAGGAGAAGGCTTCGGTCGCGGAGGACGCGCCATGCTGATCCAGGATCTGGACCGCGCCGGCGGCTACTGGGGCTCCGTCTACGTCTTCACGGCGATCAAGGGGCTGCAGGTCATCATCGACGGACCCGTGGGTTGCGAAAACCTGCCGGTGACTTCGGTGCTGCACTACACCGATGCCCTGCCCCCGCATGAGCTGCCGATCGTGGTGACCGGATTGGCCGAGGAGGAACTCGGCCAGCACGGGACCGAGAAGGCGATGAAGCGGGCGCACCGGACCCTGGACCCGGCTCTGCCGAGCGTGGTCGTCACCGGCTCCATCGCCGAGATGATCGGCGGCGGCGTGACCCCGGAAGGCACCGGCATCCAGCGCTTCCTGCCGCGCACCATCGACGAGGACCAGTGGCAGAGCGCCAACCGCGCGATGTACTGGCTGTGGACGGAGTATGGCGCCAAGCGTGGCGTCATGCCGAAGCCGCGGCCGCGCAAGGAAGGCGACAAGCCGCGGGTGAACATCATCGGGCCCATCTACGGCTACTTCAACACCTGGTCGGATCTCGCCGAGATCCGCCGGCTGGTGGAGGGCATCGGGGCCGAGATCAACATGGTGTTCCCGCTGGGCACGCACCTCTCGGACGTGCCGCGGCTGGTCGATGCCGATGTGAACATCTGCATGTACCGCGAGTTCGGCCGCCTGCTCTGCGAGGCGCTGGACAAGCCCTACCTGCAGGCCCCCATCGGGCTGCATTCGACGACGAAGTTCCTGCGCACGCTCGGCGGACTGCTGGGGCTTGACCCCGAGCCGTTCATCGAGAAGGAAAAGCACACGACCATCAAGCCGCTCTGGGATCTCTGGCGGTCGGTGACACAGGACTTCTTCGGCACGGCGAGCTTCGGCATCGTCGCCAACGAGACGCATGCCCGCGGCATCCGGCACTTCCTTGAGGAGGAGATGGGGCTTCCCTGCACCTTCGCCTTCTCGCGGCGGCCGGGGCTGAAGCCCGACAACGACGCGGTCCGGCAGGCGATCCACGAGAAGACCCCGCTTGTGCTGTTCGGCAGCTACAACGAGCGCATGTACCTGGCGGAGATCGGCTCCCGGGCCATCTTCATCCCCGCCTCGTTCCCTGGCGCTCTGATCCGGCGGCACACCGGCACGCCCTTCATGGGGTACGCCGGGGCGACCTTCCTCGTGCAGGAAGTCTGCAACGCGCTGTTCGACGCCCTTTTCCACATCCTCCCGCTGGCGACCGATCTGGACCGGGTAGAGGCGACGCCTTCCCGTCTGCACGCGGAACTGCCGTGGGACGATGCGGCCAAGGCGGCCCTGGATGCCGCCGTGGAATCCCAACCCGTGCTCGTCCGCATCTCGGCCGCCAAGCGGCTGCGCGATGCGGCAGAGCGCGAGGCGCGCAAGGCGGGGGAGGACCGGGTCACCGCGGCCCGCTTCTCGGTCACCCGCACCCTCGTCACGGAGGGACGCGCCGCATGATTACGATGTCCCCTTCCCTGGATGCCGGCCGCGCGACCGCGGCTGCCCATGGGGCGCATCGCACGAGCTACGCCTGCTGCGCATCCGCGCCGGGCGTGAAGAGAAGCCGCAGCGCTGTCTGCTGCGGTGAAGGCCACGTGGAAACGCGTGGTAACGGCCTAACGGCCATTTATCAGGAGGTAACCAATGCCTGAAAATACCTCATTGTCGGGCTTGACGGAGACGGAAGCGAAGGAGTTTCACAACCTCTTCGTCACCGGCTTCATCATCTTCACCGTGGTCGCGATCATCGCGCACTTCCTCGTCTGGTCCTGGCGTCCTTGGATCCCGGGCCCGCAGGGGTACGCTGAGCTCGTCGATGGCGTGAAGCTCGCCCTCGGCACCGTCACGAACTTCATCGCCTAAGGAGGATACTATGTGGCGGTTGTGGCTTCTTTTCGATCCGCGCAGGACTCTCGTGGCTCTGGCCACCTTCCTGTTCGGCCTTGCGGTCCTGATTCACTTCATCCTGCTGAGCACGGACCGCTTCAACTGGCTGGAAGGCGCCAGCGCTACGCGCGCTGCCGTTGCGCAGTACTCGCCGCTGAACTGACGGCCAGTACGCCGGATATCGCCGGTGGCGGGCGGGAGCGGAAGCTCCCGCCCCGTCCGTCGCCGGCGGTACTCTTCAACGCCTTTCCCTACGGGCCGCCTGACGGGGGATCCGACGATGGCCATGCTCAGCTTCGAAAAGAAATACCGCGTCCGTGGAGGGACGCTTATCGGGGGAGATTTGTTCGACTTCTGGGTGGGGCCTTTTTACGTTGGCTTCTTCGGGGTCACGACAATCTTCTTCACCTTCCTGGGGACCGCGCTGATCATTTACGGCGCCGCTCTGGGACCGACCTGGAACATCTGGCAAATTAATATCGCGCCGCCGGATATCAAGTACGGCCTGGCGCTTGCGCCGTTGAAGGAGGGTGGGCTCTGGCAGCTCATCTCCATCTGTGCCTTGGGTGCCTTCGTCTCGTGGGCCCTGCGGCAGGTGGAAATCTCGCGCAAGCTCGGTATGGGGCTGCACGTGCCGGTGGCCTACAGCGTCGCGGTTTTCGCGTATTTCACGCTGGTCGTCATCCGTCCTGTCCTGATGGGTGCCTGGGGTCATGGTTTCCCCTACGGCATCTTCAGCCACTTGGACTGGGTGTCGAACGTCGGTTACCAGTACCTGCACTTCCATTACAATCCTGCTCACATGATCGCGGTGTCGTTCTTCTTTGCGACGACATTCGCGCTGTCCCTGCACGGGGCGCTGGTCCTCTCCGCCGTGAACGTCGGCCCGGACGAGGATGTGATCAAGACGTCCGAGCACGAGAACACCTTCTACCGAGACACTATCGGCTATTCCATCGGTACGCTCGGCATCCACCGCATCGGTCTCTTCCTGGCTCTGTCGGCCGCGTTCTGGAGCGCCGTCTGCATCGTCATCAGCGGACCGTTCTGGACCCGCGGGTGGCCGGAATGGTGGAGCTGGTGGCTGAACCTGCCGATCTGGCCGAAGTGAGGAGGCTGTCATGGCAGAATATCAGAACATCTTCACCCAGGTTCAGGTCCACGGACCGGCGTAT
Source organism: Rhodospirillum centenum SW (assembly GCF_000016185.1). Taxonomy (NCBI): domain Bacteria; kingdom Pseudomonadati; phylum Pseudomonadota; class Alphaproteobacteria; order Rhodospirillales; family Rhodospirillaceae; genus Rhodospirillum; species Rhodospirillum centenum. Next base: position 2,159,124 of record NC_011420.2, read on the forward strand.
GAAGGGATTCCCCTTACGCGCGGGTCCTGGGTCCGGACGCTGAAGCCGCGGTTCTCCTACCTGATGGGCAAGATCGGCGACAGCCAGATCGGGCCCGTCTATATCGGTTTCCTGGGGTGGCTCTCGATCATCTTTGGCGTCGTCGCCATCGAGATCATCGGCCTGAACATGTGGGCCTCGGTCAACTGGGACCCCATCGAGTTCGTCCGCCAGCTCTTCTGGCTGGCGCTTGAGCCGCCTCCGGCCAAGTACGGCCTGACCATCCCGCCGCTCTCCGAGGGTGGCTGGTGGCTGATGGCCGGGTTCTTCCTGACCCTGTCGATCCTGCTGTGGTGGGTCCGCACCTACCGGCGCGCGCGCATGCTCGGTCTGGGCACGCACACCGCCTGGGCCTTCGCGGCGGCGATCTGGCTGTACCTGGTTCTCGGCTTCATCCGGCCGCTCCTCATGGGGAGCTGGAGCGAGGCGGTGCCCTTCGGCATCTTCCCGCACCTGGACTGGACCGCGGCCTTCTCGATCCGGTACGGCAACCTCTTCTACAACCCGTTCCACGCCCTCTCGATCGCCTTCCTCTACGGCTCGACCCTGCTGTTCGCGATGCACGGTGCCACCGTTCTCGCCACCAGCCGGTTCGGCGCCGAGCGTGAGGTCGAGCAGATCGTCGACCGCGGCACGGCCTTTGAACGCGGCGCCCTCTTCTGGCGCTGGTGCATGGGCTTCAATGCCACGGCCGAGTCGATTCACCGCTGGGCCTGGTGGTTCGCCGTCCTCTGCCCGCTGACGGGTGGTATCGGCATCCTCCTGACCGGCACCGTGGTCGATAACTGGTATCTCTGGGCCGTGAAGCACGGCGTGGCCCCGGCCTACCCGGCCGTGTACCCCGCGCTGACTGACCCGGCCTTGCTGCAGGGGGTCCTGCCATGAGCATGACGTTCCGCATCGCAATCGCCGTCGTAGTCGTCTACTGCATCGGCCTGCTGTTCACCTTTGAGCGTCCGCCGGTCGATGTCACGCAGACCGGGTATCGGGGCCTTGCCCAGCAACAGGTCAAGAACCCGCGTACCGAGGCCGAGAAGGTCGCCGCCAACAAGGTTCCGGCGCCGATCGAAGCGGTCGACTCCACGGGTCCGCTGGCCGGCGAGATCTACAAGAACGTCACCGTTCTTGGCGATCTGCCCGACGCCCAGTTCCTGCGGTTGATGTCCGCCATCACCGAGTGGGTGTCGCCCGAGCAGGGTTGCGCCTACTGCCACGTTGAAGGCGAGGATCTCGCCGCCGACACCCTCTACACGAAGGTGGTGTCCCGGCGGATGATCGAGATGACCCGCCACATCAACACCAAGTGGGAGAGCCACGTCGCTCAGACCGGCGTGACCTGCTACACCTGCCACCGTGGCCAGCCGGTTCCCGCCGGGATCTGGTTCACGGACCCCGGCCGGAAGCACACCCCGGGCATGGCTGGCTACACGGCCGGCCAGAACGAGGCTGCTCCCGCCGTCGGTTACGCCGCGCTGCCGGTCGATCCTTTCACCACCTTCTTCCAGGGTGGCGAGAAGAACTCGATCCGGGTGATCAGCACGGCGGCCCTGCCGACGGACAACAAGGCCGACATCAAGCAGACGGAGGCGACTTACGCCCTCATGTTCCATCTCTCGGAATCCATGGGCGTGAACTGCACCTTCTGCCACAACAGCCGCTCCTTCGCTCAGTGGGACCAGAGCCCGCCGCAGCGTGCGACGGCTTGGTACGGCATCCGACTGGTCCGCGACCTGAACGACGCCTACCTGAATCCGCTGCAGTCGACGTTCCCGAAGAACCGTCTTGGCCCGCTCGGCGATGCGCCGAAGGTCAACTGCACGACCTGCCACCAGGGTGTGAACAAGCCCCTGTACGGCAACGCCAGCCTGCTGGCTGCCCATCCGGAACTGGATCGGGAAGCTGGTGTGGTCCCGGCGAAGGCTCCGGCTCCGCAGCCGGCGCCGGCGGAACAGACCCCGCCGCAGCAGTAAGCTGACCGCTGCTGATGAGGGCCGCCCCCGAAAGGAGGCGGCCCTTTTCTTATGTGCGCGCCCAGCTTCTCACAGGCATCTGACGTCAGCGGCCTTCAGCCGGGCGGCTACGGGCGGCACGTCCGGCCCGGGGAGTGGGCGGGCAGCTCGTCCCCTCCCCCATCCATCTCCCATCCATTCCCCGGACAGCGGCCCGCGCGAGAGGCGGCGGCGTGTAACGGCGTCTGCCGGGCGTCTGCCCGGCATCCCGGAAAACGTCCCGACCGATCCGCTGCGACCAAGGCGAGCTTGACGCAGGCGCGACAATTTGGAACGAGTCCAGGTGCCGCGGCACCGCGGCGTCTTTTCGGCGTTGTCTCCTCGGGATACAAAGCCATTCTCCCGGCGTCCGGGGGACATCGGTCCGCCAGATTCCGGGAGCAACCTGACCCTAAGCGGCCAACCCGCCGGCCCCTTGACCATATGGTCGGACGCCCGACTTCTCTGCCGTCACGACCGGCGTCATGTCCCAAGGCCCCGCCCGGGGCCGCTGAAGGGGCCGCACTGAAGGAGGAACTGATCATGAAAGCTTTCGTCGCCGCCGCGATTCTCGCGGGAACCGTCCTCGGCGCCACCCCGGCGCTGGCTCAGGATGGCGATCCCGCGAAGGGCGAAGCCGTGTTCAAGAAGTGCATGGCGTGCCACCGCGTCGGCCCCGATGCCAAGAACCTGGTCGGCCCGGCCCTCACGGGTGTCATCGACCGCCAGGCCGGCACGGCCCCCGGCTTCAACTACTCGGCCATCAACCATGCGGCCGGCGAAGCCGGGCTGCACTGGACGCCCGAGAACATCATCGCCTACCTGCCCGATCCGAACGCCTTCCTGCGCAAGTTCCTGGCCGATGCCGGCCATGCCGAACAGGCCAAGGGCTCCACGAAGATGGTCTTCAAGCTCCCGGACGAGCAGGAGCGCAAGGACGTGGTCGCCTACCTGAAGCAGTTCTCCCCCCAGTAAGGCGGCCTCAGGACGCGGCGGGGCGCCTGCTCCGCCGCCCGGGCCGGCTCAGCCTGCCCGGGAGATCAGACGCAGGGGCACCCGCCCCCGTCGCAATCCCCCGCCCTCTCTCTCTCCGCTGCCCCCGCCGGGGGGCAGAGTCTCCCCGCCGGGGGGTGCCTTCAGCCCCGCCCGGCGGGCTTCCGGATGCCCTCCGGAGGCTGTCCCCAGGGGGAGCAGGGGAGCAGGGGAGCAGGGGAGCAGACAGAAAAAGGGCCCGCCGGCGATGCCGCGGGCCCTTTTCGCTGCCCGGCGCCACAAGGGCGCCGGGTATCGTCCTTCGCGTGGCGGTCAGGCCACCGCCGCCTGCGTGCGCAGCAGGCCGACCTCGCCCCAGATGTCGGACAGCGCACCGACCAGCGCGTCGATGTCCGCATCGGTGTGCATCGGGGACGGCGTGATGCGCAGGCGCTCGGTCTTGCGCGGCACGGTCGGGTAATTGATCGGCTGCACATAGATCCCGTACTGGTCCATCAGACGGTCGGAGATCAGCTTGCAGCAGACGGCGTTGCCCACCATCACCGGCACGATGTGGCTGGGGTTCTGCATGTGCGGGATGCCGGCGATATCCAGGCGGCGGCGGAACGTCGCCACGCGCTCCTGGTGGCGCTCCCGCTCGATCGTGCTGGTCTTCAGGTGCCGGATGCTGGCCACGGCACCGGCGGCGACCGACGGCGGCAGCGCCGTCGTGAAGATGAAGCCCGAGGCGAAGCTGCGGACGAAGTCGCACAGGGCGTTGGAGCCGGTGATGTAGCCACCGACGACACCGAAGGCCTTGCCCAGCGTGCCCTCGATCACGGTCAGCCGGTGCGCCACCCCGTCACGCTCGGCGATACCGCCGCCGCGGGCGCCGTACATGCCCACCGCATGGACTTCGTCCAGGTAGGTCATGGCGCCGTGCTTGTCGGCCACGTCGCAGATCTCGGCGATCGGGGCGATGTCGCCATCCATGGAGTAGACCGACTCGAAAGCAACCAGCTTCGGCACGTCCGCCGGCAGCATGGACAGCTTGCGGTCCAGGTCCTCGACATCGTTGTGCTTGAAGATATGGCGCTGGGCGCGGCTGTGCCGGATGCCCTCGATCATCGAGGCGTGGTTGCCCTCGTCCGACAGCACCACGCAGCCCGGGATCTGCGACGCCAGCGTGCCCAGCGCCGCCCAGTTGGAGACGTAGCCGGAGGTGAAGAGCAGCGCCCCTTCCTTGCCGTGCAGGTCGGCCAGCTCTTCTTCCAGCAGCACATGGTAGTGGTTGGTACCGGAGATGTTGCGGGTGCCGCCGGCCCCGGCCCCGCACTCGTCCAGCGCCGCGTGCATCGCGGCCAGCACCTTGGGATGCTGTCCCATGCCCAGATAGTCGTTGGAGCACCAGACCGTGACTTCGCGGCAGTCACCATCCTTGTAGAACTTGGCCCTCGGGAAGCGGCCCGCCTGCCGTTCGAGATCGGCGAAGACGCGGTACCGGCCTTCCTGGCGCAGTCCGTCGAGCTGCTGGCGGAAGAAGGCCTCGTAATTCATGGTTGCCTCCAAAGGGTCTTGTGTTCCTGTACCGGACGGGAACCGCAGGGATTGTGCTGCTGGCCATTTCTGTCCCCGGCCAGCGTGGAAGGGAGGGTAGACGGTAGACGGCAGAAGCAGGTCATGGGCCGGCGCACCCTTCGACCGGCTTGGCCCGCGTGTCGAAACCGGGGTCGCGGGACGTCCGTTCGGCAGTGTTGTGCACCGCCGGAGGGGGCTCCGTGGCCCGGGGCCCGAGATACCAGCCCCACAGCGCCAGGGCGGAAATCGGCAGGACCATCAGCCAGTGTTCCAGCAGCGCCAACGCCGTCAGCGCCGCCAGCAGCGAGAAGCCGACCAGCTCCGCATCGGTGGCGAAGGGGTCGATGGCCGCCCGGCAGAGCAGCAGCGTTCCCACGGTGATGATCGTCACCGACACCGGGAACAGCATGTTCATCGGACGTTGACGGAAATAGCTGCTGAGATAGGTCAGATGGGACGGCAGGAATTCCTCGGAGAGGTTCGGCACGCCCAGGAAGACGTTCAGCTTTGCGCTGACCCGCAGACCCCAGAGCAGGAAGAAGGTCCAGGTTCCGATCTGGTTCTCGCCGCCCCAGGTCAGCAGCACCACCAGAACCGCCGACGCGGCGATGCCCAGTTCGTGCCAGGCGATGGCCGCCAGCGCATAGCCGAGACGCTTCAGTCCCCGGGACCCGACCGGCAGTGCGATGCGTCGCGGGCCGGTGACGATCCCCAGAAGGAAGCTCATCTCGTGCCAGCCCCAGAGCATCAGGGCAGCGGTGAAGCCGACATAGGCGCCGGTGATGCTGTCATCCGTGCTGACCTCGGCCAGCATGTACAGCGATCCGACGGCCAGGATCGTCGAACCCAGCATGCTCCAGCGGAACGTATGACGCGGAAGCCCGTCCAGGTAAGCGATCAGCCCGGTGCTGAACCACCAGACCAACAGTGCATAGAGCACCGGGAGACCGAATTCGATCACGACTACGCCCCTCCCTTCATCACCAGGCCGGAGCCAGCCTGATCTGGCGGGGGAGCGTGTTCGACTTGGTCGGCAGCAGATAGAGCCGCAGGAACGTCCAGGCCCCCTGGAGCCCCAGACCGGCCTGCTTCACAGCGCCCACGACACCGCCCTTGGCCTTGGCGTCAGCCGTCGCCTCGGCGATCCGGCAGAGCTTCTCCATGCCGGCGGCGAACTGCGGATTGTCGATGTCCAGCGTCACCGGGAAGACCTGCTTGCAGATCTCCGTCGTGATGCGGAACACCGTGAAGTCGTATTCGGTGGGGTCCACGCCCAGTGCATCATGGAAGGCCGGCCGCATGTGGTCGCGGACATACATCGTGGCGAACACGGCCAGCAGGAAGAAACGGATCCAGAGCCGGTTGACGCCCGTCAGCAGGTGCGGATTCGCACGCATCAGCAGCGCGAAGGCCTCGCCATGGCGGAACTCGTCGTTGCACCACTGCTCGAACCACTTGAAGATCGGGTGGAACCGCCTGTCCGGGTTCCGCTCCAGGTGGCGGAAGATGGTGATGTAGCGCGCATAGCCGATCTTCTCGGACAGATACGTCGCGTAGAAGATGAACTTCGGCTGGAAGTAGGTGTACTTCTTCGCCTTGGTCAGGAAGCTCATGTCGACGCCGATGCCGACATCCTTAAGCGACTCGTTGATGAATCCGGCATGGCGGGATTCATCACGGGCCATGAAGGTGAACAGCTTCTTCATGTCCGGATTGCTGACGCGCTTCTTCGCCTCGGCATAGAGCACGCAGCCGGAGAACTCGGCCGTCAGCGAGCTGACCAGAAAATCGGTGAATTCCTTACGGAGGTCGGCCGGCATGTCCTGCCAGGCGTCCTTGAACTCCTCGTCCCTGGTGAAGTGGCGGCGGTTCTCGTCCCGCGCCAGCTCATCCAGCAGGGCATCCCACTCGGCGCGGACCGGACTGACATCGACCTTGTCCAGCGCTCTGTAATCGGTGGTGTAGAACCGGGGGCTCAGCAACGTATCCGTCTGAGCCTTCCGGGTCGTCATGTTCGGGGCGCTTCCGCCCTCCGTTGTGATCATGTCTCATACCCTCCCGGGGGAAAAGCTGACTTCGTACAGTTCAGTAAGCCCGAGATATGCCGCGACGCGGATCAGGGTGCGCTCGAACAGGCTCGCACGGATCAGCGTGGCACGGCATTGATGCAGCCCCTTGTGCCCGAATTCGATGTCGGTCGGGGCCCCGTGCACCAGCAGGGTGTCGCCGGGGCCGACCTCCACTCCCTCGAGTTCTACATGGGCGTGCAGGCTGTCAGCGGTGTTCTCGATATCCACCGTGCAGGGGATGTCAGCGATCACGGAGCCCTGCGGCAGCCAGCGGGGGCCGATGGGGGCTTCGATCATGATTGACCTTCCTTGCCTTCCTTGGCGGTGAGAAGCCGCACGAACGTCTCTGTCTGGGTCCGCCCGAAGGCGCCCAGGTCGATGCTGCGGTTGGTCGTCGGATCGATCAGCAGCAGCCGACCGTCCTCGAACAGGGTAAGGTTGAAGGCGGGCCGGGCACCGATGTCGCGCCGCAGGCGCTCGCGGTTGAGACCGCGCAGCGCCCCGCGGATGAAACCGTTGGTGCCGGGGGCGACGATCTCGACGACCTCGTCGGTCGCCGCATCATAGATCGCCACACCCCCGTCGGCGCGATCCTCGAACCGGAGAGCCCGGGACTCGGTCACGGCTCCGGTCGGGAGGGCGACCACCCCGTCATCGGTGAGCCGGGAGGCCCCGGCCACCATCAACGAGACGAGAACAAGGCCCGCAGCCCCGTACAGGGCGACCTTCGGAAAGACCTGGCGGGCGTGGGTGCTGTTCATGCCCGGGCACTCCCCACGGCAGCGGCAATGGCCGGCTGCTCGTCGGTATCGGTGGACGTGGTGTCGGTGGACATGGCGCCGGCGGACGCGACTGCGCCCGCAGCCCCGGTTTCGGAGGCAGCGGCGGTCGTGCCGCCCTGCCCCGCCCCGGCCGGAACGGAAGCCGGGGCGGCCGAAACCGCCTCCGGCTGCTCGTTCGCCGGCTGCTGCGCCGCGGATTCAGCCGCGGCGGCCGCCAGGGCATCGGCCAGGATTCTGCCGACAGCGGCGGCGTCGGGAATGGCCCGGAGCATCGGCTCCGGATTCCCGATCCGCCACGGCCGGACATAGGGCCAGGTCACCATGTAGGAAACGCGGTTCTTGCCCGTAATCGACAGCGGAATGTCACCCGTGCCGTCGGCATGGACCTTGAGGCCGGCCGAACCCACCACCTTGTAGGGCAGGTTCAGCACGACCGGGAGGGCCACGCCGGTCCGGATGATGATCCGGCGGCTGGTGACGGTGAACAGCGTCGAGCGGGCAGAAAGCCAGGCAAGAAGAATGAGGATGGCGATAGCCGCCACGCCAAGCGGCAGCAACCAGAGGGCACCCCTGGCCGCCGCACCAACCGTACCCCCGTCCATCAACGTGCTGGTGACGCTCCAAGCCATCAGCAGCACGAAGTAGAGGGAGACGGCCTGGACATGGTAGGCCCGGCGGGCAAGAGCCCGCCAGTCCGGCCCACCCTGCCAGAGCTGGCTTTCGCCCGACGGAAGCGGTGCGGGGAGACCCCGCACCGGTTCGTCCTCATGCTCCATCATATCAGCGGCTCCTGCCGGGCCGGCGTCGCATAGAGATAGCCGCCGGCGAAGTAGCCGGTGATCATGTCCTCTTCCAGCTTGGTCACCTGATTCGGGTTCTTCAGGCCCGGAATGTCGGCGAACTGGCTGGCCAGGATCGCACCCGTGCGGACTTCGCGGCGGGCGCCGTTGATCTTCAGCATGGTCATCGGCATCAGCACGGTGCGGGTGCCTTCGGCCACCGGAACCTCGACCTCGAGGTAGCGGACGCCCGGCTCGGTGCGGTCGATCCACAGCTCGCGGACGACGCCGGCGACCTGGTTGTCAGCACCCAGGACGCGCATGCCGACCGGGTTCGGATCGCGCGGATCGACATGATGATCCGGGGCGACGCGGATCGGAACGATACGCGGCTTGTCCAGGACCGTCAGGTCGGGCGCGTCCTCGCGCATGGCATAGGCGGCCGGACCGACGCCATCCACCAGCGGGTTGCCGGTCGGCGCCAGCGGCGCACCGGGCCAGGGCGCGGTCGGCTTAGCGGCAATCGGCCGCTCGTCCACGTTGCCCGGAGGAGCCTGGTAGGTGGTCATGTTCCGCAGGGTGAAGGTCTTCGGGGGCGGCACGGCCGGGAAGCCCTGCACGACCACGCGGCCGTTCGTCCGGTCTTCAGCGACCAGAGGATAGCCTTCACGCTTGTTCTCCCGGTGCAGGTAATAGACCAGGCCCGCGAAGAAGATCCAGAAAGCGTAAAGGGCGACTTGAGCAACGTCCATATATTCAGTAAGGGCGCCGGTAGGCATGATGACCTCCGCAGGATGGTTCCGATCAGCCGGGGAATTCCGCCAGACCGAACCGAGAGGAAGACCGCTTCAGGGTTTCGTCCGGATACCGGACAAGGGGACCCATGGCGATCAGGGTTGCGACCAAAAGAGCGAGTTCGATGTGGTAGACGACACCGTAGCCGACGGCGGGACCCGTCAGCGCCGGCCCTAACAGGCCTTGCGAAGCAAAGCCCGTGACCAGATCCCGGAGCGCACCGCCCAGGGCGATTGCAACGCCCGAAGCAGTGGCCTGAACCGCCCCCCACGCCCCCAGCGCAAGACCGCTGTGGCCGTCGCGGGCCAGGGCCATGGCCGCCGTCAGTGTACCAACGGAAAACAGCCCGCCACCGAGACCGATCAACGCAGTCCCCAGACGGAAGAGGTTCACCGACCCGAACGGGTCGGAGAAGATCACCGCCGAGAAGGCGGGCAGACCGATGACCACGCCCAGCGCGGCCAACCGGAAGGGCTCGATGCCGCGGGCCAGCAGGTTGGCCGCCAGCGCGAAACCGCCCAGCGTGCCGCCCGCCATCAGCGCCGTCAGCGCCGTGGTCTGGCCAACGGACAGTTTCAGCACCTGCCCGCCATAGGGTTCGAGAAGAATGTCCTGCATGCTGAAGGCGGTCGTCCCCAGGGCGACCGTGATCAGGATGCGCAGGATGCGGCCCTGGCCGCGGAACGCGCGCCAGCTTTCGCGGAAGGAGGGACGCGGCCGATCCGGCCGCGTGCGCGACGGATCGCGCGGCTCCTGCTTCCACAGGGCCACAAGATTCAGAATCATCGTCAGGGCGCCGGCGCCCTGGATCACCTGGATCAGCCGGACCTGCCGGAAATCTTCCAGCAGATCTCCGAAGATCAGGGCGCTGCCGACCATGCCCAGCAGCAGCATGACGTAGAGCAGCGCCACCACCCGCGGCCGGACATGCTCCGGCGCAAGGTCGGTGGCGAGCGCCAGACCGGCGGTCTGGGTCGTGTGCAGGCCGGCGCCGACCAGCAGGAAGGCCAGGGCCGCGCTGATATGCCCCACGATCAGCGGCCCCGTCGTGTCGCCCGACAGGATCAGCAGCGCGAACGGCATGATGGCGAAGCCGCTGAACTGCAGCAGCGTGCCGAACCAGATGAACGGCACGCGGCGCCAGCCCAGGGCGGAGCGGTAGTTGTCCGAGCGGTGCCCGATCAGGGCGCGCAGCGGCGCGAAGATCAGCGGCAGCGACACCATGAGCGCGACCAGCCAGGTGGGCACGCCCAGCTCGACCACCATGACGCGGTTCAGGGTGCCGTTCAGCAGCACCACCGCCATGCCGACGGACACCTGGAACAGGGCCAGTCGCAGCAGACGGCCGAGCGGCAGCTCCGGCGTCGCCGCGTCGGCGAACGGCAGAAACTGCGGACCGACCTTCGTCCAGTTCCGGGCGATCCTGTCGGACAACCGGCTCATGCGGGGACGAGCTCCATGGCCTGCGAGGTGTAGAAGCCGCTGACGATCCGTTCCGTCCGCCCGCAGCGCCAGCCCTTCAGCCCCGGCTCGGCCGCGATCAGGCGTCGCAGGGTCTGCTCACCGACCGGCACGATGGCCGGCGCCCGGTCGCCGCGGGGGAACAGCTTGCCCACCGCATGCATCACCGTGAGCGCCGCCGTGCGCGGGGCGAAGGTGAAGACGATCGAGCCGGAGGTGCGGGCCGCCAGCTTCGCCAGGGCCGCCGTGATGTCGGCGGCCTCGTAGTGGATCAGGCTGTCCATGGAGACGACATGGTCGAACCGGCCCAGCGCCGGGTCCAGCATGTCCCCGACGCGGAAGTCGATGTGGCCGACGCCCAGATCGTGCGGCAGCCGCTCGCCGGCCAGCCCGACCAGGGTGGGCGAGATGTCGATGGCCGTGACATGCGCGCCGCGCTTCGCCGCCTCCACCGACAGCATGCCGGTGCCGCAGCCCGCGTCCAGCAGGCGCCGGCCGGCCAGATCCTGGGGCAGCCAGGACAGCAGCGTCGCCCGCATCCGGTCGCGCCCGGCGCGCACGGTCGCGCGCACGCGACTGACCGGCGCATCGGAGGTCAGCCGCGACCAGGCATCGGCCGCCGTGCGGTCGAAATAGGTCTCGATGGCCTCGCGCCGCTCCAGATAGGTCGCGTTCTCCATCAGTCGAACCCCAGCAGGTCGAAGATGTCGCGGTCGCGCAGGGGTGCGGGGGCCAACGGCTCCGTCCCCGCCAGCAGGGTCGCGGCGAGGCGCAGATACTCCTGGCGGGCACGCTCCAGCTCCGGCTCGTCCTCCATCTCGAAGACGGTGCACTTCTTCAGCCGCGAGCGGCGGATGCCGTCCAGATCGGGCAGGTGCGCCAGCGTGTTCAGGCCGACGGCGGCGTTGAACTTGTCGATCTGGTCGGTGGCGGCGCTGCGGTTGCAGATCACCCCGCCGAGCCGGACCTCGTAGTTCTTCGACTTCGCCTGGATGGCCGCGACGATGCGGTTCATGGCGAAGATGCTGTCGAAGTCGTTGGCGGCCACGATCAGGGCGCGCTGCGCATGTTGCAGCGGTGCGGCGAAGCCGCCGCACACCACGTCGCCCAGCACGTCGAAGATGACGACGTCGGTATCCTCCAGCAGGTGGTGCTCCTTCAGGAGCTTCACCGTCTGCCCGACGACATAGCCGCCGCAGCCGGTGCCCGCCGGCGGTCCGCCCGCCTCGACGCACATGACGCCGTTGTAGCCCGGATAGACGAAGTCCTCGGGCCGCAGTTCCTCGGAATGGAAGTTCACCGACTCCAGCACGTCGATGACCGTCGGCACCAGCTTCTTGGTCAGCGTGAAGGTGCTGTCATGCTTGGGGTCGCAGCCGATCTGCAACACCCGTTTGCCGAGTTTCGAGAAGGCCACGGACAGGTTCGACGACGTGGTGCTCTTGCCGATCCCGCCCTTGCCGTAGACCGAGAACACGCGCGCGGTCCCGATCTTCAGATTCGGGTCCATCTTCACCTGCACGCTGCCCTCCCCGTCCTGCCGCGACGGCAGGATCGCGGGAGCAGCGGGTCTCTCCAACACGGAGCTCATGCGACCGCCCTTTCGTTGATACCCTCCAACCTATCCTCCAGCGCCTCACCCGCCTCGCGCAGCGCCTCCAGCATCTTCTCGTCCGGAGTCCAGTAGCTGCGGCGGGAGGCTTCCAGCAGGCGGTTGGCGACCCGGGCCGAGGCCTTCGGGTTGAGCGCCGCCATGCGCTCACGCATCTCTTCGTCCAGCATGAAGGTCTGCGCAAGCTGCTGGTACACCCAGGGCGCCACCTGGCCCGTCGTTGCGGACCAGCCCATGGTGTTCGTCACGTGCACCTCGATCTGGCGCACGCCCTCGTACCCGTGCTTCAGCATCCCCTCGTACCATTTGGGGTTCAGCATGCGGGTACGGGTCTCCAGAGCGACCTGTTCGGAGAGCGTGCGGACCGTGCCCTCGCCCTTCGTCTGGTCGCCGATATAGACGGGGACGGTACCGCCGCGCGCGCGGCTGGCGGCGCGGCTGATGCCCCCGAGGCTGTCGAAGTACTGGTCGATCGTGGTCACGCCCAGTTCGACCGAGTCCAGGTTCTGGTAGGCCAGGGCCACGTCACCCAGCGCGCTCTCCAGGATCGCCGACTGGCGCACCGGCTTGCCCGAGCGGCCATAGGCGTAGCACTTGCGCTTGGTGTAGGCGTCGGCCAGCTCGTTCTCGTCGTCCCAGACGCCGCCATCGACAAGCTGGTTGACGTTGGCGCCATAGGTGCCGTCGGCGTTGGAGAAGACGCGCAGGGACGCCGTCTCCAGGTCGCAGCCATGCTTCTCCTGATAGGCCAGGGCATGCTTGCGGACCAGGTTCATCTCCAGCGGCTCGTCCGCCGCGGCGGCCAGATAGCAGGCCTCGGCCAGCATCTGGGTCTGCAACGGCAGCAGGTCGCGGAAGATGCCCGACAGGGTCAGCACCACGTCCACGCGCGGCCGGCCCAGCTCGGAGAGCGGGATCAGCTCCGCCCCGGACAGGCGGCCGTAGCTGTCGAAGCGCGGCCGGGCGCCCAGCAGGGCCAGCGCCTGGGCGATCGGGCCGCCCTCGGACTTCAGGTTGTCCGTGCCCCACAGCACGATGGCCACGCTCTCCGGCAGGCCGTGCCCTTCCTGGGCATGACGCTCCAGCAGGCGCGCGGCCTGCTTGGCACCGTCGGCCACGGCGAAGGCGCTGGGGATGCGGAACGGGTCGAAGCCGTGCAGGTTGCGCCCGGTCGGCAGGATGGCCGGCGTGCGCAGCAGGTCGCCGCCCGGGGTCGGGCGGATGTAGCGGCCGTCCAGCGCGCGCAGGATGGCGGGAAGCTCATGGTCCACCGCCAGCAGGCGGTCGGACGAGGCCAGCTCGCGGAACAGCGTCAGGTTCGCCTCGGTGCGCGCCTCGCCGCCGATGGCCAGGGCCTCCTCCGGCTCGCTGCCGCGGACCAGGGCCTCCACGGCCGCGCGGGCGGGCGTCGCCCCGTGCGTCGACTCGGCCATGGCGAGCAGCAGGTCCACCCGCTCCTCCACCGACGGCGGCTCGCCGACGACATGCAGCCCGTGCGGGATCAGCGTGTATTCCAGCTCCAGCACCTGTTCGGTCAGGGCCTGGACGCGGGTGTCCGCCTCCTCCCCGGTCCAGGCCGGTTCCGCCGGCACCAGTTCCAGCGCCGCGGCCTGGGCCTGGATCACCTCGATCAGGGTGGTGCGGTCCTCCGCTGCGTCGGGCGCCAGCCCGCGCCAGCTCTCGATCGACCCCTTCAGGTCCAGCAGGCCGCGGTAGAGGCCGGCATGGGCGATCGGCGGGGTCAGGTAGCTGATGAGCGTCGCCGCCGAGCGCCGCTTGGCGATGGTGCCCTCGGACGGGTTGTTGGCGGCGTAGAGATAGATGTTCGGCAGGTCGCCGATCAGCCGGTCCGGCCAGCAGGAGGCGGACAGCGCCGTCTGCTTGCCCGGCATGAACTCCAGCGCGCCGTGCGTGCCGAAATGCAGCACCGCGTTGGCGCGGAAGTCCTCCCGCAGCCAGCGGTAGAAGGCGCTGAAGGCGTGCGTCGGGGCGAAGCCCTTCTCGAACAGCAGCCGCATCGGGTCGCCCTCGTAGCCGAAGGCGGGCTGGATGCCGACGAAGACGTTCCCGAACTGCTCACCCAGCACCAGGATGGAGCGGCCGTCGGTCTGCAGCCGACCGGGGGCCGGCCCCCACTGGGCCTCGATCTCGCGCAGCCAGGTCTCGCGGCGGACATGATCGTCCACGGCGACCCGGGCATGCACGTTGGCATCGGTGCCGAAGCGCTCGGAATTGCCCTTCAGGATGCGGTCCTGCAACTCCTCGACGGTGGCCGGAACATCGACCGTGTAGCCCTCGGCCCGCATCGCCGTCAGCGTCCGGTGCAGCGAGGCGAAGACGGAGAGGTAGGCCGCCGTGCCGGTGCTGCCGGCGTTGGGCGGGAAGTTGAACAGGACCACCGCCACCTTGCGCCGGGCCCGCTCGGCCCGCCGCAGCTCGACCAGCCGGGCGACGCGGGCGGCCAGCATGCCGGCACGGTCCGGGCAGGGGTGCATGTCGGTGACGTTGTCCGACTCCTTGACGACGCACTTGCGCTCGCAGCCGGCGCAGGGCACGCCGAGAGCGCCGGGGCGGCCGCCGAACACCATGGAGCCCATGCCGCCGTCCAGCTCCGGGATGGCGACCATCATGGTCGCCTCGACCGGCAGCAGGCCGCGATCCGACGAGGCCCAGGTGGCCATCGTCTGGAACTCCAGCGGGTGCGCGGCGAAGAACGGCACGTCCAGGGCGGCCAGCATCTCCTCCGCCGCCTTGGAGTCGTTGTAGGCCGGGCCGCCGACCAGCGAGAAGCCGGTGAGCGACACCACCGCGTCCACCACGGCGCGGCCGTTCTTCATGAAGAATCGCTCGATCGCCGGGCGCGCGTCCAGGCCGCTGGCGAAGGCCGGCACGACCTTCAGGCCGCGCGCCTCCAGCGCCTTGATCACGCCGTCATAGTGCCCGGTGTTGCCCGGCAGCACGTAGGAACGCATGACCAGCACGCCGACCGTGCCCGTCGTCTCCTTGCCCGGGGCCGGCAGCTTGTCCAGCTTGTCGGCGATGCGGCCGGACATGCGCGGGTGGTAGACGCCGATCTCCGGATACTCGGCCGGGGCCTGGGCCTTCAGGGTGCCGCGCAGATGGGCGCGCGGGCCGTCGGCGTAGCGGTCCACCAGATAGCGGACCATGTTCACGACGTTCTCGTCGGAGCCGGCCAGCCAGTACTGGAGCGTCAGGAAATAGGCGCGCACGTCCTGGGCCGGACCCGGGATGAAACGCAGGATCTGCGGGATGCGGCGGAGCATGGCCATCTGGCCCGCGCCGCTGGACCCTTCCTTCTGCGACCCGCGCAGCTTCTTCAGCAGCGCCAGCGGCCCCTTGGCCTCGCCGCTCATGCTGAAGCGGCCCAGCCGGGTCAGCCGCATCACCTCGCCCGCCGACATGCAGCAGACCATGGCGTCGCAGTTGTCCCGCCGCGCCTTCAGGGCCGGCATCACCGCCTGGATGTGCGGCTCCATGAACAGCATGGTGGCGATGATGATGTCGCCCTGCGCGATGTCCTCGCGGCAGCGCTCCAGCGCCTCCGGGTCGTCGCCCCATTCCGCAGCGGAATGCAGGCTGAGCGCCAGACCGGGGATGTCCTTCGCCAGAGTCCGCCCCGCCCGCTCGACCGACCCTGCAAGGTGGTTGTCGAGCGTCACGATGACGACGCGCACGGGCGTGCGGCTATCGGCCAAAGTGTGCTTTTGCATCGTAAAGGGTCTCGACGGTGATGAGCGCGATGCCATGGTCCTTGGCATAGCGCTCGGTGTTGCGGCGGGCCTTGCCGCGGACGAAGAACGGGATCTTACCGAGTTCCTTTTCCGCCTCCGGCGTCCAGCGCGTCTCCAGCTCGCCGGCCGGAGCCGCGGGTGCAGCAGCGGCAGGCGCCGCGGCAACCGGGGTCGGCGGGACGGCGGCCGGATCGGCGGCCGGGGGGACGGCAGCGGCCGGACGGGCCGGCGCGATACCGCCCAGGTGCGACGGGCCGGCCTCGTCCTGGAACTCGAAGTCCTCCCGGAACATGGCCAGCAGGTGCTCCTCCAGTCCCATGACCAGGGGATGCACCCAGGTGTCGAAGATCACGTTGGCGCCCTCGAACCCCATCTGGGGCGAGTAGCGGGCCGGAAAGTCCTGCACATGGATCGGCGCCGAGATGACGGCGCAGGCGATGCCCAGGCGCTTGGCGATGTGCCGCTCCATCTGCGTGCCCAGCACCAGCTCGGGCTGCAGTTCGGCGACCTTCGCCTCGACCTCCAGATAATCGTCGGTGATCAGCGCCTCGACGCCGTAACGCTGCGCGGCCTCGCGCACGTCGCGGGCGAACTCGCGGCTGTAGGTGCCCAGGCCGGCGATGGCGAAGCCCATCTCCTCCGTGGCGATGCGGGCCGCGGCCAGGGCATGGGTGCCGTCGCCGAAGATGAAGACCCGCTTGCCGGTCAGGTAGGTCGAATCGACCGAGCGGGAGTACCAGGGCAGGCGCGACCCGCCGGCCGACTCCAGCGCCGCCACCGGGTCCAGCCCGGCCAGACCGGCAACCTCGGCCACGAAGTCCTTCGTGGCGCCGAAGCCGATCGGCACGACCTTGGTCGCCGGCTGGCCGAAGGTGCGCTGGAGCCAGGAGGCGGCGGTGCCCGCCACCTCCGGATAGAGCACGACATTGAAGTCCGCCTCGCCCAGCCGGGCGATGTCGGCGGGACTGGCGCCCATCGGCGCCACGACATGCACGTCCACCCCGATGCGGCCCAGCAGCCGGGTGATCTCCGTCACGTCGTCGCGGTGGCGGAAGCCCAGCGCCGTCGGGCCCAGCAGATTACAGCGCGGCCGCACGCCGGGCGCCCGGGCCGGGCGCGGCGTGCCGGGCGGCGGCGCATGGGGGCCGGCCAGGGCGCGGACAAGCTGGTAGAACGTCTCCGCCGCGCCCCAGTTCTCCTTCTTCTGGTAGGCGGGCAGCTCCAGCGGAATGACGGGAACCGGCAGGGCGAGCGCCCGGGCGAGACCGCCCGGATCGTCCTGGATCAGCTCCGCCGTGCAGGAGGCGCCGACGATCATCGCCTGCGGCCTGAACCGCTCATAGGCCTCGCGAACCGAGGTCTTGAACAGTTCCGCCGTGTCGCCGCCGAGGTCGCGCGCCTGGAACGTGCTGTAGGTGACCGGCGGGCGCTTGGCGCGCCGCTCGATCATCGTGAACAGCAGGTCCGCATAGGTGTCGCCCTGCGGCGCGTGCAGGACATAGTGCAAGCCCTCCATGCCCGTCGCGATGCGCATCGCGCCGACATGGGGAGGGGCTTCATAGGTCCAGACGGTGAGCTGCATCGGGTCAGGCCACCTTGAGTTGGGCACGCCGCCGGAGCGGCCGGGCGAACAGTTCGGCGAGGTCAGCCGCCTGCTCATACCCCTGCACCGGAGTGAAGAGCAGTTCGATAGACCATTTCGTCGCTGTCCCCTCCGCCTCCAGCGGATTGGCCAGCCCCAGACCGCAGACGACGAGATCGGGACGGGCGGCGTGGCAGCGGTCGAGCTGGCGTTCCACGTCCTGGCCTTCGCTGAGCTGGGCGCCCGCGGGGAGCAGCTCCAGCTCCGGCGCCAGATGCTGGCGGTGCAGGTAGGGCGTGCCGACTTCCGTCAGCTTCATGCCCAGTTCGCGCGAAACGAAGCGCGCGAGGGGGATTTCCAGCTGGGAATCGGGGAAGAAGAAGATCCGCTTGCCTTCCAGCTCCGTCCGCAGGCGGGAGAGGGCGCGGCGGGCGCGCTCGGCCCCCGGCTCCGTCGCCGCGCGGAAACGCTCGGCCGGAACGCCCCAGGCGCGGGCGGCCGCGGCCAGCCAGGCGGTGGTCCCCTCCACCCCCAGCGGGAAGGGTGCGACAAGTCGCTGCGCCCCCCGCGCCTCCAGCAGACGGGCGGTGTCGCCAAGGAAGGGCTGCGCCAGCAGCATGCGGGTGTTCGGGCCGACCGAGGGCAGGTCGTCCGCCCGCCGCGGCGGCAGGAACTTCACCGGACCGACGCCCATCTCGTCGAAGATGCGGCGGAGCTGATCCTCCACCACCTCGGCCAGGGCGCCGACGACCAGCAGCGACGGCGGGTCCTGCGGCTCCTCATAGGGCATGGAGGGCACCAGGGCGGCAAGGCAGGCATCCTCGCCCTGGGTGAAGGTCGTCTCGATGCCGCTGCCGGAATAGGCCAGGATCTTCACGTCCGGCGCATGCCGGCGCGACAGGCGCGAGGCGGCGCGGGCGAGATCGAGCTTGATCACCTCGGACGGGCAGGAGCCGACCAGGAACAGCAGCTTGATGTCCGGCCGGCGCGAGAGCAGCCGGTCCACGACCTTGTCCAGCTCGTCGTTCATGTCGGCGAGGCCGGCGAGGTCCTTTTCCTCCATGATCGCGGTGCCGAAGCGCGGCTCCGCGAAGATCATGACACCGGCGGCCGACTGGATCAGGTGCGCGCAGGTGCGCGAGCCGACGACCAGGAAGAAGGCGTCCTGGATCTTGCGGTGCAGCCAGATGATTCCGGTCAGGCCGCAGAAGACTTCGTGCTGACCGCGCTCGCGCAGCACGGGCGCCGTGCTGCACCCCCCGAACGGGGTTGCCCCGGAGGCGGTCAGGGCGTCACTACCACTCATGAGGGCTGTTCCACGGTTTGACCGGACGCAGGACCGGAAGCACCGCCGGCCGCACCCTCAAGGCGCGCCAGCCGCAGCTTCCAGACGAACTGCACGGCATTGATGACGTAGGCGGCATAGGCGGCCAGCGCGAGATACATCTGCCCGGCCGGCTCCAGCGACCCGCTGAAGAGCGACCAGAGATAGGCCGTGTGCAGCGCCAGCACCAGCATGCTGAACACGTCCTCCCAGAAGAACGGACGCGCGAACAGGAACTTGCCGAAGACCACCTTCTCCCAGATCGAGCCGGTGATCATGATCGTGTAGAGCACCAGGGTCTTCACCACGATCGAGACCGTGGCCGCCTCCAGGCCCGCACCCGTGGCAAGATAGCGCAGCACGAGCCCGAGGCTGACGAGAAAGACCACGAACTGGACAGGGGCAAGCACTCCCTGTACCACCGTCCAGGACGAGGCATCCCGCCGACGACGCTCTTCAGGCGTATAGAGAGGCTGCCCGCGGGTATGCACAAACGGTGGAAAATCCATCGCTTTCTCCTGCCCCCGCCGGGGGTTTCTGCCGGCCGGGAAGGTCCGCGACGAACGCAACGGACCCGCTTCTGCCGTCTTCCGGGAAGGCTAGACGTGAACGGTCAGGGTGTCAACAGGACGGAACGTAAATTAGAGTTGACAGTGGATTGCTGTCAGGATGGCGTATGGTCGCGGCCCTCTTCCCTACGCTTTCGGTTTCGCATAACTCAGGCGCGCCCGCCCCGGGGTGCTCCAGGGGTGACGCGAGGTGAATCGTCTTGCCCCCGCCGTGGTCGCGGGTGTACTTTCAATCATCCCCAGCCAGGGGGCGGAAAATGAACGACTCCGTCGAATGGGTCGCCGCAGGGAGTGCTTGGCCGGACGCCGGAAGTGACGCGGATGACAGAAATCTGGCATCCAAGTCTGCTGACGCCCGCTACGGCGACTGCGACGGAAACCCCGTTTCATTGTGCGGTAATGCCGGAAGTGAATCGTTCACCCGGTTAATATTGTCGCAATCCTCGCTGACTGCCTGTTGCTGCCAACAGGCCTGTCAGCGTTCCACACCCGGCGATGTCGATGTCGCCCGGTTCGCGTCCCTGATTCTTGAGAACGATATCGCGGCGGCCACGGCCTTCATTGAGGACTGGCTGGCGCGGGGCGTCTCCCTGGACACGATCTACCTGGATCTCCTCGCCCCCACGGCCCGCCATCTCGGGTCCCTGTGGGACGATGACATGTGCGACTTCGCCGACGTGACGGTGGGGCTGTGCCGGCTTCAGCAGGTGCTGCGGGGCCTGAGCACCACCTTCGTGGGGGAGGCTGACCGGCCCGACCCGCGGCGGCGCATCCTGCTGGTGACGGTGCCGGGGGAACAGCACTCCTTCGGCCTGCTGATGGTGGCGGAGTTCTTCCGTCGCGCCGGCTGGGACGTGACCACGGCCATGCCCACCTCGCGGGATGATCTCTCCACCCTGGTCCGCAGCGAGTGGTTCGCCCTGGTCGGCCTGTCGGCAAGCTGCGACAGCCGCCTGGACACCATGGCCGCGGCCATCCGGTCGGTCCGGCGCGCCTCGCGCAACCGCCTGGTCGGCATCCTGGTCGGCGGCCCCGTGTTCGACGGTCACCCCGAGTACGTGACCGCCGTGGGCGCCGACATCATGGGGAGAAACGGCCAGGAGGCAACCGTTCAGGCACAGAACCTTCTTGCCCTGATGCCTGCGGGCTGCTGAAACCCGACATTGCCGGTGTGTGTTGGAACGGGCGGGAGACCGCCCGTTTTTGTCGTGCGCGCGCCGTCCTTCGCTCCCGGAGGGCGAATGTCAATTTTTGTGTACGTAAGGCTGGCTTGACAAACCGGGTCCGCGATGCCCCAATGAGCATGCGCCAGCCTTAACGCATCGGACCGGGGGGGGTCCCGAGGAACCCGAGAACCTTGGCAGGCGTACGTCAAGGTATCGAGCTAGGAAGGCGCGCCGCCCGTGAGGCATTTCCAGGCGCCGAGTCAATCGCTGGGGAACCTGAACGCCGAGGCGGTCGCCGCCTTGATCGCGTCGGCCGGTGACATCGCCCTCGTCGTGGACCACCGTGGGCTGATCCTGGACATGGCGTTCGGGAACGACGCCCTGGCCCGCGAATGGGATGACGGCTGGCTGGGCCGCCAGTGGCAGGACACCGTCACCTCCGACAGCCGGGCCAAGGTCGATGCGCTGCTGCGCGAGGCCGAATCGGGCGCTCCCTCCCGCTGGCGCCATGTCAACCACGCCTCCGCCCGCGGGTTGGACGTTCCCATCCAGTACACCGCCGTCAAGGTGATGGACGACGGCAAGGTCGTCGCCATCGGCCGCGACCTGCGTGCCACCGCGGCACTGCAACAGCGGCTGGTGGAAGCGCAGCAGTCGATGGAGCGGGACTATTCCCGCCTGCGCCAGATGGAGATGCGCTACCGGCTGCTGTTCCAGACGACGCCGGAGGCGATTCTCATCGTCGATGCCACCAGCTTCAAGGTGACGGAGGCCAATCCCGCGGCCGCCACCCTGCTGGGACACGAGCTGAACCGCATCGTCGGCCGCCCCCTGCCGGAAGCGTTCCCGGCCGCGGCCGAGCAGTCGATCCAGTCCTTCCTGGCCGGGGTCCGTGCCACCGGGCGCACGGAATCGACCCAGGTCGCAGCCCCGGCCGGGATGGCCGGCTTCTCCGTCACCGCCTCGCTGTTCCGGCAGGAGGGGGTGTCGCTGTTCCTGGTGCGGATCGGTGCGGCCGCGACGGAGACTCCGGCCGCGCCGGTCGTGCGACCCCGCTTCGTGCAGGTGGTGGAGAGCCTGCCCGACGGGGTCGTCATCACCGATCCGGAAGGCCGCATCCTGGAGACGAACGCCGCGTTCCTGGACCTCGCCCAGCTCGTCACCGAGGAGCAGGCGCGGGGCGAATCGCTGGAACGCTGGCTGGGCCGGCCGGGCGTCGATCTCAGCGTGCTGATCGCCAACCTGCGCCAGCACGGGGCCGTCCGGCTCTATGCCACCACCCTGCGCGGCGAGTACGGCGACACCGCCGAGATCGAGGTCTCCGCCGTCTCCATCGGCAACGGCGACCGGCCCTGCTTCGGCTTCGCCATCCGCAATGTCGGCCGGCGCCTTGCCGCCGATTCCCGCAAGCGGGAACTGCCCCGCTCCGTCGAGCAGCTTACCGAACTGGTCGGCCGCGTCCCCCTGAAGGATCTGGTGAGGGAGACGACCGACGTGGTCGAGCGCCTGTGCATCGAGGCGGCGCTGGAGCTGACCGGCGACAACCGCGCCTCGGCCGCGGAGATCCTGGGGCTCAGCCGGCAGAGCCTGTACGTCAAGCTGCGCCGTTACGGCCTGGGCGACATCGAGCCCGAATCGACCTGAGCCGCTTACCCCTCCCGTTCCGGGAGCGTTCGTTCCTGCCGTCTGTTGACCGGGCCCGACCCGCACGTCCGATCCGCATGCCCGCTCCGGGCGTCCGGGCGGGCGTCAAGCCAGCAGGTGAGCGATGCCCGCCCGGACCGCGCCGGAGTCCCCCGATGCCGCCCGCCCGACCGGCGGCCCCCCCTTCCCCACCGAGGATCCGTCGCTGCTGCAGTTGGCCGAGGCCATGCTGCCCGACTTCCTGCTGCGGCAGCGCTGGTATCCGGCGAAGGACGCCGGCCAGCCGCGGGTGTCGCTGCTGGCCCAGGTGCCGCTCCCCGGCCTGGAGCATCCGGCCGCCCTGGCCGTCTGGTCCGTCGAGCCGCCGGAGCGCCGGCCGCTGCGCTGTCTGGTGCCGCTGACCATCCTGCCCGCGGACGGCGTGCCCGACGCAGCGGTGATCGCGCCGCTGCACCCGGCCGGCGGCGGTCAGGTGCTGGCGGACGCGCTGCTGGCCGACGACACCGTGATCGCCTTTCTGGCGCACCTGCTGCTGGCCCCCGACGCCGAAACCCCGCCCGGCCTGACCGCGGGCCGGACGGGGGCGTCGGCCGGCGGACCCACGGCACGACCGGCGATCCGGCGCGGCTCCGTGGAGCAGTCCAACAGTTCCTTCCGGGTCGGTGACCAGGGCATCCTGAAACTGTTCCGGACCCTGGAACCCGGCATCCATCCCGAGCTGGAGATCGGCCGTTTCCTGACCGACCGGGCGCGCTTTCCCGCCGTCCCGGCGCTGGCAGGGTGGCTGAACCTGGCCACCGGCGCCGGCGGGGCGGAAGCCACCCTCGGCGTGCTCCAGGCCTTCGTTCCCAACGCGGGCGACGGCTGGGGCTGGGTGCTGGACCGATTGGCCGAGGGACGGGAGCAGGAGACGCTGCCCTGGATCGCCGCCCTGGGCCGGCGGGTCGCCGGGCTGCACCGCGCCCTGGCCCTGGATACGGACCCGGGCACGGACGACGAGGCCTTCCGTCCCGCGCCCGTGGACGGCGAGGACCTGGACGGCTGGGTCGAATCGGCCAAGGCGATGGCGCGGCGCGCCCTGGACTCGCTGGACGGGGCGGTCGCCGTCCTGCCCGCCGCCGCCCGGCCGATGGCGGAGGCGCTGCTGGCCCGCCGTTCCGAGCTGCCGGGGCTGTTGCAGGCGCTGCTGCCCGTCACCGCCGTCGCCCGGACGCGCCACCATGGCGACCTGCATCTGGGGCAGGTGCTGGTGACACCGGACGCGGCGGACGCCGTGATCGTGGATTTCGAGGGCGAGCCGCTGCGCCCGTTGGCGGAGCGGCGGGCCCGGCACAGCCCGCTGCGCGACGTGGCGGGAATGCTGCGCTCCTTCTCCTATGCGGCGGCCTCCGCCGGACGGCAGGCCGACCGGGCACGGCAGGACGCCCTGGCGCGCTGGGCCGGAGAGGCGGCCGGAACCTTCCTGGAAACCTATCTGACGGCGGCCGAGGGCAGCCCCGGCTGCGCCGCCACGCCGGGGGAGACGGTGCGGCTGGTCCGCTTCTTCATGCTGGAGAAGGCGCTGTACGAGGTCGCCTACGAGCTGGCGAACCGGCCCGACTGGGTGGAGATCCCGCTGGCCGGTGTGCTCGCCATCCTGGACGACGGGGAGGCCGGCGTGCCCTCCCCCCGGACCGGGGCCGTCCGGCGGCACCGGATGCCGTTCGGGGCGGAGCTGCGCGAGGGCGGCGGCGTGCGCTTCCGCCTCTGGGCGCCGGCGCAGACGGCGCTGCGCCTGGAACTGGACGGCGGGATCCTGGACATGGCCCCGGTGGAGGGGGGCTGGCACGAGCTGGTGAGCGAGCGCGCCGGCCCCGGCAGCCGTTACCGCTTCCTCCTGCCCGACGGTACGGCCGTGCCCGATCCGGCCTCCCGCCACCAGCCCGAGGACGTCCACGGCCCCAGCGAGGTGATCGATCCGGCCGCCTACCGCTGGCAGGCCGCGGACTGGCGCGGCCGCCCGTGGGAGGAGGCGGTGCTCTACGAGCTGCACATCGGCGCCTTCACGCCGGAGGGGACCTTCCGCGCCGCCATCGGAAAGCTGGACCATCTGGCCGCGCTGGGCGTGACGGCGGTGCAGATCATGCCGGTGGCCGACTTCCCCGGCACCCGCAACTGGGGCTACGACGGCGTGCTGCCCTACGCCCCGGACGGCAGCTACGGCCGCCCGGAGGATCTGAAGGCCCTGGTGGACGCGGCCCATGCCCGCGGCCTGATGGTCATGCTGGACGTCGTCTACAACCATTTCGGGCCGGAGGGGAACTATCTGTCCCTCTACGCCCCCGCCTTCTTCACGGAGAAGCACCATACCCCCTGGGGGGCGGCCGTGAACTACGACGACACGGGCAGCCGCACCGTGCGCGACTTCGTCATTCACAACGCCCTCTACTGGATCGAGGAGTTCGACCTGGACGGGCTGCGGCTGGACGCGGTCCACGCCATCATCGACGAGACCGAGCCCCACCTGCTGACGGAGCTGGCGCGGGAGGTGCGCCACCGCTTCCCCGGCCGGCACGTCCACCTGGTCCTGGAGAACGAGGAGAACGAGGCCGCCCGGCTGGACCGCGCCCGCGACGGGGCCACGGCCCTGTTCACCGCGCAGTGGAACGACGACGTCCACCACGGGCTGCACGTCGCCGCCACGGGGGAAAGCGCCGGCTACTACGCGGAGTATGCCGGCGATCTGGACAAGCTGGGCCGCGCGCTGGCCGAGGGCTTCGCCTTCCAGGGCGAGATGATGGCCTACCGCGGCGCCCCCCGCGGCGAGCCGAGCGCCCACCTGCCGCCCACCGCCTTCGTCGCCTTCCTCCAGAACCACGACCAGATCGGCAACCGCGCCTTCGGAGACCGCATCACCGCGACCGCCCCGGCGAAGGCGGTGAGGGCCGTCGCCGGGCTCTACCTGCTGGCGCCGCAGATCCCCATGCTGTTCATGGGGGAGGAATGGGCGACCGGGCGCCCCTTCCCCTTCTTCTGCGATTTCGGCCCCGAGCTGGCGACCGCCGTGCGCGAGGGCCGGCGCAAGGAGTTCGCCCGCTTTCCCGAGTTCCGCGACGAGGCCGCCCGCGCCCGCATCCCCGATCCCACGGCGGAGGCGACGTTCCTGTCCGCGAAGCTGGACTGGGAGGCCCTGGAGCGGGAACCGCACGCCCGCCGGCTGGACTGGTACAGGCGGATGCTGGCCCTGCGCCGGGCGGAGATCGTGCCCCGTCTGACCGGCGTCGGCGCCGGGGCCGGCCGCTACGAGCGGATCGGGGAGAGCGGGCTGGTGGTGCGCTGGCGCCTGGGCGGGGGGGAGACCCTGGCCGTCGCCGCCAACCTGTCCGCCGGGCCGGAGGACGGCTTCCCCGCCGCCGCGGGCCGGACCCTGCACCGCGAGGGCGAGGCCGGGGATGCGACCGGCGGCGGCCGCTACGGTCCCTGGGCCGTGCGCTGGTGGATCGAGGGGGAGCCGGACAGCGGCAGCAGGGAACGGGCGGAGACCGGAGCAGAGACCGGGGCAGAGGCCGGACCGGAGACCCGGACGGAAGCCGGTGAGCCGGGGGACACGGCGCTGACGCGGCTGGCCGGGCGCTGCGGCATCGAGCCCGGCTTCGACAACGCCCATGGCGAGCGGGTGGAGACATCGCCCGCGACCCGCCGCCGCCTGCTGGCCGCCATGGGCATCGACGCCGCGGACGAGGCGGCGGCGGAACGGGCGCTGGACGCCCTGGACCGGGAGGACTGGCAGGGGCCGCTGCCCCCCGTCGCCGTCTGCCGGCGCGATGCCGGGCCGCCGTCGGTGGCGCTGACCCTGCCGGCCGGAACGGGCACCGTCGCCTGGCGGGTGGCGCTGGAGGAGGGCGGCGAGCGGGGCGGCAACGCGGACATCGCCGCCCTGGACCTGGAGGCGGTGCGGGAACTGGACGGCCGGCGGCTGGAACGGCGCCGGCTGCCCCTGCCCGCCGACCTGCCGGACGGCTACCACCGGCTGCAGGTGGCCGGGGCGGAAACGTCCCTGGTGCTGAGCCCCGGCCGCTGCTGGCTGCCGCCGGAGGTGGCGGCGGGCCGGCGGCTCTGGGGACTGGCGGCGCAGCTCTACACCCTGCGCTCCGATACCGACTGGGGCATCGGCGACTTCGGCGACCTGCGCACCCTGGTGGACCTGGCCGCGGCCCGTGGTGCCGCCGCGGTCGGGCTGAACCCGCTGCACGTCGCCTTTCCCGACGATCCCGAACAGGCCAGCCCCTATTCCCCGGCCAGCCGGCTGCTGCTGAACGTGCTGAACATCGACGTCACGGCCGTGCCGGAATTCGCCGCCTGCCCCGACGCCGTAGCTCTGGTCGCGTCGGCGGAGATGGCCCGGCGGCTGGCGGACTGCCGGCGGTCGCCGCTGGTGGACTACACGGCCGTGGCGGACCTGAAGATGCAGGTGCTGGCCCTGCTGTTCGAGACCTGCCGCGACGCCGTGGACCGCACCCGGGCGGACGCCTTCGCCGCCTTCCGGCGGGAGGCCGGGCCGGCACTGGAGACGGCCTGCCTGTTCCTGGTCCTGCGCCGGCATTTCGCCGGGCGCGGCACGCCCGACTGGCACGGCTGGCCGGACGAATACCGCAGCCCGGCCTCCCCGGCCGTGCTCCGCTTCGCGGCGGAGCACCGGCACGAACTCGACTTCATGGCTTGGCTGCAATGGGTGGCGGACGGGCAGCTTGCCGCCGCGGCGACGCGGGCGCGGGAGGCCGGCATGGCGATCGGGCTCTACCGCGATCTGGCGGTGGGGGCGGACCGCTCCGGGGCCGAGACCTGGATCAACCCGCAGGCCGTCGTCTCCGCCGCCCATGTCGGCGCCCCGCCGGACATCTTCAACCCGGCCGGACAGGACTGGGGCCTGCCGCCCCTGAACCCGCGCGCCCTGCGGCAGGAGGGCTACCGCAGCTTCATCGACCTGCTGCGGGCGAACATGCGCCATGCCGGCGGGCTGCGCATCGACCATGCCATGGCCTTGCAGCATCTCTACTGGATTCCGGAGGGCGGGTCCCCCGCCGACGGCGCCTATGTCGCCTACCCGCTGGAGGACATGCTGGGCATCCTGGCGCTGGAGAGCACCCGCCACCGCTGCCTGGTGGTGGGGGAGGATCTGGGCACGGTGCCGGAAGGCTTCCGCGAGCGGATGGCGGCGGCGGCCGTGCTGTCCTACCGGGTGCTGTATTTCGAGCAGGAGTCCGGGACCGGCGCCTATGCCGCGCCGGAGGACTATCCCCCGCTGGCGCTGGCGGTGATCGGCAGCCACGACCTGCCGACCCTGCGTGGCTGGTGGGAGGGCAGCGACATCGCCCTGAAGGAGCGGCTGGGCCTCTATCCCGGCGCGGGCGAGGCGGAGCGTCAGCGGAGCCGCCGCGAGCGCGACCGGGACTGCCTGCTGGAGGCGCTGAAGCGGGAGGGGCTGGTGCCGGCGGCGGCCACGGTCGGGCCCCTGCCGATGGAGACCCTGCACGCCGCCGCGCATGCCTTCCTGGCCCGCAGCCACAGCGCCCTGGCCATGGTGCAGCTCGACGACCTGACGGACGAGGCGGAGCCGGTGAACGTGCCGGGTACGGCGGCGGAGCATCCGAACTGGCGGCGCAAGCTGTCCCTGAGCCTGGAGGCGCTGTCGCAGAGCCCCCGCTTCCAGACGGTGGCGGAGATCATGGCGGCCGGGCGCTGAACGGCCGGTCCTGCCGGTGCCCCCGGGGCTTCCGCCCCCGGGGACACCGGCTCCGGACCCGGCAGCCCTCAGACCTGGATGAACGTCCGGAAGCCGCCATGGATCATGCGTCTGCCGTCGAACGGCATGTCGTCCACGCTGCCCTTCAGGCGCGGGTCCTGCATCACCTTGGCATTGATGGCGTCCCGCTCTTCCCGGGAGGCATAGACGATCCAGGAGAAGACGACGACCTCGTCATCCGTCGCCTGCACGGCGCGGGGGAAGGAGGTCAGGGTGCCATAGGGCACGTCGTCGCCGATGCACTCGGCATAGGCGAGGGCACCATGCTCCTTCCAGACCTCCGCCGCGGTGCGGGCCAACGCCGTGTAGGCGTCCAGCTTCGCCCTGGGCACCGCCAGCACGAAACCGTCCACGTAGGTGCCCCCCGGCGACGTTCCGCCGGCGGGTGTGTCTCCGGACCCGTCGTCCATCCCAGCCATCTGCGTCCTCCCTGTCTGCGTAAGCGCCAGCGACCCGGCCGGCGCCTTGTGAAACGGCGGGACCTCCCGCCGGCGTTCCACCCTCCCCCTATTCCCCCCGGGGTTCCCGGCGGCCCCGCGGCGGGCGCAAGGCCGGAACGCTGTCCTGCGTTGACAAAACGCAACGTGCTCCGGGCGGCGATCGGTTAGGGTGTGCGCGCCCCTGAGAGGGCAAGCGGAGAAACCACCGATGACCTGCCGCCGCGACATGGAGCCCTGTGGCTGCTCCACACCGGAAGGGCACGGGCGCTGCCTGACCGACGCCGCCCGGGCGGCGCTGCTGGCGGCGCTGGACATGGAGTACCGGGCCGCCGCCGTCTACGAGGCCGTGCTGCGCCGCTTCGGGCCGATGCCGCCCTTCACCCATGTGCTGCGCTCCGAACAGCGCCACGCCGCCGTCCTCGGCGCCCTGCTGGAAGGGCACGGGGTGGCCGCCCCGCCCTCGTCCTACGACCCGGCCCAGGTGTCGCTGCCGGCCAGCCTGTGGGAGGCCTGCGAGGCCGCCGCCGCCGGCAAGGAGGCCAGCGCCGAGCGCTACGACCGCGACCTGCTGCCCGCCGCCGAGGGGCACGAGGAGGTGCGGACCGTGTTCCTGCGCCTGCGCGATGCCGCCCTGCACTGCCAGCTTCCGGCCTTCCGCCACTGGATCGAACTGCACCGGCGCGAGGAACCCACCGGCGACGCCGCCTGAGCGCAACGCAGTCTCCCGCCGCGCCCCATTGATTTCCCGCCTCGGCCGCCGCAGATAGCGGCCGACCGCATCGTGGCGGCAGGGAGGACACGACATGGCCGACGGGGAAACACCGCAGACGGCACCCGCCGGCGACGATCCGGACCTGGTCTACGCCATCGCCCGCATCCATCCCGAGGTCGTGCCCCTGCACCGGCTGGGGCTGGACCGGATGGAGCAGGCGGGCATGCTGGGCATGGTGCCGCTGGGGCTGCCGCTGCCCAAGGGCCGCCGCGATCTGGTGGTGGCGGAGGAGCGGCGCGAGGCCGTGCTGCTGGAGATCGCCGGCAAGATCGCCCGCGCGCAGCGCCGGGCCGAGGTGCTGGAGCGCGGCCGCCGCGCGCTGGAAGGCACCGATGCCGCCCTGGCCGTGGCCGAGGCGCGCGACCGCATCCGGATCCGCCTTGCCGACGCCGTCCACTGGACCGGCATGCCCGGCCCGATCCAGCTGGAGGTGTCCCGCGCCGTGGACGTGGACGAGCTGTCCGGGCTGGACGAGGCGGAGCTGCGCAGCCGCCTGCCGGCCGATCCCGAGCTGCGCCAGCGCCTGGACCGGGCCATGGCCGACGTGGCCCAGCGCCTCTGGGCCCTGCAGGAACTGGCGGGGGAGCCGGAGGACAGCTGGACCTTCGAGCATCTGGCGCAGCGCCTCTACAGGGTCTGCCGCACCAACCACCAGCCCAACGACATCCTGCGCCGCTGGACCGAGATCGAGGAGACCTGGCGGCACGAGCGCGCCGTGGCCCGCGGCCGCGACTACGTCAACACCGAGTTCGACTTCGCCCGCTTCGAGCGGCTGTTCCCCCTGGCCCGTGCCCTGGGACGCAGGCTGGTGCTGGTGATCGGCCCGACCAACTCGGGCAAGACCCACCGCGCCATGCAGGCGCTGCGGCAGGCACCGACGGGGGTCTATCTGGCGCCGCTGCGCCTGCTGGCGCTGGAGGTGATGGACCGGCTGAACCGCGAGGGCACGCCCACCACGCTGCTGACCGGGGAGGAGGAGATCCGCGTGCCGGACGCACGCCACCTCTCCTCCACCATCGAGATGCTGGACCCGGAGGCGACGGTGGACGTCGCCGTGATCGACGAGGTCCAGATGCTGGCCGATCGCGACCGCGGCTGGGCCTGGACGGCGGCGCTGATGGGGGTGCCGGCGAAGACCGTCTACCTGCTGGGTGCGCCGGAGGTGCGGCCCCTGGTCGAGCGGGCCGCGGCCCATCTGGGCGAGCCGCTGGAGGTGGTCGAGCTGGAGCGCAAGCAGCCGCTGCACATGATCGAGGAGCGGCTGGAATGGTCCGACGTGGGCCGCGGCGACGCCCTGATCGCCTTCTCCCGCCGCGAAGTGCATGCGGTGCGTGACACGGTGCAGGCGCGCGGGCTGACGGCGGCGGTGATCTACGGGGCACTGGCCCCGGACGTGCGCCGGCGCGAGGCGGAGCGGTTCAACACGGGCGAGGCCGACGTGGTGATCGCCACCGATGCCATCGGCATGGGCCTGAACCTGCCGGTGCGGCGGGTCCTGTTCACCACGCTGGAGAAGTTCGACGGGGTGGAGATGCGGTCGCTGCACCCGGCGGAGGTGAAGCAGATCGCCGGCCGTGCCGGCCGCTTCGGGCATTTCGAGGCGGGCGAGTTCGGCGTCGTCGGGCGCGGCACGCCGCAGGCCCTGCGCATGATCGTCACCCGTCCGGACACCAGCTTCGGGCCGAAGACGGCGCTGACCGTGCGGCCCACCCGCGCCATGGTGGCCCGGCTGGCCGGCCGCGTCGGCAGCCACAGCCTGTCGCTGCTGATCGACTGCTTCGCCGCGGCGCGCACGGCGGGCTCCCCCTTCCGGGTCGCCGACCTGGAGCCGCTGCGCAAGCTGGCCGCCGTGCTGGACGAGAAGGAGATCGGCTTCGAGGACAAGCTGAGCCTGCTGTTCGTTCCGGCCGACCTGGACAAGGACGTGGACGCCCGCTTCTTCCACCGCATCTGCCGGGCGGTGGAGACGGGCGAGGCGGTGCCCGTCGGGCTGGTCGTGCCGGCCCGCGTCGGCATGCTGGACGACATGTCGCTGGAGGAGCTGTCGCGCACCTGCGACCTCTACTACTGGGCTTCGCGCAAGTTCCCCAGGCAGTTCCCCGACCGCACCGTGGTGCAGGAGCGCCGGGCCGAGGTCAGCCGGCGGCTGTCGGAGATCCTGGCCGCCGCGGCGCGCACCCGCGGCCGGACGCCGAAACCGAAGCAGGGCTTCCGCGGCGCCCCGCGCAAGCGCTACGGGCCGCGGCGGGGATAGCGTCTCCCGTGTCCCGTCAGGCCGTAGAGGCCGGGGCGGCCGGCAGCGTCTCCGCCGGCGCCGGCTGGATCTCCTCCGACAGCGGCAGCTCCAGCCGGCAGAGCAGGCCGTCGGCCTGGAAGTCCAGCATGGCGCGGCCGCCCAGTTCGTAGGCCACGCTCTGCCGGATCAGGACGGAGCCGAAGCCGTTCTGCGGCGGCGCCTGGATGGGCGGGCCGCCATGCTCCTTCCAGGTGATGTGCAGCCGGTCCCCGCCCTCGCCGCGGCGCAGGCCCCAGCCGATCTCGACATAGCCGCCGCGCAGGAAGGCGCCGTACTTGGCGGCGTTCGTCGCCAGTTCGTGGAACACCAGCGCCAGCGCCAGCGCCGCCTTGGGCCGCAGGGCGACGGCCGGGCCGGACAGGCGGACATCGGTCCCGCCCGGCCCGGCATAGGGCCGTACCTCGTGCGACACCACCTCGGACAGCCGGACCCATTCCCAGTGATGGTCGGCCAGCAGGTTGTGCGTGGCCGACAGCGCCCGCAGCCGGCCCTCGAAGGTCGGCCAGAAGCTGGTCAGCTCGGCATGGCGCCGGCGCGTCTGGGCGCCGATGGAGATGACCGTCGCCAGCGTGTTCTTCACCCGATGGCTCAGTTCCGCCATCAGCAGCGCCTGACGCTCCTCCGCCTGCCGGCGTTCGGTGACGTCCACGATCTCCAGCACCATGCCGGACGGGCCGGACTCGCCGGTCAGCAGCGCCACCGAATAGACGACGGGGACGCAGCCCCCCTCCGGCCGCTCCAGCATGGCCGCGGCCTCGCGGACGGGCTTCGGCAGGGTCCGGCCGGGCGGGAGCGGAATGCCCAGGCGCCGGACCAGGGCACCGTCGCGCAGGTCTGCCTCCGACATCCCCAGCAGCGCCCGGGCCGGCGGGTTGAGGAAGGTCACGCTGCCCGCGGCATCCGTCATGAGCAGGGCGGAGGTGACGTTGTCCGTGATGGTGCGGGTGACCAGCGCCTGTTCCGCCAGCCGCCGGTTGGCGTCCGCAAGCCGGGTGTTGGCCCGCTGAAGCTGGTCGGCCAGCGCCGCCCGCGCCTCGGCCGCGTTGCGCTCGGCCTCCAGCCGCAGGGTCAGGCTCTCCCGCCGGCGGAAATCCTCCAGCAGACGCCGGTTCTGCTCCTGGAGGAAGCGGCGGCGCAGGATCGCCCGCAGCCGCGCGCGCAAGGGGGCCAGGGGCCGGTCCAGGAAGAAGACGTCGTCCACGCCCGCCTCCAGCAGGCCCTGCACGGCGTCCAGCGGGTCGGGATCGTCCAGCCCGCCGGGTCCGCCGGGCCGCAGCAGGATCAGGGCGGGCGCGTCATCCGCTCCCGGCGGCGGACTCTGCTGCACCGCCCGGCAGAGGTCGATCCCCGCCATGTCCGGCAGCGTCTCGGCCACGAAGGCACAGTCGTAGGCGCGGTGCCGCAGCGTCTCCAGCGCGTCGGCCGCGGTGGCGCGATGATCGACGATGCAGCCCTCTTCCCGCAGATGGGCGTCGAGCAGGCGGAAGCGCTCGTCCGGCGTGCCCACGACCAGCGCCACGGGACGCCGGAACTGCGGATGCGGCAGCACGTCGGGCTCGCCGTCCCGGCTGGCATGGCGCAGCAGGTTGCGCACGCGCAGCAGCAGCACGCCGCTGTCGGCCGATTTCGGCAGGAAGTCGTCGGCACCGCTGTCCAGCCCCTCGCGCTGGCGCCCCGGCGTCTCGTCCGCCGTCAGGATCAGGATCGGCATGGAGAAGGTGGCGACGTGCAGGCGGAGCTGCCGGCACAGGTCAGCCCCCTGCAATCCCGGCAGGTGGTGGTCCACGATCAGCAGGTGCGGCAGGCGCCGGTTCAGCACCTCCAGCGCCTCCTCGGCGCTGGCGACATGGTCCACCTCGTAGCCCTGGCGCTGCAAGGTGTCCTGCAGGCGCAGGGCCTGGGTGGGCGAATCCTCGACCAGCAGGATGCGCAGCGCCGTCATGCTCCGGTCCTCCCCGTCCGCGCCAGCAGGGTC